>NZ_JBVJLC010000002.1:0-514068 GCF_055584925.1 Streptomyces sp. NPDC087906
AATCCCGCCGCCCCGGCGGCAAACTCATGCTCGCCCTGTGATCGCCCTGCCAGCCTGACAAAACAAGACCACCTCGACGAAGAACAGGGCCAGGCTCTTCTCCCCGTCCGGGCACCTTGTCCTGTCCGGCGATCAGAACAAGATGCCCGGCGGGCGTGTAGACATCGCGGCGGCGGTCCGCCGCAGACTGGGGGCGACAATAAGGAAGAAAACCGCGAGATTGAGTGCGGTGGGCAGTACCCAGCCGACGACCGGCGCCCATCCGCCCCCAAGGACGCCCTTGGCAATGTCACCCACGGATCAGGACTCCTGCGGCCAGTCGTCGTCCGGATCGTTCTCCGGCCCAGGAGAGGTGTGCCCGACGACGGGGCGGCCTAGGTTCACATCTCCGGTGCCGCGAGCTGCGACTGAGCCATGCTCAGCCCTGATGTCCACGTTGCCGCCGACAGCCTCTCCGCCTGGAGAGACGTATGGGGCCAGCAGCTCGCGAAGATCTCCGGCGGCCTGCGCACGCTCGGTGTCGCTCAGCCTTTCGAGTGCCATTTCGATACGGGCCTGCCACATGGCCTGCTGACGGGCGCGTACCTGCTCAACCTCTGCCGTCGCTGCGGTCTCCAAAGCGGACGCAGTTTGGTCCAGGCGCTCCAGTTCAACCTGCTCGTTACCCCGGCCAATCCAGCGGGCCAGTGAACGCTGAAACCCTCGCCATGCGTCTGTTCCTGCGGCTTGCACCACCGCGGTCCCGCCTACCGCGGCCAGTGCCATCAATGGTTCGTCCATCATCCCCGTTGCCCCTGCCAGACCAGTCGTCTCGCCAGCACAGTAGTGCCGGATCGGTCCCTCGGAACGTCAGCAAAGGGCGCGAAGAAGCCTCTTCAGTGGCCTGGCAGGCAGCGAGGTAGTCCGTCCATCTGTCCTGGGGCGAACCGAGCCCACCTGTGAGCGCTGGAAGCGCTGACGCCGAAGAGGTCACTGATCACGATGGTAGGAAGGTCGGCCACGGCTTCGAGCATGGCGGTGTTGCGGGCGCTGATGACTTGCAGGCCGTGTTTTCGCAGCTTGTTCACGATCCTCTGCGCTGTGATCGGACGGTGGGCGGGCACTCCCAGAAGCAAGTAGGTGGGACGACCGTCCTGTGGCGGCCGGCGCATGGAGCGGACCGTCGGTCGTGCGATCTGTTGCTCTGGCCGCGGCGTGGGTGCCGTCAGGCTGCGGTGAGGGAGGCTTCGATCCGGATACTGCCACCGGTGATCTTCAGGTACTTGCGGGAGGAGCAGATGCCCACGTCGCCGTTGGCGGAGACCCGCACCGTGTTCTCGGTGAACGTGATGCCGGGGTTGAACTGCACGTTGAGCGAGCCGCCGTTGCAGACGATGTCACCGACATCGGGCGCGGAGGCGGCCGAGGCCGGGCTGAGCGGGGACAGAGCGATCACCGCGACGACGGCGACCGCCGCTGAGACGAGGGGACTACGCAAAGAGGGTCCTCGTTCCACTTCAGAGGGTGGGACGAACCCGGACAGCCAACCCTCACACCACCACGCGTCCACGCCCGGCACCGCCGTCACGCCACCCACACGGCGCACGCCCGGCCCGAGGACATCGGCGCACCGAGAACGGACTCTCAAGGGCGTTGGCCGTGCCGGTTCTTCACGGCACGCTCGCCGGGGCCACGGTCACGGCCGAGCGACAACTCCCGCCCCCCCCGGTGACCATTCGTACCGGAGGTCACGTCACCCAAATGTGGGTGGCCAGGAACGGCCGACCACCAGCGCTGTGCCGGGGCACGCGTTATGTGCTGCGCCGGAGAAGCCCTCTTGGCGGGCGGCTTCTTCGCGGTCCTCTTGGCCGTGGCCTTCTTCGAGGGCCCAGCGGCTCGATCGGGTGAACCTCGTGTTCCATGAGTTGTGGTGACGTCCCGTCGGTAGGCCCGGGAATCGGGGGGTGCGGCGTCATCGGGCGGGTTTCACGCCCGTTCTGGGGGTATGCCGGTGTCTTCTAGAGTGCGGATCATGAGCATTCCTACCGAGCCGATCGGCAGCCTTCCCCGTCCGCACGCACTGGTGCAGGCGTACAACGACCATGCCCAAGAGCGACTGAGCGAGGCGGAGTTGGCGCGCGTCCAGGACGACGCCGTCGCGAACACCCTGTCCCGGCTGGCGGAGCTGGGCAGCCCGGTTCTGGTCGACGGTGACCAGCACAAGCCGAGTTCGCTCACCTACCCCCTCACCGGCCTGGCGGGCCTCGGCACCGACGGCGCCGTCATCCCGTTCGCCGACGGGCACACCCGGCAACTGCCGGTCCTGACCGACGGACCGTTCCGCTACCAGGTGCGGGCCGACACCTACCTCCGCGCCGCCCGCACCCGCACCGACCTCCCCGTCAAGCAGGCCGTGGTCGCACCCTCGGCCCTCAGCCTGCTCTACCCGGCCGGCGGCATCGCCGGATACTCCCGCGAGGCGTTCCTCGCCGACCTCGCCGACGAGGCCGAGGCCGAGATCCGCGGATGCCTCGACGCGGGCGCCCACCGCGTGCAGCTGGACTTCACCGAGGGCCGGCTGTCGTTGAAGCTCGACCCCTCCGGCACTCTCCTCGACGACTTCGTCGCCCTCAACAACAACGTCCTGGGCCGGTTCACCGCCGACGAGCAGGCCCGCATCGGCGTGCACACCGACCCCGGAGCCGACCAGGACTCCACCCACAGCCTCGACGTCGACTACACCGAACTGCTGCCCAGGCTGTTCCACCTCACGGTCGGCAACTTCTACCTCGCCCTGGCCGGCGAGCCCGACCGCGAGCGCGTCCTGAAGACCGCCGCCGCCCAACTGCCCTCCGGGGCACGCGCGTTCGTCGGCGTTACCGACCCGATCGACCCCCGCATCGAGACCCCGGAGGAGGTACGCGACCGCGTCCTGGAGGCCGCCCGCCACATCCCGCTCGACCAGCTGGGCACCTGCGACGACGCCGGCTTCGCCCCCTTCGCCGACGACACCTCCACCTCACGGGACACGGCCTTCGCCAAGATCGAGGCCCGCCTGCGCGGCACCGAACTCGCCGCCCAGGACCTCGGCCTGTAGGCGTCGCCCATTCGCGGAGCAGGTCAGCGGCCGTCACTCGGATCGTTGTCAGGTTGACGACCTTCGGTTTCGTCCGGATCGGGGAGCGGCTCAGGTTGCAGGGGATGCAATTCGTCTCGGATCCGGACCAGACGCACCGGATGCCGGTAAACCCCGCGGTCGACGGCGGTGTCTGCGCTGATCTCCGCGACGAGGTCAGGTTCGACCAGGATCGGGGTGACGGGCTCACGGCCCCATACGGTGGTGAACCGCACCCCGGTCCAAGAATGGTCGGGGCCCGCTGGAGTCAGGCGGCCTGCAAGCTCGCGGGCTTGCTCGGTTCGCAGCGTCGTCGTGCGGCCCACCGACCGCAGCACGCCGTGGGTGTCGTACCGGCCCAGGACGAGGACCTGCGGCCGGGCGAGCGTGCCGGTGACCGCGCCGACGATCGCCTCGGCCGTGTCCCTGCGCCGGATCTTCGACCAGCCGCCGATCCTGCCCGGCGTGTACCGTCCGTCGACCGGCTTGAGCACGACCCCCTCGAGACCGGGGATCTCGATCCAGTCCCGCAGCCACTCCTGCGCCACCGCACGCTCTCGCGTCATCGGGCACAGAGTCCACGGCGCCGTCAGCACCCGCTCGGCGAACAGATTCTCCAGAAGGCTCCGTCGCTCGCTGTAGGGGCGGTTCAACAGTGCCTTCTCGCCGTCGAGCTGGAGGACGTCGAAGGCGATGTAGTAGGCAGGCAGCTCGGCAGCGAGCGTACGGGCAGCTCGGGCCCCGGCGGTGGCACGTCGCTGCAGCGCCGCGAACGACAGCTCCTTTCCGTCGAGGGCGAGCAGTTCGCCGTCGAGGACCAGTCCCTCGGGCAGTTGTTCACGGGCTGCCGCCACCAGGTCGGGGAAGGCGTCCTGGAGCAGGGTGCCGTGCCGGGACTGGACCAGGACCGGGCCGCCCGTGCTCGCCGCGGTGAACAGCAGGGTCCGGAAACCGTCGAACTTCAGCTCGGCGGCGACACGGCCGAACGCGGCCGGGCCGGGCAGAACATCGACCGCGCTGGCCAGCATCGGCTCCACCACCGGACGCAACACGCGCTCGCCTCCCGACGCTCAGTGCGGTCACTCCTGTGTACGACGCTCCGTACGGACCCGCCATCCGGGCCGCGACTGCCGCTCACGATCGTGCGTCCGCCAGCGCTGCGCGGCAAGAACCCCTGGAAGTCCCAGACTGGATCGCCGAACAGCGGCCCTCCACCGGGCCTGTGTGCGGCTTCGAGGACGTGATCGGGCAGGACGGGAGCCATCATCCCGGAGGTGCTGGAACCGCGCACGCGCTCGCCGCGCGGGAGACCTCTCCAGGAGATCCGATCGCAGATTCGATCGCGGACTTGCCCTTCCACGGTGTCTGCCGGGGCTATGTCCTGACCGCTCCACAGGGAGCGCTCACACCGTCAGTCTGCGGTAGAGGACACTGCGGCGGTACTTCGCCGTGCCGGGCCCGCCCGAGCACTGCCAGTAGGGCGACGGGACGCGAGCTACGTTGCTGTCCGGGTCCGGCGTGATGCTCCGCGGTTCTCCGCTCCAGTGGCCGTACGCCGATCGATGGGGACCTTATTCCTAGGTTCCCATCCAGGTGCGCGAAATGCTGACGTAGCTGCCATTCTTGAACCGGAGTTCCAGGCCGCTGCCCCCCGTAGATGCGTCGCCTCCGAATTCCGAAGAGAGATCTTATCTGCCTCGTCGTCGATCGCCCGGATCTTGCGGATCTGCTGCCTGTCAAGCGTTGCGACAATGCCGTAAGAGGATCTGACGCGTTGCCACAGTTCGACCTTTTGGGGGGTAATGATCATATAAAGCTGCTTGTTGAGCAGCGCCCCAATCTCGTCCGCCGACCTGCCGTCATAGTCAACTCGGGGGCGCGCTCTTTCG
Organism: Streptomyces sp. NPDC087906; assembly: GCF_055584925.1. Lineage (NCBI taxonomy): Bacteria > Bacillati > Actinomycetota > Actinomycetes > Kitasatosporales > Streptomycetaceae > Streptomyces > Streptomyces sp. NPDC087906. Next base: position 4,984 of record NZ_JBVJLC010000002.1, read on the forward strand.
GCACTGTCTCGATGACGGATTGCGCCAAAATCATGAATGATAACCTCCGACGCGGAGAGTGCGCTTACTTTGATCTGACTGACGGCATTGTGAGCCTTGGCGACCCTCCGACACCTGCGGGAGGGAAGCACACTCCATCGCACGTAGTAAATGGCGAGCCATGGAAGTAGTAACAGAAAAAAATGGCAAGTGATCCCGGGATCCAGGCAATATAGGTGCCCATTCCGATCCAGCCGAATAAGACGTAGGCGATAATCGCGCCAGTCAAACCTAGGCCAATCATTACACGCATCGTGACCCTCGTTTTCATGACGAGACTGGAGCCGCCCATCCTATTGGCTCTCCCGGGGGCACGTGGCCAGTTCGGGGCCGGCGGCCGTCAGACCCTGCTCGCGTAGCGGGGTGAAGTCGACGTCGGGGGTCGTATACGTCGGACTGGATGCCGAGCTCGTACGTGGAGTACTCGCCGAACCAGTTGATGCGCTCGGTCAGGTGGGCTCGATGTACGCCAGGTCCTCCGGGTCGGTTTCCCGCGCGACCGGCCATCCGCGCCGAAGTCGCAGCCGCCGGTCACCGGCCCGGGCAATCCGGCGGCCCATGGGGGGGTGTCCTCTTCGTGGCCTCCTTGGAGGCAGCGGCGGGCGGTTTCATTCGGACGGGTGGATTGTCGGGGCCGGACATGGGCAGCTCTGACGCAAGAGCCCAACTACACCTCGATTTCACACATTTTGGAGAGATCATGGCGACGACCCGAACCGCGACGACGCAGTGGCACGGTGCTCTTCTGGACGGCTCAGGGACCGTGAGCCTCGACTCCTCCGGCGTCGGCACGTTCGAGGTGTCCTGGCCTGCCCGTGCAGAGCAGGCGAACGGCAAGACCAGCCTGAGGAACTGATTCGCCGCCCAAGCCTCCTGTTACTCCATGGCGCTCGCGCACAGCCTGGCCCAGGCGGGAAAATCTGTGGCCAGCCTGGAGACCAGGGCCGACGTCACCTGGGAGCCCGGCACCGCTATCACCGGTATCGCGTTGAAGGTCAGGGCACACGTTCCTGACCTGGACGAATCCGCTTTCCAGATCGCGGCCAAGAACGCCAAGGAGAACTGCCCCGTGAGCAAGGCGCTGGCCGGCGTCAAGAACATCACCGTCAACGCCGAACTGCTTGAGTGAGCCGCACCGCCCACCCGTAGGACGCGGCCTGAGGATACACACAGACCAGACTGGCCGCTGCGTTTCTATGGTCCCGCCGCCGTAATCCGACGGCGGGACCACTCGCACGCGGGCCACACCGCCCAACCCGTAGGGCCACTGGCCAAGGAGACCGCCTCGAAGGGAACGGCCGCGAAGAAGACCACGGTCAGGCAGCCGGCGTTGGTCCTAAGTGTGATCGAAACGGTCGGTGGGCATAGTGGTACGAAGCTGACGGTGGTTCTTCCGGCTTTGCTGACTCGGGACAGCACGGGTATCTCGACTGGACCCCCGTCTGGTGGGTGAAACCGTGCTGACTCGGCGACCTCTGGTCAGCGTCCGTGACCGCTCCGGGGAGCAACGGACGATCAGCTGCCATCCTGGATGATGTCGGGGGCCCATCACCTCGAAGCCGATGCTCCGCCGACTCCAGACCCCCGTTCGGGATCTCCCGCGCGGGGGTGTTTCGTCGAGAGTGGCCGCGCGCCCTGGCTTTCGGGTCTAGGTTCGGGGGCGCGGCAGCCAGTTCGCTGCCGTCACCCCTGGCCGTCCCTCCCCGCCTCCCCGGGGGAGGGCAGGCCAGGCACCGAAGCTCGTCAGGTACCGAAGGGCCGATCGTGCCCAATCCTTCAGCCCGCCCGAGCGTGGAGCTGGCTTCGCCTTCGACGTGCGGCAGACCATGGATACCCAGCTCGGGCTGAGTAGCCGGGCTCAGGTGCGGGAGCCCCCGCCTTCCCTACGCTCGCGGACATGAACTCCCTACAGTCCCTGCGAGCACGCCGCCCGACCGACCCCGAACAGCGTCGGGTCGGCTCCTGGTCCCTGGCCCTGGGGATCGTCGCCGTCGGGATACTCGGATGGCCGTGGCTGCCCCTCGACACACCCATGATCCGCTACCTCCCCATGTACTTCGTCGTGCCCGTCGGGATCTGGGCGATCGTCTCCGGCCTGGCGGAGCTGCGGTCCGCCCGCGGGGACGAAACGGTGGACCGCCGCCGCGCCCGAGCCGGTGTCGCACTCGGCTCACTGGCCGTGGTCATTCCTGCCGGCGTAGTGGTCTGGGCGTGGTGGGTGCTCAGCCAGACGTTCGAGTGACGGATCGTCGTCCTGGTGCCTTTGCGGGCGGGTGACTGTCAGGGGGCTGGCCGGAGTTGAGGGGGTCGTCGCAGGCGCTACCAGGCGGGGCCGCATCCCTCGCCCGATGCGCACCCCGGACGCGCCTGGTGGGTCCGGTTTCTCGCCGAAAGTGGTCGCGCGGCGGGTGTGGCCGTGCATAGTGCGGAGGTGACTACGACGCCGGACCGTATGGAACTGCCCGCTCATCGGCGCCGCAACGCACGGTTGATCGCCGCTCTGACCACGTTGATCGGTGCCTGTGCCGAAGCAGCGGGCGCGGTGTACCGGCCGAATAAGAGGCCGTCGAGGTGGCGCTGTTGCCGTGCATCCAGGTCAGTCTCACAGCCGCCCCTCTGCTCGACCTGGCCCGCTCCGAAGATGACGCCCGGTGGCCGACAGCCGTGGCGCGGGAGCGGGAAGACTCTCGGCGCACGTACGCCGCGCGGTGCGCTGTGGCCGCTGCCCAGGATCTCGCCGAGCAGACCGGCCCGTCCGACGAGGGCAGCGTGCCCCTCCCGACGGTGGAGCAATCCGCTGCGATCGACCTGGCGAGCGCCGACGACGAGTTCGCCGCGCGGTGGCTGAGCTCCCCGGAGGCCGCCGACTTGCTGTACGAGCTGGTGGCCACCGGTGAGTTCGCTATGGACGAGATCATTGAGGAAGCGGTCGATTCTGCCGTGCTGGCCGGGTTGCTGAGGTTGCAGGTAGCACGCACTGCATCCGATCCCAGCGCGGCAGCGCAGCTCTGTCTCAGCGCTGTCCCGCACATCGCGAACCTGGACGGCGGCGATTCGTCGACCCTGGTGACCCGGGACCGCGACCGGCGACCCGGTCGTACGCAACCACCCGACGGGTGGCGCCGAACGCCCGGTCCCTGAGGTCATCGGTCCGCGCTGATCTGATGGGACGTCAGGATCTGCCACGGCTCGGCCCGGCGCGGCCGGTACGCACGGCGCCGTGGCAGATCCTCGACGTTGCCCCCTGTCGTATCGTTCCTCCCTACCAAGTGATCAAGGGGAGGAAACGTGAGCAAGAACAGTGTGCGAAGACGTATGGCCGCTGTGGGGCTGGTGTTCGTCGGCCTGGCGGGTGCGGGTTGTGCGGGTGGGCATGATGGGGGTGGCAGTGGTGCCGTAGCGGCGAAGCAGCCGGGCAGTCGACAACAGACCCCGCAGGCTGCGGTGTTGACGCAAGCTCAGCTTGAGGACGCCGTGGTGGACGAGCACGACCTCCCTGGCGTCACGGCGAACGAGATCGGAGAGGGCACGGACGGGCTCGGCAACGGCGTCGTCAAGGCCTTCCCCAGCTCGATCACGCACCCTGCCGTCTGCGCTCCGGTCCGCAATACGCTTGAGGGGGCCAGTGGATACGCACCCATCGGCAGTGTGCAGCGCGCGGCGGGCACGCCGGGGCATTCCGCGATCCTCACGCTGGTGTCGTACCGGCCGACCGATGCTGTGCGGGTCCTTACCGACCTGCGGACCGCGCTGCGCACCTGCACGGCCTACACAGTGGATCTGCCGACCGTCGCCTACGAAGACGTCAAAGGCCTCGACGGTCCGGCGCAAGGTGAGAACAGTGTCGCCTTCGGTCTCACCATGGTCATGAATGCCGATTCCGACCCTCTGAGGGTCGCGGTCAGTGTGCTGGTGAAACGCCATGGATCGACGGTGGCGGTCTACAAGTCGATCGCCGATCGGCCCAGAAAGCCCGCGAAGCTACCCTCTGACCTCATCGCCGCCCAGACAAAGGTGCTTGACGCCGCCGTGCGGGGTCACTAGGCGGCGCACGCCCGGCTGGGCGCCGTACGAAGAAGTGAGCTGTCCAGCCTGTTGTCGGCCCCAGCGAGACCCGACGCGTCATCCCGCTGTCCCCGCTCGTGTTGAACTGACGGCGGTCTGCGACGCAGACCGTACTGACACTTTTCGGTCACACTGTCGGCTGGGGGCGCAGTGGTAAACATCAGTCATGTGACTGCGGGGATGCCCCCCTGGGCCACGACGGCGTGCGGGAAGCCGGCGTGGCCGTGAGCCGCGGGGACTCGTCAGTGACGGGGCACGGTGCGCGCAGGTGGGCCCGCCGGGTCGGCTCCTCCTCTTCGACGAGTTCGAGCATGGGCTTGCCGGGCGCGCACATCATGGTCACCACGAACCGGGTGGGCGCGTCCGGCAGCGCGTTGCCGTCCTGGTAGTGGATCGCGTCGCCACCGGGCTCCCAGAACGTCCCGCCGGCCTCGACGACGCGCTCGGGCTCGCCTTCGAGTTTGAAGCGGACCGCGCCCTCGACGACGTAGCCGAAGGCAGGTTGGCTGTGTCATTTCGTTGGGGAGTCATTTGGAGGTGCTTCCGGGAGTCACCTCGTGTGCCTCAGCAAGATCAATGTCAGCGAGTTTTGGGTTCTGGCACAGATCTTGGGGAGCCGTCGCGGAGTGTCGCCGGGGCAGCACGAGTTGGGTCAGCCCGCAGGGCGGTTTGCCGGGACAGTCGAAATTTCCGGGCACTCTCGCGAGCCATGCTGGCATCGTATGAATCATGGCAGCGATAGACGACACATCCGAGACTGACCGCCCTGTCCGCAGCGCTTATCCGCCCCTGCTGGAGGCAGCGTGGCTGTATCAGGCGGATCAGGTGTGTCCGGAAGACCTGCCGATGACCGCTGCCCAGGCACTCGCAATCGGAATGGACACGCCGGCCTTGTGCGAGCTCGCTGGTCTGCCGAGTCATGCGGACCCCCGGGACATCCGTGGCACATTCGAGCAGGCTCTTAAAGAATTGGGGATCAAGCTGCCCGATCACCACGTGGCCCGACGATACGCGCTGCGCAGGCTGGCTGCGCGATTCACCGCCGGGGAGGTGGATCTCGCCGAGTTGGCATCGGACGAGTGGTCGGAGACGGAGGTCGAGACCGCTGAGGAGCAAGCATTCGTGGCGCTACTCCCGCCATGCGCGTGCTGCATCGAGTACACGCTGGGGATCGATGAGGCGGCATGGGAAGGACAACTGCAAGTCGCGGCCCGTGCCTTGGTCTCACATCCCACTGTCGGACCGCGCTTCTGACGTTTGAGGCCCGACGGCGTTTCTGGCGCAACATCTGGGGTCGCAGTCGCGGAGAGTCACTGATGCAGGATCATCTTGCGGAGTAGTTCGAACCCTGCCCTGCCGTAGAGCTGCCTCTTGATCTTCTTGATGCGGTTGACGGCGCCTTCGATACTGCCGGAGCTCCAGTCGAGAGTGAGCCCGGCGGTCACGGCATCGAGGTCTCGGAGCAGGTGGAGTGCAAAGCCGGTGAGGCCGGGCAGGTGGCTGGCGTCGACCGCGTAGATCCAGGTGGGGAGTGTGCAGCCGAGGCGGTCGGTAAGTATCTCGCCGAAGCCGCGGACATGTCTGGCGGCCGTGTCCAGTTCGGGGCAGCGGGCCAGGACGTCCTTCAGGCCGGCCCGGTCTTCCTCAGTCAGGGCGGTGGGGTGCCGGGTGAGCCAGCCGGTCACCTGCCGCACCGTCGGCGGCCGGGGCGGCGCCTCGGCCGGAACCCCGCGCAAGGTGGCGATGTGCGCGCGGACCATGCCGTAGGTGACAGGAGCTTGCTCGGCGACCAGCTCGCCATGGAGTTGGGTGACGCTGGTGCATCCCTCGGCGAAGCGTCGCTCCAGGAAGGGCTTGTAGGGGTCCAGCCTGCTGGGCCGGGGCTGGCTCTCGCGCATGGTGTCCTGCCAACGTGCGGCGTTCGCGTATCGGAGCACGGTGTTGAGGCTCCAGCCCAGGTGCCGGGCGATCGCCCGACGTGAGTGCCCCTCGGTGAGCATCTCGTGGACCAGGGCATGTACGGCCTTCTTTCGCTCGGCTCGCCGGCCGACCGGCACCGCGCCGTTCTGCGTCCGATCGGAAGCCAGTGGGGTGTCCTGCGGCAGCGTGCCGCTGGGTATCGGGTTGCGCAGGCAGTCGCGATGGGCGGCGACGCAGGTCTCTACGGCCCGGCCGAGGCCCTGCCACAGATGGAACCGGTCAGCGACCTGCAGAGCATCAGGGGCGCCGCGGCGGCCGCCCTCGGCGTAGGCGCCCGCCCGGTCCCGGCAGATGATCTCCACGCCCGGGTGGCGGATCAGCCAGGCGGCCAGCGGTCCGCCCTCGCGGGTCGGGAGCACATCGACCACGCGACGGTCTTCGACGCTGGTCTAGACCGTGGCGTAGGTCTGGCCGCGACGGATCGCAAAGTCGTCCACGCCCAACACCCGTGGAGTACTGAACCGCAGATCGGGCAGTGCCATGACCCTGCGTAACAAGGTCATCCGCCCCACACCGAAGCCGAGCTGGGCCGTCAGCCGAGCTCCGGCCCGCCCCGCCAGGGCGAGACCCACCCGTTCCAGAGCACGGTTGAGCCGCGTGGTGAACCGAGCGTACGGGGCGGCCAGCCGGGAGAACGGCTCGGCGAACGTCCGGCGCGGGCAGTCTTCCGACCCGCAGATGAAACGCCTGACCGTCAGTCGGATCACAAAGCACTGATCAGCGAGCGGGAGGTCCTTCAGCCTGCGCTGGTAACGATCGTGGACTCGATCCGAGAGGAGGTCGCAGTCCGGACATGCCACCGCGACCGCGCGACCTCTCCCCACCACCTCGACCGTGCCGAACGCGGCCGTAACCGCCTCAACCTCCACCTCGTCGATCCCCTCGAACACCAGCGAGTCCCAGAACAGCGCGTCGGTCTGCATGACTAGCACCATCACGGTCCACCGCTGACTACAGCAGCGAACGGATTGAACCTGAGGGAGCGTCACTTCCGGTCGTCAGGCGATAAGGCGTACGCCGTCTCGTACGAGCCAGGCCCTCACAATCGAACAGCGATGTCACGCTCCGCGACGGCTCCCCAAGATCTGTGCCAGAACCGAGTTTTGACGTCACTGGCTCGCCCCAGGAGCGGATGAGACGCGTGTACGTCGCCAGCGAAGGCGGTCGTGGGCCAGGGCTTTTGCTGCCATGGTTTGCCGATGAATACAACACCGGACGGACGGCCTATCCCACCCGCGCATGCTGACGAGCGCGCCATGCTGGAGGCATGGCTGGACTTTCACCGTGCAACTCTTGCCTTGAAGTGTTCGGGCCTCAAGGATGATCAATTACGGATTGCCGCAGCGTCACCCTCATCGATGACGCTGCTCGGTCTCGTTCAGCACGTGGCTGAGGTGGAACGCAACTGGTTCCAGCGTGTATTCGCAGGTCAGGAAGTGCCGCCAGTGTTCGGGGAGAACAACGTCGACGGCTATGCGCTCCGGCCGGACCGAGGGCTCGACGAGGCGACGGCTGCCTGGCAAGCCGAGGTCGCCCGAGGCCGTGAGGTGATCGCCGACGCATCGCTGGACGATTCCGGTCATCTGTCCGAACATGAAGCGGGTTTTATGGGCGATCAGGGGGTCTCCCTGCGCTGGATCATGGTGCACATGATCCAGGAATACGCACGTCACAACGGTCATGCCGATCTCATTCGCGAGCAGATCGACGGAACAACCGGCGCATGAGATGTCGTCCTGGTGCCTTTGCGGGCAGGTGGCCGTCAGGGGGCTGGCCGGAGTTGAGAGGGCCGACGCAGTCGCTACCAGGGCGGGGCCGCATTCCTCGCCCGAGGGGCGCCCGGACGCGGTTGTGGCTCCGGCTTCTCGGCGAAAGCGGTCGTGGGGCGGGTGCGGCAGTGGGCGCTGCGTAAGTCGTACGAGGACTCCAGTAACGAACCGGGGGCCGCGTACTTCTACTACGTCGAGATGGGGATGCGCCGCGCTGACCACCGTGCCGCGCCGGCCGAACGTGGCCTGCTCACCGTGTACAGCGCGGTCTTGCCGACGCCGGCGGTGCCGTGCAGCACGCAACTGCCTGCCGCCGCTCGTCGTATGAGGTCGTCGGCCCGCCCCGCCAACGGCCCGGAGCGCCGCGGCAGCGGCGTGCCTGCCGTCGCCCTGTGCAGGTGCACTCCGCCGTGCACCACCCCAGCCTGGACCACGGCCCCGTGCACGACTCCGCCGCCCACGTGATTATCGACTCGCTCCGCCATCCAAGGCATTGTCCGGCCGGACGGCGCGGTCGGGCGGCGAACGGAGGAATACGGATGACCCGGCGTACGGCAGCGCACGCGGTGGGCCGGTGGCGCGCGCAGGACAGCCCTCAGAGCTTGTCCGGGTGATCATGTGCGCAGCCAGATGGCGAAGGTTGCGACGGTACCGAGATAGACAGCAAACATCCCCACCAGGCGAGGCCGAGCCGGGCCTGCTTGAGCGATATCCGACCGGCGGGAAAGAGGATGGACGCTGTCATCCTCGGGCTTGTCGCCAAGAGGAAGCCCCGGCTGAACGGGGGGACCAGCCGGGGCGGTATGAGGGGGGTGTGGTCGCGGAAGGGTGTCGCCTCGTGGCGGGAAGGCTCCCTGGGGCTTCAGCCCAACGATCTTCCCCAGAGGCTATAGGTGAGGCCCGGGGACACTGCCCCCCCGCAGCCACGTTCCTTCCGACACCCCGCTGCCCGCAGGAGTTCCCACTCCCCCAAGACACAGAATGCAGGGCCGCGAACGCCGCAGCCCGCACCGGCATCCCGGCGATCGATGGTCCCTCTGGTCGCATCGCGCTGGCTGGGTGCCCTGTGATCAGATGCCGAGGCGACAGGAGCGCCAGCGGCGGCCGGTGCGGCTGATGAGACCGCGCTCCTCCAGGCGTCCGAGGTGGCGATAGGACGCCGAGACGGCCGCTCACCTCCGGACGAAGGCCCAGTGCCCAGGCATATGGGACGGCCTAGCCGCCGGGGCGCGAACACTATTCGCGTGCACAGGTCCCCGCCGGCGCCGGTGACCTGGTATCCCACCTGTGAGCGGTCGAGATCGGGCAGGTCAACGCAGCCGCACAGGGCCAAAGCGTCGCGTAAGGTGTGCGTCTCGTCAGGGGTGCCGTCCCAGAGCAGGTAGAGATCCCCGGTCAGTTCGGTGGAACCTTGCATGATGGCGGCGACCTGACGGATGACTACCGCGCGCGAGCCGGTGACCTGGAGGGCTTGGAGGAAGGGGAAAGGATCGAAGCCCGGCGCACCGTCGGTCGCGAAGGTACCCGCAGACCATCGGCTTCCTCCGGGCGGCGCCCGCTGGGGATGCTTTCGCGTTGCGTCCTCGGTCCGGGCGATGGCCCGCCGCAGGCGCAGGGTATCTGCCTGACTCATAAACCCATCCAACACGGCCGACGCCTACCGCTGATCAGAAATGGTCCGACACCTGTCACGAACAGGCGCACGCACCATGCGGGTCTCAAGCCCGCTTCCCAGCCCGGGAGGCGGCAAGGTCAGGACTGCGCGGTCCGGAACGCGAGATACCGGCTGAACGCTTCGTGGCTGTCGGGGGTGAAGCGCCACTTCAGCAGGGCCGACCGCAGCTCCGGCTCGGTCAGCCAACCATGCCAGGCGACCTCATCAGGATCGGCGGCCACCTTGTTCGGCACCACGGCTTCGTGCACGCCGAGCCAGTGATGGCTCAAACCGCTGCGGTTGAGGAACGTGAACAGCAAGTTCGGCAGCACGCGAAAACCCAGCTCCTCGGCCAACTCCCGCGCGGCGGCCTCTTCATACGACTCACCAACAACCACGGCACCACCGACCACGACCTCGTACAGCCCGGGGAAGCGCGACAACTGCTCCGATCGCCGGTGAACGAGGATCCGCCCGCGCTCATCACGGCACACCGTCACGGCGACCCGGTGCAGCCAACCCTCTCGGATGGCCTCCCAGCGGCTGACCACCGCGCCCAACACACGATCTTGATCGTCGACCCGCTCCACCAGTTCATCCACGACGCACACCCTGGCAGAGCCCACCGACAATGCTTCGATGTTAGGTCCTGGCGGCAGTTCGGATTCCACGCCAAGCCCAGCGGCTTCCTTGACGCGAGAGGCTTCTGGACGCCGCTGCTCAGCAGCGCTCTGGTCCTGTCCTCCACCACGGGCACTCGCCAGCATGCTGGCCTGGCCTGTGGCATCGACTATGCGCCGTTCATCGGCGCAGGCTCATCGGGGGGCAACGGACGCATAAAGGTGCTGTCATAGCGCACTACACATCCGCTGTGGTCTCGAATGCGGTCCGCCTCAATGAACTCAGGTTCGTGACCGCACAGTTGTCGGTACTCCTCGTAGACAGCCAGACTGTGAAAGCTGAACAAGGCCAGAACCTCGAATCAAGACTAGGGCCCCTTGGCACAGATCACCGGCTCGTTGGTCGAAGCGGGATTGGACGAACGCGCACCGCCCGGACCGAACGCCCCCCCGACCGTGTGTTACAGGGTGCTGGTCGGTATCTGACATCGGCGCCATATCACTGCGGCCCGATGTCGCCGCGTTCCACCCGGCACCTGAACACCTTGTCCAGGCGGCTCCCACCGACTCTGGCAGGAGCCGCAAAAGACCTCATCACCTGCCCACAACCAGATGTCCCGCCCGCGCCAGGCCCGTTGACCACTGCCCACACTGTCGCCGCCGCGCACAACAACGTGAGCGTTGTAACTAACTATTGCGAGTCCAGGCCCTTTCTTCAAATGCCCAGCAAGCCGAGAGAGATCAAGGCGACAGTTTCTTCGCAACTCCTGGTCGGCATCGCTGCGTCCAACCACAGGCAGAGCACCGCGATGCTTCAGCGTGGAACACCGACCCCAGGCCCTGGTCCTCGAACGCCTTGTCCCGTCTGAACAGAATTCCTGACTCGGCAGACTAGAAGGCATAGCGGATGCGGAGCCAGGGGGCGTGTGTGGCGATGAGTTCGGCGAGTCGGGTCACTGCGGCGTGCTTGACCGGGCCGCGATAGCGCAGGTTGGTGTCGCCGTTCTGCGAGCGCTTGGGTTCCTGGGCGGGCGGCTGCCACAGGACGTCCTCGGCGCGTGGGTGCCAGCCCAGGTTGACCTCGTGCAGGTCCTCGTTGTGCGTCAGCATGATCACTTCGGCCGCCGCCTGGGCCTTGACGGCCTGGGGCAGTACGTCGTCCATCTGCCGGAGCAGCTCGGCCCAGGCGCTCTCCCATCCGGGGCGCAGGACGACGGGCGAGAGGTTGAAGTGCACTTCGTAGCCCGCTTCGAGGAGGTCGCCCGCTGCCGCAATGCGCTCGGGTACCGGGGTGGTGCGGATGTCCAGCAGGCGGGAATCGACCGGGGGCATCACCGACAGCCGCACCCGGGTCCGGCCCTGCGGGTCGTACGCGAGCAGTGCCGGGTTGACGTACTTGGTCGCGAAGGACGCCTTGGCGGTGGGCCAGTGGCGGAAGGCGGCGACGAGGTCGAGGGTGTTGTCGCTGATGAGCGCGTCGGCAGAGCAGTCGCCGTTCTCGCCGATATCGTAGACCCAGGCGTGCGGATCGCACTGGTTCGGTTCTCGTTTGCGGCCCTGACGGGCGATGTGACGGCCGAGGTGGGCGATGACGTCGCGGGGGTTGGTGAAGACGGTGATCGGGTTCGCGTAGCCCTTGCGCCGGGGAACGTAGCAATAGGCGCAGGCCATCGTGCAGCCGTTGGACAGACCGGGGGCGATCCAGTCCGCGGAGCGGCCGTTGGGACGGGTGGTGAACGTTTTGCGCACTCCGAGGACCAGTACCTCGGTCTTGACCCGGACCCAGCGGTTGATGTTGCCCTCGTTGCCGTGCAGGTGAGGGATGCGCCAGTGTGAGGCGACCTCGACGACGCGGGCCTGCGGGAAGCGGGCCAGGATCTCGCGGCCCCGGTCGGAGGCCATGGCCTGCGGCTCCGCGTGGATCTCGCGGATGTCCAGCAGCGCGCGGCCGGCCGGGGCGGCAGGGGGTTCAAGGCGGCGGGGGGTGGTCGGTAGCACGAGATCGTCCGGGCCGAAGAGCGCGTCCGGCTGCGGCGGCTCGTCGGGGCGGGGCGTCATACGGGCTCCCAGGATCGGTCGAGTGGTCCTTGTCTCGTACCAGGACGTGCCGAACGAGAGGTGGCACGCGCGCGTGGACCGTCCGGTCCCCGGCCGACGGGTGCCTTCGTGTGGTTCACGGCGCCTGTCCGCCGCGGTCGTCCGCCTGTTTCAGGAGTTCGGGCAGGTCCTTCAGCCGGTCGAGGCCCTGGACGGCGCGGGCCATCCGGTGGTTGCCGGCCAGTTCCGCCCGATGGCGGTGCAGGAAGGCCCAGTAGCCGGTGCTGTACGGGCAGGCGTGCTCGCCGACGCGATCGGTGGGCCGGTATGCGCAGGGGCCGCACAGATCGCTCATCCGGTGAATGTACGCGCCGCCGGACGTGTACGGCTTGGTGGTCATCATGCCGCCGTCGGCGTACTGCGACATGCCCACGACGTTGGGCAGCATCACCCAGTCGTAGCCGTCCACGAAACAGCGGTGGAACCAGTCGGTGACTGCCGCCGGGTCCCAGCCGTCCTGGAGCGCGCGGCTGCCGAGCACCATCAGGCGCGGGATGTGATGGGTCCAGCCGGTGTCGCGTACCTGGGCCAGCACCGTGGACAGGCAGTTCGCCGTAACCGCGTCGGCGTCCAGGTCGAGGAACCAGCCGGGCAGCGGCTCGCGGTGTCCCAGCGCGTTGCGACCCCGGTACTCCTCACCGAAGTGCCAGTAGAGCTGCCAGACGTATTCGCGCCAGCCGGCGATCTGCCGGACGAAGCCCTCGACGCTGTTGAGCGGCGCGTCACCGGCGCGCCAGGCGCTCTCGGCGCGCTCCACGCACTCCGCAGGATCGAGCAGCCCCAGATTGAGCGAACTCGACAGCAGGCTGTGACTCATCACCGGGTCGGCGGCGAGCATGGCGTCCTCGTAACGGCCGAAGTCGCGCAGCCGGTGGTCGGTGAAGTGCCGCAGCGCGGCCAGCGCCTCGCGCCGGGTGACCGGGAAACGCCGTGGTCCGTCGCGGCCGACGAAGGAGACGTCGCCGTCGCGCTCCCAGCGGTCGAGGTCGCGGCGGACCTCCGCGTCGATCTCGTCCTCGGCCGGGCTCCACGGCCGCGCCACGTCCAGGGCCGCGGCTCCGCGCGGCGGGGGCTCGCGGTTGTCGTGGTCGAGGTTCCACCGGCCGCCCGCCGGCTCACCACCGTCCATCAGCAGGTCGTGCCGGGTGCGGACCCACCGGTAGAAACCCTCCATCCGCAGTCCGCCGGTGTGCCCGTCCGCCCATTCCGCGAAGTCGGCGTGCGGCACCAGAAAGCCCTTCGCGGGCAGCACCTGCACCGCCTTCAGGGAGGTGACCAGGGCCAGCGCGGCGCGTGAGGTCGGATGGCAGACCGTCAGCCGGTCCTTGCCACGGCCCGGCACCGCGGCGAGCCCCTGCGTATAGGTCTCCGCGTGGACGTAGCGGACCCTGTCGCCCAGTTCGGCCGCGCGGTGCCGCATCGCGGACAGCACCAGATGCGCCTTCGCCCGGTGGAAGCGCCGCCGGCGCAGCACGGAACGCGCCTCGATCATTACCACCGGGGCGTCATGGTCGGGCCCGTCGTGCCGCGGGTCCAGGAAGTGCGGACCGAGTTGGTCGCCGAAGAGCCAGTGCGTACGGGGTGCCATGGAAGTCCTGCCGGTAGCCGGCCCGGGGGACGCGTCCGCGTATCCGTCCACCGGCGCCTGGACCAGGCTACGGTCGGCGGCGAACGGACGGCGGTCGCCGCGCCCGGGCTGGTGACGGCACGCCGGCGCCGTTCGGCGGATCGGGGGTGTCTCCCGACAAAGGGCCGGTGCCAGCGGACTCCGGCCTCTCGCCTGTCGGCGCCGGCGCACCCCGCGGTGTGCGCCACCGGCACGGAGAGGTTCGCGCACACCAAGCGGACACCACTCCGCGCTGATCGCCCCCGGCATCCAGCCCGCCACACGTTGGTCGGTTCCATGACGGCGGCCAGGTAGGACCAACCCTCATCGACGTGGGTACAGGCGGTTGTCACCGTGGCGGCGGTCCATCGAGGGCGGCCGGGACGGCGCCAGAACCTAGGAGCGCCGTCCGCCCGCAGGGCGGGGCTTGCGGCGTCTGGTGCGTGCGATCGCAAGGCGGAGGGTCGTCCTCGTACTGGACATACGCCGACGAGCCCGCCGAGCCGACAACGCGGCGAGCGTGCGTGCCAGGCGTCGCAAGCCAGGCGGGATGCGTCAGACAGGCCCTAGGGCGTCCCGCTGACGCCTCGTTAAGACTCGGCAACCCCTCAGCCTGGCAGGGCCCGAGCCTGGTGCACCGCTGTCTGCGCCGGCGGACCAGAACGTCCGGCCCCCGTCCAGTTCGGCGGCCGCCCCACCGTCGAGGCGGCCTGACTGTCCCTGTCCTTCGGGTTCCCAGGACACCGTCCGCGTCAGTCAGGGTACGACTGGCGAACGGGGCGAACTCGGCCGGCGATGGCCGGCCGTCGGTTACCGGCGTCGAGGTCGTCGAGCAGCAGGTTGGCGCTCTGGGCGAGCCCGGCGGCTGAGCCGCTACGAGGGTGAGAACGAGCCACTTTGCCGGAGTGGTGATCGCCGCGAAGGAGCGGGGCCGACCTGCTCAGAATCCGACACCCCACCCGAAGGTGACGTTGTACGCACGCTGAAGTGCGTGCCTACCGTCGTCCCCGTCCACGTAGGCCCACGCAAGGGCCGAGGAACCCCAGGGCGGCGGTCACGATCGCCGCGCCGACATGGGCTCTCCCCGAGTCGAGCGACGCAGCCCTGCGTACCCTACTGCGATCGGCCCGTTCCACGGCGAAGCGCTCCTCTCGGACAGATCCACCGTGCACACACGGACACTCGGCCAGAGCCTTGAAGTCTCGGCCATCGGCCTGGGCTGCATGGGCATGTCCCAGAGCTACGGCCCCAACCCCGGCGACCGCCGCGAGATGACCGCGGTCCTGCGCGGCGCCGTCGAACGCGGCGTCACGTTCTTCGACACCGCCGAGGTCTACGGCCCCTACGACAACGAGGAGCTGGTGGGAGAAGCCCTCGCTCCGGTACGCGAACAGGTCGTGCTGGCCACGGAGTTCGGCTGGCGGATCGACAACGCCTCCACCGGGCTCGACAGCCGGCCCGAACAGATCAAGCGCGTCGCCGAAGCGTCCCTGCGGCGGCTGCGCACGGACACCATCGACCTGTTCTACCAGCACCGGGTTGACCCCGACGTGCCGATCGAGGACGTGGCCGGCACCGTCGGGGAACTGGTCCAGGCCGGCAAGGTGCGCCACTTCGGACTGTCCGAGGCGGCAGCGCCGACGATCCGCCGGGGCCACGCCGTCCACCCGGTGACCGCGCTGCAGAGCGAATACTCGCTGTGGACCCGCGACCCCGAACGCGAAGTCCTGCCCGCCCTGGCGGAACTCGGCATCGGCTTCGTACCCTTCAGTCCGCTCGGCAAGGGATTCCTCACCGGCACCGTGGACGCCCGGACCACGTTCTCCGACGGCAACGTGCGCACCACCATCCCCCGTTTCAGTGAGACCAACCGCGCCGCCAACCAGGCCCTGGTCGACCACGTCGCGGCGCTGGGCGAGGCCAAGGGGGCCGCCCCTGGGCAGGTGGCCCTGGCGTGGCTGCTGGCCCAGCACCCGTGGGTCGTCCCGATCCCCGGCACCCGCCGCATCACGCGGGTGGAGGAGAACACCGCCGCCACCCAGGTAGCCCTGTCCGCCGACGAGAAGGCGGACCTGGACGCCGCAGCACAACGTATCGGCGTCCAGGGCGACCGCTACAACGCCACGCACATGAGCCTGGTCGGCAAGTGACGTACGTCGACCGGATCCGCTGACACCGTGTCCCGGCGAGTCGACGAGCGCGCCCTCCCGGGGCAGAGTTTCGACGCGACCTGGCCGGTCCGGCATGCACACCCTCGCGCAGCACGGGGGTTCGCCATCACGCCCGACTGCCCACGCCGGGAGCTGACTAGAAGAGGACGAGGTCCTCCTGGTCATCGTGCTCCTCCTGGTCCTCGGCGAACAAGCCGAACTGCACACCGGGCACCGGCAGCGGCACGACGTCCAAGGATCCGGGGCAGGACACCAGCGAGCCGGAGTTCTCCCGGCGCATCCCCGGCTCGTCATGTCGAAAGACCCGGCCCACCCCTAGGCGCCCGGCAACCGGGCCGGCAGCGATGGGCCGGTGGCAGGACGGGCATTCCACGCGCGGCATCATGCCTACCAGTCTCCCCGCTCCGGAGGGCAGTTGTCGCCGGTCCGACGAGTGCGTCCTTCTGACTGCGTGCGGCGATGGAACGACGGCGCGCGTCCCCTTCCCGGGTGCTTCCCGGTCAGCGCGTCGCGGGCCGCGGGCGGCGGTGTCAGCCGAGGTGCCGGGCGGAGAACCTCAGCGTGCTCTCCAGTACGAATGCCGTGATCTCCCCGTGCTTCCCGGGGTCGGCGTGCATGGTCTTCTCGGCCGAGGTCAAGGCGTCGAACAGCGCCAAGCTCTGAACCCGCGGCACCCGCTCATCCTCCCACTGCACCAAGAACTCCACCGGGCCGGCGCCAATGGGCTTGAGTCGCTGAACCGCGTCCAGGACCGCCCGGCATTCCGGCACGGTCTCCCTTGGCCCTGGGTGGATGCCGATACGGCGAACGTTGTCCGATGCGGCACCAGCTCGGCTTTTCAACTGTTTTGGCGCCGTGCTTGTGTTCCCGGGGCACAGTGTTCCCGCAGTACGGCGAGGTCGTCGGGGGGCAGGTGCAGGTGTTGGAGGAGTGCGGGGTCGATGCGGTCGGCGAGGAGTCCTGACGGTTCGGGGGGCAGTGACGGAGGTCGCCGGCGGTGAGTTCGGACGGGTTTTGGATTCCGGTTCGGGCAGTGATTGGCGAACCGGACCGGGCTGGCCCCGCGTCAAAGCCTGCTGCAGTAATCCGTGCGTGCACGGCTTCATCGACCGGATCAAGAACGGCTCAGGCCGGTACCGCAGTTCGGGGTGAGCCTCACGAGCAGCAACACGTGCCATGCCGCATCGCACCGGCCTACGGAGCGCCGCCCGCCGTGCGACGGGCCGTCGAAGTCATACGGCGGGACATCATCGTACGGGTGTGCGACTTGTCGCCCGATCGGCAGCTTCTCGCGTGCCAGACCGTTCGCTACGGTGGGCCGGTCTCGGGTGGAATCCAGTCGCTACCGGCTCAAGGGGGCTTGTAATGAGCAGGATCCGAAGGTGTGTCCTATCCGTCGCGGCGGTCTGCGGACTCGCGGCGGGGATGGTGCTGGGCGGGCCGGGCATCGCGTCGGCGACCGATCCGGCCGACGCCCCGCCCGGTTACGCTGGACCGTTCTCATCATGCAAAGGCACCCCACTCCCCCGCATGCCTCTGTCGGACAACGTGGGGTACATCCAGGTCTGGATGGACGACGCGGGGAGCGGCACCTACTGCGCGATGACCTTCGACAACCGGGCCGGCTCGCACAACATGGAGATTCGCGTCCGCCGCTACGTCTGGCAGACCTCTTGGTACGACAGGGGCTCGTACTCGACCTACGCCGGAGGCGTCTACGTCTCAGGCACCAACACCTACTGCGCCGAGATCACGGGGTGGGTGGAGGTCAACGGCGCCAGGTACTCCGGGGGCGGCCGGGTCGGCTGCGACGATTAGGTTCCTGCCGCCCGCCCGTTCATTCCTGGGGCTCCATGCTGTGCCCGCCCGGGTACGGGGGTACACCGAGGGACCGCCGGTGCGCAACGAGCGCCCTCCCGGGTAGCGATGAGGGCACCGATCCGCGTCACGCCGACCGGTCCGCCTCATGCGCGCGGAACCCGTCCACGCTCCGCGTCATGTCCCGGACGAGCGAAGACGCCAGAGCCCCAGGGCTCCGGTCACCACGGATCCGTACGCCGACCAGACGCGCCGCGTCGTCCGCGCCCGCGGAGCTGGCGGACCGCACCCGGGTCGATCAGGACGAGGTCCGTGGGGCCCAGTACGGCGGTGCTGCCACCCTGCTCGGCACGTACCTGTCCTCGTGTCACCACCTCGACCTGCCACAGCTCGCTGTCGCGTGCACGTGCGGAGCGGGCGTCGCGGAAGCACTCGCCCTCCGACGTCACCGACTCCGTTCCGACTCACCACGTCGGCCCGGAAGTCCCCGCCCGTGGGCCGGTCGCCAGGGGCAGCGGCGGCATGCCGCTGCACTCAAGCTTCTCCAGAAAACCCTCGGCGCTTCCCGATCCGGCCTCGGCTCGCGCGACGCCGCTCAGCCGCGGCCCTTCACCGTCCATCACGACCATCTTCCATCCTCACCGCTCCCACGCTCGTTCGGTGGAGCCGAAGGGGAGCGTGATGCTCGCGTCGGTGCGCTGGAGAAGGCGAGTGCCTGCTGCGTCGTAGACACAAGTGGCTTCCGCCGTTGCGCCGTTGCCGTCCGACTCGGTGACCTTCCGCGCATGCATGACCTGTCCGTTCGGGATCGGTGTTTGCCGGGTCTGGTCGGAAGTTGCCGGGGTGCTGCCTGGCCGTGGCCTTTTCTCGCTGCGACCATCGAGATGATCAGACCGGGCCGTCGGCACGGGAGACGCGACAGGAAGGGCAAGGAGTTGAGTATTCGAGTGCTCTTGGCAGTTCCCTCGTCGATGATGCGCTACGGGCTGGAGATCGCTCTGCGGACCGAGCCCGACATCAGGGTGGTCGGTGAGTCGTCCACCGGGGTCGAGTCCATTCGTGCGGCCAAGGAGTTGTCCCCCGACGTCGTCGTATGTGAACTTGAGTTCACCGACATGGAAGGGCTCGACGTGGTGAGGGCGATCCATGCCGACGGTACGGAACTCGGCACACCCGGGGTCGTCATGGTCGTGCCGGAGGGCTGGCAGCATCCGCTCCAGGCGGTGGGCGCCGGGGTGAGTGGGCTGCTGGCGCGGGACAGCCATCCGGACGACTTCGCACGGGCCATCCGCGTGCTGGCCAGTGGTAACGCCTTTCTCGCGCCGGAGGTGGCGCGGGAGGTCTTCGGGTGGATGCGCAGCCAGCGGTGCGCGGCCGGGCCCGGGTTGTTTCCTGGTCTTCTGACCCATCGTGAGCAGGAGATCCTCGCGCATCTGGCGGTGGGGATGTCGAACATCGAGATCTCGCGGCAGCTCCACATCGTCGAGCCGACCGTGAAGTACCACGTCTCTCAGATGCTGCGGAAGCTCGGGCTGCGGGATCGTCTGCAGGCGGTGGTCTTCGCGTACCAGAACGACTTGCTCGCGCGCGGGCCGGCCCTGAAATGCGAGGCGTGATGCGTGTACGTGCAGGCGCCGATCAGTGGCGCCCGTGGACGGACGGGCCGCCCGGGGTGGGGCTTCGGCGTGTCTACTGCCTGCCTTACGCGGGCGGCGCGGCCAGCGTGTACCGGCCCTGGATGGAGCAGTCAGCGGCGTACGGGGTCGAGATCGTGCCGGTCGAGCTGCCGGGTCGCGGCACCCGCTGGACCGAGGAGCCCATCGGGACCATGGACCGGCTGGTCACCGCGCTGGCCGAGGAGGTGTTCGGCCGGGAGACAGAGCCGTTCGCGCTTTTCGGGCACAGCATGGGCGCGCACATCGCCTTCGCCGTCGCGACGGCACTCGAAGACGCCCGTGCCAAGGGCGTCGGCCACGGTGCGGGCGGGGTCTCGCACCTGTTCGTGTCCGCTTCCCGTGCGCCTGGGGTGCCCCCCGCGCGTCTTCTCCATCCCCTCCCGGACGGCGAACTCCTCGACGCGATGGCCGGCCTGGGCGGCACGCCGCCGGAAGTGCTGGGCAACGCCGAACTCATGGACTTCGCGCTGCCCATGATCCGTACCGACCTGACCCTCCTGGAGCGGTGGCGGCCGGAGCCGGGCCTGACGGTCTCGTGCCCGGTCTCCGCGTTCGGCGGCGCGGACGACCTCCTGGCCGACCCTGGACTGATCGCCGGGTGGGAGGCGTTCACCAGCGGCTCCTTCGCTCGTCGTATCTTCACCGGCGACCACTTCTACCTCCGGGAACACACCGAACAGGTCCTCGCGGAGATGGGCCGGCTGCTGTCCTCCTGACGGTGGCCCGGCGGCCGTGCTCGCCGTTCGTCCTCCGGCCCGACTCGTCGGGCCGGAGGACGAACTGATCTAGCGGTGGTCGAAGCTCAGAGTGCGATGCAGGGTCACCTCGCGTTCGAGTTCGGAGCAGGCGTCCAGGGCAGCGGCGAACCGGCCGAGGTAGGCCGGGTCGGCGGGGTCGAGGACGATGCCCAGCATCGTGCCGCTGTGGGCCGCGGTGACGCCGAGGGCTCCGACCTCCAGCGCTATCCTCAGCACCGGCTCCAGCATGCGCTTGGGGCAGCGGTCCTGGTTCATCAGCGCACTGCGGGTGGCGAGCGCGCCGACCGCGGACAGGTCGCGGCGCGCCACGGCCTCGGCCATCCCCTCCAGCAGCCCGGCGTAGACCAGCCTCTGACGGCGGGTGAACGCGGGCAGGTGGCGGTTGAAGGCGACGGTGTCGACCTCGCCGCCCTCGTCGACCCCGATGATCACGGCCTCGGGGAGGCTGCCGAGCCGGGAGCGCAGCCGGACGGCGCGGTGGTCGAAGGCGACGATGCCCGGGTAGAGCACGCCGTCGGTCGGTTCGATCCGGGACAGCAGCCGCTCCAGCAGGGGTTCGGGCAGCGTCACGGACAGGGCGTTGGCGACGGCGCGCGCGGTGGCCACCAGATCGGCCGACGAGCTGGCGAACCCCTTTCCCTCCGGCAGGTCGCCTTCGATGACCAGCTCACCGCCGGGGGCGGCGCCGAAGGCCTCCAGCACGGCGGCCGCCATCCGCTGTGCCTTGTGCTTGTGGGCCGGCTGCACTCGCACACCCGCCGCCGGGGCGTCCCAGGTGAACCGCGCGGCGGACCAGCGGGCGATCGGGAGCGTGACGAGGAAGTCGCCGTCGCTCCCGTCGCTGGGCAGGGCGCCTTGCAGGAGTTCGCCGAACGTTCCGTAGCAGGTGCTCACGCCCACGGCCCGACGGCGGCCCGGCTGGACGGCGGCTTCGGGGAGAAGGGTGCTGGGCATCGTCAGGCCGACCGCCGTCCGGTTGCGGGGGCGGCAGGGGCCGGTCGCGGCGCCGTGCTGAGGATGCCCAGGACGGGTTCGGCGGTCTGCTCGGGGGCCGTACGCAGGAAGTAGTGGCCACCGCGCTCAAGCGGGTGCAGGTCGACGGTGGTGGCGAGCTTCCCCCAGTCGTGGTGGCGCGCCCGGTCGGCGGGGGTGGCGGGGTCGTCGTCGGCGGTGATGACGACGACGGGGGTGCTCAGCCTCGGCGCGGCGTCGTGCTGGACCTCGGCCAGGTAGCGGTTGGCGGTGGCGACGTCGTGCCGGTAGGCCCGGCCGAGGAGGCGGGCGCGCTCGTCCTTGAGCAGGTCCAACTCGACGTAGGCAGTATCGCCGTGCAGGAGCGAGACGATCTGCTGGTCGGTCAGGGCCCCGATCTCGGCGGCTTCGCCGCGGAGGGTTTCGGGGTCCTCCAGGAGGGTGGCGGCGAGGAAGAGGCCCGCGGCGGGGCGGCCCTCCCGTTCCAGGAGCCGGGCGAGCGCGAGGGCGGGAGCGGCGCCCGCGCACTGGCCCCAGATCAGGACGGCGCCCTCGACGGAGGCCAGTTCGCGGTGGGCCCTGCGGGCCGCCTCCTCGGGGTCTGCGAGGGTCTCGCCGGGACGGGCGACATCGTGGCCGGGAAGCTCCGCGGCCATGACGGCGATCCCCGCCGGGGTGAGGACGGCGGCGAGGCGCTGGAAGTTGACGGCGTTCCCGCCGGCGTAGGGGAAGCACACCAGGGTCGCCCGGGTGTGCTCGGGCGCCGACATCGGTTGCAGGAGGGGCAGTTCGGATCCGTCGGCCCCCGTGGCGCCTGCCGCCGTGGCGCCTGTCCCGGTGTGCGTGTCGGACGTGTGCTCGTCGACGGCGGCGGCGACGTCACGTAGGACCGGACTGGCCATCAGGCGGCGCAACGAGACCGCCCGGTCCAGGCCGACGAGCATGCGGACGGCGGACAGGGAGGTCCCACCGTGCCGGAAGAAGTCGTCGTTGCGTCCGATGCGACTGACGGGGATGCCCAGGGCTTCGGCCCAGACAGCGGCCAGCCGCCGTTCGGTCGGGGTGGCGAGCGGCTCGTAGGCGTCGGCGTCACGGCGTAGTTCGGCCGCACGGCCCGCCAGCCGGAGTTTGTCGATCTTGCCGTTCTCGTTGAGCGGGAGAGCGTCGAGCCGGTGGAAGTACGACGGGATCATGTAGTCGGGCAGCCCTGCGGCGAGGAAGTCGCGCAGGTCGGCGGCCTCGACGGCGTCTGCCGCCGGGACGCCGTCCGGGTCGGCGTAGAAGGCGGTGAGGCTCCGGCCGCCGTCGGGGTGCGTCTCGACGATGACGGCGGCCTGGCCGACGGACGGCATGCGGGTCAGCCGGTTCTCGATCTCGCCGATCTCGATGCGGTAGCCGCGGATCTTCACCTGCTCGTCGCGCCGTCCCAGGTACTCGATCTCCCCTTCCGGCAGCCATCGGCCGAAGTCGCCGGTGCGGTAGAGCCGGGAGCCCGGCCGGTAGGGGTCCGCGGTGAAGGCGTGCGCGCTGCGCTCGGGATCGTTGATGTAGCCGCGTCCTACGCCGACGCCGGAGAACACGATCTCGCCGGGGGCGCCGAGCGGCACCATGCGCAGCCGTTCGTCGACGATGTAGGTCGCGACGTTGCGGCGGCTGTTGCCGACGGTGACGAAGTCCCGGGCGGGCGGCGCGTGCAGGATGCCGTGCATGGTGTCGTCGGAGACCTCGGTGGCTCCGTAGCAGTTGACCAGGGTGATGCCGGGGTGGAGGGCGAACCAGCGGCGGACGAGTTCGTGGCGCAGCGCTTCACCGGTGACGGCGACGGTCTTGAGGTCCCCGAGCGGGCGCGGATGGCGTTCGAGGTGGGTGAGCAGCACGTCGAGGTAGGAGGGCACGATCTGGATGACCTGGACGCCTCCTTGGGCGATCCGGTCGGTGAAGCGTGCGACGTCGAGCTGCACTCCGGTGTCGATGATCTCGGTGGTGCCGCCCGCGAGGAGCGGCGCCGCCAGTTGCCACAAGGAGATGTCGAAGCACTGGGAGGCCGTCTGGGTGACGGTGTCGCCGGCCTGGATGTCCATGTCCTCGATCTTCATGGCGAGGTGGTTGAGCATCCCCGCGTGTTCGCACATGGCGCCCTTGGGGGCGCCGGTGGAGCCGGAGGTGAAGTACACGTAGGCGAGCTGGTCGGGGGCGACGGGGACGTTCGGGTCGGTGTCGGTGTCGGTGTCGGTGTCGGCTCCGACGCCGATGCCGGCTCCTGGCGCGTCCTCCAGGTCGGGCCCCGTCAGCAGGACGGCGCACTCACGGCTCGCCTCCTTCGCGGCGGTGCGCAGCGCCTCTTCCGCCGCGGGTTCCACGACGGCGAACCGGCAGTCGCTGCGCTCCAGTTGGGTCGCGATCCGGGCGGGCGGGAAGTCGGGGCGGACGGGCAAGTAGGCGCCGCCCGCCTTCAGGACCCCGAACACAGCGGCGAGCCACTCCAGGGTGCGGTCGGTCACCACGGCGACGACGTCCTGCGGGGCGAGGCCGGAGTCGAGCAGGCGGTGGGCCACCCGGTTCGCCCGGCGGTTGAGTTCGCCGTACGTCCAGCGGCGGTCACCGTGGACGGCGGCGACGGCCGCGGGGGTGCGGGCCACCTGCTCCTCGAACAGCTCGGCGAACGTGCGCTCCGTCAGAGGGTGTTCTGGGCCGGCGAGTCCGTCGCGCTGGTGGGCCACCTCTTCGGCCGTCGGCAGGGTCTGCTCGTGGTGTGCGGCCGCGGGGTCGGCGGTCAGCAGGCGCAGGGCCGTCAGCTCGTAGCCGGCGACGCGCTCGGCGAAGTCGCGCCGGAAGGCGTCCTGGCGGAAGGACACGCGCAGGGCGAACCCGTCGCCGTCGGCCTCGTAGGCGATCCGCAGGACGACGTACGGTTCCGGTGTCTCGTCGGCGGCGGGCGGTGCGCCGTGCAGGGCGCTCAGGTCGAGCTGGGTCTCGATGGGGTCGTCCTCGGGTTCCGCGCTGTCGGCCGACGTTACGGGGTCGGGGCGGGCGGCGGCGTCGGCTGCGGTGCGGGCCGCAGCGTCGAGCGCGGTGCGGGCCGCGGCGTCGAGCGCGGTGCGGGCGGTGGCCAGCAGCGCGCGCCAGGGTCCGTCGACGAGCGCCGCCTGGCAGCGCGGAGCCGGGCCGCCGGGCCGTAGGCGTAGCGCGGTGACGACTTCGCGCTCGGAGGCAAGGGACCCGATCACCTTGAGATGGGCGGCGAGGAGCACGGCCTCGGGCTCGGTCCCCTCCGCTGCGGCCAACTGCCGTACGGCGGAGGCCAGGTCCTCGTGCACGGGCACGCGCACATGGCCGAGGCCGGTGGCCGTGGCGTCGCCGGGAACGGTCCAGCGGCCGATTCTGGTCGCGGGGAGCCGCTTGCTCGGCGCGGTGGCGGTGCTGCTCTCGCTCATGGCGTCCTCTCCGGTGCGGTGGTGACGGTCAGCAGGCCGGCGGCGCGTTCGGCACGCGCCGCGGCGGTGTGGGTGTTGTGGGCGTGGGGGCCGGCGGCCGACGGGGTTGTGGCTGTGAGGTCTGCGGCGGCGAGGGCGTAGCCGACGCGGTCGCGGAAGGAGTGGGTGATCGTGATCTGGTCGCCGGGAGCGGTGGTGAACTCGGCGCGTTCCACGCCGGGGACGGTCCGGGCGGCTTCGAGTCCGTCGAGCGAGGCGACCGTTCCTGGCACGCGGGCGACGGCGAAGCGGATGGCCGCGTGGCGGCGTGGACGCGTGCGGAGTACGGCCGTGTCCCCGGCGGCGCCGGCGACGGCGCAGGCCACCAGGTCAGTGCCGCTGCCGAGGCGGACCAGCGCGGGGATCATGCCGCCGGCGAGCCTCGGGTTGACCTCGATGACGACGGGCCCGTCCTGGCCGAGGCGCAGTTCGGTGTGGGCGGCGCCCCAGCCGAGGCCGAGCGCTTGGAGCGCGGCGAGGGCGGCTGCGCACAGGGCGCCCGCCGTCTCGTCGGGCACGTCGGCGGGGAAGTCGTGGCCGCTCTCCACGAAGTGCGGCTCGGGGCCGAGGTGTTTGCCGATGACCGCGACCGGGGTGCCGTCGAAGGTCTCGACGGAGTACTCCGGGCCGTCGACGTACTGCTCGACCAGGAGCCGGCGGGGCACCGGCCGGCCGCGTTCGTCGGTCTCGGCTGCGAGGAGGGTACGGGCGTGCCGCAGCAGGCTGCCGGGATCGGCGCACAGCCGCACCCCGACCGAGCCGGACCCGGTCGTGGGCTTCGCGACGACGGGGTAGCCGATGTCGCGGGCGGCTTCGAGGGCGCCGGCCGTATCGGCGACCGCGCGGAAGCGGAGGGCGAGGCCCGCGGCCGCGAGCGCGGCGCGCTGGACGTCCTTCTGCCGACAGCGGGCCACCGCTGCGGCGTCGGGGGCGGGCAGATCGAGCGCAGCGGCGGTGGCGGCGGCCGTGGCGACGAAGTACTCGGAGCTGGAGGTGACGCCGCGCAGGCCCCCGGGGTCGGTGGCGAGTTTCGCGGAGACCTCCAGTACGGCGGCCGGGTCACCGGTGTCGACGAGGAGGTGATCGACGGCGTCGAGGGCCAGATAGGGGTAGCGCTCAGGGCGCGCGGTGAGGACGACGGGACGCAGCCCGAGCCGCCGGGCGGCGGCGCAGAACTCCCGGCCGGAGCCGGTGGTGTTGCTCTCCACCAGGGCCAGGACGGGCAACGGGGCGCCGGGCTCGTACGGGGACGGGCCGGGGGCGGGTGCGGGTGCGGGTGCGGTGAATGGGGCGCGTGTCATCGGACGTCACCACCAGCGGTTCGGGCCGGACGGCCAGCGAGGCGGGCGGTCAGGGCCTGGCCAACGGCGGTTGCCGAGTCCACCAAGGCCGGTGCGATCAGCGAGGCGCCGGGCTCGTACAGGGACGGACCAGGGACGGGTGCGGTGAATGGGGCGCAGGTCATCGGACGTCACCACCAGCGGTTCGGGCCGGACGGCCAGCGAGGCGGGCGGTTAGGGCCTGGGCCAAGGCCCGGCCGTCGGCGGCCAAGTCCACCAGGGCCAGGGCGGGCAGCGGGGCGCCGGACTCGTACAGGGACGGACCGGGGGCGGATGCGGTGAACGGGGAGCGGATCATCGGACATCACCACCAGCGGTCCGGGTCGGTGGGCCAGCAAGGCGGGTGGTCACGGGCTCGGCCAAGGCCTGGCCGTCGGCGGCCAAGTCCACCAGGGCCAGGGCGGGCAGCGGGGCGCCGGACTCGTACTCGGACGCGCCAGGGGCCGGTGGGGTGAACGGAGCGCAGGTCATCGGACATCACCACCGACGGTCAGGACCGGACGGCCGGCGAGGCAGACGGTCACGGCCTCGGCCTCGGCTCGGTCGACGGCTGCCAGGCCCACCAGCGCCAGAACGGGCAGCGGATAGCCGGGCTCGTTCGGGGACGCGCCGGGCGCGGGTGTGGTGAACGGGGCTCGGATCATCGGACATCACCGCCAACAGTCAGGGCCGGAAGGACGGCGAGGCGGGCGGTCACGGCCTCGTGCGGGGACAGGTCGGGAGCGGGAGCGGTAAATGGGGCGCGTGTCACCGGACGTCACCACCAGCGGTCAAGGCCGGACGGCCGATGAGGCGGGCGGTCACGGCCTCCGCCAGGGCCTGGCCGGCGGCGGCGGCCAAGTCCCCCACGGCCAGGGTCGGTAGCGAGGCGCCGGGGGCGGGTGCGGTGAACGAGTCGTGGGTCATCGGGCGTCACCACCAGCGGTCCGGGCCGGACGGCCGATGAGGCAGGCGGTCACGGCCTCGGCCAGGGCCTGGCCAGCGGCGGTTGCCGGGTCCACCACGGCCAGGGCCGGTAGCGACGCGCCGGGGCCGGGGGCGGTAAATGGGGCGCGTGTCACCGGACGTCACCACCAGCGGTCAAGGCCGGACTGTCGGCGAGTCGGGCAGTCACTGCCTCGGCCAGGACCTGGCCGGCGGCGGCCACGTCCCCCACGGCCAGGGTCGGTAGCGAGGCGCCGGAGGCGGGTGCGGTGAATGGGGCGCGGGTCATCGGACGTCACCACCAGCGGTCCGGGCCGGGCTGTTGGCGACGCGGGCGGTCGCGGCTTCGGCCAAGTCCGCCAAGGCCGGGGCGGGCAGCGGGGTGCCGGGCTTGTATGTGGACGCTCCGGGGGCCGGTGCGGTGAATCGGGCGGGGGTCATCGGGCGTCACCACCGGCGAGGCGGGCCGTTACGGCCTCGGTCAGGGACTGGTCGGCGGCCGCCAGGGCTGCTCGGCGGTGGGCGGCGCGTGTTGTGTGGGTTCGGCAGTCGGTGAGGGCGTCGTCGTACAACTGCGGGAAGTCGCCGGGGCCGCCCGACTTCTGGCGCATGGCCAGGGCGGGGAGGGACAGCTCCGTGTCGGCGAGTTCGGCGGGCAGGTCCTCGCGCGCGAGGCGCGTCTCGCCCCGCTCGACCGCGCGGCGCACTGCGGCGCCGATGTCCCGGTGCGCGGTGCGGAACGGGACGCCGGACCCGACCAGGAGATTGGCCAGGGCTGTCGCCCCGACGAAGCCCTCCTCCGCTCGTCGGAGCATCCGCTCCGGCACCGGACGGGCCCCTACGACCAGGCTCTGCGCGAGTTGTACGGCGTCGGCGACGGCGCGCAGTCCTGGCGCCGCGGCGCCGATCGCCTCGGTGCCTACCTCGATGGAGTTGGTGAACGGGGTGGACCTGGTCATCGCCGCCGCCGCCGTCCAGGCCCCGATCGCCGTGCCGGCCTTGGCCTTGACGTGTTCCAGCAGGAAGGCGTTGCGCTTCTGCGGCATCGCCGAGCTGCCGCCGACCAGCCGGTCGGGGAAGGTGATGAAGCCGAACTCGGCCGTGCTCCATAGCTGGAGGTCGGTGCCGAGGCGGGAGACGGTCAGCGCGGCCCCGGCCGCCGCCGCCAGGGCGCGCAGCGCGGTGTCCCGGCTGGCGACCGCGTCGAGCGCGTGCCGCGCCGGTCCGGCGAAACCGAGGAGTCGGGCGACCTGCCCGGGGTCGATGGGCAGTTCGGAGCCGGCGGCGGCGGCCGCGCCCATCGGGCAGCGGTCCAGACCGGCGGCGGCGTCGCGCAGCGCCGCGATGTCGCGGCCGAGGGCCAGGGCCACGCCCGTCAGGTAGTAGCCGTAGGTGATGGGAAGGGCGGCCTGGTAGTGGGTGTGTACGGGCATCACCACGTCCCGGTGGGTGCGGGCGCGGGCCAGCAGCACCGCCTGCAGGCGGACCAGTTCGGACTCCAGCTCGCCGAGGGTGGTGCGCAGGGCCATGGCCTGCACCGTGGCCTTCAGGTCGTTGCGGGAGCGGCCGGTGTGCAGCCGGCCGCCGGTTTCGGCGCCGAGCGCGTCGATCAGGTGGTTCTCGTAGGCGAGGTAGAGCCCGCGCGGGGCCGGCGCCCCGTGCAGGGCGGTGAAGCCGTCGGCGCGCAGCCGCTCGATCTGCCGCAGCAGAGCCTGGGCGTCCGCGGGGTCGATGAGTTTGCAGTCCGTGAGCATGACCAGGTGGGCGCGGTCGACGGTGCTCGTCAGCAGCAGCTCGCGGCTGATCTCCGCGTGTGTGGGCTGGGCGTAGACGAGGCGCTGGGTGCGCCTGCCGACGGTCGCGGTGAGCCGTCCCTGCGAGGCGCTCATCGCAGGGCCCCCGCGGCGACGGCGCGCTGCGGCCGTATCTGGCCTGTGGCGTCCTCGTAGCTGCGGCGCCCCCACGCGTAGCGGGACCAGGCGGGGGTCGGCAGGGTCGGGTCGGTGGCCTCGGCGGGCGCCTGGGGCAGGCCGTGGACGTCGTGGCCCTGCGCGGCCAGCCAACTGTCGTCGTAGACCGTCTCCTGGTAGCGGTATCCCTCGTCCGGCAGCATCACCACGCACCGGGCGTCGGGGTGGCGGGCGGCCCACCAGCGTCCGACCAGGTAACTGGCGCCGCTGGTCGGGCCCTGGAAGAGGGCGTGTTCCCGGTGCAGCCTGCGGGTGGCGGCGAACGCCTCGGCGGGTGTGCACCAGTGCACCTCGTCGAAGGCGGTGTGGTCCAGGTTGGCGGGCATCAGGCTGTTGCCGAGGCCGCGCAGGGTGCGGCTGCCGTCCTGGTGCCCGAAGAGCACGCTGCGGTGGGTGTCGACGCCGACGGCTGTGACGTCGGGGCGCGCCGAGCGCAAAGCTCCGACGGTGCCGCACATCGATCCGCCGGAGCCGACGGGGCCGATCACGCAGTCGACCGGGCCGACGGTCGCCGCCAGGTGCTCGGCGACGATCGCGTAGGAAGCGGGGTTGTCCGGGTTGGTGTACTGCTCGGGGCAGAAGGTGTCGGGGTTCTCGGCCTGGATCTCGGCGAGCCTGCGCAGCCGGGACTCCTGGTAGCCGCCGACGGGCAGGGGCTGCTCGCACACCTCGACGCGGGTGCCGAGGTCGAGGAGGCGGCGGCGCAGGTTGACGTCCAGCACGGGGTCGCTGACGAGCGTCAGGCGCCGTCCGAGGAGCGCTGCCTGCATGGCGAGGGCCAGGCCGAAGGTGCCGGAGGTGGTCTCCACGATCTCGGTGTCGGGACCGAGGAGGCCGCGCTCGACGGCCTTGAGGAGGATGTGGCGGGCCGGCACGAGCTTCATGAGGGAGAAGGACGCGCCGTAGAGGTTGTCACCCAGGCGGATCATCCGCGGCAGCAGTTGGGCCTGCGTGATCTCTTGGTAAGCGGCATCGACGGTGGTCATGCGGGCCCCTTGTCTCGTGGATCGTGGGCGTCTTGCCGGGATTCGGCAGCTTGGCTGGATGCGCGGGACGCGCCCGCGGTGAGTGCATCGACGGCGCGGTCCCACCGCGCGGACAGTGCGTGGATGTCGGACTCGTCGAACAGTCCGGACGGCCAGGCCCAGGTGGTCTCCAGCCTGACGGTGCCCGCGTTCTCGACGGCGAGAGCGGACAGTTCGAGTCCGTGCAGGACCGGCATGGCCGGGTCGACGCCGCTGCCGATCACGGAGTCGGGGGCCGGGGTCCAGTCCCGGGCCGCCGATGTGGTGAAGCGTCCGAGGTAGTTCAGGCCGATCTGTGCGGCGGGCAGGCGGCGCAGGCGCGGCGCCGTCTCGGGGTTGAGGTGGCGCAGCAGGCCGAAGCCGAGTCCGTCCTCCGGGGTGCCCTCGTGCTCGCCGTGGGCCTGGCGCAGTGCGGCGTCCGGGTCCCGGTCGGGCATCAGGCGCAGCGGGTGGAAGCTCGTGAACCAGCCGACGGTGCGTGAGAGGTCGAGGCCGTCGTGGAACTCCTGGCGGCCGTGGCCCTCGATCTCGACCACCAACGGGCCGGTGGGCCGCCCGGTGGCGTGCTGCCAGCCGGCGACCGCATTACCGAGGGCGGCCAGCAGGATCGTGTCGATCGCGGTGCCGAGGGCGGCGGGAGCGGGTCCGAGAAGGGCGCGGGTGGTGTCCTCGGACAGTACGGAGGTGTGGTGGCGGACGGTGCCGAAGGTGTCGCGCGCGGGGTCGACCGGCCGGTGGCCGAGCGGCGGCCCCGGGTCGGCCAGGACCCGCTCCCACCAGGGCAGTTCGGCGATCCGTGCGGCGGTGCGGGACTCGGCCCGCAGGGCCTTGGCCCACGCGCGGTAGGAGGTGCCGACGGCGGCCATGGCAGGTGGCCGGCCGGCCGCCGCGGCCTGCCAGGCCCGCTCCAGGTCGGCGCCGAGGATGCGCCAGGAGACGCCGTCCACGGCCAGGTGGTGCACCACCAGGAGGAGTTGGCCGGGGCTGCCGGGTCCCGCGTCGAACCAGGTGGCTGTCGCCATCCGGCCGGCGGCGGAGTCGAGGCGCCCGGCCGCGCGGTCGTGCTCGCGGGCGTGGGCCTCGCGCAGCGCGGCTCCCCGCAGCCCTCGGGAGTCGAAGCGGACAAGGTCGGTGAGGGCGTCGGTGGAGTCCTTGGGGAGGATGTCGACGGCGGGACCCTGACCGGTGTCCGCGTCCCGGACGAGCCGGAGGCGCAGGGCGTCGTGGTGGTGGACCAGGGTGCGTACGGCCGTGCGCAGTGTCTCCTCCGTGGCGGCGGGCGGGGTACGGAGCAGGACCGACTGGCAGAACGGCTCGGCGCCGCGGAGGTTCTCCAGGTAGGAGGCGATGATCGGGGTGTGCGGGGCGCGCCCGGACGGTGGGTCGGCCGGGCGGGTCGCGCCGGTGGCGTGGCCGGCGTCCGGCAGGCCGGCCAGGCGGGCGAGGGCGGCGGGGGTCTTGTGGCGGTACACGTCCTTGGGGCGCAGGGCGATCCCGAGCTTGCGGGCGCGGCTGATGAGTTGGATGGACAGGATGCTGTCGCCGCCGAGGCGGAAGAAGTCGTCGTCGGCGCCGACGCGCGGCAGGCTCAGGATGTCGGCGAACAGGTCGCAGACCTGCCGTTCCCGCTCGTTGGCCGGTTCTCGTCGGCCGGTGGCGGCGGTGAAGTCCGGTTCCGGCAGTGCGGCACGGTCCACCTTGCCGTTGCCGGTCAGCGGCAGGGCGTCGAGGACCATGACCGCGCTCGGCAGCAGGTGGGCGGGGAGCGATTGGGCGAGCTGGTCGAGGACGGCGGCGCCGTCGAGCGCTGTGCCCGCCGCGGCCGGGACGACATAGCCGAGCAGCCGTTTGTCGCCGGACGGCCCGGTGCGGGCAACGGCCGCCGCCTGGGCGACGTCCGGACGGCGTGCCAGGGCCGCCTCGACCTCGCCGAGTTCGACGCGGTGGCCGCGTATCTTGACCTGCGCGTCGCTGCGCCCCAGGTAGCGGAGCTGCCCGTCGGCCTGGCGGCGGCCCCGGTCGCCCGTGCGGTACATCCGGGAGCCCGGCGCGCCGAACGGGTCGGGGACGAAGCGCTCCGCGGTCTGTGCGGGCCTGCCGAGATAGCCCCTCGCCAGCCCCTCCCCCGACAGCCAGAGGTCTCCCGCGGTGCCGGGCGGTACGGGGTTGAGCGCGGCGTCGAGGAGGTGGGCGCGGATGTTGCCGATCGGTGTTCCGATGACCGGTTCGGCGGCGGCGCTGACGGGGGCGGTGAGTGCGTAGACGGTGCACTCGGTGGGGCCGTACAGGTTGATGGACGTGACCTGCGGCTGTGCGCTCAGCCGCTTCCACAGGGCGGGCGGCAGCTCCTCGCCTGCGATCAGCAGGTGGTCGACCGCGCCGCCTGCGGAGAGCAGGCCGGCGCGCAGGAGCTGGGTGAGGTAGGTGGGGGTGAGGCTGAGGACCGAGATGCCGTGTTTGTGGAGGTAGGCCACCAGCAGGTCGGCGCTGAAGCGGGTGTCGGCGTCGATCAGGTGCAGTTCGTGGCCCGCGAGCATCCAGAACAGCCCGTCCAGGGAGACGTCGAACGACCACGAGGTGGTGTGGGCGACGCGCCTGCGCCGTTCGCCGGCCTGCCCCATGGCCGGGCAGATCCGCTCGCGCATCGCCCAGTGCAGGTTGGTGAGCGCGCCGTGCTCGACGACGACGCCCTTGGGCCTGCCGGTCGACCCGGAGGTGTAGATGACGTACGCGGGGTGCGCGGGCAGCAGCGGGGAACGGCGTTCGGCGTCCGTCAGGTCC
Organism: Streptomyces sp. NPDC087906; assembly: GCF_055584925.1. Lineage (NCBI taxonomy): Bacteria > Bacillati > Actinomycetota > Actinomycetes > Kitasatosporales > Streptomycetaceae > Streptomyces > Streptomyces sp. NPDC087906. The sequence goes on from NZ_JBVJLC010000002.1 coordinate 37,722, forward strand.
TCTGGCGCCTGCGTGGTCAGTTCGGCGACGGTGTCCGGAGCGTCCAGCACGAGGTGCCGGGCGTCCGTTGCCGGGACGCGGTCGGCCACGGCGCTCTCGGTCAGCACCAGCGTCGCCTGCGAGTTCTCGCACAGGTAGGCGATGCGCTCGGCGGGGTACTCCGGGTCGACGGGGACGTACGCCCCGCCCGCCTTCAGCACCGCCAGCAGCGCCACCACCATCAGTTCGGAGCGCGGGAGCACCAGCGCCACGCGGTGCTCGGGTCCGATCCCGCGGGCCGCGAGGAGCCGCGCCACGCGGTTCGCCCGTGCGTTCAGCTCGCCGAAGGACAGCCGGTGGCCGTGGCACACCAGCGCCGTCGCGGCGGGCTCCTTGGCCGCCTGGTCCTCGAACACACCGGTCACGGACCCGGGCGGCACCGCGAGCGCCGTGTTGTTCCACCCCGACACCAGCATCGTCCGCTCCGCCGGTGACATCACGTCGAGCCGGGAGAGCGGCGCGTCCTGATCCTTCGCCACGTGTGCGAGCAGCCGGGCGAACCGCTCAGCCAGCGCCTCGGCCGACTCCCGGTCGAACAAGTCTTCGGCGTACTCGATCACTCCGCGCAGGCCGGAGGGGAGGCCTCGGTCATGGCTCTCGGCGATGCCGACGTTCAGGTCGTACTTGGCGGTGCCGCCGCCGGCCTCGACGGGACGTAGCGTCAGCCCGGGGAGGTCCAGGGCCGCGTCGGCTGTCTGCTCCAACTGGATGCCTACCTGGAACAGCGGGTTGCGGCCCGCTTCCCGTACCGGGTTGACCGCTTCCACCACCCGCTCGAACGGCACGTCCTGGTGGGCGTAGGCGGAGAGGTCGGCCTCCCGTCCCCGTCCGAGCAGTGCCCGGAACGTGGGGTCACCGCTCAGGTCCGCGCGGAACACGAGCGTGTTGATGAAGCAGCCGACCAGCTCGTCGAGCGCCTCGTCGTGCCGGCCTGCCACCGGCGTGCCGATGGGAATGTCCTCCCCGGCACCCAGCCGCTGCAGCAGCGCGGCAAGCGCGGTGCGCAGGACGACGAACAGCGTGACGCCGCTGCGCCGCGCCAGGTCGGCGAGGTGTTCGTGCAGCGCGGCGTCCAGTTCGAAGACGACGCGCCCGGCACGATAGGTGGGTACGGACGGCCGTGGCCGGTCGGTCGGCAGGACCGTCTCCTCGGGCAGGCCCCGCAGCGCCTCCCGCCAGTGGTCCACCTGCCGTACGAGCGGGCTGTCCGGGTCCCCGGGGTCGCCCAGCACCTCTCGCTGCCACAGCGTGTAGTCGGCGTACTGCACGGGCAGCGGCTGCCAGTCCGGTGCCCGACCGCGGACCCGGGCCGCGTAGGCGGTGGAGAGGTCCCGCCCCAGCGGCGCCATGGACCAGCCGTCGGCCGCGATGTGGTGGAGCAGCAGGACCAGGACGTGGTTCCGCTGGCCGGTCCTGATCAGGCAGGCGCGGACCGGCAGCTCGGTGGCCAGGTCGAAGGTGTGGGTGGCGGCCCGGTCCAGGTGGGCGGGAAGGTCCTCGGCGGCGCAGTGCTCGTACGCGACGGGCAGCAGGTCGCCGATCTCCTCCGCACCCAGCACCTGTTGCCTGGGCACACCGTCCGCGGTCGGGTGCAGGGTGCGCAGTGCCTCGTGCCGCCCGACGAGATCGGCCAGCGCCGCGGTGAGCGCGTCCGGGTCGAGGTGGCCGGTCAGGGCGAGCACGACGGGGACGGTGTACGTGCCGGGACGGTCCTCCATCTGCGACAGGAACCACAGGCCCTGCTGGGCGTGGGACAGCGGGATACGCCCCGGCCGGTCCGCGGGGCGCAGCCGGGCCCGGGGCGTGGTCGTGCCCGCGGCGATCAGTTGGGCGAGACCGGCCGCTGTGGGGGTGCGGAACACATCGCTCACCGAGACGTCGGCACCGAGTGCCTCGCGGATCCGGTTGGCCAGGCGCACGGCGGCGAGGGAGTGGCCGCCGACGCGGAAGAAGTCGTCGTCGGGGCCGACCCGCTCCATGCCCAGGATGTCGGCGAAGAGGCGGCACAGGCCGCGTTCCCGCTCGTCGGCCGGCTCGCGTCCGCCGGCTGCCGGGGCCTCGGGGGCCGGCAGTGCGCGGCGGTCGACCTTGCCGTTCGCGGTGAGCGGCAGGGCGTCGACAATGGCCAGGGCCGAGGGGACCGCGTAGGCGGGCAGCCGCTCTGCGGCGAACTCGCGCACCGCGTCGGTCAGTTCGGTGACCTCGTGGCCGCTCGGGGCCTGCCCTTTCAGCACGAGGTGGGCGACGAGCCTGCGCCCGCCGCCTGAGGCGTCGCGCGGCGCGGTCACGACGGCTTGTGCGACCGAGGGGTGAGCGGTGAGCGCGGCCTCGACCTCGCCGGGCTCGATCCGGAAACCGCGGATCTTCACCTGTCCGTCCGCGCGCCCGACGAAGGACAGGAGCCCGTCCCGGGTCCCGCGCACCAGGTCGCCGGTGCGGTACATGCGTTCACCTGGCGGACCGAACGGGCACGGCACGAAGCGTCCCGCAGTGAGCGCGGACTGGGCCACATAACCCAGCGCCAGTCCGGATCCGGCGATGTACAGCTCACCCACCACACCGGGCGGGGCCGGCTCAAGGCGGCTGTCGAGGACGTACAGGCGGTTGCCCGCCATCGGGCGGCCGAGGGGAACCGGGCCGGCCGCCTCGTCCGGCTCGCGGATCTCGTGCCGGGCGGCGAAGGTCGTGGTCTCGGTGGGGCCGTACCCGTTGTGGACGACCAGGCCGGGGCACGCGGCCAGGGCGCGGCGCACGGCGTTCGGGGGCACCACGTCGCCTCCGGTCCACACGTCCCGCACCCCGCGCAGGCAGTCGGGGCTGTCCTCGGTGACCAGGTCGAAGAGCGCCGACGTCAGCCAGAGGCCGGTCACTCCCCGCTCGGTGACGGACCGCCGCAGACTCCTCGCGTCGACGGTGCCCGCCGGATGGACCACCACGGTGCCGCCGTTGAGCAGGGGCACCCAGAGTTCGTAGGTCGAGGCGTCGAAGGAGTGCGGGGAGTGCAGCAGCACGCGTCGGTGGGCGCCGCCCTGCCAGCACGGGTCCGCCGCGAGCGCTGCCACGTCGCGGTGCCGGACCGCCACGCCCTTGGGGCGCCCGGTGGTGCCGGAGGTGTACATCACGTACGCGGCCAGGTCGGGGTGGCCGGAGTCCGGGGCCTCGACGAAGGGGGAGCCGCCGGTGCGCGTCTCGCTGTCAGGACCGGTGTCGCTACCGGCACCGGTGTCACCGCGCGTACCGGTGTCGGCCCACGCGCCGTCCGGCGCGACGGCCAGCACGTGCAGACGGGCCGGCAGCCGGGACCCGTCGCCGCACCGGGCGGCGTCCGCGACGGCGGTGCGGGCACCCGTCTCGCGGGCCATCAACTCGACGCGCTCGCCCGGGTGGTCGGGGTGGAGCGGTACGTAGTGCGCGCCGGCCTTGAGGATGCCGAGCAGCGCGACCACGAGCGCCACGGAGCGCTCCATGTCGACGACCACGGCGTCCCCGGCAGCCACCCCGAGGCCGGCCAGCCCGGCGGCCAGCCGTTCGGACCGGTTGTCGAGGTCGGCGTAGGTGAGAGCGCCGGTGTCGCCGACGACCGCCACGGCCGAGGGAGTGGCCGCGACCCGTGCCGCGAACAGCGCGGGCACGCTCGTGGCGGAGGCGGCGGCGATCGAGGCGCTGTCGGGGTCCTCGCCGCGCTCCAGCTCCGCACGCCGCTCGGCGGGCGAGAGCAGGGACACGCTGCCGATCGGCAGCTCGGGGTCGGCCGCGAGTCGCTCCACGACGCGGACCAGCCACCGGGAGATCAGCGCGGCCGTCTCGTGGTCGAACAGGTCGGCGGCGTACTCCACCACGCCGTGTATCCCGGCGGGCTCGCCGTCGGCCGAGCGGTCCTCGGCGAAGCCGAAGCTGAGGTCGAACTTGGCCTGCTGGAGCCCCACCTGATGCGGCTCGGCGTGCAGACCGGCCCAGGAGACGTGGTCCGGTCCTTCGGCGCCGGCCGCGTCCTGGGCCGAGAGGCTGACCTGGAAGAGCGGGGTGCGCCCGGCCACGCGCGGCGGGTTGACGGCCTCCACGACGCTCTCGAAGGGCACGTCCTGGTGCGCCCAGGCGGCGAGGTCCGCGCGCCCTGTCCGCTTCACCAGGTCCCGGAAGGACGGGTCGCCAGAGCAATCCGTGCGCAGCACCACGGTGTTGACGAAACAGCCGATCAGGTCGTCCACGTCCGCGTCGGTGCGCCCGGCGACCACGGAGCCGATCGGGATGTCCGTGCCCGCGCCCAACTGCGAGAGCAGCGTGGCGAGACCCGCCTGGAACGCGGAGAACACACTGGTACGGCAGGTGCGGGCGAGCGCGGCGAGCCGCCGGTGCGCGATCGCGCCGATACGGAAGGGAACCACGCCGGAGCCGCGGCCCGGCACGGCCGGCCTGGGCCGGTCGGCGGGCAGCGCGATCTCCTCGGGCAGGCCGCTCAGGGACGCCTTCCAGTGGGCGAGTTGGACGCTGAAGGCGCTGTCCGGGTCGTCCTCGGCGCCGAGGACGGAGCGCTGGCGCAGCGTGTAGTCGCCGTACTGGAGGGGCAGCGGGTGCCAGCCGGCGGACTCGCCGGCCCTGCGGGCGGCGTAGGCGGTCGCCAGGTCGTGGGCCAGCCGTCCCAGCGACCAGCCGTCCGCTGCGATGTGATGCAGGACCAGGAGCAGTACGTGGTCGTGCGGGCCGCGGCGGAACAGGCGGGCGCGCAGCGGCAGTTCGGTGGCAAGGTCGAACACGTGACTCGCGGCCAGGTCGACGGCCGCGTCCGTGTCCTTGCCCGCGTCGACCACCGCGAAGTCGAGGAGCCCCGCGGCCTCGTGCTCGTCCAGCACGCGCTGGTACGGCAGGCCCGCACGTTCCTCGAACACGGTGCGCAGTGCCTCGTGGCGGGCGAGGACGTCACGGAGCGCCGCCTCCAGCGCGGCCGGGTCGGCCGGGCCGGTGAGCCGGGTCGCCCAGGGCAGGTTGTAGGTCGCGCCGACGCCCTCCACCTGGGACAGGAACCACAGGCGGCGCTGGGCGTACGACACCGGCAGCGGAGCCGGCCGTGCGCCGGACGGACGGGTGGTGTCGTTCGGTTGGTACACGAGTGAAGCGGTGTCGCGTGGCACGGGTCGTCCTCCACACATCCGGACGGCGGCTTCGGCCGTCACCTCTCTGGCTGGTGGTTCCTGATCAGGTCAGGGGCCGGACCAGTTCATGGACTTCGCGGACACGAGCTGGGGCCTGTCGTTCGGATCAGGCCCTAGTGGTCCATCGCCTCGCGCAGGCTGCGGGGGCGCATGTCCGTCCAGGTGCGCTCGATCCATTCCAGGCAGTCCGGCTTGGGGCCCTGCCGGCCGGCCTCCCGCCATCCGGCGGGGCTCTCGCGGTCGGCGGGCCAGATCGAGTACTGCTCCTCGTCGTTGAGCACGACCTTGTAGTCCAGGCCGAGTGCGTCGTCGAACATGTCGGTCTCCTCGTTGGTCAGGTCAGGTTCCGGCGATGCCGGCCAATTCGGCTACGGTGGGGTGGAGTTGCACGTCGACCGGTTTCAGCGCGAGTCCGATCTCCCGCTGGGCGCGGAAGGCGATCTGGACGGCTCGGATGGAGTCGCCGCCGAGGTCGAAGAAGTCGTCGTCGAGGCCCACCAGTTCCACTTTCAGGACCTCGGCCCAGATCCGGGCGAGCGTGCGTTCCGTGTCGGTGCGGGGCGGCCGGTGGCCGGCGTCCGCGGCGGCTGGTGCGGTGTCCTGGCCCGCGTCGGCGAGGCGCGGAAGCGCCGCACGGTCGATCTTGCCGCTGGGGGTCATCGGCAGGGCGTCCAGCGGTACGAACGCCGTCGGCACCATGTACGCCGGGAGCTGTGAACTCAGCCGGGCGCGCAGGTCCGCCGGGTCAGGAACGGGAGCGTCCCGCTCCGGCACCACGAACCCGACCAGGCGCCGCTCGGTGCCTTCCCCGACGGCCGCGACCGCGCAGGCGCCGACCCCGGGATGCTCGGTCAGCCGGGCCTCAACCTCGCCCGGTTCGATGCGCTGGCCGTGCACCTTGACCTGCTGATCGGCGCGGCCGAGGTAGTCGAGGACGCCGTCGGGACGGCGCCGGGCCAGGTCGCCGGTACGGTACAGCCGCGCCCCGGGCCGCTCGCCGAACGGGTCGGGTACGAAGCGGTCCGCGGTCAGCCCGGGACGCCGCAGGTATCCGCGTGCCACCCCGGCCCCGCCGACGCAGAGTTCACCGCGCTCGCCGTCGGGCACGGGCAGGCCCCGCGCGTCGAGTACGTACGCGGTGGTGCCCGGGACGGCGCGGCCGATGGGCGCCTCCTCCGCTCGGTCGCAGAGGTGGCTGGTGGCGTAGACGGTGTCCTCGGTGGGGCCGTAGGCGTTGACCACCTCGGCCGTGGGGCTCCAGCGGGCGGCGAGGGCCGGCGGCAGCGCCTCACCCGCCACCACGACCCGCCGTACCTGGGGCAGTTCGGCGGGGTCGAGTCCCGCGAGGACGCTGGGCGGCAGGGACAGCACGGTGGGGCTCAGTGCCCGCATCGACTCGCGCAGTCCTTCGCCGACCCGCTGCGCCCCGCCGGGTGAGACCAGCAGGGTCGCGCCGGTGGTGAGGGCGGCCACCATGTCGCCGACGGAGACGTCGAAGCCGAAGGAGGCGAACTGCCACAGCCGGTCCTCGGGACACAGGTCCATCACCTGGCGCACGACGTCCACCAGGTTGTCCAGCGAGCGGTGTTCGACCTGCACGCCCTTGGGTGTGCCGGTGGAGCCCGAGGTGTAGATCACATATGCCAGATCATCCGGCCCAGGACCCTCCACCACCGGCCGTGCCGCAGACACATCACACTCCGGCGCCTGACCCGGCACGGGTGGCTCCCCCAGCTCCACCACCTCCCACTCCCCCACCGGCAGCTCCGGAAAGACACCGGCCTCGCCCAACACCACACGCACACCGGCATCCTTCAACATGAACGCCACACGGTCCCGCGGGTAGGCCGGATCAATCGGCACATAGGCAGCCCCGCAACGCCACACCCCCAGCACCGCCGCGACCATCCCCACACCACGCCCCAAACACAACCCCACCCGATCACCACGCCCCACCCCAAGACCCCGCAACCGCCCAGCGACCACCTCCGCCCACGCGTCCAGACCCGCGTACGACAACGAACTACCCCCACCGTCGACCACCGCCAACGCCCCACCCCGCAAAGCCACCTGACCCGCGAACAACTCGGCGACCAGGTCCTGGCGGACGGTGTCCCGCTCGGCGCCGACGAGGGTCGCCAGCTCGCGCAGGTGCCGCTCGGCGACGCTGTCGGCCTGCTCGGCCGGGAGGTATTCGGTGTCGTGGTCCATGCAGAGCTGGACGCCGCCCACCAGCGGGTTCTTGAAGATCGTGAGGGTCAGCGGCACGTCGGCCGGCTCCTCGCGCCTGGCGGCCGTCAGGTCGCCGAGGTCGGCGAGCAGCCTGGCCCCTTCGGCGCCGAGGGTCTCGCGTGCCACGTGGAAGTTGTTGTAGACGAAGTTCGTCGCGAACAGCTCGTGCCGCCCGGCGATCTGGTGGATGCGCGCCAGCGGCGTCCTGCGGTGCGGCAGGATGCGGCGCTCGGCCTCGAAGACCCGCTCGACCAGCTCCGTACCGGATTCGGCGTCCACCCGGGTGCGCAGCGGGACGGTGTTGAGGAACAGGCCGCGCACGTCCGTGCCGCCCGTCTCCTCCAGCCGTCCGTTGAGTGTGATGCCGCAGCACACGTCCTGGCGGCCGGTCAGTCCGGCCAGCACCCGCAGGTGTGCGGCGAGGTAGACGGTCTTCTCCGGGACGCCGAGACGTCGGGCGAAGGCCTCGACCTGGCTTGCCAGTCGCACCGGGACATGGGTGTCCCTGCGCCCTGTTCCGGCGGCGGGCCGTGGCGGTGCGGGCAGGGTGAGCGGGTCGTAACCGGCGAGTGTCTCCGCCCAGAACCGGGCGGCGCCCGCGGAATCGACGGCCCTGCGCTCGGCCGCCACGAAGTCGCGGAAGACCGAGGCGGGCGGCGGCTCCTCGGCGGGTGCGCGCCCCTCAAGCAGGCCGAGGTAGTGCGCGAGGATCTCGGAGAGCGTCGACCAGAGGCTCCAGCCGTCGAGAATGGCGTGGTGCTCCACAACGGTCCAGTGGAACGCGCTGTCGTCGCAGACGTGGACGGCGAAGCGCAGCAGCGGCGGCGCCAGGTGGTCGAAGGGCTGCCGGCGCTCGGCCGCGACCGCCCGGTCGATCTGCTCCTCCTGCTGCGTCTTCGGCAGCCCGCGCAGGTCGGTGACGGCGAGGACCGGCTCCGCCTCGCGGAGCACGATTTGCAGCGGTTCGGGCGCTGCGGTCGGGTCGAGGGCGGTGCGCAGCACCGGATGGCGTGCCACGACGGCCCGCAGGGCGCGCCGGAAGCTCTCCTCGTCGAAGCGCAGCGGCACGCGGTAGCCGGCCGCGTTGTGGTACGGCAGGCGCTCGGGGTCGGAGGCCATGTGGTAGACCATGCCGAGCTGAAGGGTCGTCATGGGGTAGGCGTCCACGACGTCGTCGCCGAAGTCGGCGCGCCGTTCGGGGTCGAGGAGTGAGAACGGTGCGGAGCGCTCTCGTACGGCTCCCTCGCCGTCGCGCGTACCGGGTGCCTCGTCCGCACGCCGGGCGAGCGCGCCGACGGTGCGGCACTCGTAGAGGTCGGGGATGGACACGGGCATGCCGCTCTCGCGGGCCGCGCCGCTGATGCGTACGGCGCGGATCGAGTCGCCGCCGAGGTCGAAGAAGTCGTCGTCGACGCCCACCCGGTCCGCGTGCAGGACCTCGGCCCAGATCCGGGCGAGCGTGCGCTCCGTGCCGGTGCGCGGTGGCCGGTAGCCGCTGACGGCCGCCGCCCGCACCGTGCCCGCGAGGGCGGGCAGGGCGCCCCGGTCGGTCTTGCCGCTGGGCGTCGTCGGCAGTGACTCCAGCGGCACGAACAGCGAAGGCACCATGTACGCCGGAAGCCGCGCGGCGAGCCAGGCGCGCAGGTCGTCCGCGCTGGGGTCGGCGCCGCCGCGGTACGGCACGACGAAGCCGGCCAGGCGCCGTTCCGCGCCCTCCCCCACGGCTGCCACCACGCACGCGGCGACCTGCGCGTGCTCGGCGAGCCGGGCCTCCACCTCGCCCGGTTCGATGCGGAAGCCGCGCACCTTCACCTGCTGGTCGGCGCGGCCCAGGTACTCAAGGACGCCGTTCGGCAGCCATCGGCCCAGGTCGCCCGTCCGGTACAGGCGCGCGCCTGGTGACCCGCCGTACGGGTCGGGCACGAACCGGTCCGCGGTGAGGCCGGGGCGGCCCAGGTAGCCGCGTGCCACGCCGGCCCCGCCGACGCAGAGTTCACCGGTGACGCCCGGCGGCGCCGGGTTGCCGAACCGGTCGAGGACGAGGACGCTCCAGCCGGGTATGGCGTGGCCGATCGGGCTGCTGGTCGGCGCCAGCGACTCCTCGGTCAGGGACACGGCCGTCACGTGCACCGTGGTCTCGGTGGTGCCGAACATGTTGACCAGCAGCGGGCTGCCCGCAGGGTGCCGGCGGTGCCAGGCGCGCACGGCGGCGGCGTCGAGTGCCTCCCCGCCGAAGACCACCAGCCGTAGCCGCAGGCCGTCGCGGGGCCTCGCGGCGTCTTCCGCGTCCAGTTGACGGAACGCCGACGGGGTCTGGGAGAGGACGGTGACCTCTTCCCTGACCAGCAGGTCGGCGAAGGCGCCGGGATCGCGGGCGGTGTCGTCGGCCACGACGACCAGGCGTCCGCCGAAGGCGAGGGCCCCCCAGATCTCCCACACGGAGAAGTCGAAGGCGAAGGAGTGGAACAGGGTCCACACGTCGTCGCCGCCCGGGTCGGCCGTGCGGCGGCCGGCCTCGATGAGCGCTGCGAGGTTGCCGTGGCTCACCTCGACGCCCTTGGGTGTGCCGGTGGAGCCCGAGGTGTAGATCACATACGCCGGATCATCCGGCCCGGGACCCTCCACCACCGGCCGTGACGCAGACACATCACCCTCCGGCGCCTGACCCGGCACCGGCGGCTCCCCCAGCTCCACCACCTCCCACTCCCCCACCGGCAGCTCCGGAAAGACACCCGCCTCGCCCAACACCACACGCACACCGGCATCCTTCAACACGAACGCCACACGGTCCCGCGGATACACCGGATCTACCGGCACATACGCAGCCCCGCAGCGCCACACCCCCAGCACCGCAGCGACCATCCCCACACCACGCCCCAAACACAACCCCACCCGATCACCACGCCCCACCCCAAGACCCCGCAACCGCCCAGCGACCACCTCCGCCCACGCATCCAAGCCCGCGTACGACAACGAACCACCCCCACCGTCAACCACCGCCAACGACCCACCCCGCACCGCCACCTGATCCGCGAACAACCGCGGCGCGGTGGCGAGTTCGGCGATCGCCGGAGTCCGGTCGGCGATGCGGTCCCGCTCTGCGGGCGTGAGCAGTTCGGCGAGCCCGACCGGCGTCTCGGGGACAGCGGTGCACGCGTCGAGCAACCGCACCCAGTGCTCGAACAACTGCCGGACGGCCGCGGCGTCGAACAGGTCGGTGCTGTGCTCGGCCTCGACACGCATCCGCGCACCGTCGTCGACGACGTTCCAGGTGAGGTCGTACTTGGCGGTGGGCGTGCTGAGCGGGAGGCGGCGCAGGTCAGCGCCGGGAACGGTGGGGGCGGGGGTGTCCCGTTCGTAGCCGAAGACGATCTGGAAGAGCGGGGAGCGGCTGGGGTCGTGAGCGAGCCGCAGCCGCTCGGCGAGCCGCTCCATCGCGACGTCCTGGTGCTCCATCGCGTCGGCGAAGGCGTCGCGCACGCCGTGGAGTACGGCGGCGAAGCCGTCGGTGGGAGCCACGGCGAGGCGCAGGGGCACGGTACGGACCAGGCAGGACACCAGGCGTTCGGTCGCCGGGTCGTCCCGCCCGGCCAGCGAGGTGCCCAGTACGAGGTCGTCGCGGTCCGTGTAGCGGTGCAGGAGTACGGCGAACCCGGCCAGCAGGGTCATCGCGGGGCTGACCCGGTGCCGGCGGCTGAAGTCGCGTATCCGGTCGGCCAGTTCGCGGGGGACGTGGTGCTCGGCTGTGGCGCCTCGGAACGAACGCACGGCCGGGCGGGGGCTGCCGAGAGACAGCTCGACTCCTTCTGGTGCGTGGTGCAGGACCTGCACCCAGAAGTCGAGGTCCTCCTGTTCGTCCTCGACGGAGGGCACGCGCGCGGCGCCAGCTTCCGTCGGGGCCTCGGGCGCGTCCAGCGGGGTCCCGTCCGGCAGCCGGTCGGCCCCGGCCCGCAAGTACCGCGCGTACCGTTCGGCGAAGTCCTCGACCAGTATGCCGACCGACCAGCCGTCCATCGCCAGGTGGTGGCCGGTGAACTGGACGATGTGGTCGTCCTCCGCCAGGCGCAGCAGCAGGACCCGCAGCGGCGGTTCGCCCGCCGGTTCGAAGGGGACGGCCGACTCCTCGGCCATCACGGCACCGGCCTCGTCCTCGTCGCGCACCTCGCGCAGCGTCAGCGGGATCCGCGCCTGCGGAACGGGGGCACGGAACGGTTCGCCGTCGACGGTGCGGACGGTGGAGCGCAGCTCGCCGTGGAGCCGGGTCAGCTCGCCAAGTGCGTGCCGCAGCGCGGGCAGCGAGAGCCGGCCCGTGATCCGCAGGGCGAACGGCACGTTGTAGAGGGCCGGTTCGCGGTTGACCTGCTGGGCGAGCCAGACGGTGCGCTGCGCGCCTGCCAGCGGGCGCGGTGCCGGCTGCGGCTTCGACGGTTCGAGTCCGGTGAGGGTCATGAGGGGAGTCCTTCGTCTCGTACGGCTCGCCCGGCGGCGGTGCGGCCTTCGCCGGCCTGCATGATGCGGGCGACGCGGACCGCGCGGTCGAGGCTGCTCGCGTTCTCGACGTGGGATTCGATGTGGGCGGCCAGGGCGGCGACGGTGCCTTCACCGATCATCACGCGCAGAGGGATTCTGACCGCGAGCATGTCGCGCAGCCGGGCGAGGACCCGGGTGGCGGAGAGGGAGTAGCCGCCCAGGTCGAAGAAGTTGTCGTGCACGCCGACGGAGTCGCGGCCCAGTTCCTCTGCCCAGACACGTTCCAGCACGGCCAGGAGCGGGGTGAGGTGCGCCTGGTCCTCGGCCTTTGCCTCGTCGGCGGTGGTCGGCGCGGCCTCGACCGGCTCCGTGGGGACGGTCGGCGGGGCGGCCGCCGGGGCGGGGAGGGTGTCGATCCGCCGGTCGGGGTCGTCCGCCACTGCCCGCAGCAGCGCGGCGTAGTCGGCGGCGAGGCGCTCGGCGGCCGGGTGGTCCAGGACGCCGGTGTCGTACTCGACGATCCCGTACAGGTCAGGGCCGTCGTACTGGAGCGTGACCAGCAGGTCGTACTTGGCCGCGCCGGCCCGCACCGGGATTTCGCGCGCCCGCACCTGGGGCAGGTCGAGCTCCACCGGATCGACGCTGAGCAGTTCGAAGACGACCGAATTGAGCGGCGAAGGACCGGGGGTGCCGCGCTCGCGTCGCCCGCGCAGGGCCTCCTGGAGCGGATAGTCCTGGTGTGTGTAGGCGTCCAGGACGGTCGTACGGGCTTGCCGCGCCAGGTCGCGGAATGCGAGTCCGGGGTCGACCTCGGTGCGCAGCAGCACCATGTTGACGAAGGAGCCGACCAGGTCCTCAAGGGCGGGGTGGTCGCGTCCTGCGACCGAGGTGCCGATGGCTATGTCGCGCGCGCCGCCGGCGCGGTGCAAGAGGGCGAGGAAGCCGGTGTAGAGGGTGGTGAACAGGGTGGTGCCGCACTCCTGGGCGAGTGTGTGCAGCGAGGCGACGAGGCCGGCAGGCAGGTCGAAGCGGAGCGTGCCCGCGGTCCGGTCCGTGGCCGCGGTGCGAAGCCGGGCCCCGGGGATCGGGGGGCTGGGTGCGGTGGCGGTCCGCTCGGCCCAGTACGCGGTCAGCTCGGGCATGCGGTCGGCGAGGCGGGTGTCCTGCCAGTGCACCCAGTCGGCGAAGCGGAGGGTGGGCCTGGGCTCGGGTCCGCCGGGGGCGCGGTAGGCGGCGCAGAGGTCGCGGACCACCTGGGCCAGCGACCACTGGTCGCAGACGAGGTGGTGGACCACCAGGACGAGGACGTGCCTGTCGGGGGCGACGGAGGCGAGCGCGGCGCGCAGCGGTGCGGCGGCGAGGTCGAAGGGTGTGCCCGCCGTGCGGGTCACGACGGCGTCCACGGCCGCTTCGAGGGTGTCCGGAGGCGTGCCGGTCAGGTCGTGCACGGTCAGGGGGGCCGGGCCTGGCGGCAGGACCGTTTGGCGGGGGCCGTCGCTGCCGCCGGCGTCGAGGACGGCCGTGCGCAGCGGTTCGTGACGCCGGATCACCTCTTCCAGGGCCCGGCGCAGCGCGTCGGGGTCGACGCGGCCGGTCAGCTCCCACGCGATCGGCACGTGGTAGCGGGAGGTGCCGGGGTCGGCCTGTTCCGCGTACCAGATGCCGCTCTGGCTGGGGGCCAGCGGCAGCGGCGCGTCCTGCGGGGCGGGCGGGATGGGCGCTGCCAGGGGCGCGCGGGCGCCCTGGTCGGCGAAGGCGGCCAGTTCGCCGAGAGTGGGGGCGCGGAAGACGTCCTCGACGGCGATCTCGACGCCGAGCAGGCGGCCGGCGCGCATGGCGGTGCGCGCGGCGAGGAGGGAGTGGCCGCCGAGGGCGAAGAAGTCGGAGGCGGCGTCGATATGGGGCGCGTCGGTGCCGAGGACCTCGGCCCAGACCTCGGCGAGTACGCGTTCGGTCGGGGTGAGTGCGCGGGCGGGTGGCTGGGCCGCTTCGGGGCCGGGGTGGGGCTGCTCCTCCTGCGGGGTTCCGGCGCCGAGGGCGGCGGGGTCGTCGGCCAGGGGGAGGTCCGGGCTGTCCAGCAGCCGCCGCAGCACCCGCCCCACGTCGTCGCAGAACGCGGCCACGCCGGCCGCTTCGTACAGGTCGCGGTCGTACGCGCAGTGGGCCGGGCCCTCGGGGGTGAAGGTGAGCACCAGGTCGCGGTCGGCGAGATCGGGGTCGAGGTCGGACGGTCCGGTGCCGTCCGACTCGGCGAGGACGAGGACGGCGACGCCCGCCTCCTGTCCGGGCGGCGCGGCGGCTGCCAGGCCGGCTTCGACGGCGGCGAGCGCGACGACGGCGGCGAGCGGGTCGGCGGCGTCGACGGTCACGGCGCGCAGACCGGGCCCGGCCTCGGGAGCGGCGACGGCCAGCGGGATACGGGAGGTGCGGGTCCGCCCGCCGAGGACGGCGGCGACCGCGGCGACGGCGACCGCCGCCGGGGACGCGCCGTTCTGCGCTGCGGCCTTCGCGAGCAGGCTCCCGGTGGTGGGGTCGGTGCTCGTCGTCTCCCGCAGGTACTGGGGCACCGGGGGCCGGGGGCGGTCGTACGGGAGGCTCACCCGGGTGCGGCGGGCAAGGTCACCGGGCATCGCGGCGCGCCTCCTTACGGATCACCGTGCGGCCCAGGACCAGGACGTCCAGCTTGGAGCGCAGGAAGGTCCGCAGTGCCTCCTCGGGGGTGGCGATGACGGGCTGGCCCTTGAGGTTGAAGGACGTGTTGAGGACGACGGACGTTCCGGTGCGCCGGCCGAACGCACCGATCAGCTCCCAGAAGCGGCGGTTGTCCTCGGCCCGTACGGTCTGCACGCGGGCGGTGCCGTCCACGTGCGTGACGGCGCCGAGCCCGGCGCGGTGCTCGGCCCGGGTGCTGGTGACGAACAGCATGTGGGCGTAGCGGTGTTCGGAGCCGCGGGCGATGTCGAAGTAGTCGGCCGCGTCCTCGACCCGTACGGCGGGGGCGAAGGGCCGGAAGCTCTCCCGCTCCTTGACCACCGCGTTGATCCGGTCCCGCATGCCTTCCTGCCGGGGGTCGGCGAGGATGCTGCGGTTGCCCAGGGCGCGCGGCCCGAATTCCATCCGGCCCTGGAACCAGGCGACGATCAGGCCCTCCTCCAGCAACTCGGCGACGTGTTCGGCGAGTTCGCGGTCGCCGTCGAGTGCGATGTCCGCAGTGCCGGTGTTTTCGGTGTGTTCGGTGCCGCCGGTGTGTTCGGTGCTGCCGGTGCCGATGTGCCGGACGGTGCACCCCTCGGGCGCGCCGGCGGCCGCGGCCAGCTCCTCGTCGGAGAAGCCGGGTCCCCAGAAGGGCATCCCCATCCGGCCGGCGCGCGCCGAGGCTGTCGCGTCCGCCTGGAGGGCGGCGCCCAGGGCGCTGCCGTCGTCGCTGGCGGCGGGTTGCACGAAGATGTCGTCGAAGAGGCGGCTGCGGGAGACGAGTCCGTTGGCCGAGCAGTTGAGCGCGACACCTCCGGCCAGGCACAGCCGGCGCTCCCCCGTCTGCTCGCGGGCGGCGCGCAGCACGTGCAGCAGGGAGCTCTCGATGGTCGCCTGGAGGGCGGCGGCGATGTCGATGTGCTCGCGGGTGACCTCGGCGCCGGGCTTCCTGGCGGGGCCGAGCCGTTCCGCCAGCTCCCGCAGCACACCGTCGTGGGTCTCCTGCTCCTCGGCGGTGCGGTCCCGGGCCAGCAGCGGGACGGTGTACGTCCCGTCGTCGCGCAGCCGCACCAGCTCGGCGAAGGTGTCGAAGTACCGCTTGGCGTCGCCGAAGGGGGCAAGACCCATCACCTTGTACTCGTCCATGAAGGGGACGAACCCGAGGTGGTGCGTCAGCAGGGCGTACAGGATGCCGATGGAGTGCATGGCGGGGATGGTGGAGACGGGTTCGAGCCGGTCGCCGGCGCCGAGGAAGACGCTGAGGCTCTCGGTCTCCCCCATGCCGTCGCTGACGACGACGAGGGAGCGGTCGAAGCCGCTCGGGTAGAAGGTGCTGGCGGCGTGTGCCAGGTGGTGCGGGACCGGGGTGAAGCGCTCGTCCCAGGAGCGGCCGGGGAGGAACTCCTCGGCCCAGCGCACCTGCGCCTCCTTGGAGTAGACCTCGCGGTAGCGCGCCGCGGAGAGTGCGTGCTCGCCGGGCAGGCCCGACGGGCGGTAGGCGAAGCCGTGCGCCAGCCGGTCGATGTCGTCGAGTTTGAGGCCGGCTTCCGCCAGGCAGTACCGGATCGCGTTGACGGGGAACGCCCCTGTGGTCTTTTCTCCGGTGAATCGCTCCTCAGCCGCTGCCGCGACGGTCTCGCCGTCCACCACGAGGGCGGCAGCCGACTCGTAGCCCTGCGCGAACCGCTGAATTCGCGGGTCCGCGTCGGGAAATGCCCGCCTCTTGAAGTCTGTTCCGTTGTGCATTCCGCTGTAGCCAAGAATTCGCATCTCGTGTCCACTTTCGCGGTCGTCGGCACGTGGTCTACGCTCTACGACCCTAGGCCGCCGGCCGGGATTTTCCCCCCGCCGCAGGAACAACATCGGCCCACGACTTCCGTACAGGGCAAAGACTGCACTTTCGAACAGCCCTTTCTTCATTGACCTTTCGAGCCGGTCGCTCCTACGCTTGCCGCAGATCATTACCGACACGTGAAGAATGCCGAACGAATCAGCCGGCCGGAACACGGCAATTAAGGCGAGGACCTTTCACATGTGCGGAATAGCAGGTGTATTCGGGCTCGACGGAGCCTCCCCGCGCCCCGAGGATGTCGCCGCGATGGCGGCCGAGCTGGCCCACCGCGGCCCCGACTCCGGCGGATCGTTCGCGGACGGGCCCGTGGCCCTGGGTTTCCGGCGGCTCGCGCTGATCGACCTGGAGGGCGGCGGTCAGCCGCACGCCACCACGGACGGCTCGGTGGTCTCGGTGTGCAACGGTGAGATCTTCAACCACCGCGAGCTGCGCGACCGTTTGCAGCGCAAGGGCCACCGCTTCCGGTCCCACTCCGACACGGAGGTGCTGGTGCACCTCTACGAGGAGTACGGACCTGGCCTGACCGAGCACTTGGACGGGCAGTTCGCGTTCGCGCTCTACGACCGGCGCAATCGGCGGTTGCTGCTGTGCCGCGACCGCTGCGGGGTCATCCCGCTGTTCTACACCCGCGTCGGCGAGGAGCTGGTGTTCGCCTCGGAGGTCAAGAGCCTGCTGCGGCACCCGCGGGTACCGCGCGGGGTGGACCTGCGCGGCCTCGACCAAGTGCTGTCGCTGCCTGGTCTGGTCAGCCCGCGGACCATGTTCGAGGGCGTCGCTTCCGTCCGACCCGGCGAGCTGATCACCGCCGAACGCGGCGTACTCCGCAAGGAGTTGTACTGGGAACTCGACTACCCGCAGGCGGCCGATCTCGACGGCCCGTGGTCCGATGCCGACGCCGAACTCGACCACCACGCAGGACGCGTACGCGAACTGCTGGAGCAGTCGGTCGAATCGCGGCTGGTCTCGGACGTCCCGGTCGGCTTCTACCTCAGCGGGGGTCTCGACTCCAGTCTGATCGGCGGGCTGATGGCCGCGGCCCGCCCCGAGCACGCCTGGCCCAGCTATTCCGTCTCGTTCCCCGGCGGGTCGTACGACGAGGCGGAGCACCAGCGTCTTGTCGCGGAAAAGCTGGGCACCCGCCACCACGAGGTGCACCTGGACGAGCAGGCCGCTGTGGACGTCCTGCGCTCCATGGTCAGGCACGCCGAGTGCCCCGTACGCGAGTCCTACAACGTGTGTTCCTACCTGCTGTCGCGGCGGGCCCGCGCGAGCGGGACCCGGGCCGTCCTCAGCGGCGAGGGCGCCGACGAGCTGTTCGGCGGCTACCCCGGCTACCGCTTCGATGCGGGCGGCCCCGGCGGCACGCCCGGCCCTGCTGCCCAGCGCGACCTGCTGGAAGAGCAGTTGGAGGGTGAGGCCAACCGGCACATGTTCGGCCTGGATCTGCGCTACGAGCAGGATCAGGCCGCGGCGCTGGAGCGCCGCCGGCCGATCTACAGCCCCGACCTGGCGGCCGGCCTCGACACCTTCGCCGTGACCACCGAGCGCCTCGTCGACCCCGCTCGGCTGACCGGCCGCCACCCGCTGCACCAGCGCTCGTACCTGGACTTCCGGCTCCGCCTCTCGGACCATCTGCTCGGCGACCACGGCGACCGCATGGCCCTGGCCAACGCCGTCGAGATGCGCTTTCCCTTCCTCGCCCGGGACGTCGTGGAGTACGCCACCCGGATCCCGCCGTCGCTGATGGTGCGCGACGGGCAGGAGAAGGCGGTGCTGCACCGCGCCTCCGACGGTCTTGTGCCCCCCGAGGTGCTGCGCCGTCAGAAGTTCGGTTTCCGCGGGCACACCAGTACCGATCTGCTCGGCTCCGAATGGTTCGCCGAGCTGCTGTCCCCCGCGACGGTCCGCCGCCAGGGCTACTTCGACCCGGGCACGATCGCCTCCCTCGTCCAGCGCCAACGGTCGGGCGCCCACCAGGTCCACCCGCACCTGGACACCGACTACTTGATGGTCGCCGCCACATTCGCCCTCTTCGTGGAGGAGTTCGAACTGCCGTGCCTGGGATGACGCATCACGCGGACGCAGGGCCTCGCCTGCTGCCACGGACCGAGCCGCACGACCCCGAGGCGGGGGCCGGACTCCCGCTGATCGGTGTGGTCGGCGGGATGGGCCCGCTGGCCTCGGCCGAACTGCTCAGCACCATCTACCGGTTGGATCCACCCGCCGTCGAGCAGCGCGCCCCGCGCGTCCTGCTGTGGTCCGATCCGGCCGTGGACGACCGTACCGAGGCCATCAGCGCCGGCAGGCTGCGCGCGGTGGCGGACTCGCTGGAGCGCTCCGTCGGCCAACTGCTCGCGGCCGGCGCCTACCGGGTGGTCGTCGCCTGCGTCACCGCGCATCACGCCGTACGACTGCTGCCTGCGACGATGAAGTCCCGCTGTGTGTCCCTGGTCGATCTCGTCTTCGACGAGCTGGCGCTGCGCCCGGAGCGGCATCTGCTGCTGTGCACCGACGGCAGCCGCAGCAGCGGGGTCTTCACCGGGCACGAGCGCTGGGCGGAGCTGAGCGGGCGGGTGGTGCTGCCCGACGAGGCCGACCAGGCCCGGCTGCACCGGCGCCTCTACCAGCTCAAGCGCGACGGCGACGCGAGCAGCGCCGTCCGCTTCGTCGAGCGGGTGCTGCCTCGGTACGGGGTCACCTCGTTCATCGCGGGCTGTACGGAACTGCACCTGGTGACACGGGCGATCGAGGCGGCCGGACGGTCGGCGGTCCTGCCCAGCATCGACCCCATGGCCCTTGTGGCCCGACAGATCAGGGACGGAGTGCTATGACCGAGTCGACCATCCTGAGCACGTGGGCGCACCGGCTCGCCCGGCTCGGCCCCGCGTGCGCGATCGCCACGGCGGACCGTGAGATCAGCTACGCCGAGTTGGCCGGACGGGTCGCCGGCTACCAGGCACGGCTGGGCGGCCGGCGCGCCGAGGCGTCGCCGGTGCTCCTGATGTCCGCCGACCCCGCCGAGGTGATCGCCACCATGCTCGGATGCATGGCGGCCGGGCGGACGTTCGCCCCGATTTCGGCCGACACCCCCGCGGGCGTACTCGACGCGATACTCGACACCCTCCGCCCCGGCACCGCCGTGGCCGACGAGGAGTCCGCGGCCCGGCTCGCTGCGGCGGCGCCCGGGGGCGCACTTGAGATCCTGCGTCCGGACGAGGTGGCGTCAGGGCGGTGGTCGGCCGACGACTGGATCAACTCCGGTGTCGCCGACGGCGGTTACGTGTACTTCACTTCCGGTACGACCGGCCGTCCCAAGGGCATCCGCGGCAGCCTGCGCGCCGTACACCACTTCGTCGCCTGGGAGATCGCCGAGTTCGGTGCCACCACCGGCACCCGGGTCTCCCAGCTCACCTCGCCCGGCTTCGACGCCTTCCTGCGGGACGCCTTCGTGCCGCTGTGCGCGGGCGGCGTCGTCTGCGCCGCTCCCACCTCGCCGCCCTTGGTCGGCGACGGCCTGACCCGCTGGCTGGAGACCGCCCGCGTCGAGATCCTGCACTGCGTCCCGACGGTGTTCCGCACGCTCGGCTCCGCGCGGGTCGACCCGGACCGGCTGTCCGGGCTGCGGGCCGCCCTGCTGGCGGGCGAGCCCCTGCACGCCTCCGATGTGGCGTGGTGGCGCGGGCTGTTCGGCGACCGGGCCGACCTGGTGAACCTCTACGGTCCGTCCGAGACCACCATGACCAAGTTCTTCCGCCGCACCACCGAGGACGACGCGAGCGCCAGGCCCGTCCCGGTCGGGCGGCCGCTCCCCGGCGTGTCCTTCCGCGTCCTCGGCCGGCCCGAGCCCGGCTCGCCGGGGGCGGAGGGCGGCATCGGGGAGGTCGAGATCGAGGTCCCCTTCCCGCTGCCCGGCTATCTCGGCGGGGAACAGGGCGGCTTCGACCCCGGTGGCCACCGCTTCAAGACAGGCGACCTGGGCCGGATACGGCCGGACGGCGAACTGGAGGTCCTGGGGCGGCGCGACAGCCTGGTGAAGGTCAACGGCGTCCGCGTCGAACTCAACGAGGTCGAGGGCGTGCTGCGGCTCCACCAGGGGGTACGGGACGTCGCCGTCGCCGCCGTGGCGAACGGGCCCGGAACGGTGCTGGCCGCCTACCACGTCGGCACCGCGCAGGAGGCGGGGCTGCGGGCCCATGCCCAGCACTACCTGGCAGCCGCCGCCGTGCCCACGGTGTTCGTGCGGATGGCGGAGATCCCCAGGACCCTCAACGGCAAGGCGGACCGGCGCCGGCTGCCGCGACCGACGAGCGCCGCCGAGACCTCGCGCGGGAGCGAACCGCAGAACGACGTTGAGCGCGACATCGCCGCGATCTGGGCCGAGTTGCTGGGCCTGGCCTCGATCGGCCGCGACGACGACTTCGTCGTCCTCGGCGGCGACTCCCTGGCCACCGCCCGCCTGCTGGACCGCCTCCGTACCCGGCACGGGGTGGAGATCCCGCTGCGGGTGTTCCTGTCGGCGCCGACGGTCGCGGGGCTCGCCGCCACGGTCATGGCGGCGGGCTCGGCGGACCCGGGCGGCACGGCGGACCCGGGCGGCACGGCCGGGCACGTGCTCGCTGCCCGGGGCGCGGAGCACGGCCGGTGAGCGCCGCACCCGCGCGGGAAGGGCCGGGGGAAGAGCCGAGCGGCATGCCGGTCGTCACGGCCCGGCTGGCGGGCGCGCTGGACGTCGGCGCGCTGGAGGCGGCCCTCACCGAGGGCCCCCCGTCCTGCCGCCTCAGCCCGGCACTGCGGACCCTGGACCTCTCGCGGCTCGACGCAGGGCGGCAGCGGCGGGTCGCCGCCGATCTCGTGGCCGCACAGGGCGCAGGCGGAGCCGCCCATCTGCTCCGACTCGGCTACTCGTCATGGCAGTTGACACTTCCCGCCCACGCCGTCGGGCTCGTCGCCTGGAACCTGCCGAACGCTCTGGCCGCACTCGGCGCACGCTACGCGCGCCGGGTGGCAGGGGCCCCGGCGGCAACCCCGGGCTCCGACGGCGGGCGGACCGGGCCCCCGCACCTCACCGAGGCGTCGCCCGCCGACCTGGCCCACTGGACCCGGGCCGGAGCGGGCCTCCCCGACATCGCGGGCCTGCCGGCGGCAGCACAGCGATCGGACGGAGAAGGCGCAGGACCGCCGGGCACCGCGTACCTCGCCTCCGACGACGCGCCGACCCGGGCGGCAGACGCGCTGGGTACGACGCCCGAAGCCGTCCTGATCGCCACCTTCGCCGCCGTGCTCGGCCGCTACCTGCCGAGCGACGACCTGGTCGTCGGGGTGCCGGCCGACCCCCACTGCCCGCCCGGCAGGCCCGATCATCCTGCCCACCTCCCCCACACACTGCCGCTGGCCGTCCACCTCGGCACGGCCGAGGGCTCGTCCTTCGACCGGCTGGTGCGGCGCGTCGAGGACGCGCTGGCCGCGGCTCGGGCCCATCGGGCCGTCCCCGCGGCCGCGTTGACCGGCGTCCTGGGAGCGCCGCCCGAGGCCGTGTGCCACGCCCTGTTCGGCCACCGCGAGGATCCCGCGCCGCCCCGGCTCGACCTGCCCGGCGTCACCGCCACCCTCGTAACGGCTCCACCGGACTCCCGGCGCCGCCTGCCCGATCTCAGCGCCGACGGGCCGCGTACCGTCCTGTCCTGGCCGTCCGCCTGGCTGTCCTTCGCACCCGCCGACCGGTTCGCCGCGCACCTCACGACCGTCCTGCGCGCGGTCGCCGCCGACCCGTACGCCCCCCTCGACGGCATCGACCCGCCAGGTGTGCCGAGCGCACGCCCGGTCGCGTCCCGTCGCTCGGCCGACGACCCGGGGATCGTCGGTATCCATCAACTCGTGCGCCGCCATGCCGAGCGCAGTCCCGACGCCGTCGCCGTCCGGCACGAGGAACACGACACCACCTACCGGGAACTCGCGGAGTGGAGCGACCGCATCGCCCACCGGTTGCGCGGAGCCGGTGCGGGCCCCGGCCGGTTCGTCGCGCTCCGGCTGCCCGCCGGGGCCGTCCAGGCCGCGGCGCTGATCGCGGTCGCCCGCACGGGCGCGGCGTTCGTGTGCCTCAACCCGGCCGACCCGGCGGACCGCATCGCGGCGATCACGGCCGACGCGCGTCCGGTGTGTCTGCTGACCGCCCCGGAGCCGGGGGGCGGCGCCCGCGAACCGGGCGGCCTGGTCGGCCCGTTGGCCGGGCTGCCGGTCGTGTCCGCCGCCCCGGGCCCACTGGTTCCGCCAGGGACCGATGTTCCTCCCGGTGACATCGCCGTCCGTCCCGACACCCCCCTGTGCCTGGTCCACACGTCCGGCTCGACCGGCGTCCCGAAGGGCATCGCCCTTCCGCACGCCTCGTTCAGCCAGTTCGCCGCCTGGCAGCGGCAGACGTTCGCGATCGGGCCGGGCAGCCGAATCGCCCAGTGGGCACCCTTCACCTACGACGCGGCGTACACCGAGGTGTTCGCCGCGCTGTCCACCGGAGCCACGCTGTGCGTGCCTCCCGAGGGCGCACGGCGCGATCCGCGCGCCGTGCTGCGGTGGCTGCGCCGTGAGCGCGTCACCCAGCTCCAGACGGTGCCGGCTTTCCTCCGGCTGATGCTGGAGGCCATCGCCGACGAGAAGGACGAAGGGCCGGCCGGGTCACCGCACCCTGCCACCGCCACAGCCGCTACCGCTGCCACTGCCACTGCCACTGCCACTGCCCTTGAGCATGTCCTGCTCGCAGGCGAGGCCCTCCCGCCCGATCTGGTCGACCAGTGGCACCGCTGCTGGCCGGACCCGCCCCGGCTGCACAACCTCTACGGGCCCACCGAGTGCATCCTCGCCACCCACCGGCCGCTCGCGCCCGGCGAGGAGTTCCCGGCCACGGTCCCGATCGGGCGCCCCATCGACGGGCGGGACGTCCTCGTACTCGACCGGCACCTGCGCCCCTGCCCGGTCGGCGTGACGGGCGAGATCCATCTGCGCAGCGACTTCCTCGCCGGGGGCTACCACCGCAGGCCCCGTGAGACGGCCCTCGGCTACCTGCCCGACCCGTGGCGGCCCGGCGGCACGCTCTACCGGACCGGGGATCTCGGCCATCTGCTGCCCGACGGCGAACTGGCCTTCGCCGGTCGGAGGGACAACCAGGTCAAGGTGCGCGGCAACCGGGTCGAGCTGGAGGAGGTCGAGGCCGTACTGGAGAAGTGTCCCGACGTCCGCGAGGCCGCGGTGGCCGCGCACGCGTTCGGGGCGGGCGAGCGGCGACTGGTCGGCTACGCGGCGGTCGCGGGCTCCGCGACGCCGTCGGACCTCCGCCGCCACCTGGCATCCCGGCTGCCCGCCGCGGCCGTCCCCGACCTCATCGTCCTGATCGACGAACTGCCGCGTACGCGTACCGGCAAGCGCGACCGAGCGCGACTCCCCCGCCCGGCGGCCTGGCCGGCCGGCTGAGGCAGGGCCGCACCGCCGCGGCCCCCACCACCACTCCCGGAGGTATCCCATGCCGTTGCCCGCCCACCCGAGCGCCGCCCCGGTCAGGGACGCCGCCCCGGAACTCGACCTCAGCGTCGAGCCGGGACGCCCGCCGATCGTCACCGCCCGGCCCGGTTCCCGTTCCCCCGCCGCCTGGGTCGCGCTCCACCGCGGCGCCCTGGACGCGGCCGTCCTGCGGCACGGCTGCGTGCTCGTGCGCGGCCTGGCCGTACGCGACACCGACGAGGCCGCCGCCGTCAGCAGCGCCCTGATCGAGGAGCTGACGGGCGATCACGAGCCCTTCGCGCCACGCCGGGCGCTGGGCGCCGGCCTGCTGTCACCGAACGAGTGGCCCTCCGAGCAGCCGATGTGCATGCACCACGAGCTGAGCTACGCGCCTTCCTTCCCGAGCCGGCTCGTCCACTGCTGCCTTGAGGCGCCCGACGAGGGAGGCGCCACCGCCCTCGCCGACGGCGCCGCCGTGCTCCGTGCGCTGCCCGCGCAGGTGCGCTCACGGGCCGAGGCCGGCGGCTGGGAGCTGACCCGCAACCACAACGGCCTGGTCGGCATGGGCTGGCGGGACACCTTCGGGACGGACGACCGCGCGGCCGTGGAGCGGCACTGCGCGGCCCATGGCATCGACTGGCGGTGGGAGGGCGCCGACGGCCTGACGACAACACGGCGCTCGGCCGCGGTGCTGCGCCATCCCGTCACCGGTGTACCGGTGTGGTTCAACCAACTGGCCTTCCTCAACGAGTGGACGATGGACCCCGGTGTGCGCTCCTTCCTGGTCGAGGAGTTCGGCGAGGACGGGCTGCCGTACAACACCCGCTTCGGGGACGGCGGGCCGCTGGACCGGGCGACCGTCGACCTGATCAACGAGGTCTACGCGGCACACACCGTGCGGGAGCCCTGGCGCGCGGGCGACGTGCTGGTGGTGGACAACCTCCGTACCGCGCACAGCCGTGAGCCCTTCCGCGGCCCGCGTACCCTCACCGTCGCACTCGGCAACCCCGTCGAGCGCCTGACGAACGGGAGCGAGCTGTGCCGGCCGCGGGCAGTGTGAGCGCGCGGCCGGAGCAGGCCCCGGCGCCGGCCGTGCGGAGCTGGCGGCCGATCGTCGGCGTGTGGGCGGCGATGGCCGTCGCCAATACCGGGACCCGGATCTCGGCCGTCGCCCTTCCGTGGTTCGTGCTGGTGACCACCGGGAGTGCCGCGCTGACGGGCCTGGTCTCGTTCTGCGAGCTGGCGCCCTACGTGGCGGTCAAGGCGCTGTCCGGGCCGGTCGTCGACAGGATCGGCCCCCGGCGGCTCTCGCTGGGTACGGACGTGGTCAGCGCGCTGTCGGCGGGGAGCCTTGCCGCCCTGCACGCGGCCGGGATGCTGCACTTCGGCCTGCTGCTGGGACTGGTCGCGGTGATCGGCGCGGCGCGCGGCCCCGGGGACCTGGCCAAGGATGTGATGATCCCCGAGGCGGCCGAGCGGTCCGGGCTGGCGATGGAGCGGGCGACCGGGGTGGGCGGTGTCATCGAGAACGGCGCGATGACGGTCGGGCCAGGGCTGGGCGGGGCGCTGATCGCGGTGGCGGGCCCGATGACCGGGATCGTCGTCACCGCCTGCGCGTTCGCCCTGGGTTCGCTGCTCATCGCGGTGCTGGCGCCGCGCCGGCGCGTCAGGGAGGCTGCCGAGCAGGAGGCGCGAGGGCCTGAGCGGGCGGGCTACTGGCGGAGCATGGCGGAGGGTTTCCGGTGGCTGCGCGGCGAGCCGCTGGTGCTCTCCATGCTCGTCGTCATCGGGTTCACCAACCTGCTGAGCGCGGGCTGGACCAGTGTGCTCGTCCCGGTCTGGGCCCGCTCGGGCCACGGCGGTCCTGCGGCGATCGGCGTGCTGAGCACGGTCCTGGGCGCGTCCGCCGTCTGCGGCAGCCTCGTCGCGACCGCGGTCGCCCAACGCCTGCCGCGCCGGCTGGTGTTCATTGTGGGCTTCGTGATCGCGGGCGCGCCGCGGTTCATCGTGCTCGCCACAGGGGCGCCCTTGTGGGTGGCGGCCCCTGTGGTGGCGATCGGCGGGTTCGGGGCCGGGTTCCTCAACCCGATCACGAGCGCGGTCATCTTCGAACGGATCCCCCGCGAGCTGCTGGGCCGGGTGGTGGCCACGGGTGACTCACTCGCGTGGGCCGGCATCCCGGCCGGCGCGGCCCTCGCGGGCGTGCTGGTCGGCTCGGTGGGGCTGGTGCCGGTGCTGCTCGGCGGGGGCATCCTGGCATTCGCCGCGACCATGCTGCCGGTCCTGCGACCCGAGTGGAAGGAGATGGACAGGGAGCGTTCTGATGCGGACAGAGCTGGTCGTGGTCCCGACAGGGAAGGTCACGATCCAGGTAAAGAAGGTCATGGTCCGGACGGAGTAGGCCGTGGTCCCGACAGGGAAGGCCGTGGTCCGGACGGGGAAGGTCGCGGTCCGGACGGGGAAGGTCGCGGTCCGAACCGGGAAGGTCGCGGTCCGAACCGGGAAGCGGAGGGTCAGGGGGTGGCGACGGCCTCCGACTCGTCGAGCAGCGCTCGTACATGACTGAGCATCCGGTACCGGTAGCGGCTGCCCCGGTCCACCCGCAGCAGCGAGGTCTCGGCCAGGTCCGCCAGCAACCCGAAGTCCTCCAGTTCGGTGATCCTCCCCGGGGCCGCCTCCTCCCCGCCCGCCACGGGGCCGGCGTCAGCAGCGCGGGCCAGCCGCACGAGCAGGCGTTCGTGCCGCTCCCCCAGCAGGTCGAGGCTCCACCGGAGGCTGGCCTCGGGGCTGCGCTGGTGCGGCAGGACGCGCGGGTCGTCCGAGCCGAGCAGTCGAAGCGTCCGACCACCCGTCAGCAGCAGGTCCAGCGGAACGATCCGCAGCCTGCGCGCGGCGAACTCGATGAGCCGCGGCAGGCCGTCCAGCAGGGAGACCAGGGCGTCGAGCCGCTCTCCCTTCCCCGAGAGGTCCAGGTCCTGGCATTCGCTGCCGACCCGGCTGACCAGCAGCTTCACCGCCGCGTCCGGGGCGAGCGGCGCCACTTCGTGCAGGGTGGTGCCGGCCAGGTCGGGCGGCCGGCGGGCCGTCACCAGTACGTGTGCCTCGGGAAAGCGCGCCAGCAGCCGGTCGACCAGCCGGGCGGTCGTCCTTCGCAGGTGCTCGGCATTGTCGAGGACGAGCACCAGCCGCTGTCGGCTGCCCGCGACGAACTGCGGCCCGAGCACCTCGGCGACGGCCTCGTCGGCCCGCTCCAGTGCCGCGTCGACACCCGTGCTCCGCTCCTGGGGAATCCGTCCCAGTTCGACGACGGCCACTCCCTCGCCGAGCCGTCCGCCGGCCTCCTCGGCGGCGGCGAGCGCCATCCGGGACTTGCCCGCACCGCCCGCGCCGGTGACCACGACGACCTGCTGCTCCAGGAGCAGCCGGCTCAGGAGTGCCACCTGGGTGTCCCGCCCGACCAGGGACGAGCGCGGAGGGCGGCCGCCCCGCCATGCCGCCGGCTCGTCACCGAGCACTTTCAGCCACTCTGCGGCCATTCCGACCGGCGTGCCCAGCTCCTCCACGGCGGCTGACCGCAACTTCTCCTTCAGCCTCGGGTCCAGCACGTCCAGCAGCATGTCCACCGAGCTGCGGCGCGGACGCCGGATCACCCCGCGTTCGAAGTTGCGGATGGTTCTGACGCTGATCCCGGAGGAATCGGAGAGCTCCTCCTGTGTCAGACCGCTCCGGAGCCGCAGGCCCAACAGCAGATTTTCCTTCATGTCGTTCACCCTCGGGGCACGGAGCACACCGCGGCGAAGCGGCGCTCACTCGGATGGGGAGTCGCCGCATTCTTCGACGGCTCATTCCTGATCCGCTCCCGTCGGGGTACCGCTGAGCGGTGTACCGCTGACCAGTAACCGCGTCTATGCTTCGGGCGGAGCAAGCGGGCCTCGTACTCGTGCGCTGGAGGGAGAGTGCTCGTGAGCACACGTGGCGGCACGCCCGAAGGCGCACTCGCGGGCCCGGAGTCCGCGCCGGCACTGTGCTTCCGCATCCTCGGCCCGCTGGAGGGCTGGGCCGGCGAGCGTCGGCTCGATCTCGGCGGCCCCATCCCGAGGCGCATCCTGGCCGTGCTCCTGCTGGAACCGGGGCGGCTGCTGACGGTGGATCGGCTGGTGGACGCCGCCTGGCCGGAGGACCCTCCGGCTACCGCCTCGCACCAGGTCCGCAAGGCCATCAGCGAGCTGCGCCGTCGTATCCCCGACGGAACGCGCGTACTGATCACCGACGGCCCCGGGTACGCGATCGCCAGGGAAACGCCGCTGGACGCGGCCGAGTTCACCGCCAAGGTCCGCGAAGGCGAAGCGCTCGCCCGGCGCGGCAGCAACGAGGAAGCAGCGGACCTGCTCGGCGCCGCGATCGCGCTGCGCCGCGGCCCGGTGCTCTCCGGGATCGGCGACGGCGTCATCGAGTCCGTCGCACGGGCGATGGAAGAGCATCATCTCTCGGTCGTGGAACGGTACTTCGACTTACGGCTGGCCTCCGGGCGGTCCGCCGAACTCATCGGCGAGCTGCGGGAGTACACCGGTCGGCATCCGCTCCGGGAGAAGCTGTGCGGCCTGCTGATGCAGGCGCTGTTCCACTCGGGCAGACGGGCCGAGGCGCTCACCGAGTACGAGCGGCTGCGCAGGGCGCTGGCCGCGGAACTCGGCGTGGATCCCGACCCGCACGTGGTCAAGCTGTACGAGGAGATCCTGGTCGAGCGTACGGATGTCGACCCGGTGGAGGCCCCCGCCCACAGCAACGCGCAGGCGGAGCAACGGGCGTTGGCGGAGTCCGAGCCCGCGGTGACCGTCGTGCCCCGTACGCTCCCGTTCGACCTCGTCGACTTCGTCGGCAGGGCCAAGGAACTGCGCCAGTTGCTTGAGACCGCACGCCAGGACGCCCTGTGCTCCCGTGTCATCGCCATCGACGGGATGGGCGGCACCGGCAAGACATCGCTCGCGGTGCACGCCGCCCACCAACTCGCCGACGAGTACCCGGGCGGCCAGTTGTATCTGAACCTGCGGGGCTTCTCGCGGGACGAGCGGCCGGTCACGCTCAGCACCGCGCTGGAGATCCTGTTGCGCTCCTTCGGTGTCGCCCAGGATCGCATCCCCGATCATGTGGTCGACAAGGAACTCTTGTGGCGCGCGGTCCTGGCCCGGCGCCGTGTCCTGCTGCTTCTCGACAACGTTGGCAACGACACCGCGCTTGTGAGCAGGCTGCTGCCCACCACCCCGGGCTGTCTGGTGCTGGTCACCAGCCGTGCGCGCCTGGTCGAACTCGACGGCGCGGAGTGGATCTCCATCGACGTGCTTGAGCCCGGGGAGAGCATGCAGTTCGTCGCCCGGCTGCTCGGTCCGGAGCGGGTAGGGGCGGAGCCGGAGGCCAGTCGGGAACTGACCCAACTGTGCGACCACATGCCGCTGGCGCTCCGCATCGCGACGGCTCGGCTGAGCAACCGGCGTACTTGGGCGCTGAGTTATCTGGTCGAGCGGCTCCGCGACGAGAACCGCAAGCTCAGCGAGCTCAGCTCCGGACGCCGCGGGGTGGCTCCCACCCTGCGGCTGTCCTACCAGGTGCTGCCCGAGGACTGCCGCCGTACCTTCCGCACCCTGTCGCTGCACCCCGGTCCCGATTTCGACGCGTACTCGGCAGCGGCCGTGCTGGCTCAGGGCGAGCAGGCGACCGAGGACCAACTGGAGCACCTGCTCGACGCGCACCTCCTGCAGCAGCCGGAGGCCGGCCGGTACACCTACCACGACCTGGTGCGCAGCTACGCCCGCAGTCTGTGCGAGGACGTGGCCGCCGAGGAGCGGGACGCCACGTCGAAGCGGCTGCTGGACTACTTCCTGGCCGCCACCGAGGCTGCCTGCGACATCCTGTACCCGGGCCGCAGCCACCGGCCGACGGGGCTCGATCTGCCGCCCGTACAGCTCGGAGCACTGGTGCGGGCGGACGGTGCGAAGACGTGGTTCGCCAGGGAGCACACCGCCCTGGCCAACGTGGTCCACTACGCCGCCTCCGTCGGACAGTACCGGCATGCCGTGTGCCTGAGCCGGAACCTCGCCTTCTACCTCAACTCACTCGGCGCGCTCGACGAGTTCGAGGAATTCACCCGGATCGCGGTGCAGTGCGCGCGGAAGCTGGACGACACGCGGCTGCTCAGTGTGAGCCTGGCCAACCTCGGTGTCGCGTGCTGGAAACTGGGCCGCTTCGCCGAAGGCATCGAGGCGGCCACGTCGGGTCTGGATCTCGCCGTGGAGGTCGGCGACCGGCACACCGAGGCGCACGCCCAGGGCACGTTGGGCCTGTGCAAGAGCCTACTGGGACGGTTCCCCGAAGCGCTCGACCACCTTCAGCAGGCGGAAGCCCTGGAACAGCACCTCGACAGCCCCCGTGCCCAGGCGGACACACTGACCGCGCTCAGCACGCTCTACGAGCAGTGGGGCCGCTACGGGGAAGCGGCCGAGGCGGGGCAGCGTGCCGTCTCGCTGCTCGACGGGCTGGGCCGGCACGAGAGTGCGCTGTCGATCCAGACGGATCTGGCTCTCGCCCGGATCGGCCTGCGCGACCTCGACGGAGCGGAGGAGTGCCTGGCGCAGGCGCGCGGCCTGTGCGAGGACAGCAACGAACCCGGCCTGATGGCCCTGGCCATGGCCCTGTCGGCCGAGATCGGCTACTGCTCGGGGGATCCCGCGTGGGCGGACCGTCTGACCGAGCAGGCCCAGGAGCAGGTGGAGCAGTGCAGGTCGCCGCTGCGCCAGGCCAAGGCGCGGAACATCCTGGGCCGCCTGTTCCACAGCCGTGGCCGGCACGAGGAGGCGATGCGCCAGCACAGCGAGGCCTACCAGGCGGCCACCTCCGTCAGCTTCCGCACGGAGGAGGCGTACGCACTCGCCGGCATGGCCGCGGCGGCGGGTGCGCTCGGCGACGACGACACCGCCGGTGCGCACCGCGCCGCCGCCGAGAAGGTGTTCGCACGCTTAGGGGTGCCGGCGGAGCGCCGTCGGCGGCCACCTGAACCGGTCAGTCCGACTCCACTCCCGTGATGGGGTCGCCGGTGGGTACTTTGTCGTCCGCCCGCAGTTGGGTATAGCCGCCGGCACTGCCGTCAGGCCCGTACGAGGCGATTCCACCGAGCGCCACGACGGCCACGAGGACGAGGAGTACGGCGAGGCGATCGAGGAGGGTGACCGGGGTGCGCTGCATGGTGGACTCCTGAAATGTGGGGGGTCGTTCTTTCGACGCCGCCTACGTTTCCCGAGCCCATTCCTGATCCGGTACCGTGGCAATCCCGATGGTCAAGAGGTTGCCTCGAAGCCAACGAATTCGCAGGTCAGCGCCGTCCGATATGACAGCCGAGAATGCTTGCCCCCGTCTCGGAGAGCATCACCTCGGTCAGCGCCGGGCCTGATTCGTGCCCCCGCAGATCGAGGTTCGCGCGTACGGCGGTGTGAATCTCCGCCCGCTCCGCTTCACTGAGCTGGACGCCCTCAGCCCTGCCGGATTCGTCTTCGCCGTCCATCTCCCGGATCCGGACGACCTCATGCATACCGTCGGTCGTCGCCGTCTCCACTGCGAACATGCCATTCCTCCTCTTGTCGAGCGACGGCGCATCGTCGTGCCCGAAACCGGGGGCCGCGCGCAAACGCCGGCGGGCGCGGCGCCACCGGGCCTGCCCGCGGAGCGCCGTACGGAGCGCCCGTTCCCCCGACGAGTTCCGCCCCGCGGCACAACAGCCGTCCGGTGCGGGCGCGTACCGACCCCGGTTCGCCGTCGTCCTTCACCGCCGACGATTCTCGGCCCCCGCGGGCGCGAGCACCAGGAAATCCGTCGGCAAAATGCCGGACGCCACCCGGCAATTCCGCCGCGCGGCAGCGCGGGTGAAACCCACCGGATCCCCGTCGGGACCGCGACGGTGGGTCCGACTCCGACCGCCGCTGACACCACGGAGCACAGCGCGAAAACGCCCTAGGCATCCGCGAACCAGGAGCGGCCCTGGGCCCAGTGGGTCACCCACCCCGCGAAACCGGGCGTGCCCGGCATCAGGGAGGTGCCCGGCCCGGTGCCGAAGGGCACCGCGCCGTTCTCGTCGATCAGCCAGACGTGACCGCGCTGCGGGCCGGTGACGATGAGGTGCCAGTACATGCCGCAGCCGTCGGTGCCCAGCAGCAGTGAGCCGTGGCCGAACACGGAGTCCACCCGGTCTTCGAACTCCCGCTCAGACAGGGCCGCTTCGTCGCCCTCCGCCGCCCACAGCCATGCCGCCGTGAGCGGAAACGGCTCGGCGAGCAGGCGCTCGGGACGGTGAGAGCCCCAGTCCGAGGGCGTTTGCGCGAGGGGCAGCAGACCGTAGTAGGGCGGTCCGGCGCGCAGCCCGTCGCAGATCTCCGCCACGCATGTGCGGTACGGCTCCGGGAGCACGATGCCGTGTTCCGTCTCGAAGGACCGCACCGCCTCCGAGCCGACCGGCGGCACCGCCTCGGGACGCGAAGCGAAGATCTCGCGGAGGGCGGCCAACTCGGCCGGGTCACAGGCTTCTGTGTTCATGCCGCTCATCATGCAAGATCGCAAGCCCAGTTCAGAGCCGACGAGTTCGTCGTCCGCTGGGACTGCCAAGAGGTCCGGTTGGAGTACTCAGTTGGCCTCCCCCAGGCAGCTCAGGGCCTGGCGGAAGTCATCGAGGGCGGGTCTGAACTCACCTGCGACGGTGTGGAAGGTCGATCGGTCGATCAGGATCCTGGCCAGGGTTCGCGTTCCCTCTGCCGGGTTGTGCTCGGACAGTCGGCGGGCCAGGACCACGCCGTCGTCGAACAGGGAGCGCACTCGCTCCGTGAAGGGATGGGTGCGGTTCTGCCAGTAGACGGCGGAGCGGATGGTCAGGACGCGGTGCAGGCGGACCAGTTCGGCCAGGTGGTGGTTCGGATCCTCGGTTGCTCGCGGAGCAAGCGCGTCCACCTCTTCGCGGAGGCCAGGAACGCTGTCGAAGTAGCGTCGCTTGGCGTCGGGCGACCACTGCATGGGCGCCGTACCCGAAGGCGGAAGCGGGGCGTCGGGCGCGGGGCGATCGCTTTCGGCGCCGGAGAAGGTCAGCAGCACCGCCCAAAACGACGTCTCGTAGTTACTCCCGAATATCCGCTCACCGGTATCGGCCCACTCCGTCAGCAAGGCGAGTGCTTCCTGCCGCACGAACGCCGCCTGCTCGCCTCGGCCGTGGGTGTCGAGCATCTGCGCGTACCCGACGAGCGAGTAGAGGCGGCAGGGCATCGTGCCGCGGTCGTTCGTGGCTTCGGCCGCTTCCATGCTGACGAGGGTCCCGAACGCCGCGAGTGCTTCGCCGGACCGGCCCGCGTCGTGGAGGGCGGCGATCCAGTCCAGGAGTGACCAGGCGCGAGCCCCGCTGTCGGGCCCACCGGGCAGGATCGCCGCGGCCAACTCGGTCATGGCATCCGCGGCCTCGGTGTACCGGCCTTCCACGGAGAGTCCGGCAGCCCACTCATGCAGCCCTTTGACCACGGGCTCTCCGGACAGTTCGGCTT
Organism: Streptomyces sp. NPDC087906; assembly: GCF_055584925.1. Lineage (NCBI taxonomy): Bacteria > Bacillati > Actinomycetota > Actinomycetes > Kitasatosporales > Streptomycetaceae > Streptomyces > Streptomyces sp. NPDC087906. The sequence goes on from NZ_JBVJLC010000002.1 coordinate 71,213, forward strand.
GTGCACGGCCGATGGCGAGCATCTCGGCACGCATCGCGAGGCCTTCGGCGCGTCGCCCCAGGCTGTACAGCTCTCTCTGGCACGTGTTGAGGGCCTCGTACAGAACATCCGCCCGAGCAGGTTCGGCCGGATCGATGGACCGTGCCACGGCCACCGCCTCCTCGCGCAGCGCGAGAGAGGCCGGATGATTCTTGCCGGCGCCGGTGTCGTAGCTCAGACGTTGCAGCGCCTTGGCCAGGCGCGGCAGGTACGCGGCGGGGCTGACCTGGGCAAGCAGCCGGTAGGCGTCGACTTCCTCACGCGGCGTGCGGCGTCCCGACGCGAGGAGCACATTCCGCGCTCGCATGATGTCGTCCTGATCAACATTCCCCGAGTGATTCATGACGGAGATTCTGGGTGCCCCGGCCGGGGCCCAACAAGGCTGTTCACCTGTGCCGTTCGTCCTACGAAAACACCCCCTGACCTGTCATGATGGGGGTGATATCACTTCCGGCGATGTGCCGGTGCCCGGCTGTCGGAAGTTGCGTCCCGTCCACCTCAAGGCTCACCACTCGGGCGGTCGCCGAGCCCGGACCTGCCGGCCTCATGGCGCCCAGGGCCATCCGTGACACCGTTCTGCCACCGAGCATGACACCGCCGGACATCCGCACGAGTCCACCTTTCCCCGCTGCCGAGACCGAACGTTCTACCGTTTGTTACGCTTATGGGCTATGAGTCGGAGTACAGCGAGCGGCAGCACCTCGGAGGCACGGACGCGGCTGCTCACCACGGCCACCCAGATCTTCTACGCGGAGGGCATCCACTCCGTCGGCGTCGACCGGATCGTCGTGGAAGCACAGGTGACCCGAGCCACGCTGTACCGGCATTTCGCCGGGAAGGACGAGCTCGTCCTCGGCTACCTCGGTCTGGCCGACCAGGGCATCCGGGACCAGGTCGCCGCCGCGCGGGCGAGCAGCCCGTCGGCGCCCGACCAGGTACGGGCCGTCGCGGCGTCCATCGCCGAAGGCATCCGGTCCGACGGATTCCGCGGCTGCGCCTTCCTCAACGCCGCGGCCGAATACCCCGACCCCGGTCACCCGATCCACCAGGCTGTCCTGGCCCACCGGCAGTGGTTCCTGGAGACCGTCACGGAGCTGCTGACAGCAACACACCCCACGACCGCCGAGCCCGCGGGCCGACACCTCGTCATGCTCCGGGACGGCGCCATGGCGGCCGGCTGCCTCTTCGACCCGGAACTGATCTCCGAAACCTTCCTCGACGGCGTCGAGGGAATCCTGAAGACACGCACCGCCTGACCACCCCGGACGACGGCGCCCGTCGCGGGTCCTCAGACCGGTCCGGTCAGGGACGTCCTCGTCACGAGCCGGTCGAGCTTCTCGCCGGGGCTTCCGACGCCGATCGACGCTGTCGACCGCCGGGAGCAGACTCGCCATCGCGGCGGCGAGGTCGGCCGGCCCGCTGCCCCTGAGGGCTCCGCCCATCCGCAACACGGCGGTACGCAAAGCCTGTTCGCCCTGGACCGCGGCCCCGAACAGAACGGCGTTCTGTACGCCCATGCCCGCGAGCGTGATGTGCACCGTACGGTCACCGTCGCGCTTGACGGATCCGGCCTCCGCGCCGAGCAGTACGGAGACGCCGGCGTCCCGCAGTGACGCGGTGACCCGTTCACCGGCGAACGGTTCCGCCATCGGCAGGACGCCGTCACGGGCCAGCATCGTCACCGACGACCCCAGCGCGGCGAACGCCGTCGCCATCTCCGAGGCCAGCACGCCGCCGACGCCTGCCCGTCGTCCTTCCAGTCCGAGGCAAAGGAGTCGCGGCGGCGCAGCACGGCCGCGACGTCCAGGTCTCCGGTCACCGCCTCACGCGCCCCGGTGCCTGGCGGGCCGCCCGAAGCGCGGCCGTACTCCGCAGGAGCGCTTTGGTCGGCACGCAGGCCCAGTAGGAGCACTCACCACCGACCAGCTCCCGCTCGACCATCGCGGCGGTCAGCCCGCCCCGCACCACCCGGTCGGCGACGTTCTCCCCGACCGGTCCGGCGCCGATCACGACGACGTCGTACGGGTTGGCCTCCACGTCAGTTCCCCTTGGCAGTGCGGCCCAGGCGCAAGGCCGAGATGAGGAAGAAGATGGCGCCAGGAACGGCGTAGCCGACGGCGCTGGTCAGGCTCGGCTTGTCCGCGCCTGCCGAGGCGACGAACGACCCACCGGCCAGGACCGAGATGCCACCGCTGAGGATCATCGGCCACTGGCCACCCATCTTGCGGCGCGGGACAGCCACGATGAGTTGGACGAGTCCCGCCACGATCGCCCAGGCCCCCCACACGCGCAGCACCGCCGGAATGCCGGACGCACAGGCGATGCCCACGCCGACTGCCGTGACGAGACTGACCGCGACGTTCAGATAGAGCAGCTTCGCCGATCCCGTGGCGCGGGAAACCTTCGCGTCGTAAACGGCCGCACCCACGTCGAACAGCGGATACAGCACGAGCAACGTGACCACGACCGGATTCAGCTCCGAGGCCATCGGCACCATCACGAGGGCCCAGACGATGGCGAACGCGAACCGGACGAAGTACAGCCGCCGCAGAGCGGAGGCGGTCCCGGCGACGCCGGACGGAGCAGCAAGGGTGGTCATGGTGAACCTTTCGGTTGGTGGACGGCCCGAGAGAACGAACGTTCTGTCGCATCAGCTTGGCAAGGGGCGCGGTCACTTGTCAAGAGAGAACGTTCTACCTTGACAGCGGACGGCTCGAAGGTGAGACTGCAAACAGATAGACCGTTCTCCCTCTCGTGGCGAGCGGTCTTCAGGTGACGCGGAAAGGATGAAGATGACCAAAGAGATCTACACGGGCATTGCCACCTCCACCGGCGACGGCAGGGCAGGGGGTCATGTCCGGACCAACGACGGGCTGCTCGACATGGCGCTGGCGATCCCGAAGGAAATGGGTGGCCCCGGCGGGGCAACCAACCCCGAGCAACTGTTCGCGGCCGGCTGGGCCGCGTGTTTCCATTCGGCGCTCAAGGCGGTGGCGGCGCAGCAGAAGACTCCGATCGCCGACTCGGCGGTCATCGTGGAGGTGGGGGTGCGCCCCACGCCGGAGGGCGGATTCGCGCTGAGCGCCGCGCTGCATGTCGAACTGTCCGGCGTGGAGCAGGCGGTGGCGGACCAACTGCTCAAGGCAGCCCACGCGATGTGTCCGTACTCCAACGCGACGCGCGGCAACATTCCGGTTGCCCTCGACGCCACCGTGGTGTGACGCCGCAGGGCCGGGACGACGTGTGGACGTCCGCCCCGGCCCTACGGTCCGCACGGCCCGCGTACAACGCTGCCGCATCAGCAAGCCCCGGGTGCCGGCGGCTCGTTGTCGGTGATCACGACAGCGCGTTTGCGGGCTGTTCGGGGACCAGTCCCAACTCGTAGGTCTCGTCCCGGAGGAGGGTTTCGGTGACGCGTACGCCGGGGGCGTTCTCGTCGTGCGCTCCCTCGGCGGTCAGAGGGAAGCCGACTTCCCGCAGCAGGGGGACCAGTTCATCGGGGGCGTCGCCGTCACGCGACGAGACGCCCTCGAACGTCGTACGGAGCTGACCGTCCTCGAACCAGTGGAAGAGCTGGATGGGCTTGCCGCCGTTGGTCGAGTGAGCCACGACCCGGCCGCCCTTCGACAACGTCTGCGCGCACGGCGCCGCGATCCCGAGGCCGCCGTCGAAGCCGAGGACGAGTGTCCAGTCGCCGTTCTCGCCCGGAGCGCTGAAGGCGCCATCCGGCGAGGACGTCGGCTCGGTGGCCATGAGCGTTTCCAGATCTGGGCCGAGGCCCGGTGGTCGGCATGGAACATGCCGCCGGGGACCACGGAGCCCAACCCGAAGGGACGCCTCCAGCGAAAGCAGCCGGCCCCGAAGGGAGCACAACCAACGGCCACTCCCCCACTATGCGCCTACCTGGGGGGCGTTGGAGGGGAGCGGGGGCGGGTGGAGGTGCCCAGGGGCCTCCTCGAAGACGGCCGGGTCTTCGATTCCGGCGGACGGGGTGTCCTGGAGGTGCCGCGGGTCAGTTCTGGCCGGAGAAGCAGAACCGGCTCATGTCGACGACGGCCTTGGTGGGTTGGGCTCCCAGGCCCTCGCGGGCGGCGTTGGGGGTGCGGTACGGCACTTCTCCGAGAGGCGATTCGGCAGGTCCTGCCGGCAGAGCACGGGGCGGCCCGACTTCACCTTGCTGACGACACGCCCAGCCCGGTCCCCGTTCCGCGAGTCCTGCGCGAAACCCTCCACCTCTCCTTGGACCAGGCACGCGTGTTGGGACACACACCGGCTGAATACCGAGCACCCGCGCGGACGCCGGTAACGTGCCCGCGCGCGTAGGGCGCGTTCACCGCCGTGAGCCCCGGCAGACCCGCCCAGCCGACGCTGAACTCCCCCTACACCGACGGGAGTACTGTCGTGCCCCCTCCTTCGGCGGCTTCCGCCGCTTCGGCGGCGTGGCGGCGAGCGTCCTCGTCCGTGTGGGCGTCGTAGCTGAGGAGCCTGGGCAGGACGGTGGCGAGCACTCCTACCGTCGCGACGCAGGCGAGGCCGCCGGTCCAGATCGCCGGGCGGGCGCCCGTCCAGCCTGCCATCGCTCCGGCGCGGACCTGTCCGAGCTGGGGGCCGACGCTGTAGGAGAGGACCTCTATGCCGGCGAGCCGGCCGCGGAGCCGGTCGGGGATGGTCTGGTTCCAGATGGTCGAGCGGCCCAGCCCGCTCAGCATGTCCCCCGCTCCGGCCAGGGCGAGGCACACCAGCACCAGCCAGATGTTGGCCGTCCAGCCGGCCGCCGCCATGGCCAGGCCCCAGCCCGCCGCGCCGAAGACGACCAGCAGCCCGTGGCGCCGGGTGCGGGACACCCAGCCGCTGGTCAGGCTGACGAGGAGGGAGCCGGCGGAGCCCGCCGCGTACATCAGGCCGAGGGACCAGTCGGCGTCGAGTTCGTCGGCGAGGAAGGGGAAAATCGTGTTGGGGAACGCGAGGAGCATCGCCGCCAGGTCGATGGCGTACGTGCCGAGCAGTACGGGCCTGGACCAGGCGTACCGGGCCCCTTCGACGATGCCGCGCAAGGACGGTTTCGCCGCGTGCTCGACGGGTGGCACGGCCGAGAGGCGACGGCACATCAGGACCGACACGGCGAAGCCGGCCACGGTGGCGGCGTAGGCGGGGACGTTGCCCGCGTACGCCACGACCAGTCCCGCCGCCGCCGGTCCGCCGATGGCGCCGATCTGCCAGCGCAGGGCGTTCAGCGCTGCCGCCGCGGCGAGTTGGTCGTGCGGGACGATCCGGGCCAGGAGCGAGTCCATGGCGGGACGTTGGAGTCCGGCGAGCGCGGCCACGCCCGCCGCGACCACGTACAGCGGCCACAGCAGGGGTTGCGGCAGCGTCGCGTTGACCAGCAGGACGACCGCGAGCAGTCCCAGTCCCGTCTCGGTGAGCACGATGACCTTGCGCCGGTCGACCGCGTCGGCGAGAGCGCCGCCGTACAGTCCGAAAACCACCAGCGGTACGAGTTCCACGGCGCCCATCGCGCCCACGGCCAGCGGTGAGCCGGTCAGGTCCTTGATCTGGAGCGGCAGCGCGATCAGCGCCATCACGCTGCCCAGGTAGGTGATCAGGCCCTGCACCCACAGGAGGCGGAAGTCCCGTGAGGTGCGCCAGGGCGCGAGGTCCGGCAGCAGGGCGGCGAGTCTCGACGTCATGGGTCAGCGGGCCTCGTCGACAGTCTCGCGGCGGTCGGCCGTCGAGTGGTGGCGTCCGATCGGCAGGACGAGGGGCTTGCCGGAGAGCGGGTCCTCGATGACGCGGCTGCCCATGCCGTACAGGGCCTGGACGGTGTCCTCGGTCATCACCTCCTCGGGGGTCCCGGCGGCGTGCAGCCCTCCGGACGCCAGGGCGATGAGGCGGTCGGCGTAGCGGGCAGCGAGGTTGAGGTCGTGCAGGACCATGACGATGGTGGTGCCGCGGGTCCGGTTCAGGTCGGTCAGCAGGTCGAGGACCTCGATCTGGTGGCTGATGTCGAGGAACGTGGTGGGCTCGTCGAGCAGCAGCAGATCGGTCTGCTGGGCGAGGGCCATGGCGATCCACACGCGCTGGCGCTGACCGCCGGAGAGTTCGTCGACCGCCCGGTCCACGAGTTCAGCCGTGTGGGTGGCCTCCAGCGCGGCCGCCACCGCCTCGTCGTCCCGCGCCGTCCAGCGGGAGAACGCGCGCTGGTGGGGGTGGCGGCCCCGGCCGACCAGGTCCAGGACCGTGATGCCCTCGGGGGTGACCGGCGACTGCGGCAGCAGGCCCAGGGTCCTGGCGAGTTCCTTGGCGGGGGTCCGGTGGACCTCCCTGCCGTCGAGGACGACCCGCCCGGTACGGGGGCTGAGCAGCCGGGACATCGAGCGCAGCAGGGTCGACTTGCCGCAGGCGTTGGCGCCGACGATCACCGTGATCCGGCCCGCCGCGAGGGTGAGGTCCAGTCCCTCGATGACGGCGCGGTCGCCGTAGCCGAGGGTGAGGTTCTCGGTGGAGAGGGTGTGGGACGCGGTCACAGTGAGCCTCCGGCCCGGTTGGTGCGGACGATCAGGTAGACGAGGTAGGGGGCGCCGAGGACGCCGGTGACGACGCCGACGGGATAGCGGACGTCGAAGGCGTACTGGCCGGTGAAGTCGGCGACCAGGACGAGCAGGGAGCCGACCAGGCCCGCCGGGACCAGCAGGGATCCGCCACCGCCGACCAGCCGGGCGGCGATCGGGCCGGAGAGGAAGGCGACGAAGGCAACGGGTCCTGCCGCGGCGGTGGCGAACGCGATGAGCCCGACGGCCACGACGATCACGGTGACGCGGGTGCGTTCCACGCGGACGCCGAGCGCGGACGCGGTGTCGTCGCCGAGGCTCAGCGCGCCCAGGTTGCGGGCCTGGGAGAGCAGTACCGGAGTGAGTACGAGCACGGCGAGGACGCAGGGCACGGTCTCCTGCCAGGTGGTCCCGTTGAGGCTGCCCGTGAGCCAGCGCATCGCCTCCTGGAGATCCCATTCGGCGGCCTGCGACAGGACGTACGAGGTGACGCTGTCGAGGAGGGCGGAGATGCCGATGCCGATCAGGATGAGCCGGGTGCCGACGACCCCGTCGCGGAAGGCGAGCGTGTAGACGAGCAGCGCCACCCCGAGCGCCGCGGCTATCGCGAGGACCGAGACCTCGGACCCGCCCAGCGAGAGGACCACGATGGCGACGGCAGCCGCCGCACTCGCGCCCGCGCTGATACCGATGATGTCCGGGCTGGCGAGCGGGTTGCGCAGCATCGTCTGGAAGGTGACTCCGGCGATCCCGAAGCTGAACCCGGCCGTCAGGGCCAGCACCGCGCGCGGCAGGCGCAGCGTGCCGACCGTGAAGGAGGCGCCCGGCACCTGCTCCCCCGTGATCACGCGCAGCACGTCGCGCGCCGGATAGAAGGTGTGCCCGGCCATCAGCGTCGTGGCGAAGGCGGCGACGACGAGGATCAGCAGGACGAGGACGGTCAGCCGCCTCCGGCGGGCGCGGCGCACCCGGGTGCGGGTGACGGTCCGCACCGCGGGCGGGCCGGGGTGGACGGGGGCAGTCACAGGGATCTGACCTTCTGTCGGCGGACGATGTGGATGAAGAAGGGGGCGCCGACCAGCGCGGTCACGATCCCCACGTCGATCTCGGAAGGCCGTGCCACGACCCGGCCCACCACGTCCGCGACCGTCAGCAGGACGGCGCCGCTCAGCGCGGCGAACGGCAGCAGCCAGCGGTGGTCCGTACCGGCCAGCAGCCGGCAGGCGTGCGGGACGACGAGTCCGACGAACCCGATCGGTCCCGCGACGGCGGTGGAGGCCCCGCACAGGACGACGGCGCCGAGTGCGGCGGTGGCCCGGACCAGGGCGACACGCTCACCGAGCCCGGCGGCCAGATCGTCGCCCAGGGCCAGCGAGTTGAGGGCGCGGGCGGACGCCAGGCAGAGCACGAACCCTACGGCGAGGAACGGCACGACGCTGCCGAGCTGCGTGTACGAGGCCCCGCCGACGCCGCCGATCTGCCACAGCCGGAAGGTGTCGGCGATGTCGTTGCGCGGCAGTACGACGGCGCTGACCAGGGAGGCGAGCGCCGCCGAGATGGCGGCGCCGGCCAAGGCCAGCTTCAGCGGGGTGGCGCCGCCGCGTCCCAATGAGCCGACGCCGTAGACGAACGCGGCGGTCAGGCCCGCGCCGAGCATCGCCACCCAGATGTAGCCGGCCTCCGAGGCGAGGCCGAAGGAGGCGATGGCGGTGACCACGGCGAGGGAGGCGCCCATGTTGACGCCGAGGATGCCGGGGTCGGCCAGCGGGTTGCGGGTCACCCCCTGCATGACCGCACCGGCGAGGCCGAGGGCGGCGCCCACGACGACGGCGAGGAGGGTGCGCGGGATGCGTTTGGCGACCGCGGCCTGCTCCAGGGTGTGGTCCGCGCCGCCGAGCGCCGACCATACGTCGGACCAGGCGACGTCGCGGGAGCCGAAGGCGAGGGACGCGGTCATGGCGGCGAGCAGCACCCCGGCGACCACGAGGAGCCAGCCGACCCGCACGCGCGCCGGACGCCGTACCGGGACGGCGTCCGGCGCGTGCGGGGCATCGGTGGCTCTCACGCGCCCTTGTCCGCGGCCTTGTCCGCGGCCTTGGCGAGCGCTGCCACGTAGTCGTCCAGGACGTACGGGATGGAGAGCGGCGTCGGGTTCGCGGCAGTGGCCAGCGGGGTGCTGCCGGGCAGCAGGTAGAGGGAGTCCCGCTGGACCGCGGCCAGCTTCGAGGTGAGCGGGTCCTTCTTGAGGGCCGCCAGCAGTTCGCCCTTGTCGTCGCCGTAGCCGGTGATGATGTCGACGTCGTTGAAGTCGTCGATGCGCTCGGCGCTCTTGGTGAGCACGAACTTCTTCGTCGACCCGGACGGCCCGGAGACGCTGGCCGGGATCTTCATGCCGAGGTCGGTGAAGAACTGCGTGCGGGTGTCGTGGGTCGTGTAGTAGCCGACCTCGCTGACGTCCTTGGACGACACGTGGGTCATGAACATCGCCGACTTCCCCTTGATCTGGGGGTACTTGGCGACGGTCTTGGCGATCCGGCCCTCCAGGTCGCCGATCAGCTCGTCGCCTTCGTCGGACAGTCCGATGGCCTCGCTGTTCAGCCGGATGATGTCGCGCCACGGGGTGGCCCAGGCGGCCTCGGGGTAGGCGACCACGGGGGCGATCTGGCTGAGCGTCTCGTAGTCCTGCTTCGTCAGCCCGGAGTACGAGGCGAGGATGACGTCCGGCTCGGTGTCGGCGACGGCCTCGAAGTCGATGCCGTCGGTCTCGTCGAACAGGACCGGTGTCTTGGCGTCGAGTTCCTTGAGCCGGGCCTCGGTCCAGGGCAGCACCCCGTTCCCGTCGTCGTCGCCGAAGTTGGCCTTGGCCATGCCGACGGGGACGACGCCGAGGGCCAGCGGGACTTCGTCGTTGGCCCAGTTGACGGTGGCGACGCGCTGGGGCTTCGCGGGTATGACGGTGGTCCCGAGCGCGTGCTTGATCGTCACGGGGAACTGGCTGGAGGTCTTGGCGCCGGTCTCCGCAGGGCCGTTGTCGTCCGAGTCGCCGGACTGGCCGCCGCAGGCGGTGAGGCCGAGCAGGAGGGTCGCCGCGAGGGCGAACGCGCGAAGGCGAGGGGTTCTCATGGCCCGTGGTCCACTTTCATTCAGGGTGCTGGGCGGGCTCACACACGAGGAACCCGCGGGACGCGGGTCGTGGAGCAGGGCACCACACCCACACCAGAAACTTAGGTAAGGCTTACCTGCACAGCGTATGGATTCGGACGTCGCCGATCAATCGAGCTTTTTCGACAGCCCTTGTAGCGATCGGGACATGCGCGGCTTGCCAGGCGGTGTCGGGGGCCGTCTACCGACCCGCACCTGTCGGTGGGCCCGCACAGGTCAGGGGGCCCGCACCTGTCAGTGAGCCCGCACAGGTCAATGGGCCCGCACAGGTCAGGGGGCGCGGAACCGGCCCGGCGTCATGCCCGTCGTACGCCGGAAGGCCACCCCGAAGGCGCTCGCCGAGCGGTAGCCCACCGCGTCGGCCACCACGTCGACCTCGAATCCGAGGGACAGCAGTCGCACGGCGTGCTGGGCCCGGACCGACGCCACCCAGCGGGCGAAACTCGTACCCGTCTCCGCCCTGAACGCGCGCGTCAGGGTGCGGGCGCTGCACCCGAGGACCTCGGCCCAGCCGCTCAGCGTCCGCTGGTCGGAGGGGTCGGCCCGGACCACGTCCACGACCGGCCGCAACAACGCGGAGGTGGGCAACTGGACCAGCAGCGCACGGGGAGAGGGCCGCAGGACATCGAGGATCATCGTCTCCGTCACGGTCCTGGAGTGCGACGGCAGCTCCGCCTCATCCAGCCGCTCCAGCAGGAGGCGGAGCAGCGGGGTGATCTCCACCGCCACCGGCTCGTCGGACAGCGCCGACCGGGTGCCGTGCCGGAAGAAGTGGGCGCGGTAGGAGGTGCCCGCGACCGCGGACGCGGAGTGCAACTGCCCGGCCGGCATCCACAGCCCCAGGGTCGGTGTGATGCACCACACCTGGGAACCCACCACGGCCGTCGACGCCCCGCGCTCGTTCCAGAGGAGTTCGTGCCACGGGTGGGAGTGTTCGTTCCACGCCGTGTCGGCGGTGACGACCTCCTCGTACCCCTGGATCACGAACGGCACGTCCACCTCGCCTGCGGCGAGCGTGGGCAGCTCTCTGGTGACGCGCATGTACCGAGGCTAACGGGCGCCGACCAGGCCGGACTCCGCGGGCGGGGGGTCGTCAGGGGGCGATGGTGACGACCGCCGTGTCGCCGGCTGCCGCCGCTGTGAGGGTGACCGTGAAGAGCTTGGTCGACGTGTTGCGGGAGACGGCGCCCACGCTCCTTGGCGGCACACAGCCCTTCCAGAGCCATGTGGCACTCGGTGTTGGCGACGACCTCATCGATCCCCACGACCCGTACGCGCGACCCGCGGTTGCGGATGCGCTCGGCCGCCAGATCGATCAGCGCGGCCCGGACGCCGGACCGCGTCAGGACGTCGTGGCTCAACCGAAGAGGTGCACCCGGGGATAGCGCGCCGAAGGCGTGTCGAACAAGCCCCGGTCGGGCCTCCCGCGCAGATGGCGGTCGAAGAACGCGGCTAGGTAGGCCCGTTGGGCCGCGATCGAGGCATGCGGAGGGATCGTCCCCACGTTGCTCTCGACGGTCTGCGCGGAAAGCCCCAGCGGCTTCGCGAGCTGCGGGACGATGCTCTGGACGTCCGTGTACGAGGCGTGCGCGGCGCCTTCCAGGCGGAAGCCGCGGTGCCAGCCGGTGCTGCGCCGCCAGAGCGAGGCCCAGGCGGGCTCGGTGTCGAGGTCGTCGGTGTCGTCGCCGGCCAGCAGGAACGGGCGGTCGAGGCCGTGCGCGGCGACCGACGACAGGTTGCCCGGCTCGGCGTCGTCCGTGACGTAGGCGAGGACGCCGTCGAGGTTCACGCCGGCCCGGATCCGCCCGTCCTCGTACATCGTCTCAAGGGCGGTGAAGCCCCCGGCGGAATGGCCGAACATCCCGACCCGGTGCGGGTCGGCCGCGCCACCGACCGCGCGGCGCAGCAGCGCGGGCATCCGGTCCAGCACGAAGCGGGTGTCCGCGACGCGGACGGCGACGACCTTCTCCAGCAGAGCGGTGACCTTCACCGGATCCTGCCCCGTGGCGGCGAACTCGGCGGGCATGACCGTGGTCGCGACCCGGCCGCCGGGGAACTCGACGGCGGACGCCTCGTAGGTGTGGTCGACGGTGACCACCACGTACCCGCGCGACGCGAGGTCGTCGCACAGCGTGCTGTTGAGGGAGCGGGGGTCGAGCACTCCCGGCGAGTACAGCACCACGGGGAACGGCCCACCCTGCCGCGCCACCGGGGCCCCCTGCCGCGCGTGGGTGCGGGTGGCGGCCCAGTCGACGGCGTCGCCGGGCACACCTGAGAGGTTGTTGACGGCGGCGAAACCGGCCGCCTCGCCGGGCAGGAACTGCGGCACGGCGGGCATCCCGGCCGTACGGGCGGCGGGGTAGCGGACGCTCACCATCAGCTCCCGGTACGGGAGCGAGGACACCCAGGGGTCGCCGCGGGTCGTGTCGACGAGACGGTACGCCGCCGCGCCGACCGGCCACGGGCCGCTCGGCCGAGGCAGGGCGAACCGCGCCGCGCGCGGAGCGGCGGAGGCGGAGGCGGCGGAGACGGAGAGGGAGATGGCCCCCGCGCCCGCGGCGAGTGCGGACAGCAGGGTGGTGCGGCGACTGAGCATGGACAGACATCTCCTTGCGGCGGTCGGAGCCCGGTACGCGGATACCGCCGGGCCCGGGGCGGTGCGGTGTGACGACACCGAGAGGGACGCCACCCGCCCCCGAATCACCTGACGCACCAGCACTGCCCCAGACACGCGGCCGGGATCGCCTGCGTCAACGACTTTCGGTGCCGCCCGGCGAAGGCCGTTCAGTGGGTTCTGTGCGAGAAACCTGGTCGTCGGCCAAGAGGCCGGCGAGAAGCGCGTTCAGGTACTCGGATGCCTTCTCCGGGCGGCGGCGCGCCGCGTAACCGATTCCGCACATCAGGAGGAGCAGGTCGGCGCCGTCGAGACCGGGTCGCAGCTCCGCGGCTGCTCGCCGCACGATCTCGCTGAACTCGCCCAGGAGCACCGCGCGCAGTTCCTCGGTCTCGGCGCGCTCGGCCCGCCCGCCGGTCGTTACGGCCGCGAATGCCGGATCGTCCGCGTACACGCGGAAGGCCCGTGCCAGGAACAGGCGGAGCGCGGCCACGGGATCGGCGACCTCTGCCGCGTCGCGGGCCAGCTCGATCAGTTCGACGAAGCGGTGTTCGACGAGGCCCTCGCGCAGGGCTTCGGGCGTGGCGAAGTGCCGGTACACCGTGCCGACCCCGACCTCGGCACGGCGCGCGACCGCGTTCAACTGAAGCGGCTCGCCCGCCTCGTGGATCGCCCGTGCCGCTTCGAGAATGAGGCGGCGGTTCCTGGCCACATCCCGGCGAAGCCCCGATCCCGGTGCTGCGGGAGGTTCGATCGCTGCCATGGCCGCACTCTACCGGAGGTCCTATCGAAACGGATGAGCGATCCATACGGATACATCATCCGTTCAGGCGCTAGGGTGTAGCCATGTCACGCGAAACCATCGAGGTCGGCGGCCGTCGCCGCACCTACCTCCACGTCGCCCCCAGCCGCCCCGCACCGACCGCCCCACTGATCGTCGCGCTGCACGGCACCACGCAGAACGCCAGGGCGATGAGAAAGTTCAGCGGCGGCACGATCGACGCCCTGGCCGAGAAGATCGGCGCCGATCTCGTCTACTTGAACGGCTACAGGCGCGCCTGGAACGATGCGCGCCGCATCAAGACCTCCGCGGCCCAGAAGCGCGACGTGGACGACGTGCGGTTCGTCAGGGAGGTCGTCGCGCGCTTCGGAAAGCCCGCGATCGTCATCGGCTACTCCAACGGCGGTCAGCTCGTTCACCGGCTGCTGCGCGAGATCCCGGAGACCTTCATCGGCGCCGTCCTGATCGCCGCGGGACTTCCTGTCGACGAGGACTTCACCCTGACCGCAGTGGCCCCGGCCCGGATCCCGATGCTGCTGCTCCACGGCACCGGCGACCCGGTCGTCCCCTACGAGGGAGGTGCCACAAAACTGCTGGGCCGCACCCGCGGCACGGTACGGTCCGCGCTGGACACGGCCCGGAGTTACGCCCCCGCCGGCGACCCGGTCGTAACCCGAACCGGGGACGTCGAGCGCCGCGACTGGGCCGGCGTCCGCCTCATCAGCCAGTTCGGCGCGGGCCACGTCATCCCCAACCGGAAGACGTCCCCGAGCCCCCGCTTCGTCGGCCCGTCCCACCACGACATCGACGCGGGCGAGGAGATTCGCGCGTTCTTCCACCTGGGCGAGTGAGTCAGGCGAGGAACTCGGTCACTGTCCTGGTGAACCAGTCCGGGTCCTCTTCGGCGACGAAATGCCCAGTCGATGCGATCCTTCCCCGCACATGGTCCGCGTGCGGACTCAGTATCTCTGCGGTGTCGGTGGTGCCGGACAGGGCTGTTCCGATGGCCAGGACCGGCATGGGCAGCTTCCGCTCGGCCAGGAGCGCGCGATTCTCCCGTCCGTCCTCAAGCAGGGTGCGGTAGTGCTCGAACCCGCCGCGCAGCCGCTCCCGCCCTGTGTATGCCTCGGCGTAGGCGGCGAGGTCTTCGGGGCTGAAGGTGCCGGGGTTGGACATGGCAGTGAACGTGGCGTTAAGAAATTCCAGCTCGTGCCCGTCGAAGAGCATCTCCGGCACGTCCGGCGCCATGAAGAGTCCGAAGTGCCACATGCCGCCCTCCGCCGGGTTCATCGCCTCCTCCAGACCGAATCCGGGCAGGAACGCGTCGACCAGGACGAGATGGGAGATGTCATCGGGATGTGCGGCCGCCCAGGCCAGCACGACCATCGAACCGATGTCGTGGCCGGCCACGGCCACGGGGCCGGTGAGGCCCAGTTCCCGCAACACCCCGCGCATGTCGCGTGCCTGGTTGCTCTTCGTGTAGCCGTCTTCGGGCCGGTCGCTGAGGCCGGTACCCCGCAGATCGGGAGCGACGACCGTGCGCGTCCGCGCGAGGTCCGACAAGACTCGGGCCCAGGCGCGCGATGTCTGCGGCCAGCCGTGCAGCAGGACCAGGACGGGCCCGCTGCCGCCGACGGCAACCGAGAGGTGCGTTCCGTTGGTGGCGACGCGTTGAAACTGGAAGCCGTCGGGAAGCCAACCGTCAGCGCTCATAAGGTTTCTCCTCCATCGAGTAGTCGAGTTGTCATGAAGTGCGCTGAGCCAGCTTCCGCAGGCGCGGTTCACCGATCATGCGGAGCATGTCCGTACGCTCGGGGCGCCATCGCAGTTCCCGCAGAGAGCTGACAGCTCGCAGACGGCTGGAGGCGCCCATGATCAGGCCCCCGAACTCGCCCCACACACCGGCTGCCTCTTCCGGGGTGATACTCCGGGTCTCGACCCCGAGGTCATCCGCGACTCGTTCCGCGATCCACCGATTGGGGACTTCACCGGCGACGGCGTGGTAAAGCCCTCCCGCGCGTCCCGATTCCAGGGCAAGGGTGAACAGGCGAGTCACGTCGTCGATGTGGACGTGACTGTAGGTGTTGAGTCCTTCCCCGATGTAGCAGGCCGCCCCGGTCGCGGCGACCGACCGGTAGACCATGGGTACATGGCCGTGGTCACCCGGACCCCAGATCAGTCCGGGGCGGACCACCATGCTGCGCAATCGGTCGGTGCTTGCGGCGAGGACGTTGTCCTCAGCGGATTTCCGGGTGGCGGCCAGGGGTTCGACGGTGAAGGGGTCACCTTCGCCCAGAGAGCCCAAGGGCCGGGCGGGGTCGAGGGTGCCGGGCCGCTGACCTCGGCGTTGCTGTAGAGGCCGTTCTCCACGTACACCAGCGGGCGTTGTCGCGGTGTTCCCTGTCGTGGGCGGCGCCGGGGACGTGTTGTCCGTCAGGCGTCCAGGTAGGGCTGGTCCCTGAGTTGTCTGCGGGACGTGATGCCGAGTTTGCGGAATATGTTGCGCAGGTGCGCGTCTATGGTGCGCGGGCTGAGGAAGAGCCGGGCCGCGACCTCGTTGGACGTGGCGCCGGTGGCGACCAGCCGGGCGATGTACGCCTCCTGCGAGGTGAGTTGGTCGTAGGCGCCGCCCGAGCGGTTGCGGACCTTCTCGCCGGTGGCGCGCAGTTCGTCGGCTGCGCGTCGGGCGAACGCTTCGAGACCGGCCCCGGAGAGCAGTTCGTGCGCGGTGCGCAGGTACTGGCGGCTGTCGCGCCTGCGGCCCTCGCGCCGCAGCCACTCCCCGTACAGGAGATGGGCCCTGGCCCGGTACGGCAGCAACGGGCTCTTGTCCAGGCACTCGACGGCTTCGCGGTAGTGGTCCTCGACGCCGGTCACCAGCCCGCGTGCGTACGCCGCGATGCCCAGGCCCGACGTCGTTCCACTGGCTTCGGTGCGCTCGGTCAGCGATTCCAGGGCTGCGGCGGCGACTTCGTGCTCACCGCACCGTACGGCCGCCTCCACCAGCTCCGGCAGGGAGATGCCGGCGATGAAGAGGTCGCCGTGGCCCACGGCTTGTCGCGCCGCCGCCAGTGCGGCCGGATAGTCGGCCAAGCCGTTGTGCAGCATGGCCGCCGTCCAGTGCACGTTGGCGATCAGTTGCCCCGAACCCCCCGCTGTCGCCGCGGCCGTGGCCGCGGCGAACAGCTCCAACGCCTCGCGGCGGCGGCCGCGCATCGCGGCGAGTTGCAGGCGGTGATACACGACCGGAGGTCCGCCGACGGCGTCGGCTATCGCCTCCTCCTCGGCGGCCGTCGCCGCCGCCTGATCCAGGTCTCCGGTCAGTGTGGCGTAGGTCGTCGCCTGGGCGAGTCCGAGTCGCAGCACGAGGGGCGAGCCCGACTCCCTGCCGGTCTTCATCAGCCACTCGATGATCGCTCCGTGGGCGTGGACGTCCCACAGTTCGCCGGCGAACAGGACGGCGAGTGCGGGCCGGCGCGTCCACAGCGGGCCGTCGTCGCCGTCGTCGCCGTGGAGGACCTTCCGTATCAGCGGAACCGCGGCCCGGTACCCTTCCGCTTCCAGCCGGACCAGCGCGTCGAGTACGTCCAGTGGGCGGTGTGCGGGCCCGTCCGACTGCGCCGCCGCTGCCAGGACCTTGTCCGTCACACCGCCGGGCCGGCCCACCACCAAGGCCATTTCGAGGGCTTCCAGAACACACTCGCGTGCCCGTACGGGGTCCAGATCCGCGAGCCGCCGCGCCGCGCGGAGCATGTACATGGGCCCGTCGCCGTCGTTGTGCCGCGTGAAGGCGATCTGGCCCCGCAGCAGGTCCGCCTCGGCCTGCTGGAGTCCGTCCGGCGCCGCGCTCTCCACGGTCGAGACGAGTTCAGCGGCGGTGTCGGTGTCGCCGGAATCGAGCTTGGCCCGCACCGCGGCGAGCGTCCGGTCGATCCGTACGGCGGGGTCCGACGACACCGCCGCTGCCCGTTCCAGGAAGGCAGCCGCGGCTACGACTCCGCCGCGCGAGCGGGCGCGGGAAGCGGAGCGCTCCAGTTCGGCGGCGAGGTCGTCATCGGGACCTGCGCCGGCTTGTGCGCGGTGCCAGGCCCGCCGGTCGGGATCGGTGACCGGGTCGGTGACGTCGGCCAGCACACGGTGCGCCGTACGGCGCTGAGCGGCCTCCGCCGCGCGGTAGACGGCCGACCGGGCCAGCGGGTGGCAGAACCGGACGCGGGTGGCGAACTCGACCAGTCCGGTGGCGGCAGCGGCCGAACTGGCTGCGGCCACGTCCAGGTCGAGCCGGCGCGCCGCAGGCCACAGCAGACCGGGGTCGCCGGTCGGGTCGGCGCTCGCGACGGTCAGCAACAGCCTTGCCGGGGTGGGTAGTTCGGCGAGCCTGGCTTGGAAGCCGCGCTCCAGGCGGGTCGGCAGCGACGTGGTGTCCGGCGGGGCGAACCCGCCGGCCCTGGGCAGTTCGAGCAGTGCCAACGGGTTTCCGCGCGCCTCGGCAATGATCCGCTGGCGTACCTGCTCGTCCAGCGTCATATGGCTGCGCGCCGCCAGCAGCTTCCGCGCGTCGGCGTCGCTCAGGCCGTCGAGGAGCAGGCCGGGCAGCTCGTCGAGTCGTCCCATGTCGCAGGGCAGCCGTACGGCGAACATCATGGCCACGGGTTCGGAGGTGATGCGCCGGGCGAGGAAGGCCAGCGCCTTCAACGAGGCCGCGTCCAGCCATTGCGCGTCGTCGACCGTGCACAGCAACGGGCGCTCACGGGCCTCGGAGGCCAGCAGCTCCAGGGCCGCCAGACCGACACGGAACACGTCGGGGGTGCCCGTACCCGAGCCGAAGGCGGCCTGGAGGCTGTCGCGGTGCGGGGCGGCCAGCGCGTCGAGGTGCCCCAGCATCGGTACGCAGAGCTGGTGCAGGGCGGCGAACGGCAGTTCCGTCTCGTACTGCGACCCGGACGCCCGCACGATCCGGAACCCCGAGGCGGCGCGCCGGGCGTGGTCCAGCAGAGCGCTCTTGCCGATGCCCGCCTCACCGCGCAGCACCAGCACCCCGCCCCGGCCCGAACGCGCGGCGCGGGTCAGCTCGTCGACCTGCCGGACCGCGTCCTGTCTGCCGATAAGGGGAGCGGAGAAGTGGTCCGAGGTCATTCCCCATAGGTTAGACGGCGCGCACCACCTGCCCGACAGCTCATTGGACCAGGTCGGTGTGCGGATGCTCGGGAGATCGCGGGCAGACGTAGAGCTGGAGGTTGTCGGTGCTGCCGACTTCGACCGCCGTCGGCTGCGAGAGATTCGGCGAAGCCGGGCGGCCAGGAGGGGCGTAGGCGGCGGCCTGGTCTTCGTCCGGCGCCCAGCTTCGTCCCTCGTAACCGTGCCATTCGAAGGAGGCGACGGTCAGCAGCGGGACCATCCGGGCGGCGCAGACGGCGCAGTACCGGGGGTACGGGTCGGTGCGGCCCCACGGGGGCCAGCCGCCGGCCTTCCAGCCGGGAGCGTACGCCAGACAGCGGTCGTAGAACTCGGTCGGATACCCCTCGTAGTCGTCGTCGGTTGCCTGCAGCCGCTTCCAGTCCGCCAGCTTGGACCGCATCTCCGGGCTCAGGATCTCCGTACTGCGGATCTCCGTGCTCAGGATCTCCGTGCTCAAGTCGGCGTCGGGTGCCTGCCATCTGTCCCAGTCCTCCAGCGCGCGCTGTATCTCCGCGTCCGTGTCCAGGCTGTGGGGGTAGTCGGTGATCGCCTCCGGTGCGAGCAGGCACGGCTCCGGCAGATAGCCCGGCCAGTCCGCCTCGCAGGGCTCCGGCGGTGTGGTGAGGATGTCGACGACATCGGCGGCGGCCCGCCAGAACAGCGCGGTCGACGGGGCGTAGCGCGGTTCGTGGTCGTAGGGGCACCAGAGGACCTGGAGAAGATCGGCCCGTCCTGGCGGCCGCAACACGGGTACGTCGCGCAGATACAACTGGGCCACGGGCAGCAAGGGGACCGGGCGCTCGGCGGGCCACGGAGGGCCGGCATCGAGCCGCTCCGCGGCAATGGCGGCGTTCCGCTCCCCTGCCGCCTTCTCCTCGGGTGTGCGACCGGGACCCTCCGGATCACGGTGCCGCCGGGCCAACTCACGCCGCGCAAGCCGCACTTCCGCGAGCGGCCGGCGGTGTCCGCTGTCCACGTGCGGGCCTTCGCAGTACGGCCACGGCTCATCGGCCGGCCACAGCAGCGGCCCTCCGACCGAGCTGTCGCGCACCGAAGGCGATCCGGGACGCGGATGCAGCCGGATCGCGTCACGCGCCAGCGGAGCCAGCTCCGGGAAGACCGCCGTGACATCGACAGACCGGGGCGGAGTGGTACGTACGAGAACCATGCCGGCGATCCTGCCACCAGCCACTGACAGTCCCCCGAACGTTTCCGGTCACTCATCCTCCCGATTAAGTCAGTCGATTGACTCAATTGGGGATCCAAGATTCACTCGTCCCGCAGGCACAAGCGAGTCGGGCTGTCGAGGAGGCAGGCGTGAGCGACACCTCGCGGGAAGCGCCGGTGGCATCGTGAACCGGACCGAACCGCGCACCGGCCGGGGCGCCGACACCCGTCAGGCGATCATGGCGGCGGCCGAGCGGCTCTACGCCGAACACGGCCTGTCCAACGTCTCCAACCGGCAGATCAGCGAGGCCGCAGGACAGGGCAACAACACCGCCGTCAGCTATCACTTCGGCAGCAAGGCAACACTGGTGCGCGAAATGATGGCCGCGCAGGGGGACCGGATCGCCGCGATCCGCCGGCGGTACGTGGAAGCGGCCGAAGGCAGCACGGACGTGCGGGACTGGACCCGGTGCCTGGTGCGGCCCGTACCCGAGCACCTCGCGACCCTCGGCGTGCCCTCCTGGCAGGCCCGTTTCGCGGTCCAGGTGATGACCGATCCGCTGATGCGGGCGCTGGTCACCGACGAGTCCCTCACCCGGGACAGCCTGCGCCGCACCCTCGAAGGACTCCACAAGAGCCTGTGCGGCACCGTTCCCGAGGCCGTGCGCCGCGAGCGCGGCGAGATGGCGCGTCATCTGATCACCCATACCTGCGCGGAGCGCGAACGCGCCCTGGCGGAGGGCACCGCCGGGCCCGGCGCGTCCTGGGAGCGGACCGCCGATTCACTGGAGGACGCGCTGGTGGGCCTGTTCACCGCGCCCACGTCGTCGCGCTGAAGCACCACCGAGCGCACTGAAGCCCCCCCGAGAACCATCCCCCACCGGACAAGGGAGCCCCCGTGAAGATCACCGTGGACGAGGAGAAGTGCTGCGGCGCCGGACAGTGCGTACTGATCGCGCCTGAGGTGTTCGACCAGCGGGACGAGGACGGCATCGTCATCCTCCTCGACGCCGCGCCTGCCGCCGACCAGCACGAGGCGGTACGCGAGTCCGCAGGCGTCTGCCCCGGCGCCGCCATCCGCCTCGGCGATGACGGGTGAACAGACCCGCCACCGCGCCCTGACCCCCGGCGCCGAAGGCCACCCCCCACACCACGGAGAAAGCCATGACCAGCACCCCCGCCGATCCCGGAACCGACACCCTCGACCTGCCGGACTTCCCCCACCCCCGTTCCTCCGGCTGCCCCTTCGGGCTGTCGCCCGAGATGCGGGCGCTTCCCGACCGGGGCGCGCTCACCCGGGTCCGTTCCTGGGGCGGCAGCACCCCATGGGCCGTAACCGGTCACGCCGAGCAGAAGACCCTGCTGTCCGACCCCCGCCTCAGCGTCGACTTCTCCCATCCTGGCTTCCCCAGCCCTGTCGACCCCGCGCACGCCCACGCCGGCAGCACCGATCTGAGCTTCGTCGGCATGGACGACCCCGAGCATCTCCGGCTGCGGCGCATGATCAGCGGAGCCTTCACCATCAAACGCGTCGAAGCGATGCGCCCCCGCGTACAGCACATGGTCGACGACTTCATCGACGCGATGCTGGCCGGTCCCCGACCGGCCGACCTCGTCCGGGACCTCGCCCTGCCGATCCCCTCCCTGGTCATCTCCGACATGCTCGGTGTCCCTTACAAGGACCACGGCTTCTTCCAGACCAACAGCAAGACCATCGTCTCCACCGTCGCCACCCCCGAGGAGCGGGGTACCGCCCACGCCAACCTCGCCGGCTACCTCGACGACCTCATCGGCCGCAAACTCACCGAACCCGGCGACGACCTCCTCTCCAGCCTCTGCACGCAGATCGAGGCCGGCGAACTCACCCGCCGCGAAGCCGCCACCATGGGGGTGCTCCTCCTCCTGGGCGGACACGAGACCACCGCCAACATGATCAGCCTGGGCACGCTCCTGCTCCTGCACCACCCCGACCAACTCGCCCTGCTCCGCGACACGGACGACCCCGACGTCATCCGCGGCGCCGTGGAGGAGCTGCTGCGCTACCTGTCCATCGTCCACCTCGGCCGGCGCCGCACCGCCCTGGCAGACATCGACATCGCCGGCCACACCATCCGGGCCGGCGACGGCGTCATACTCCTCGGCGAACTCGCCAACCGCGACCCGGCCGTCTTCCCCGAACCCGACCGCCTCGACCTCACCCGCAACGCCCGCCAGCACCAGGCGTTCGGCGCCGGAACCCATCACTGCGTCGGCCAGCCCCTGGCCCGGATGGAACTCCAAGTCCTCTACCCGACGCTCTTCCGCCGCATCCCGACCCTCCGCACGGTCGGCGACCTCGACACCATCCCCTTCAAGTACGAGGCCGTCATCTACGGCCTCCACGCGCTGCCGGTCACCTGGTAGCAGAACGAGCCGGCCAGAAAACCGGCGCGGTACGGTGCCTACGGGCCGGTGTTCCCCCTGCTCCACTCGATCGGGATCCACAACTGGGAGTCGGTCTCCGCGCCGATCGGACCTGGCCGGCTCGTCGGCAAGTTCGGCAACACCTTCGACTGGGGCGGCTGGGCGGCTCGTTGGTCGCGTGCGACCCCGACTCGCGTATGACGGTGGCCTACGTCATGAACCAGATCACATCGCACGCAACGGGACGCCGGGCTTCACCGCCCCCCACACACACCCCGGGCGCATCGACCACACGTCACGGTTTCGGTTTGCCCTGAAATATCCGAAAAGTCGTGTTCATATTCTCGTCATCCTTTTCATTTATCTGTCCGCTTAATTCGTTCGGGTGGCAGGCGGGCGGTACCGCATCGATTGAATTGCGCATGGATATGTACGGGCCGGAAAAGGACGTCTACCGCAAGGAAGTTCCGCCATGCGTATGCGCATGACTCTGGCCGCTGTCGCGGCCGCCGCCTGCGTCGCCCTCACCGGCGCGGCAAATCCCTCTCAGGCCCATAATTCCGCGTCGGAAGAGAGCGCGAGCGCCGCTCTGCGACGCGCGGCCGACCAGTGCGGGGCGGGGGAAATCTGCTTCTGGCAGGACAGGAACTATTCGGGTACGCCGTGGCGGTGGACGCCCGGCGCGGGATACCGCGACATGCCGGCGTATCTGCACGACCACGTCTACTCGTTCTACTCCAACGCCAACGGCTGCTTCATCGACTGGGCGCCGCAGGAGAAGCGAAGGGTCGGTCCCGGTGACTACGCCAAGGCCTACGACACCAACTTCGGCAAGCGGATCGACGCTGTAGGCCCCACCTGCTGAGTGCCGCCTCACGCCCGCCGCTGCCCGTTCGATCCGAACAGGCGGCGGCGGGCCCTGCGCGCGCCCGGCCAACTAATACGTATTAGTTATTGACTTCCCTGGAGCGCGGAGCCACCATCCCTCACGTTGCTCAGTGCGTACACGTTCGTGGTGAACACCTGTCGGTCTGTCCGCACACCTCCCCCCGGGGCGGTGTCAAGAATGACTGGAAAGGGAGTCTCAAATGCGCATCAGGGCTTTAGCGTTGGTGATCGGGATGATCGCCACGAGCTACGCGGTGACGGTGAGCCCGGCACACGCGGCAGCGACGGCGTACGAGGCGGAGAAGGCGACCGTCTTCCACGGCACGGTGGATTCCGATCACCCAGGTTTCACCGGCACCGGCTTCGTCAACACCGCCAACGAGGTTGGCTCGTATGTGGAGTTCACCGTCAACGCGCCGGCCGCCGGGGCCGCCACGCTGACCCTGCGGTACGCGAACGGGACGGCGACGAGCCGCAAGAGCAGCGTCAGCGTCAACAGCGCGGCCGTGGCCGCCCCGGAGTTCATCCCGACCCCGAACTGGGACAGTTGGGCCGCCGCCAGGGTGCCCGTGACGTTGAAGGCGGGAACGAATCGGGTCCGTGTCGTCAGCACGACGACGGGTGGTCTGCCCAATCTCGACTCGCTGACCGTCGCCGACCCGCAGAGCACGGACTGGTCGGACGCGATGATCGACTCCACCATGCGCCAGTACACACCCGCGAGCGTCGGCGGATGGAGCTATCCGGTCGCCCTGTACATGATGGGGCAGTACCAGGTCGCGCAGCGTACGACGGACCCCGCGCGCCGGGCCGCCCTGATCGCGTACATCAAGGCGTGGGCCGACCGGTTCGTGAACGCCTCCGGACACATCGACAACGGCTTCGGCACCCTGGACAGCATGATGCCGGGCCAGGTGATGATCGCGATGTACCGCGAGACGGGCCAGGCCAAGTACCGGCTGGCCGCCCAGCAGATCCATGACCGGCTGCTTCCGGCCGGCGGCTACCCGACCACGAGCGACGGCGGATTCTGGCACGGCGACAGCGCCGACCGGACCGACCAACTGTGGTCCGACGGGGCGTTCATGGCCGACCCGTTCATGGCGCAGTACGGCAAGTACATCGGGGACAGCACTCAGTCGTTCGACATCGCGACCAAGCAACTGGTCATCTACGCGAGCCACTTGCAGCAGCCGAACGGGCTGCTGAAGCACGCCTACGACGCGTCCAAGTCAGCCTCATGGGCGGACCCGAGCAGCGGTCTCTCGCCCGAGTACTGGTGCCGCGCCATCGGATGGGTCGGAGTCGCCACCACCGAGCTGCTGGACCTGATCCCGGCCGATCACCCGCGCCGGGCCCAACTGGTCTCGATCGTGCGGAACTTGGTCCGTGGCATGGCCGCCTACCAAGACCCGTCCAGCGGACGCTGGTTCCAAGTCGTCGACAAGGGCGCAAGCGCCGGCAACTGGACCGAGACGTCATGCTCGGCGATGTACACGCTCACGGTCGACGCGGCGATCAAGGGCGGATATGTCTCACGCGACGACTACCAGGCGACGGTGGATGCCGGGAAGCGGGGCGCGCTGAACCGGATCTCCTTGCACCCGGACGGGCTGACGTACCTCACGTCGATCTCCGTCGGAACCAACGTCGGCGACTACGCGTACTACATCAACCGGCCCCAGGCCACGAACGACTTCCACGGCCTGGGCGCGTTCCTCTACTTCTACGAGCAGGTCTATCACTGAGCGTGCCGCGGCAGTCGGAGCAGGAACACCGACCCCTCGCCCACGGTGCTGCGCGCCTCGACCGTGCCACCGTGGGCCTCGGTGATCTGGCGGACGATGGCCAGGCCGAGCCCGCTGCCGCCGGTGCGGCGGTTGCGGGACTTCTCGGCCGCCAGAAGCGGTCGAAGACATGCGGCAGGTCTTCGGGGACGGGCGGCGGCGCGGCTCGATCTGCCCCTGCCCCTGGTGAGCTGTCCGCCCAGGGCGGAGTCCCAGTTCACTCCGAAGCCGCCCAAAACCCCGTGCGCGTACCGCAATCGGGGACGGCCGGATCCACGCGGGCCTCTGCGGCAAGGAATGAAGATCGCGATCACGGGTGAGACCGCCCACGCCCGCGCTGAGCTTGTCGGTCGGGCGGTTGCCGCCGGGCTGAACATGATGACCTCGGTGAGCCGGCTCGCAGCGCCGACCGCCACCATGGCCACGGCTGAGCAGGGGCCCCGGCCTCAGCAGCCGCTGGTGGTGCCGAGAGGCGGCGTCGTCGATCTGCCCATGCCGCACGGCGGACCCGCACCGGAGTGGTACGTCACCGCCGGTTGGGCCCCGCAGTCCGGGTACGAGATCGACGTCGTCGCCTTCCTGCTCGACGAGGACGAACAGGTCACCTTCGACGAGGACTTCGTCTTCTACGGGGCTCCGGAGAGCCCGGCCGGTACTGTGCGGCTGCTGACCGGCGGCCCCGCCGAACAGACCATCGCCCTCGACCTGGCTTCACTGCCGCCCTCCACACGCAAGGTCGTCGTCGCGGCCGCCATCGACGGCGCCGCCAGCTTCGGGACGGTCGGTGCGATCCGGATCGGTGCGGCACCCGGCGGCAACGGCGCGCTTCTGGCCCGAGCCACCCTGGACGCCGCAACCACCGAACGCACCCTGCTGCTGGCGGAGATCTACCGCAGGGGCCCGGTCCGGCGCTTGCGCGCTGTCGGCCAGGGCTACGACCACGGCCTCGACGCCCTCGCACGCGCCTACGGCGTCGACATCACCGACTGAACGACGGGGAACCCTGTTGCCGCCCGCGGGCGGTTTTCAGGAGCCGGTGCCTGGGCCGGTGCGGGGGCCGAGTTCGGCGGTGGCATCCGCGTACTTGACGAGCAGTCGGGCGAATTCGCGTCGTTCTGCCTCCGGCCAGTCGCGGGTGAGGTGGACGAAGGCCTGGCGATGCTGGCTGCGGAAGCGGTCCCGCAGCGCGATGCCCTCCTCGGTCAGGCGCAGGACCGTACGGCGGCCGTCGGCCTGGGAGGCGACCCGCTCCAGCAATCCGGCGCTGATGCAGTCGGTGACCATGCGGCTGGCGACCGACGGGTCGACGGTGAGCTGATACGCGACGCCGCCGACGGTCATCTCGCCGTCGGCCTCGTCGACGATGTTGATGAGCTGGTTGCGGGTGATGTCCTTGCGGGTCACCGGCGGGTCGACATCCACCAGCGCGGTGCGCCGGCGCATCCGGGCGAACGCGGCACCGACGGCGTCCAGCAACGCGTCCGGCACCTGGTCCGGGCCCGGTGGTTCGGTCCTGTTCACCCCCGCAGCATATCCGCAGATCGATGCCGTTCGCATTTACGTGCAATACTGCACGCGTATGCAAGACAGCATGAGACTCGTGGCGCGCCAAAGATCCCTGCGTCACCTCGGCTCAAACAACGGACAGGAAGCAGCCATGAGCACCGCCATCATCAATGCACGGATCTTCGACGGCGGCCGGACGCTGGAGGCGACCACCGTCGTCTTCGACCGGACCGGCATCCTGGCGGTGGGCGGGGACGTCCCGGCCGGTGCGGAGGTGGTCGACGGCGCGGGTGCGACGCTGCTGCCCGGTCTGATCGACGCCCACGTCCACACCAATGCGGAGTCCCTGGCCCTGGCGCTGCGGTTCGGGGTGACGACCGAGCTGGAGATGCAGGGCACGCACACGGCCGACAACCGCGCGCACATCACCGGCGACGACACCGTGGCCGACGTACGCTCGGCCGGGTTCGGCATCGCCCCGCCCGGCGGACACCCCAGCGAGCTGTTCCCCGAGGGCTTCCGTCCGGGCCCGCCGCCCGGCGCCGACGACAGCGCCGGGGCCGGGTCCGGCAGGCCGTCAGGACCGGCGCCCCTGATGCCGTTCTCCACCACCCCGGAGCAGGCTGTCGCGTTCATCCCGCAGTTGATCGAACGCGGCTCGGACTACATCAAGTTCATGGTGGACGACGGCTCCGTCGAGGGCCACCCCGGCCTGCCCATGCTCGACCAGGCCACACTGAACGCCGGCGTCGCGGAGGCCAAGCGGCTCGGCAAGCTCACCGTCGCGCACGCCCTGACCATCGAGGCGACCCGCATGGCCGTCGAGGCGGGCATCGACGGACTGGTCCACCTGTTCATGGACGGACCCCACACCGACGAGATCATCACCCTGATCAAGGACTCCGGCGCGTTCGTCGTGCCCTGCGTCGTGCTCAACGCCTCCATGATGGGGATCACGGGCGACGCACTGGCTGACGACCCCCGGGTGGCCGCCCGCCTGGACGAGGCCTGGACGACGACGCTGCGCAGCAGCTTCGACCACTACCCGCAGGGCAAGCTCACCGATGTGCTCGGCTCCGTACTCGCCCTGCGGGATGCCGGCGTGGACATCCTGGTCGGCACCGATGTCTCCATGGCGCTGCCGTTCCTCGGCGGCCTTGCCCACGGCGCCAGTGTCCACCACGAACTGCAGTACCTCGTGCGAGCGGGCCTGACCCCGAGCCAGGCCCTGCACGCGGCCACCGCCACCACCGCCCGCCGCTTCGGCCTGACCGACCGCGGCCGCATCGCCCCGGGCCTGCGCGCCGACCTGCTCCTGGTCGACGGCGACCCCACCACGACCATCTCCGACACCCTCAACACCCGCGCCGTCTGGCGCCGCGGCACCCAACTCAGCGCAGCCTGAGGCGCCTTCAGCGTTGCCCTGGGCTACCGAGGAAAACTGGATGACCGATCGACGAATGCGAGTTCCGTATCGAGATCTCCACGCGCTCGGTAGCGGCCTCAACGGCCGACCGGCGGCCGTACCGGCGGTCTCACGGCACCCGGGCGGTCCATTCCGGGCTGCTGAACTTGGTGGCCGCCAGGTCCTCGGCGCGGGCGAGTTCCGCTTCGGTGACCTGTCCCGGCGCCAGGCCGTAGCGGGCCCGGAAGGACTCGATCATGCGGTCGATCACAGCCTCGCGCGTCAGCCCTGTCTGGCGGCGCAGGGGGTCGACGCGTTTTTTCGCGCTCCGGGTTCCCTTGTCGGACAGCTTCTCCCGGCCGATCCGCAGGACCTCCAGCATCTTGTCCGCGTCGATGTCGTAGGACATCGTCACGTGGTGGAGAACCGCGCCCGGACCGCCGTCAGGTCCCACGACGCGTTTTTGGGCCGCGCCTGCGATCTTGCCGACCTCGGTCGCGATGTCGTTGAGCGGTTGGTACCAGGCTTTGATGCCCATGTCACCGAGGGCGTCCAGGACCCAGTCGTCCAGGTAGGCGTACGAATCGGCGAAGGACAGCCCGGATACGAGCGACGCCGGGACCGAGAGCGAGTAGGTGATGGTGTTGCCGGGCTCCACGAACATCGCCCCGCCGCCGGAGATCCGCCGCACCACGGTGACACCGTGCCGTTGGGCGGCCGCCGGGTCGACCTCGTTGCGGAGGGACTGGAAGCTTCCGATGATCACCGCGGGTCCGCCCCACTCCCACACGCGCAGCGTCGGCGGGCGCCGGCCTGCGGCGACCTCGGCGGTGATCACCTCGTCGAGGGCCATGTGCAGGTCAGGCGACTGCGGGCCCTCGCTGATCAACTGCCAGTCGTAGTCACGCCAGTCCGTGGCCTGGGCGAGGGCCCGGCGGACGGCGACGGCGATGCCTTCCGCCGTCAGCCCGAACATGACCGTGTCCTCCGGGAGGGCCGACACCACCCGCCTGACCAGCTCGGCGGCTTCGCTGTCCGCGGGAGCGCCTTCCAGCGCGCGGTCGATGGCCATGATCGCCTCGTCCGGTTCGAGGAAGAAGTCGCCGGCGACGCGGACGTCGCGCAGCACCCCGTCACGCTCGTCGAGATCCACCACGACCAGCTTCCCGCCGGGCACCTTATATTCTCCGTGCATACCGATTCACAACGTTCCCGCCGTGGTCTTTAGTCCGGCTCGGCGGTCCGGTCGGGACGCCTGTCAGGCCGCGTCGTGGAACACGAGGCCGAGGGTGTGCCTGGAACCGGAGCGTACGGTGCTGACTCCGTGGCGCATCGGGGCGTTCGACCATCCGCGCTTGGACGCCACGGGCCGGTCCCTGGTGGTGAAGACGAGTCCGTGGCCCTTCGGGACGCTGGTCGCCGAACCTCGGGACTGCGCGCGGGGCCGCTGCTCGGTCATGAGGAACTCGCCGCCCGTGTAGTCCACGCCAGGCTCGTCCAGGCCGACGACGACCTGCAGGGGGAAGACCATCTCCCCGAACACGTCGCGGTGCAGGGCGTTCCAGTCGCCAGGCCCGTAGCGCAGCAGGATCTGCGCGGACCGTTCCTGTCCGGCCGCGTGGCATGCGGCGATCCACTCGTCCAGCGGGTCGGGCCACGGGGCGGGGCGCCCGAGTTTGTGCGCCCACTCCCGCGCGAGGGGCAGCAGGTGCGGGTAGAAGGCCGTACGCAGACCGAGCACGGTGGTCGGCAGGTCGTGTGTGAAGTACTTGTACTGCCCGGAGCCGAACCGGTGGCGGGCCATGTCGATCGTGGTCCGGAAGGAGCCCTCGTCCTCGTAGAGGTCCTTGAGGGCGGAGACCTCGGCGTCCGACAGCAGCGGCCCGGTGAGGGCGCTGCCGTACGCGTCGAGTTCGGCGCTGACGGCGTCCCAGTCCTGGTCTGCGACGCGCTCGTCGATGCTGCTGGTGGGCTTGGGTGCGCTGGGCATGTGATCGTCCTTCGTGTGTGGTGTGCCGGGGGGTGCTGTGCTGCTCCGGCGGTGGTCTCCGGGCCGCGTCACCGGGCGGACTCGTCGATCTGCACGGGGTAGCCGGCGCGCAGGGCGGCCAGCGTCGCGGGAGGCGTGATGACCGTCGCCGTACCGGACGCGGGCAGTTCCCGGCGTCTCCCGTACCCCTCTCGCGTCCATTCCGCGAGGTGCCGGTCCAGGTGCCCGTCGAGATGCCCGTCGAGGTGCCCGTCGAGTACGAGGGCGGGCACCCCGTCCTCGGTGCGGACGAACGCCCCCTCCGGCACATCACGCCACGCGAGGGCGTGGTAGCGCCGGCGGTGGGTGCCTCGGTGGATGCGTTCGGCGTGCAGCAGGCGGTTCATCTCACCGGCGGTGGGTGGCTGGACGCCCAGGCCCTCGGCCCAGGCGTCCCGGTACGCCTGGTAGCTCTCGCGACGGCACTCGGCGCACGGCCGGTGCCCTGCGGCGAACGACACCGCCTCGTCGTGGAAGTAGAGACTCGTCCAGTGGTGCGGGGCCCACTGCTCGCGCCGCCGGTTGCGAAACCGCAGTGCGCACGTGATCCACAGGTTGCCCGCGTGGGAGCGGACGATGTCGTGCCCCTCGTGCAGGATCCCCCGGTTGCCGGTCCAGGCGCCCCGCAGAGGCGTGGCGATGATCTCGCCGGTGGGGGTGACTCGGTTGCGTTCGGGCATGGTCGACCTCCTGACGCTCTCCGCGTGATCGGCTGTGCGGGCCGCCGTCCAGGGACACATTCAGTAGACGCCGGGGCATCGCGATACGTGAGGTCGGCAACCGCAACCGCAGCAACCTGAAGGCCCCCCGGTCCGCCTCGGCGGGGGGTCCTTCACAGAGCGGAGTGCCGGCCGGTGAGCGGCGGATTGTCGGGCGCCGCGGTGACAGTGTCGGCCAGAAGGGGCAGCAGGTGGCCGGCCACCACGCGCCGGGGGGTGAAATGCACGCGGCGCCCGGTCCCGTCGTCGTCCCCCGGGACACCGGGATCGGTCCACTCCAGATCGGCCCGACCGGACAGGTGGAGGGTGCGACCGGTGGTGAAGTCGCAGAACAGCAGGGCGGCTGTCGGGTCCGTCTGAAGGTTGCCGATGGTGTTGAACATGTTGTTGCCCCAGTAGTCCGGCCACCACAGCCGTCCGTCCTCGACGCGGACGAAACCCGGCGGCCCGCCGCGGTGTGAGGCGTCGCTGCCCCGGGTGGGATGGGTGGTGCCGATCAGGAACGTGTCCGACCGGCGGATCAGGTCGGTGTCCGCCTGGGTGAGGGCGCTTGCGTGCCGGACCGGCACCGCGCCGCGGGCCGTGGTCGGCGCGAGGTGGAGGTGCCGGCTCTGGATGTACTGGGGGCAGTTGCCGTACGCCTGCTCGACTTCGACGCGCAGTCCTTCGCCGTCCGTACGGGACAGGGTGCCGTTGATCCGCAGGCGTCTGCGGATGGCGAACTCGACGACGATCAGCCCGACCGGCTGCGGCACCGGAAGGTGGCGAAGCGGGTCACCGTCGGCGGGCAGGGTCCGTACGTCGAGCGCACCCGGTGCGGCCACGTGGAGGAAACCGGGCGGCCCGGCGAGCGGGGAGGTCCACAGAGTGCCTTCGGTGTCGCGTGCGGTGATCGCGGCGAACGACCTGTCCCCCAGGAACCGGGCGACGCCGCCGCGCAGTTCGGCGGGGGCCAGCATGCCCGCGAGCCGGGCCGCGTCCCTCGCCACCCCCGCCTGCCGCTGTACGGCGAGTTCACCCTCGTGGAAGCCCGCGGTCGATCGTCGTGCCGTGTCGTCGCCGAGGGCGGAACCGGTCATAACAGCAGCACTCCTTCGACCTGTCGGACTTCTGACGCTACATTCTGACGCTTGGATACCACACCAACCGTTAGAAGCAGCGTGGCATCCGCCACCCGCCATGTCAAACGGTTGGGGCCATACGTAACCGTTAGAAGCGCGGTAACCTCGCAGCGTGGACACCAATGCACCGCTCCTGGGCGAACCGCTCCCCGTGGAGCTGATGAACACCATCTGGGCGGACCGGGACGGCGTGCACGACGCGCTGGGCGACCCCGACGCCACCCGCGCCTGGCTGCACGCCGTCTGCTCCCGTACCGACCTGCTGGCGCCCGGCGACCTCGACGCACTCACCGCGTCCGACCTCGACGGCCTCGGCGGGCGGCTGGTCGGCCTGCGCGACGCCCTGCGCCGACTGGCCGCCGAGGCCACCGCGGATCCGCGCCCTGCGGCCGCCTCCGGCACCCGGGAACTGCACGCGGCCGTCACCGCGCTCAACCGCGCCTCCGGCGACACACCCCGCTGGTCGGCCCTCTCCTGGACACCCGGTCAGGAACCCGCACGCCGTACCCGCACCAGCGGGCAGGCCGCCGCGGCCGCCGTCTCCGCCATCGCCGAGGACGCCGTCACACTCTTCGGCGAGGACACCCGCCGCCGGCTACGCGCCTGCCTCGCACCGGGGTGCGTCCTGTACTTCCTCAAGAACCACCCGCGCAGGGAATGGTGCTCCGCGGGCTGCGGAAACCGCGCCCGCTCGGCCCGCCACTACCAGCGCCACCGCCACGCGACGGACTGACCTCCCCGGGGCCCGCTCCTCGATGAATGGCGCATGTACCGCATCCGTACAACTGTTCAGCATCCGGAGGAGTCTTCTTTCGCAACTGTTCACCCGTGCGGGGCGGTGGTCCGTGGCCGCACGTCCTCGAAGGAGCTCCATGAGACCCGTCTCCATGGCCGCCGCGCTGCGCTGTTCGGCTGCGGTGGGCACCGCCACCGCACTCGCCTGGGCGCTGGCTTCCGCTCCCGCCGCCACCGCCGCCGGCCGCGAAGAGCCGGGCGCCGAGCTGGCGTTCGGGGTGACCGCGCCCATCGAGGGAGTACGCCCCGGAAGCGCGCAGGCCGTGTCGTTCACGGTGACGAACCGAGGAACGGCACCCGCGACGCACGTCGCGCTGTACATCGACGGCTCGCAAGGACTCGCCTTCGCCGAGAAGTACGCGAACTGCCGCTACGAGAACACCCCGGCGCAGGACGAGGGGCCTGCCCAGGTGAACGCGGTCTGCGCCGTCGACCAGACCTTGGAGCCGGGCTCGGTCTACGCGCCCGAGAAGCCTGTGGGTGTGACGCTCGCGGACCGCGCGCTGTACGAGCAGCTCAGTCTCACCATCCAGCAGGATCCGGCCGGCCTCCCCGGCGGAGCTGACGACGGTGGGGACGGCAAGGCGGTGCTGCGGCTCGTCGAACAGCAGCCGCCGGCCGATCCCGGTGCCACCTACGGGTACGAGCGGCTGGACGTCGACATCACCGCGAAGAACACGGCCGACTTCGCGCTGACCGGCTCCACCGTACGGGGCAAGGCGGGCGACACGGTCACGGCGGACGTGTCGTTCGCCAACAAGGGCCCCGCCTGGGTCGCCAACGACGCCCCCTCCCCCATCGGCGTCTTCGACGTCGGTGTCCCGAGCGGTACGACGGTGGTGCAGGCCCCCGAGTTCTGCGCTCCGGCAGGGACAGGTGCCAAGCCGACGGCGTACCACTGCACGACGCCGTACGACTACGCCGACGAGCACAGCGAGCGCGCGTATCCCTTCCGGCTGCGGATCGACAAGGTCGTCAAGAACGCCACGGGAAGGGTGGCCTTCGTCAAGGGCGATCACCGCTCGGGCACACTGCCCTTCGACGAGAATCCGAAGAACAACGCGGCCCGCGTCGTCGTCAACCCCACCGCTGCGGGCGGCGGTTCCGGAGCGACCGGGGGCTCGGGGCCGACCGGTGGCCCGTCGAGTGCCGCCACGTCGGGCGGGAGCACGCAGGGCGCCGTGACGCAGACCGACACCCTGGCCGCCAGTGGCACCGACAGCAGCCTGCTCATCGGGGGAACGGCGGCGGCGTTCCTGCTGACGGCCGGCGGCGTACTCGTCGTACGGCGTCAGGGCCAATGGTCCTCGGCACACTGACGCCTGGGACGTCCTAGGACGTCCTGGGACCCCCTGGGGCGTCCTGGCCGGACGACGCCGGGCCTCGCCGCCCTGCTGACCTACCGCTCGGAGCGCCGGCGCGCGAGATGGAGGGTGATGTCGGCGGCGATCTCGACCGTCTCGGGGAGCACCCGCGTGATCCGGCTGAACACCTGCTCGCGCCGCGAGGGCGGCAGTACGAGATAGGCCGAGATGGTCGAGAGCTGACCGACGTAGTCGGCAGCACTCATCGTCAGGCGCCGTTCGATCACCGACTGTTGAACGTCGGCGAACCACTCGGACCGGAGAAGTTCCGTACCCGGCCACTGCATGTCGTGCTCCGGAGGCGTGCCGTCCGGGGACGGAACCGAGTCGCTCGCCAGGAACGGCGCCCGCGCCGCGCGGACGGCCTCCTCAACAGCCGGGTCAGCCAACTCAATCGGCCCGCCGAACGAGGCGAACACGCCGCCCGGCTCCAGCAGGGCGGCCATGCGTGACCACCGGTCCTCCGGGCGCGTCCAATGCAGCGCCGCCGCCGCGTAGACCAGCCCGTACCGCGCACCCGGTCGCACGTCCTCGAACGCGGCTCGCACCGTCGTGACGCTCGGCGGCACATGCTTGCGCAGCTCGGCAAGCATGGCCGCGTCGGGCTCGGTCGCGGTGACCCTGACGCCCCGTCGAGCGAACAGGCGGGTCGCTTTGCCTGTCCCGGCGCCGATCTCCAGGGCGGTACGGGGCCGCCGACCCGCGTACGCCGTCACCGCGTCGAAGAGCTCCACGGGGTACCCCGGCCGGAACCGTTCGTACGCCGCCGCCACCGTTCCGAAGCTCAGTGCGCGATCAGACATGCCGAGCATCCTGGCACACACTTAATTTTCGCGACGACCTGTCGTAATCTTTACGACAGGTCGTCGCAAAGAGTGTGAATGATCTCGCGAGCCATCTCGTGAATGAAGTGGAGCCTTTCTTATGAATACGCTCAGTGATCGCGCCGATCTCATCGAACTGCTCGGCCGCTATGCCGACATCGCGGACCTGAAGGAGTTCGCCGAGCTGCCCAAGCTCGTCTTCACCGACCCGCTCACGGTCGACTTCGAATCGGTTGCCGGCATGCCGCCGATGACCGTGCCGCTCGCTGAATACGTCGAGAACGTCCGCGCAGCGTTCGCGCCCTTCCTGGCGACCCACCACGCCGTCACCGGCCATGTAGTCGACATCAACGGCGACTCTGCGACGATCCACGCGCACGTGCGGGCCGAGCACTGGCTGCCGGACGAGCTGACCAGCGGCGGACCCAATCGCTGGCTGGTGGTCGGCTTCTACGACAACGAAGCGGTCCGCACTCCGGACGGCTGGCGCCTCAGCCGCGTGAAACTCACCGCGACGTACCAGGAGAACGCGCCTCGGACAGGCGTCTAGCAGGCCCGGCCGGCGTTGGTACAGGCGGTCTTCGCCCCTGGGCGACAGGTTCCCGGCCCTGGGCGACAGGAGAGCCGTCGTGGGAGGACAATGATCGGATGCCGCGAATCCGGGGAGCCAGCATCGAGGAACACCACGAGATGGTGTGGTCCGACCTCGCCTCGGCGATGCGGGAGTTGATGCTCGAACGGGACTACGACTCGATCAACATGGGCCATATCGCCGCCCGAGCAGGCCTCGCACGCAACACCCTGTACAACTACGCGCGCGACAAGGGCACGCTGGTCCTGGCGCTGACCGAGCGGGCGAGCCGGCCCGCCGTCGAGCAGGTGGCCCGGATCGCCGCCCGGTCCGGGAGTCCGGCCGCCGAGCGGATGGGGGAGATCATCGAGGCGTTTCTGGAGGCCTCGACGGACCAGTCCATGCAACTGATGTTCCGGCCTGGTTCCGGTCCGCTGGTCGACGAGGTGCCGAAAGGGCCGGAGAGCCCGTTCCACACGATCGTGGTCAAGGTGGAGAACGTCGTCCGGGACGGCGTCGCGCGCGGTGAGTTCCGTGATGTGGGCGACGTACCTCTCGCGGTGGAGCTGCTGTCCGGTGTCATGCGGGCGGGCGCCGAGCGCATCGGGCGGGACCCGGCCGCCTTCGCGGCCACGGTCCGCGCGTCGCGGGAGATCATCCTCGCGTCGCTGGCGACGCGGCGGGTGCGCGCGTAACCCGTGGCAGAGCGGATACGGAGAGTACGAGATCCGCGTCGCGGGGCCATGCCCGCGACGCCCACGGAGCGCGGCGGGCCTGCCCGTATCCTGGCCGTATGCGCATGCGCCCCACCCTGAGCTGGACGCCCACCGAGGATCTGCCGCCGGGCAGCACCCAACTGCAGCCGGTCGCTGACGCGTTGCGCGCCGGCGGTGTGCTGGTCCTGAGCGGGGCCGGCATCTCCACGGAGTCGGGCATCCCCGACTACCGGGGCGAGGGCGGGAGCCTGAGCCGGCACACCCCGATGACGTACCAGGACTTCACCGCGGGCGCCCAGGCCCGG
Source organism: Streptomyces sp. NPDC087906 (assembly GCF_055584925.1). Lineage (NCBI taxonomy): Bacteria > Bacillati > Actinomycetota > Actinomycetes > Kitasatosporales > Streptomycetaceae > Streptomyces > Streptomyces sp. NPDC087906. The sequence goes on from NZ_JBVJLC010000002.1 coordinate 107,135, forward strand.
CGGCGGTACTGGGCGCGCAGCCATCTCGGCTGGCGCACGTTCGGCCGCGCCCGGCCCAACGCCGGACACCGCGCCGTCGCCGCCTTCCAGCGCCACGGAATCCTGTCGGGTGTCATCACCCAGAACGTCGACGGCCTGCACCAGGCCGGCGGCAGCCTGGACGTCGTGGAACTGCACGGCAGCCTGGACCGCGTCGTCTGCCTGTCGTGCCGGTCCTTCACACCCCGTCTCGAACTGGCCCGACGACTGGAGGAGGCCAACCCGGGCTTCGAGCCGCGGGCCGCCGTCATCAACCCGGACGGGGACGCCGACCTCACCGACGAACAGATCGGGGACTTCCGCGTGGTGCCCTGCTCACACTGCGGCGGCATCCTCAAACCCAATGTGGTCTTCTTCGGCGAGAACGTACCTCCCGCACGGGTCGAACACTGCCGCGCCCTGGTCGACGAGGCAGCTTCGATCCTGGTCCTCGGGTCCTCCCTGACGGTCATGTCCGGGCTGCGGTTCGTCCGCCAGGCGGCCCAGGCCGGAAAGCCCGTACTGATCGTCAACCGCGACCCCACCCGCGGCGACCGCTATGCCGACACCCGGGTCACCCTCCCGCTGGGCACCGCCCTCACCAGCATCGCCGACCAGCTCAACATCCCCATGGGCGTTGACGAGTGACACGGCTGCCTTGACCCACGTGTGCGAGGTGGCGGCCGATCGTGCCGGTCACGGTGGGCAAAAGGAAAGGCAAGGAGAACCCTCTCCTCGCCACTCTTAATTTATAGCGCACCGGGGGGCTTGCGGCAAGGCCCCCGTGGTGCCGCAGAATCGGCGGCCAAGGCTACAACCTGCGGAAATGAGGGCACGACGTGCGTGTGTTGTCGACGTGTGGGGGACGCGGTGACGTCGAATCAGCGGCGGGGCCGGTGATCCGGCGAGCCGGTGCGGTGCCGCGGGGCACGGCCGCCTCGGGGGTATCGCGGTGAGCGAGCGGTACGTACGGGATCTTCGTGAGGTCGACGAGACGCAGGTCGGGGTCGTCGGCGGCAAGGGCGCGCAGCTCGGCGGGCTGTCGCGGATCGACGGCATCCGGGTGCCGGACGGTTTCTGCGTCACGACGAACGCCTTCCGGCGGATCGTGGCACAGGCGCCGTCGATCGGCGATCGGCTCGATCGGCTGGCGCTGCTGGACGCGGACGACCGGGAGGCGATCCGTACGCTCAGCGCGGAGATCCGCCGGACCGTCGAAGAAACCGCCATGCCGGACGATCTCGCGGCGGCGGTCACCGGCGCGCTCGGCCGGCACGGCGAGGGAGCCGCGTACGCCGTCCGGTCCAGTGCGACGGCGGAGGACCTGCCGACGGCGTCCTTCGCCGGGCAGCAGGACACGTATCTGAACGTCATGGGGAGTGCGGCGATCCTTCAGCACATCAGCCGGTGCTGGGCCTCGCTGTTCACCGAGCGCGCCGTGACGTACCGCCGCCGGAACGGGATCGACCACCGTACGGTCCACATGGCCGTGGTCGTGCAGCGGATGGCCGTCCCGGATGCGGCCGGGATCCTGTTCACCGCCGACCCCGTCACGGGCAACCGTACGGTCGCCACCGTGGACGCCGGTTTCGGTCTCGGGGAGGCCCTGGTCTCCGGCCTGGTGAACCCGGACGTCTTCACGGTGCGACACGGCGAGGTCGTCGCCAAGGCCATCGCCGCCAAGGAGCGTGCCGTTGAGGCGCTGCCCGCCGGCGGTACGCGGGAGGTGGCGATCGACCCGCAGCGGCGGGAGCAGCAGGCGCTGACGGATGAGCAGGTCGTACGGCTCGTGCGGCTCGGGCGGCGGATCGAGGCGCACTTCGGCCGGCCGCAGGACATCGAATGGTGCCTGGTCGGCGACGACTTCCAGATCGTGCAGAGCAGGCCGATCACGACGCTGTTCCCCGTCCCCGAGTGCGGCGACCAGGAGAATCACGTCTATGTCTCCGTCGGTCACGGGCAGATGATGACCGACCCCATGCGGCCGCTGGGGCTCTCCATGTGGCAACTGACGGCCATGGCGCCGATGCACGAGGCCGGCGGGCGGCTGTTCGTGGACGTCACCGGGCGCCTGGCGTCGCCCGCGAGCCGCGCCGGACTTCTGGACGTCATGGGCAAGGGCGATCCGCTGATCAGGGACGCGCTGGAGACCGTCCTCGCCCGCGAGGACTTCGTCCCGTCGCTCCCGGACGCGGCTCCCGGCAGGCCGCCGGCCGGTGGCGCGCCCGCGCCGATCGAGACCGATCCGGCCGTCGTCACCGAGCTGATCGAGCGCAGCCGGGTGTCCACCGCCGCCCTGAAGCGCGACATCGGGACGAAGACAGGACCGGCGCTGTTCGACTTCCTGCTGGAGGCGTTCGAGGAGCACAAGCGGGTCCTCAGTGACCCGTTGAGCATTCAGGCGATCATGGCGGGGATGGAGGCCACGTGGTGGCTCAACGACAAGCTGATGGAGTGGCTGGGCGAGAGGAACGCGGCTGACACGCTCACGCTGTCCGCCCCCGACAACATCACGTCGGAGATGGGACTGGCGCTGCTCGACGTCGCCGACGTGATCCGCGCGCGGCCGGAGGTGGTCGCGTTCCTGCGGGACGTCGCGGACGAGAACTTCCTGGACGAGCTGCCGAAGCTCCCGGGCGGAACGGCGGCGCGCGACGCCGTCGAGGCGTATCTCGACCGGTACGGCATGCGCTGCGTCGGCGAGATCGACATCACGAGGCCGCGGTGGCGCGAGCGTCCCACCACGCTCGTGCCCGCGATCCTCGACAACGTACGGAACTTCGAGCCGGGCGCGGCCGGACGGCGCTTCGAGCAGGGGCGGCAGAAGGCGCTGGCGAAGGAGGCGGACGTGCTGTCCCGGCTGCGGGCCCTGCCGGACGGGGACCGGAAGGCCGACGAGACCAAGCGGATGATCGACCGGGTCAGGACCTTCATCGGGTACCGGGAGTATCCGAAGTACAACATCGTCAGCCGCTACTTCCTTTACAAGCAGGCTCTGTTGCAGGAGGCCGAGCGCCTGGTGCGGGCCGGTGTGCTTCCCGAGAGGGAGGACATCTTCTACCTCACGTTCCAGGAACTGCACGGCGTCGTACGCGCGAACCGGGCGGACGGGCGGCTCGTCCAGGAGCGCAAGGAGGCGTTCCGGTCGTACCACGCGCTCACACCGCCCCGAGTGCTCACCTCGGACGGTGAGGCCGTCACCGGGGCGTACCGGCGGGACGACGTGCCGGCCGGTGCCCTGACCGGCCTGGCGGTGTCCGCCGGGACCGTGGAGGGGCGGGCCCGCGTCGTCCTCGACATGGCGGAGGCCGATCTGGAAGCGGGCGACATCCTGGTCACCCCCTTCACCGACCCGAGCTGGTCGCCGCTGTTCGTCGGAATCGCGGGCCTGGTGACGGAGGTCGGCGGCCTGATGACGCATGGTGCGGTGATCGCGCGGGAGTACGGCTTGCCCGCCGTTGTGGGCGTCGAGCAGGCCACGCGGCTGATCCGGGACGGGCAGCGGATCCGGGTGTACGGAACGGACGGGTACGTCGAGATCCTGCCCTGACGGACCGCACCGCTGCGGAGAGTTGACGGACCGCACCGGGGAGTCAGCGGGCGGCCAGGATCTCCACGCCGAGCGCTCCGATCTCCGCGACGAGCTGGTCGCGGGGGTCGGCGTCGGTGATCAGGCCGCTGACCTTCGGCCAGGGCAGGACGCGGTACTGCGAAGCGGTGCCGATCTTCTCGGCCGAGGCGAGGATGTACGTCTCCGCCGCCCGCGCCGCCAAGGCGCGCTTCATCGCCGCCTCTTCGGCGTCCGCCGTGGTCAGTCCCGCCTCCGGGTGCACGCCCGTGACGCCGAGCAGGCAGAGGTCGGCGGAGACGTTCTGCGCTGCCTCGACGGCGGCCGCGCCGCAGGCGACCGCCGAGTGCTTGAAGATACGGCCGCCGAGGAGGAAGAGGTCCGCCCCGGAGTGGTCGAGCAGGGCCGCCGCGACGGTCGGGCTGTGCGTGATCACGGTGCAGGCGAGGTCGTGCGGGAGCGCGCGGGCGACCGCGAGGGCGGTGGTGCCGCCGTCGAGGATCAGCGAACCGCCGGGCCGCACCAGCGCGGCGGCCACGGCGGCGACCTTCCGCTTGCCGTCGGGGGCGACGGCCTGCCGGGCGGCGTGGTCGACCACCGCGGGTGAAGCGGGCAGCGCACCGCCGTAGACCCGCTGGCACAGGCCGTCGGCGGCGAGTTCACGCAGGTCGCGCCGGACGCTGTCCTCGGAGATCCCCAGTCCTGCGGCGACGTCCTTGGCGACGATCTTGCCCTCGCGGGCGAGCAGAGCGAGCAGGTGGTCGTGCCGTTCAGCGGCCAGCATGCACATTCTCTCCTGTTCTTGCACGTTTCTGCATGTACGGTAGCGCACGTGAACGACAAGCCCTCGCCGCATCCGCAGGAGACCGCATGACTGGCCGCCCCGGCATCGACGTCCCCGACCACCGCGGCCGTACCGGCCTCGACCAGGCCGGGCGCGAGCTGGACCGCAACCGCGACGTGGTGATCCGCGACGTCGAACTGACCTCGCAGGGCTGGCATGTGCTGCGCCGGACCACCTTCGACTACCGGCGCCGCGACGGGCGCTGGGAGACGCAGCAGCGCGAGACGTACGACCGCGGCAACGGCGCGGTCGTCCTGCCTTACGACACCGCGCGCGGCTGCGTCCTGCTCACGCGCCAGTTCCGCTACCCGGCCTACGTCAACGGCCACCCCGACGGCATGCTCGTCGAAGCGGCGGCGGGACTGCTCGACGAGGACGATCCGCACACCGCCGTCCGCCGCGAGGCCGCCGAAGAACTCGGGGTCACCCTGGGCCCGCTCACGCACGTACTCGACGCGTACATGAGCCCGGGGTCCATCACCGAACGGCTGCACTACTTCGCCGCCCCGTACACCCCCGCCGACCGAACCGGGACGGGCGGCGGTCTTGAGGAGGAGGGCGAGGACATCGACGTCCTCGAACTGCCCTTCACCGAAGCCCTCGCCATGACCGGCGACGGCCGGATCATCGACGCGAAGACGGTCCTGCTGCTGCAATGGGCGGCCCTGACCGGCCCGTTCGCCTCTGCGGCGGACGGTCGCTGACCAGGCGCGACAGCTTCCGGGCGCTGCTCGGAGCGTCAAAGGCGCCGATACGCCGGTTCGGCCGGGATCCCTGGCAGGATGGCGGTATGGAACGTGTGACGGGAATCGGTGGGTACTTCCTGCGCGCCGCCGATCCGGCGGCCCTGAACGCCTGGTACCGCGACTGTCTGGGCCTGGACGCCGACGAGAACGGCCTGTGGCGGCAGGGGGCCGGGCCTACGGTGTTCGCGACGTTCGAGTCCGAGACCGACTACTTCGGCTCCCGAACCCAGCAGGTCATGCTCAACTTCCGGGTCAGCGACCTGGAGGCGATGCTCGCGCAACTGCGGGCCAAGGGTGCGGACGTGGCCGAGGAGACGCAGGAGATGGCGGGCGTCGGCCGGTTCGGCTGGGTCACCGACCCCGAGGGCAACCGGATCGAACTCTGGCAGCCCGCCTGATCCGACGCGAAGTCCGGTGACCGGCGGGGCTGGTGCCGCTCCGCCGGTGGCGTACGGCGCGCGGCCTGGTTCAGTGCCGCGTGCGACCCGGCTCAGCCCTTCGTACGACCGGCCAGGCCGTCCAGGATGAGGGCCAGTCCGGCTTCGAATGCCGACTCGTGGTCGATGACCGGCGTGCCGGCCGGCTGATCCGCGCCGTCCGCCGGACCGGTGTCCGCCTGTTCCTCCAGGACGCTGCCGACCGTGAAGCGGCTCGCCGCCAGCATCGCCATCCGGGCGTCGCGTTCGGGCACGCCGGAGGCGATGAGGAAGTCCATCTTGCGGGCGATCCGGTCGAGGTCCGCGGTGGGGGTGGTCCCGGCGTGGAGCCGTGCTCCGTCGCGGCGCATCAGCAAGGTCCGCCGGAAGCCGCGTGTGTTGTCGAGGAACCAGGCGCGCCAGTCGTCGGGCAGCGCCGGCAGCGGAGCGGTCGCGTGCGGTGCCATGGCCGCTTCCGCCATCGCGTCGAGTAGTTCCTTCTTGGTGCGGAAGTGCCAGTAGAGCGACGGCTGTTCGACGCCCAGCCGCTTCGCGAGCCGGCGTGTGCTGACGGCGTCCAACCCGACCTCGTCGAGCAGGTCGAGCGCCTCGGTGACGACGGTCTCACGGTTCATCTTGGTCACGTTGACAATCTATCGCTGATAGATGACTCTGAAAAGGAACCATTCACCGATAGATTTTGGAGCGGATGGCCATGACACAGATATCGGGAGGGCAGTCCCTGCGGGTCCTCGTCGCGGGTGGCGGCATCGCGGGACAGGCGCTCGCCTTCTGGTTGACGCGGGGCGGCGGTCACCGGGTGACCGTCGTCGAGCGCTTCCCGGCGCTCCGCGCCTCGGGCGCCCAGGTAGACCTCCGGGGCCAGGGCATCGAGGCCGTCACCGCCATGGGGCTCCTCGACGCCGTGCGGGGCAAGCTCGTGGACGAGGCGGGCGTCGCCTTTGTCGACGCGCGCGGCCGGGCCAAGGCGACGATCATGGCCAACACCTCGGGGCGGGGCCGGCAGACGCTGACGTCCGGGTACGAGATCATGCGCGGGGACCTGGTGCGCATCCTCCACGACGCGTCGAAGGACGACGCGGAGTACGTCTTCGGCAAGAGCGTGGACGGCTTCGAGCAGGACGAGCACAAGGTGGTCGCGCACTTCTCCGACGGGTCGAGCGGCGAGTTCGACCTGCTGGTCGGCGCGGACGGGCAGGCATCGCGCATCCGACGGGCGCTGCTCCCCGAGGGCACCGATCCGTACCGGCGGCTGGGCATCCACATGGCGTACTGGTTCGTCCCGCGCATCGCGTCGGACAGCAACGTCCGGGACACCTACATGGTCCCGGGCGGTCGCCAGATCATGCGGCGCAGCCACAGTCCGACCGAGACGCAGGCGTACTTCGTGCTGCGGGAGGAGTCCGAGGAGGCGTCGGCGGTTCACCGCGAGTCCGTCGAGCGTCAACAGGCCTTCTGGGCCGACCGGTTCCGGGACGCCGGATGGCAGACCGAGCGCTTCGTCGCGGGCATGAGGACGAGCCCGTTCTTCTACTCGCAGGAGATCGTGCAGGTGCGCACGGACACCTGGTCCGAGGGCCGGGTGGTCCTGGCCGGGGACGCCGCGCACTGCGCATCCCCGTACAGCGGCATGGGGATCTCGGGCGGACTTGTCGGTGCGCATGTCCTGGCGGGTGAGATCAACCGGCATCCGCACGACCTGCCGAAGGCGCTGGCGAACTACGACACCGTACTGCGGCCGTTCGTCGACACGATCCAGGCCGCGGTGAATCCGCGGATCCTGCGGCTGGGGATGCCGAAGACGCAGCGCGCGATCACCGCGTTCCAGTCCGCCACCGCGCTGGCCTGCTTCCTACGGGTCCCCGACCTCGTCGCCCGCTACTCGAAGGAGGACCGGGGCGGCGACTGGCGACTCCCCCGGAGCCCGGCGCCGCTGGACGCCTCTCCCCTGGGCCGCTAGGCCGTCAGAGGGCGCGGTGCATGATGTGCAGCCCGACGTAGCCGTGGGCAGGATGCCGGAAGCCTTCCGGGAGTGTGCCCAGCACCTCGAATCCGAGGGACCGGTAGAGGTGCACGGCGGGTGCGTTCGACTCCACCACCGCGTTGAACTGCATCCTCCGGAAGCCGGCTTCGCGCGCCCAGTCCACCGTGTACGCACACAGCGCCCGGCCCACCCCCTGTCCGGAGTGCGCCGGGTCGACCAGGTAGCTGGCGCTCGCGATGTGTGCGCCGTTGCCCATCTGGTTGTTGTTCATCTTGGCCGTGCCGAGGACCGTTCCGGCGTCGTCCACGGCGACGACCGTACGGTTCGGCGGCGCGAGCAGCCACCAGTCGCGGCCTTGGTCCTCGCCGAGGTCGAGCGGGTAGGTGAAGGTCTCGCCCGCGGCGACGATTTCGTGGAAGAAGGGCCAGATGGCGGACCAGTCGTCGGCTGTGGCTTCCCTGATCAACATCCGGACAGCATGCCGGTGGGGCCCGCACGGCGGCCAACGCTTTTCGCGCCCACGCCCGCTGCCCGCGCCCACGCCCGGCCCGGCCCGGCCCCGTAGGCTCGGGCGTCATGTCGACTCAGGTTCCCGTCCTCCTCGACGAGGACTTCTTCTCGGACCCGCATGCGTCCTTCGCGTCCCTGCGGTGCGAGGGTGCGGTCCACCGGGCCGAGACGCCGGACGGCCTCCCCGTCCTCCTCGTCACCGGCCACGAGGAGGTGCGCGAGGCCGCCAAGGATCCGAGGCTCTCCGTCGACAAGCGCCATGCCGGTACGTCCGGACCTGACGGAAGCTCCATGCCGCCTGAACTCGACGCCCACCCGCTCAATACGGATCCGCCGGACCACACGCGGCTGCGACGCCTGGTGAACGGCGCCTTCACCGCGCGCCGCGTCGCGGCCATGCGGGCGGATGTCCAGCAGGTCGCCGATCGGCTGCTGGACGACGTGTCGTCACGTCGACATGCGGATATTGTGGCCGACTTCGCGCTGCCGCTGTCCATGGATGTCATCTGCGGCCTGTTGGGAGTCCCCCAGGAGCACCGGCCCGACTTCAGGTCGTGGACCAACACGCTCCTCAGCCCTGCGGCCGGCTCGGCTCAGCAGTCCCGTGCGGCCATGCGGCACATGCTTCCAGGCGGGCGACCTGTCCGCCCACGCGTTGACGGAAGAGGCACTGCGCTGGAACTCACCGGCCATGGTTTCGGTCCGCAGGTTCGCGACGGAGCGTCTTCGCGTCGGCGGCATCACGGTCGCCGCCGGGGACCGGGTCTGGCTCTCCTGGGCGTCGGCGAACCGTGATCCGCGGCGGTTCGACCGTCCCGACGTCTTTGACCCCTCCCGAGAGGAAACGCACCTGGCCTTCGGCCATGGCCCCCACTACTGCCCCGGCGCGGCTCTTGCCCGCCTGGAGAACAGTGTGGCCGTGACTTCCCTGATGCGCCGTTTCCCGGCGGTCTCGCTCCGGTGCCTCCCCGGTGATCTCCGATGGGTCGTCTCACCGAGAAGCCGTGCCGTGCGCGAACTACCGGTCGTCATGCCACGCGCCGGAGTTGGGCCGACAGGTGGTGCTGTAGCGGTTGGCCCAGGGCCGCCAGGTCGTGGGTGAAGTGCAGTGTGCCGTCGTCCGCCAGGTGGTAGCGGCGGCGGGTTGCGTTGACTTTCTTGGCGGTGGGGGTGAGGGCGACCTCGTGGGTGGTCAGGTCGACGGCTTCGGTGTCCGCTTGGCCGGTCGCGATCTCCGCGATGCCGGTGGGTTGGGTGATGAGCGCCTCCACCCGCCCGTCGGGCTGCAGCCGCCACCAGCCGCTTTCCCGGGCCGACGGTCGCAGCGGGGTGCCGTTCGCGTCGAGCAGCCAGGCGCGGGCCTCGTAGTGGAGGAAGGGCCGGCCGTCGTGGCTGAAGGTGACCTCCTGGCCGTAGCTGAAGTCCTCCGCGAGCGTCGGGTATCCCCCGCGGCCCCGGCCGGTCCATGTCCCCAGGAGTCCGGCCACCGGCGCCAGCAGGGCGTGCGGGGCGGGCGTCTCCTCGGGGCCGAAGGCGTCGGGATACGGGGGCGGTGGGGCGGGGAATGACATGAGGGGTGCTCCTTGGTCGGGGCCGACTGCCGCGTGCAGCCTATGGCGTTCCCGCGTTGCGGTTCGCGGCGTGACCTCTTACCGCCGGTGCCAGGAACGGAAAGGCCAGCATGGTCACGCGAAAGCCGCCGCCCCGCGACGACTTGGCGGGGCGGCGGCGTTGCGTGTTTATGTGGGGGGAAGGGTTCAGCCACGCGTGCGGGGAAGCACCTGGAGTGTGTCGCCGACCGCCCGCTCGCCGGTGGCGTCCGACGTGCGGTTGACCAGCGTGCCGTTGACCGCCATCGCGGTGGAGCCGCCGCCGTCGAGGTTGAGCGCCTGCTCAGCGCCGAGCGAGCGCATGAACTCGGCCGCTTCCTGGAGTGTGAAGCCCTCGCTGCCGCCGGCCTGCCGGCCGTCCACCGTCGCCAGGAGAAGCCGGCCGTGCCTGTCGATGCCCGCCATGGTGCGCGGCTGGCGGGTGTTGGCCCAGGCGTAGCCGAACGAGAGGTCCTTGGGGTCCACCGTGCCCTCGGCGGCGGCGTCGATGCTCACGCGGCCGTTCTCGACCAGGGTCGGCGCGGCGCTCACGATGCTGTCGCCCTTGCCGAGGACGACCTTGCGGCCGCGCTCGTCGCGTACGGTCTCGTCGACGTCGACCCGGCTCTTGGGGGTGGCGTGGGCGGTCAGCCAGTCGGCGGCGGACCCGATGCCCTGGAGCACCGAACCGCCGTCGGGCACCGCACCGCCGCGGGCGCCCACCGAGACGACCTTGCCCGCGCGGTCCAGCACGGCCTGGCTGCCCGCGCCGGTGGGCAGGGCTGCCGTGAACCGCGGTGTGAACAGCACCAGATCGTCGGTCTTGTGGCACGTGACGTCCTGCCAGGGCCGCTCGCTCGGCGTGCCGCCGGGGCGCCCGCAGTCCCGGACCGTGCCGGGTACCCGGTTGATGCCCTCGACCGCGTACCGCGCGCCACCGACCCGCGCGACGGCGGTGCTGGTCAGGTCGGTGATGCGGGCGTGCCGACCGCCGTCGGTGAGGACGAGCGCGGCGCGCGCGCCCGCCGCCATCGACTCCAGGCGCCCGTCGTAGGCGGCGATGCCCGACTGGATCCCCTGGACGCCGTCGCTGTCCGAGGTCACGAAGAAGCCCGCGTTGACGCCGACGAGCGAGCGCAGCTTCGCGGCCACGGACGAGGTGGTCCCGCGCTGCGTCACACTGCCGTCGTGGGTGCCGGTGACCGTACCGGTGAAGGTGTCCGGGTCGACGATCGCGACGTGCAGGTTCTCCACGTCGGCCCGCTGGTCGGCGTCGTAGCCGGTCCACTCCACCGCGGGGTGGAAACCGGCGGCCGTGACGGCCTGGGCCGCCGTGGCCGCCTCGGCCTGGGTGGCGTACGAACCGACGCGTACGCGCAGGCCCATGAGGCCGTGCGGGGTGTCGCTGTACGCCGGCCAGTCGATCCGGTCGACGCGCGGGGCGAAGCCGGTCGCGCGCAGCTTCTCCGCCGTGGTGTCGGCCCAGGAGCGCGGACCGACCGTCGCCCAGGTGGCCGCGCCGGAGAGCCGTCCGGTGGTGGGCGCCTGCACGGTGATCGTCCAGGCGGGCGCCGCCTCGGCGTTCGTCACCGTGCCGGTGCGCACCTCGACGCCCCGGGCCACGTGCTGCGTCGTCCAGTGGGATGTGACCGCTGTGCGGGTCGCCGCGGCGAGGGTGGTGCCGGGCGTCGCCGCCTGGGCGCTGCCGAGGGCGCACAGCGAGGTGGCCCCTACCAGGACCGCGGCCGTCATCAGCGCGGCACGCGGACGGTTGGGACGACGGGACGGGGCCGAGGTGTTCCGGACTGCCGTGCGTGCTTGGTTCATTGATCCTCACCGGGACGAAGGCGACGACCCGGCCAGGGACCGCTTCGGCCGGGTGTCCGAACAGGTCACGATGAGAACCGTGAGGAGCGAGGGGGCGGACACGCCAGGCCGAAGGAGAGGCGAACATTGGACGACGCGGTGCCGTGCGTGCAGTCGGGCACAGCTCCGCCGGCGGCGGTCTGCGCTGTATTTCAGGGATCTGCGCCGGTCAGAGCTGGGTGGCCGTGCGGACCAGACCGGCGAGCGCCACCGAGCGGCTGTGCGCGGGCCAGGCGATGTCGGTGACCACGGGGGGCGCGTCGGTCAGCGGGACTCCGGTGTGTTCGGCCCAGAGCCAGGCGCGGGCGGATTCGGGGAAGACGGCAGCGGTGCGGCCGAGGGCGATGAGCTGGGCCAACTGCGTCTGGTCGTGGATCTCGGGTCCTGGCCCCGGCGGGTACGTGTCGTGGCGCGGCCAGCGGGCGAGCGGCAGCTCGGGTACGTCGGTGATGTCGGCCAGGGTCAGCGTCGTGCGCGCGGCGAGCGGGTGCCCGGCGGGCAGGATGGCGATCTGCCCCTCGGTCATCAGTTCCTCGCTGTCGAACCCGGCGAGGGAGTTGAACGGCGCGTGCATGAGCGCCACGTCGGCACGTCCGTCGCGCAGCATCGCCTCCTGCTCGCACATGCCGCTCGGCAGCACCTCGATCTCGGCGGCGTCGGGCTCGGCCGCGTAGGCGGCGAGGAGCTTCTGCAGCAGTTCGTGGGAGGCGGCGGCCTTCACCGCCGGCACCAGGCGGTTGCGGGGGCCGCCAGGACCGCCGGCGCCGCCGGCCCGGCGGGCACGGCGTACGGCGGCGATGGCCGCGTCGAGCGCGGCGGCGCCCTCGTACAGCAGCACCTCTCCGGCGCCGGTCAGCGACACGCCCTGCGGTTGCGGTCCAGCAGGGCGACGCCGAGGCGCCGTTCGAGCTGCTGGATCGCCCGCGCACCCCCGAGCAGGGCGCGGCCACCGCGATCCGGCTCGCGACGCTGCCCGACGGCGGGCCCACCGGTTCGTTCTTCGAGGACGACGGGGTGGTTCCCTGGTGACCCCGAGCCTGTGGTGATCATGGTCGAGACGCCCCCCGTACAGCGGAAGCCCTGGCCCCCCGAGGTGCGGGGGGCCAGGGATCACGGGGCGGGTCGACGGGCTGCCGGCCCGGATCGATCAGCTACCGAAGACCTGGAACTCGTAGAGCGAGTATCCGTACGCGGTGCCGCGCTGCGTTCCGTAGACGCGGACGTAGCGGCCGGAGCCGGTCACGTTGAGCGTCTGGGCGCCGCCGGTTCCGGTGGTGGTCGAGTAGACGGTGGTCCAGTTGGTGCCGTCGGCCGAGGTCTGGATCTGGAACGCCTTGCCGTACGCGGCCTCCCAGTTGAGCTTCACCTGGTTGATGGAGTGGGTGGCGCCGAGGTCGACCCGCAGCCACTGCGGGTCGCTGAAGGCGCTGGACCAGCGGGTGCCGTTGTCGCCGTCCACGGCCGCGGAGGCGGGGGTGCCGGCGTTCTCGGTCGAGGAGGCAGTGACGGGCTTGCCCTGCGCGAGGTTGGTCGAACTGCCGCCGCCACCGGGCGCCTTGTTGTAGACGGCGACGTAGTCGATGTTCATCTGTCCGCCGGAGACGGTGGCGGCGTTGGGGCCGCCGCCGAACGCGGCCGGGAAACCGCCGCCCATGGCGAGGTCGTAGATGATGAAGAACGGATGGTCGACGGCGCTGGCCCAGGTGGAGGCGCTCACCTGGGTGGAGTTGACGGTGAAGTAGTTCGTACCGTCGAGGTACCAGCGGATCTGCTCGGGCGAGACCGACCGGTCGATCTGCACGGCGTACGTGTGATACCCGGTCTGGCAGCCGGAGCAGGCGCGTTCACCACTGCCGATGCCGGTGCTCTCGTTGCACGGGCCGCCCGGGTTGGTGCCGCAGTGCAGTGTCCCGAAGACGGAACTGCGGCCGTTGATGTCCTCCATGATGTCGACCTCGCCCGAGGTCGGCCAGGGGATGCCGGTACGCAGCGGGGCGCCCAGCATCCAGAACGCGGGCCAGTACCCGGCGCCGTTGGCGGTGGTGACGTTCGGCTGCTGGATCGACGACTGCATCATCACGACACCGCCGGCCGGGGCGCCGTAGGTGGCGGCCTGGGTCTCGATGCGTCCCGACGTCCAGCCCGCGCCCGGATCGCTGCCGGAGTGCAGGGCTTTGAGTACGAGGTGACCGTTGCCGTCGTGGAAGACGTTGGCCGTGCTGTTGGTCATCGTCTCGATCTCGCCGGTGCCGAAGCTGCTGCCGGGGCCGGTGTCGTACTTCCATGTGCCGGTGTCGACACCGGTGTTGGCGGCGCCGTTGAAGTCGTCGCTCCAGGTGGTGGTGAACCCGGCGGGAGGGGCGGGGACCGCGGCGGGGGCCGGTACGGCGGCCGGGTGCGCCGCCTGCGCCGACGCGCCGACGGGCGCGGGTGCGGCGGCGCCCGGCGAGGCGGCTGCGGTCAGACCGGCGAGGCTCAGCGCGCCGACGGTCAGCGTGACAAGGGCGGCGCGCGCCGGGGACAGTAAGGGTTTTCTGCGGAACATGTGCGTTCTCCTTGTTCGCGATGCACCAGATGGGGGGTGGAGACCGGGTGGAGCCGCGTCCAGCGTGGAACATCGTGAGAGCGCTCTCAGGCAGGGTGATGTCTATAACCCCGGTCATCCGGCGTCAAGGAGTCGCGCAACAATCCGCTTGGACGGGCTTCGGGCCGCCGGCTTGTACGCCACAGCCGTCACACCCGTCCCCTCGCTGCGGCGGCGTTACGGCCGGGGCTTGTCCGCGAAGACCCAGCGGTTGCCCGCCAGCGCGTCGTTCGGCTCGGGCAGCGGGCCGCGTCCGTGCTGGCGGGTGAAGTCGTAGGGGGTGCGGACCGAGGTGGACCAGCCCTTGCGCGCCAGATCACCGGCGGAGTCGGGCCGCGGCGCCGGGTCGAACAGGTCGAGCAGGTCGATGCCGATCTGGTGGGTCGTCGAGGTGTAGAGCGGGCTGTCGCGGTACTCCAGCAGGTCCGGGTCGAGCTTGACCTCGAAGGCCAGGGCGCTTCCCGGCGTACTCAACCGGTCCACCGTGTCGAGGAGATACGTCTCGGCCGCGGTCGGCAGGTAGAACAGCAGCCCCTCGGCGAGCCAGACGCTCGGTGCGGCCGGGTCGAAGCCGGCGTCGGCCAGCGCGCCCACCCAGTCGGCGCGCAGATCGACCGGGACGGGTACGCGCGTCGCCTGCGGGGTGGCCGACAGCCCGTCCAGGACCCGGTGCTTGAAGGCCAGCACGCCTTCCCTGTCGATCTCGAAGATCACACAGCCGGGGGGCCAGTCGAGACGGTACGCCCGGGAGTCCAACCCCGCGCCGAACAGGACCACTTGGCGGGCGTCGTTGTCATGCACCGAGCGGAGGAGGAAGTCGTCGAAGACCCTGGTGCGCAGACCGAAGTACCGCGCGAACCGCCCCCACAGCGGGTTCGCGTCGCCGTCAGCGACCTGTTGGATGCGTACGGGCCAGTGGGCGGACGCCGGTGCGGCGCGCACGAAGTGCTCCGCGTAGGCGTCCTGCGCCAGGGTGTCGTGGCGGTGGGTTTCGATCGCACGTGCTGCGGCGACCAGCAGAGCCGTCACACCCACACCTCCTTCCACCCCTTCCACGCCGGGGCTACGAGACGTTGTGCTGACCACATGTCCTCCTTCGGACGGGCGAGTTGAGATCGGGAGCGGGGCCGCTCCCGCAGGGCAGCAGGACCGGTTTGACCACCCGGCCCGCTTCGCAGTCGCGTTCGGCCTCGTTGATGTCGGCCAGTGGGTACGTACGGATGAGTTGGTCGAAGGG
The DNA here is from genome assembly GCF_055584925.1 of Streptomyces sp. NPDC087906. Lineage (NCBI taxonomy): Bacteria > Bacillati > Actinomycetota > Actinomycetes > Kitasatosporales > Streptomycetaceae > Streptomyces > Streptomyces sp. NPDC087906. The sequence continues at coordinate 122,518 of NZ_JBVJLC010000002.1, forward strand.
GAACCGACCGGCCTGCCACAGCGCGGTCAGCCGCGGGATCAGCAGGCCGGGCACGGCGTCGCCCTCGCAGATGTGCGAGATCGTCCTGCCCCGGTCCAGTGCCCCCGGTTCGAGCGGCAGCGCCGAGTGGAGCCGTGCCACCAGGCCGAGCCGGCCCGTGGGGCGCAGGGAGCGCAGCGCGTCGTTGATGAGCGGGGCGCAGGCCGTGGTGTCCAGGGCGTACTGCGCCCCGCCGTCGGTCAGTTGCCGGATGCGGCCCGGCAGGTCGGTCGACGCGGCAGGTACGGGGATGGCGCCGAACCGTTCGGCGAGGGCGAGCCGTTCGGGGTGCCGGTCGACGGCCACGACCACCGCTCCGGAGGCGGTGGCCGCCATCACGGCGGCCAGCCCCACCGCCCCGGCGCCGAGGACCGCGAGGGTGTCGCCGGGCACCGCGCCGAAGGAGTTGAGGACCGCTCCCGCGCCGGTGAGGAAGCCGCAGCCGAGCGGTCCGAGCAGTTCGACGGGCAGCGCGGGGTCGACGCGGACGGCGTTGCGGGTCGCCACCACCGCGTACTCGGCGAAGGAGGACTGGCCGAACCACCGGGGGGCCAGTGCGATCCCGGACGCGTCCGTGAACCGCGCGGCGTTCTCCTTGCGCCCTCCGAAGAGATTGAGCGGGGCGAAGGAGTCGCAGTAGGCGGGGGCGGCGTCCAGGCAACTCCGGCAGCCACCGCAGGAGTCGAAGCTCAGGACGACGTGATCGCCTTTGCTCAGGCCGGTGTTCGGGCCGCCGGTCTCCTCCACAACGCCGGAGCCCTCGTGGCCGAGCACGGCCGGCAGCGGCGAACGGCCCGCCGAGCGCCGGACCGCGAGATCGGTCCTGCACATTCCGCAGCCCGCGATCCTGACGAGGATCTCGCCGTCGGCCGGGGCTGTGTCCAGGGCCACCTCTTCCAGGGTGAACCGGCTCTCGTACCCGCGCAGGACCGCCGCTGCGAAGCGCCGCGTCATGCCTCCTCCGGGCGGTGCACGACGAACGGTCTGAGGTTTCCGTAGAGCCCCCATTTCCCGCCCGCGACACCGAGACCGCTGTCCTTGCTGCCGGCGAAGGGCTGGGCGAGGGACAGTTCGGCGTGGTGGTTGATCCATGCCGTCCCGCACTCCAGCCGGTCGGCCACCGCCTCGGCCCGGTCGAGATCGGTGCCCCATACGGAACCGCCCAGCCCGAACGGGGTGTCGTTGGCCGCCGCGACGGCTTCGTCGAGACTCCCGTACGGCAACACCGGCAGCACAGGGCCGAACTGTTCCTCCGTCACCACCTCGCTGTCGGGCGGGACGTCGGCCAGGACCGTCGGTGCGTAGAAGTAGCCCGGCCGGTCCGGCCGGTGGCCGCCGGCCGCGATTCGCGCGCCGTCCGCCAGGGCCTGGGCCGTGTAGCGCTCGACGCGGGCCAGTTGGGGTCCGTTGTTGACGGGGCCGAGCTGGGTGTCCGGCGCCAGACCGGCTCCGACGACGGTGCTCTTCGCGCGCTGCGCGAGCGCCTCGACCACGTCGGAGTAGAGCCGGGCCGGGGCGTAGACGCGCTTGACCGCCATACAGACCTGGCCGCAGTTGCGGAACGCCGCCCAGAACAGCCGGTCGGCGATCCGCTCCACATCGACGTCGTCCAGCAGGATGGCGGCGTCATTGCCGCCCAGCTCCAGGGTGACGCGGCGAAGCGCCGCCGCCGCGCCCTCGGCGACGGCCCGTCCGGTGGGGATCGAACCGGTGAAGGTCACATGGCGGATCCCCGGGTGGGTGGCGAGCCGGGCGCCAAGAGGGTCCCGACCGGTGACGACCGTCAGCACGTCGTCGGGCAGGGCGGTGGAGATGACGGATATCAGCAGCCGGGTGGCCAGCGGTGTGAAGGGCGAGGGCTTCACCACGACCGTGTTGCCCGCGGCGAGCGCGGGCGCGACCTTCGCCGAGGCGAGTTGGAGCGGAAAGTTCCACGGGACGATCGCGGCGACGGGCCCGAGCGGTCGCCAGCGGACCTCGCTGCGCACCGGCCGTCCGTCCGTGATCGGCTCGGGGCCGGGGGCCGGCTCGGCGAAGTGCCGTAAGCGGGCGGCCGTACGGGCGATCTCCGCACGCGACTCGGCGAGCGGCTTGCCCTGTTCCCTGGTGAGCAGCGGAGCGAGGTCCGCGCCTGCCGCCTCCACGGCGTCGGCTGCCGCGAGCAACGCGGCGGCGCGGGCGACGCGGTCGGTCCGCCAGACCCGCCAGGCGTCGTGCGCCCGGCCGACGACGGCGTCCAACTCGTCGGGGTGCTGGTCGGGAGCGTCCTCGAAGGGCTCGCCCGTCGCCGGATCGACGACGGCGAAGCGCTCCCCGCGGATCGCGGTCGCGTGGCGGGGCTGACGCGCCGGCATGCCGGGGTCAGCTCGCGGCGGCGACGGCCGCCGATTCCCGGGCGTGCCGGTCCATCTCCGCCCGGAAGGCGGCCACCAACTCCGGCCGGATCCTTCCGGTGTTGCGATCGCCGCCCTCGCACACCGCCCCGCGCACCCCCACGATGTCCGTACCCATCCGGGTCAGCGTGCCGAGGTCCCCCACTTTCACACTGCCGGCGAGGGCGGCGAGCAGGCCGGCTTCGTGCGCCAGCCGGACGAACTCGGCGCAGACCTCGGGCGGAACGTGGTCGAACAGCCGGGTGCCGTCCTTGATCGCGGTGTCGAGCATGGCCGCGTCGGAGCCGGAGCGGCGGGCGATGTCGGGCAGCGCCAGCGGGTTGACGCAGCCGATCCGGTGGGCGTCGGCGTAACCCGAGGCGACCACGAACGCGTCCGGCCGGTAGTCCTTCACCGCCCTCACGACGCCTCGCATGACGTCGACGCCTTGCTCGGGCGTGGTGCATCCGTAGAGGCCGACCTTGATGTACGTGGCTCCCGAGACGACCGCGCCGAGCGCCGCCTGGGCCACCGTGCCTGGTTTGTACGGCACGTCTCCCACGGTGGCGGACACGGGCTTGCCCGCCGGGATCGCGGTACGGATCTCTCTGATCACCCACGGGAAGTTGGCGCCGAGCGAACCCTCGTCGGGCTTCTTCACGTCGACGATGTCGAGATGTTCCGCCGCCTTCGCGCAGTCGAGGGCTTCCGTGACGCTGTCCGGGGAGATGAGAAGCAACAACGTGGCACTCCTTCCACCGCATGTCCGCCCGGCCACGCGGCAGTTATGCGGAGTCGAATGGGTCCGTTACGGTCTGCTCATCATTGCCTCCGGTCCGTGGCCGCCGGTAGGGCGTGCGGAGTCGAACGGACACGCCGACGCCCGCACCGGTGCGCCGTGCGCGCCGGTCCACGGGGGGGGAACACTCCGGTGGCGCTCCGGATGCGGTACGAAGTCCGGTGTGAAGGATCAGACTCGGCCCGCGACCGTTCGCGTGTTCATCGCCCTCGCCCCGCCCGACCACGCCAAGGAGGAACTGGCCCGGGAGCTGCGCCCCGCCTACGACACGCACCCTGACATGCGATGGAACCGCGTCGAGGACTGGCACATCACGCTGGCGTTCCTCGGGCAGGTGCCCATCGGGACGGTGTCGCTCCTGCGGTCGCCGCTCGCGGCTCTCGCGGCGGGGCACCCGCCACCGCGCCTGGCACTGCGCGGCAGCGGGACCTTCGACGGGCGGGTGCTGTGGAGCGGAATCGACGGAGACCTCGACGAGCTGCATCAGCTCGCCGCCGATGTGCGCGGCGCCGTCAAGGACCGCGGTGTCGTCCTGGAGGACCGGCCGCTGCGGCCGCATCTGACGCTGGCCCGTGCCCGCAGGGGCGACGGATCCTCGGCGGCGGAGATCGCCGGACGACTGTCCGAATTCACCGGCTGCCGCTGGTCCGCGTCGCGCCTGCATCTCGTCGGCAGCAATGCCGGCCGCGACGGCGGCCCGGTCCGCTACCGCGACATCGAGGCGTGGGCCCTCGGCGACGGGATCTCGAACGGCTCGTGACCGACCCCGGTAGGACCGGATGAATGTACTAAGGTCAACTTATAAAGTAGCCTTAGTATATGAGCGATGATCTGGACCCGGACGCGGTCGCCGCCGCCCTGCTGGCGAGCCTCAGCGTGCTGGTGCGGCGGGTGCGGCAGGTACCGGTCGACGGCGGGCTCACGATGCCCGAGCGGACCGCCCTGTCCCATCTGGACCGGTCGGGTCCCACCACCTCGTCCGCGCTGGCCAGGGACGTGCAGATCACCGCACAGGCCATGGGAGCGACGCTCGGTACGCTGCGGGAGCGCGGCCTGGTGGAACGCAGGCCGGACCCGGACGACGGCCGGCGTGTCGTACTGACCGTGACCGACGCCGGCCGGCAGGCGCTGAAGGACAAGCGCAACGCGCGGGCCGAACTCATCGCACGCGCCCTGACCGGCGGCACCTTCACCGAGGCCGAGCTGGCGCACCTCGCGGCGGCGGCGCCGCTGCTGGAGCGGCTGGCCCAGAACATCTGACGCCGACGGAACACCCGAGGAAGCAGGCCGATGACGGACCCTCCCCCAACCCGTGCCCCGCGCGGCCCGGTCGACGACGACCGGTACAAGTGGACGGCGCTGACGAACACCACCGCCGCGGTCTTCATGTCCGGGCTGGACGGCTCCATCGTGCTGATCGCGCTGCCCGCGATCTTCCGGGGCGTCCATCTCGATCCCCTGGCGCCGGGCAACATCGCGTATCTGCTGTGGATGATCATGGGATACCGGCTGGTCCAGGCCGTTCTGGTGGTCACGGTGGGCCGGCTGGGCGACATGTACGGCCGGGTCCGGATCTACAACGCCGGGTTCGCGGTCTTCACCTTCGCCTCCGTCCTCCTGTCCTTCGACCCGTTCGACGGCGGTCACGGAGCGATGTGGCTGATCGGCTGGCGGGTCGTGCAGGCCGTCGGCGGCTCGATGCTCACCGCGAACTCGGCCGCGATCCTCACCGACGCCTTCCCCGACGAACAGCGCGGCTTCGCGCTCGGCATCAACCAGGTCGCCGCCCTGGCGGGGATGTTCATCGGCCTGGTCGCCGGCGGTCTGCTCGCCGCCTGGGACTGGCGCGCGGTGTTCTGGGTGAACGTGCCGGTCGGTGTGTTCTTCACGCTGTGGGCGTACCGCACCCTGCGGGAGACCGGAACGCGCGGCGGCGGCCGGATCGACTGGTGGGGCAACATCACCTTCGCCGTGGGCCTCAGCGCGGTCCTGGTCGCGGTCACCTTCGGCCTCCAGCCCTACGGCGGACACACCATGGGCTGGACCAACCCGCTGGTCGACGTGCTGATCACCGGCGGGCTCCTGCTCCTCGCGGCGTTCGTCGTCATCGAGAACCGCGTGGCGGCGCCGATGATCCAACTGAGCCTCTTCCGGCTGCGGGCCTTCACGTTCGGCAACCTGGCGGGCCTGGCCATCTCGATCGGCCGCGGCGGGATGCAGTTCGTGCTCATCATCTGGCTGCAGGGCATCTGGCTTCCGCTGCACGGCTACGACTACGGCGACACACCGCTGTGGGCCGGCATCTTCATGCTGCCGCTGACCGCCGGGTTCCTCGCCGCAGGGCCCGTCTCCGGCTATCTGTCGGACCGGCTCGGCTCCCGGGGGCTCGCCACCGGCGGTGCGCTGCTGTTCGGCGCGAGCTTCCTGGGGCTGATGGTCCTGCCGATCGACTTCAGTTACTGGATCTTCGCGCTGCTGATCGCGCTCAACGGGGTCGCCAGCGGTATGTTCGCCTCCCCCAACTCGTCCTCGATCATGGGCAGTGTGCCCGCGCACCTGCGCGGTGTCGCCTCCGGGATGCGTGCCACGTTCCAGAACTCCGGGACGGCCGTCTCGATCGGGGTGTTCTTCTCCCTCATGATCGCCGGACTGGCCAGCAGCCTGCCGCACACCCTGACCGGCGGACTGCGACAGCAAGGCGTACCCGCCCATATCGCCGGCCAGGTCGGCGATCTGCCCCCGGTCTCCTCGCTGTTCGCCGCCCAACTGGGCGTCAACCCGGTCCAGCACCTGCTCCAGCCCACCGGCGCCCTGGACCGTCTGACGGCGGCGCAGCAACAGACCCTGACCGGACGGGAGTTCTTCCCGTCCCTGATCGCCGGCCCCTTCCACTCCGGTCTGGTCGTCGTGTTCGCCTTCGGCGCGACGCTCGCCTTTCTCGCCGCCGTCGCGTCTCTGCTACGCGGCACGGGCACCGCCGCCAACGCCCCAGGACCGCACAAGGCCGCACCGGCCCCGGCAACCGGCCGACACCCACAGGAGAAACGACCGTGACACTGACAACGCTCGATCCCACCCCCGCGCTGGTCGTGATCGACCTGCAGAAGGGCATCGTGTCCGCCCACAGCGACCCGGCGGTCACCGCCGCCGTCAAGCAAGCGGCCTGCCTGGCGGCCGAGTTCCGGCGGCGCGATCTGCCCGTGGTCCTGGTCAACGTCACCGGACGCGCGCCGGGACGCACCGACGGCCGGGCCAGGGGCGGCGCAGCGCTGCCGGCCGGCTGGGCCGACCTCATCGACGAACTGGACGTACAGCCGTCCGACCACCTGGTCACCAAGCGGCGGCGCAGCGCGTTCCACGACACCGGGCTCGACACCCTCCTGCGGGATCTGGGCGTCACCCAGATCGTGCTCGCCGGGATCTCGACCAGTTCGGGTGTCGAGTCGACCGCGCGCTCGGGCTCCGACCACGGCTACCACGTCGTGCTGGCCACCGACGCCATGACCGACCCCGACACCGAAGCGCACCGGCACAGCGTCGAACGCGTCTTTCCCAAGCTCGGCGAAACCGCCACCACCGCCGAGGTCGTCGAGAAGGCCGGGGCAACGCGATGAGCCTGCTCGGCCGACTCCTGAAGAACCGCAGGGCGGGCGAGACGCACCTGGCGTGGCACCTGCCCAACCTGCGCGGCCCTGAGCTGCTGACGCTCACCAGCCGGCACTTCGACGACGGCGGCTCCCTGCGGCTGGAGCAGTGCGCGAAGCACATCGGCGGTGCAGACGTGTCTCCCGAGCTGGCTTGGAGCGCGCCGCCGGCCGGCACGGCACAACTCCTGCTGGTTGTCGAGGACATCGACGTCCCCATGGGCAAGCCGGCCGTGCACTGCCTCGCCCTGATCGACGCGGCGGCCGGGCACCTGGAGGCCGGCGCCCTGGCCGGGCGGAAGCCAGGAGCTGGAGTACGGGTGCTGCGGTCCACCGTCGGCCGCGGCTACCACGGTCCCGCGCCCGTCAAAGGCCACGGTCCGCACCGCTACGTCTTCGAGCTGTTCGCCCTCTCCGCCCCGGTGGACAGCGGTCCGGCCGGGACGCCGGTGGACCGGGCACGGCCCCGTGCGCTTCTGCCCGCCGTCACCGCGACCGTCCTCGGCCGAGGGCGGCTGACCGGGGTCTACGAGCGCTGATCGCTGATCTCACCCCACCCGGGCACGCAGATGCCGCAGATAGGCGGCGGGGTCGGGATGCGCGCCGTCCTGGGCGCCGGAGCGGTGCAGTTCCACGCGGCCGTCGGGATGCAGCCGGATCGTCGTGGTCGCCGCGCGGCGCGTTGCGTCGGCGGTGTCCGGGGTGTTTCCGGCCGGGGTATGTCCGGGGAGGGTGTCGGGGTCGAGGACAGGAACGTGGTCGGGGAACATGGCGCGGGCGGCGGCTGCCGTCGGCACCGGGGGCCGGCCGGTGCGGTTGGCGCTGCTCACGTACAGCACGGGATGGTCGTCCAGGACGGGCAGTACAGGAGCCCAGCGGACGCCGAACAGCAGGGTCCACCCGGCGTGGGTCGCCGGCTCCAGCCAGGCCGGCGGCGTACAGTCCTGACGCACCGGGGCGAGCAGCGTCACGCGCTCGTCGGTGAGCAGCGACCGGGCCGTGCGGGCGGCCTGCGGGGTGAGGTCAAGTGCCCGCAGGACGAGGTCGGTTGTGCGGGGATGGTGGCTCCACAGGGCGACGGGCTGGTCGGCGGGGCGGTCCTTGGCCCGGTTCACCGCGTACGGGGTCGTGGCGGCGACGACGTACGTCAGCGGGTCCGGGTTGGGCAGCACCGCGGCCCGGCCCTGAGCCAGCGCCGCGCGAACGGCGTCCACGGTGTCGCCGTACGGGGACGTCATCTCACGGCCTCCAGCGTCGTGCGCACCGCATCGACGGTCATCGTCCCACCTTTCGATCACTGGTCATGGCCGGTCCGCTGGGGAGGAAGCGCAGACCGCAGAACGGCCGTGCGACCGGATCGGGTACCTGGTGCGGGATCGCCGACGAGGACAGGGTTCCCGCCGCAGCGGCGATCAGGTCGGAGACCGCAGCGCGTACGGTCTGCCTGACGAACGCGTACACCCGCTCGGGCGGCGCGGCGCCGAACGCGTCGCGCGCGTAGTGCTCGATCGAGTCGACGATGACCGCACCGGCGTTGACCAGCGGCGTCGGCACGTAGTCAATGCCGCGGCTGTGCAGGATTCCGGCGGTGGCGATCTCGTCGGCCAGTACGGCGTTGGCCGAGCCGATGACGGCGCCGCAGCGCAGCCGCTCGGCCAGCGCCGGGTCGATGAGGTCGCTCACCGAGCAGGGCATCAGGACGTCCACGTCCTGCGCGGCCCAGTTCCTTACGGGGCGGCTGCCCGGGATGTCCGGGGCCCCTGGCGCGGTGTCGCAGGTCAGGACCGACGCGCCCGCCGCCACGAGTTCCGTGGCCAGTACGGCGCCCACCTTGCCCACGCCGTGCACCAGCACGCGCAGCCCGGCGACCGGGCCGCCGGCCCAGGCCTCGACGGCGCCCAGCACACCGAAGGCGGTGGCGGTGTTGGGTTCGACGCGGCTGCCGATCGCGTTCAGCACGTACGGCGTCATGAGCGACAGCCGCTCCATGTCGGCCGCGCCCACGCCCATGTCGGCGCCGGTGTAGAGCGTGCCGGCGCGGCTGTTGAGTACGTCCGCGACCGTCGCGAGCAGTTCGTCGTCGACCACGTCCGCACCCGTCACCAGCATCTTGGCTCCCCAGAAGCCGGTGCGGTGCAGTTGGTGCTTGAGCAGCATCTCGGTGGCCAGCCGGCGAGTGAGGCCCCGAGGATCGGGAACCGACCCGCCGCAGACCACCCGCAGTCCGCCGTTGGCGGGCAGCGGGTACGCCGGGTCGCCGGTGGCCAGCGCCAGATGGAGCAGGCTGCCACGCGGGCCGCTGAACCGGCTGACCCGTACGGCTCCGGCCAGGCCGGTCATGCGAGGGCCAGCGCGGGATCGTGGTGGGCGCTGTGGCCGTCGACCGCCAGGTCGGCGCAGATCCGGCCGAACATCGGCACGAACTTGAAGGCCCATCCCGCCGACTGCACCACCACCCGCTCACCGTCGGGCACCGATGCGGGCAGTGTGCCGAGGTAGAACTGGCGCCCGGGGTCGGTGGGCAGCGCCGCCAGGCAACTGCCCGCCCGCACGCCCCGGGGCACAAGACCGGGGATGTGCTCGCGCACCCATCGGGCGGCGCTGCCGAGGTCGTCACCGTCCGGGACGGCGGGCGCCCCCGGATCCTCGTCCTTGACGGTCCGTTCGGCATCGGAAGCGGCCCTGACGAGATCGCTTCCGGTCCACGGGTTGTGGCCGAATCCGTAGAAGGAGCCGTTGCCGTCGCCTTGTTCCGGGGCGAGGAAGGCGTACCAGGTCGGCAGGTCCACATCGGCCGCGCGCCGGGCGAAGTACGCGGAACTCATCCGGAAGACATGCAGATCGAGCGGGCAACCGAGCGGTGCGAGAAGCTCGTTGGCGAACGCGCCGGCGTTCACGATCACCGTATCCGCCCGGTAGGTGCCGGAGTCGGTCCGTACGGTGACGCCCTCGCCGTCCGGCTCGACGGCCCGTACCCGCTCCTGCTCGCGGACGCGCACACCCGCCCGCGCGCACAACTGGGAGAGCGCTTCGACCGTCCCCTTGACGTCGATGACACCGCCGTCGCGCTGGTGGAAGCCCTCATGGTCGGCGGGCAGCCGGGCGAAGCCGAAGCGGGACTCGATGTCGGCCGCCGACAGCCACTCGTACGGCACGCCGAGACGCGCCAGGACGGCGGCAGCCGTGTGCAGTTCCCCTTCGCTCGTCGCCAGCCCGACCCGGCCGAACCACAGGCTGCCCGTCCGGTGCAGCAGCCGCCTGTCTGCCGCGGACTCCAGCGCGTGCCAGCGGGGCAGGGTCTCCAGCGCGAGCCGCGACCACTGCTCCTCGCTGTACTGGAGCCGCCACTGCCGTTCGAGACCGGCGGAACTCGCCCGGTCGTGTCCCGTACCGAACCGCTCCAGCACGATGACCGTGCGTCCGCGCCGCGACACCTCCCAGGCGGACGCCATGCCTATGGCGCCGCCCCCCACCACGATCACATCCGCGTGCTCCGCCGGCATCCGCGCACCCCACCCCCCGGCGGGAAGGGCCCCACCGACGCGCTATCCCTGCCCTGCCGCCCGGAACCGGGAACGCCACGCCTCATGGCGTGCGGAAGCACACGCACGCGGTGTGCGCGCTTCGCACGCCCCACCCCGTCCGCCCCGCCCCATCAGGGGGAAAGGCCCGAGGAGCCCGAGGAGGCGGTCAGCGGCCCGAGGGGCGACGATGGTACGGGGAAGGGCGAACGGTAGGGGGCGGGGGGACGAGAAGCCGGAGGTCTGGATGGCTGCCGTACCTGTTGTTACCGGGGCCCACAGCACCGGGGGCTTCGCCGGTCAGACCGTCGTGGTGATCGGTGCCAGCGCGGGCATCGGGCTCGAAACGGCGCGCCAGGTGCGCGCGGCCGGCGGTCAAGTGGTGCTGGTCGGCCGCAATCCCGAACGCCTGCGCGAAGCCGCGCTGGAACTCGACCCCCGCAGTACGGCGGTGTTCGACGCCACCGACAACGAGCGTCTCGGGCAGTTCTTCGAGGATCTGCGGGGACCTGTCGACCATGTGATGGTCACCGCGGGACGGCCGTCCTACCCGCCCTTGGCTGACCTGGACCTCGCCACCGTGCGGCAGGAGGTGGGCGACCGCTTCGCCGTGACCCTCGGGGTCGCGCTCCACAGCCGGGACAAGGTCCGCGCCGGGGGCACACTGCTGTTCATCGGCGGCACCGGAGCCCGGCGGCCCGGAGCGGGCATGGCGGTGGCGACCGCGCTCAGCGCCGCGCTGCCCGCGCTCACCGCGAATCTCGCCCTGGAGATGGCGCCGGTACGGGTGAACCTCATCGCACCAGGATTTGTGGACACTCCGCTGTCTGCATCGCTCCTCGGCGACCAACTCGACGCCCGGCGGGAGGAGTTGCGCAACACACTGCCCATCGGCCGAGTGGTGGGCCCGGCCGATGTCGCCGCGCTGGCGCTGCACATCATGGCCAACGACGCGCTCACCGGCGCCACGTTCGACGTGGACGGGGGCCAGCAGCTCCTCCCCCACTGAGGCCGGTCGCGCTCCGAGGTCAGTCGCGCTCGGGCGCGCCCATGTCGCCCGTCCTCGGGATGCCGTCGGCCAGCCCGTAGCGCAGGTGCACGGTGCCCTTCGGACCGGCGGCCGGGGGTTCGAGGAGTGTGAGGTTCGTGGGTACGGCGCCACCGTCGAACACCTTCTTCCCGACGCCGAGCACCACCGGGTGCACCCAGAGGTCGAGGCGGTCGAACAGCTTCTCGCGCAGGAGCGTCTGCACCAGGTGCAGGCTCCCGACGACCTTCACCCGCTCGTGCCGGTCGCGGATCTCGCGTACCGCGCCGGCCAGATCAGGGCCGAGCAGGCTGGATCCGGCCCACGAGAGGTCGGGCCTGCCGCGCGAGGCCACGTACTTGGGGATGCTGTTGAAGAGCGTGGCGATCTCGCCGTCCTCCTGGTGCGGCCAGTAGGCGGCGAAGATGTCATAGGTGCGCCGGCCGAGCAGCAGGGCGTCCGTGCCCTCGTACGCGGCACTGATCTGCGCCCCGGTGACCTCGTCCACCAAGGGCGCCTGCCAGCCGCCGAACGGGAACCCCACCGGGTCCTCCTCGGGGCCGCCGGGCGCCTGCCCGACGAAGTCGAGCGTGGCGAACAGTTCGATGTCGATGCGGCCCATGCCTACTCCCGATGTGGCGGTCGTTCCGGTCAGTAGGTAGACCCCGGGAGACCGGCGCACTCATCGCCGCGGCGGAGATCAGTATCCCCGCCGCCGGTTCTCGGCGGCCGCGTCCTCCAGTCGGTGCACGCGCTTGTCGCGTTCGTCCGCCAGCTCGGCCACGGCCCGGTCCACCGCCGCGACCACCGCGGCGACAGCCTCGCCGACCGGTGCGGGCGGACGGCCCGTGTGCTTTTGCTCGACCCCCAGGCTGTGCGCGAGCCGCACCAGCGTCGCGTCGCCCGACTCCCAGCGGTCCAGCGCTGCCCTGCGGACCGGCGAGTCGGTCAGGGTCTTCTCCTCGGCCCGCACATGCGGCCGGTGCCGGTGCGGGCGGGTCAGCAGCCCGTCGGCTTCGAGAGCGTCCACGTACCGCCACGACAGGCCGCGCCCCCGGCGCCACAGCCATTCCTCCACCGCTTCGAACGGCGCCTCCCGCACCATCGAGGAGACGGCCCCGCCCAGAAGGCGGTCAGGCCCGGTGCTCCCGCTCCCGGGCAGGACGCGGTCGTCCACCACCCGCACCGAGCCGTCGGCCACCAGATCGATCAGCTCGGCCCCCGCGAGCGCGAGCGACAGATCACCCGACTCGACCGGTGTCGTCGCAGCCGAATCCATCACCACAAAGAGCAGGTCGCATGATGTCGTCACAGCTCACACCGCCGTCCGGTGGTGGTGCCGTCGTGCACAACCACCACTTTTCACCGTATACCGGGTTGCGGCCCGCAGCCATCACGGGGTGCGATCAACCGGCCTTCGCCGGAGGATGAGTTCATGGAGTTCCTCGTCACGATGACCACGAGCGTTCCGGACGGAACCTCGCAGGCGGAGGTCGACGCCGTCCGCGCCCGGGAGGCGGTGAACTCCCGCCGGCTCGCCGAGCAGGGGCAGTTGCTGCGCCTGTGGCGCCCGCCGCTGCAACCGGGCGAATGGCGCACGCTCGGTTTGTTCGCCGCGTCGGACGCGCTACGGCTCGAAGAGACGCTTGCCTCGATGCCCCTGCGGGTGTGGCGCAGCGACGAGATCACGCCTCTCACCCCTCACCCCAACGACCCGGGACCGGCTCGGGCCGGTGCGCCGGAAGCCGGCACGGAGTTCCTGGTGACCTTCTCCCCGATCGCCTCGGACGTCGGCCCGTCCCAGGCGCGGGAGGACGCGACAGCGGCGGAGGCGGTACGGACCCGGGAGCTGGCGGGGGAGGGCAAGCTGGTACGCCTCTGGCGGACGCCCGGTGAGAGCCGCGCGCTCGGGCTGTGGCGCGCCCGGGACACCGGCGAGATGCAGGCCGTCCTGAGCACCCTCCCGCTCGCCGGGTGGCTCTTCGCACGGACGACGCGGCTGAGCGAGCACCCGAGCGACCCCGGCCGAGCCGGAAGCTGACGGCCGAAGGGGCTACCGAAAGGGCCGCCGAAGGGGCCTGGGGCGGGCACCGTCGGCTAGGGCCTGTCTGACACATAGCGCCGTCCGCCCTCAGGGCGGGGCTTGCGGCGTCTGGTGCGTGCGATCGCAAGGCGGAGGGTCGTCCACGTACTGGACATACGCCGACGAGCCCGCCGAGCCTGACAACGCGGCGAGCGTGCGTGCCGGGCGTCGCAAGCCAGGCGGCATGTGTCAGACAGGCCCTAGGCGGCTCGTCGATCGGCGTCCAGGGTCTCCAGGAGGCGGAGCCAGACCTCGCTCGCCGTCGGGTAGCTCGGTACGACGTGCCACATGTCCGCGACCGGCAGGCGCGCCACCATCGCCGTCGTCGCCGAGTGCACCAGCTCCGCGACTCCCGCGCCCACGAAGGTCGCGCCGGCCAGCGTGTCCGTCGCGCGGTCGATCACGAGCTTGGCCCGGCCCGTGTAGTCCTCGCGCATGACGTAGGTGCCCGCGAGGCCGGCCATGTCGTACTCCGCCGTCTCGACGTCGACACCCGCGGCGTCCGCCGCCGCCTCCGTCATACCGACCGAGCCGACCTCGGGGACCGTGAACGTCACCTGGGGTACGGCGCGATGGCCTTCGCCGCTGCTGAGGCGACTCCTTGGCCCGAAGGCATCATCTCCGCCGGCCGCCCGCGCCGCGATCACTTCACCCGCCACGCGGGCCTGGTACTTGCCCATGTGGGTCAGCAGCGCCCGGCCGCACACGTCGCCGATGGCGTACAGCCACTGGCCGGTGGAGCCCCGGACCGTCTGCTGGTCGTCCACGTCGAGAAATCCGCCGCCCGTGATCCCCACGGTTTCCAGCCCGATGTCGTCGGTGCACGGAACGCGGCCCGCCATGACGGCGATCTCGTCGGCGCGCAGGGTGCTTCCGTCGTCCAGATGGACAGCGACCTCCCCGCCGTGCGTCCAACCCGCGCCCGTGTCACGCACGTTGTGGCGGTCCACTTCGGTGAGGGTCCGGCCGGGAAGCAGGCGCACGCCCGCCGCCTCCAGACGCTCCGCGACCAACTGGCCCGCGAAGGGCTCCTGCCGTGCGAGGAGGCCGGAGTCCCGGTGGACGAGGCTCAACTCGGCGACTCCCAGGCCGCTCAGCCATGTCGCCGCCTCGCATGCCGCCACACCACCGCCGAGTATGACGACACGAGGCGGCACGTGGTGGAGGTTCGTGGTGTCCCGCGAGGTCCAGGGGCGGGCCTCGCGAAGACCCGGGACAGGAGGGACGGCGGGTGCGGATCCCGTGTCGATCACCACGGCGTGCCGGGCGGTGAGGGTGCGGGTCTCCCCCGAAGCACCGGTCACCTCGACGCGGCGCTCCCCCGTCAGCCGGCCGTACCCGCGCACCACGTCGATGCCGGCGCCGAGCGCCCACGCCACCTGCGAGTCGTCCGAGAGCCCGTGCACGATGACGTCCCGGTGCGCCAGCACCGCCGGTACGTCCAGCTCTCCCCCGTCGACCAGGGAGGCCATGCCCGGCACGTGCGACGCCTCGTCGAGGACCTCGACCGGGCGCAGCAGTCCCTTGCTGGGCATGCAGGCCCAGTACGAACATTCGCCCCCGACGAGATCCGCCTCCACCAGCACCGCGTCCAGGTCGGAGAACTGCGTGGCGTACTGCGCGGCGTTCTCGCCTGCCGCCGCTCCGCCCAGCACGATGACGTCCCACTCCGACCTCGCGGAGTTCAGCGCTGCCGTCAGGTGCACGGCTCTCACTTCTCTCTTCCGGTGAATTGCGGATCAGAGGCACAAAACGTCGCCGCGACATCCCCAGTATGCGCCTGGCACAACGACGGGGCTCGGCCAGCAGGCCGGCCCGGCGCAGGCCGGCAGGTGAGGGATCATGGAGGTGGCAGATCCGACCGAGGGGCCGAGGCAGCCGGCAGCGCGCCGGTCACCCTGACCCCCCACCAGGGAAACGAGGACAGCATGCCTCTCAGCGGCGAGTACCAGCCGAGCCCCGAGCAGTGGGTGAGCGAACAGGTCGCGTTGTACGAGGGTTCCGGGGGCGCCGAGGGTACGACGTTGCGGGGTGTACCCGTCATCGTCCTCACCAGCCTCGGAGCCAAGAGCGGCAAGATCCGCAAGAACCCGCTGATGCGGGTGGAGCATCAGGGGACGTACGCCGTGGTGGCCTCGCAGGGCGGTGCGCCCAAGCATCCGACCTGGTACCACAACCTGGTCGCGCACCCGCTCGTCGAGCTCCAGGACGGCGCCGTACGGCAGGACATGACGGCCCGTCAGGTGGAGGGGGCGGAGCGCGACCTGTGGTGGTCCCGCGCCGTCGAGGTCTGGCCGGACTACGCCGAGTACCAGACGAAGACGGACCGGGTGATCCCCGTCTTCGTGCTGGAGCCCGCGGCCGAGGCCAACTGATCCCGATGGATCCCGATGCCCGGACCAGAGCCGCCGTCGAGGAGCACTGGCGCGCGTCGGAGCGCGGCGACATCGCGGCCGAGCACGCCATCTACGCCGCAGACGCCGTCCTCGACTACCCCCAGTCGGGTGAGCGGTTCCGGGGCCGTACGACGATTTCGGCGCAGCGCGGCGGACACCCCGCGAGCCGGCACTTCAGCGTCCGGCGGATCACCGGAGGTGGGGATCTGTGGGTGAGCGAGTGCGTCATCACGTACGACGGAGTGCCCACCTGCTCGGTGAGCGTCATGGAATTCGCCGACGGGCATGTCGTGCACGAGACGCAGTACTTCGCTGACACCTTCGGCGCGCCGGCGTCGCGGGCGGCGCTCGCCGAGCCGATGCCGGGCAGGACGATCACCAGGGCCTGACCCGCCCTGACCGCGACCGGCCGGGGCCCCGCTCCTGACACGCGGGGCCCCGGCCGGTTGGGGGATCAGCGCCAGCCGAGCGCCGGGGCGACGTGGCTGACGATGTTCTCCAGGACGTGGGCGTTGTAGTCGACGCCGAGCTGGTTCGGCACGGTCAGCAGCAGCGTGTCCGCTTCGGCGATGGCCTCGTCCTCGGCGAGCTGCTTCACCAGCACGTCGGGCTCGGCGGCGTACGTACGGCCGAAGATCGCGCGCGTTTCGGCGTCGATATGGCCGATCTGGTCCTCGCTCTCGCCCTCACCGCCGAAGTACGCGCGGTCCTGGTCGGTGGTGAGCGCGAAGACGCTGCGCGACACGGAGACCCGGGGCTCGTGCTGCCGGCCCGCCTCGGCCCACGCCTCGCGGAACGCGCGGATCTGCGCGGCCTGCTGTACGTGGAAGGGGGCGCCGCCCTCGTCGTTCTTGAGGGTCGAACTCATCAGGTTCATACCCGACTTGGCGGCCCAGATCGCGGTGGCGTTGGACGCCGCGCCCCACCAGATGCGGTCGCGAAGCCCTTCGGAGTGCGGCTCGACGCGCAGGAGTCCCGGCGGGTTGGCGAACATCGGCCGCGGGCTGGGCTGGGCGAAGCCCTTGCCCTCCAGGACGGACAGCAGCACCTCGGTGTGCTTGCGCGCCATGTCGGCTTCGGTGTCGTCGCCGCTCGGGGCGTAGCCGAAGTAGCTCCAGCCGTCGACGGCCTGCTCCGGGGATCCCCTGCTGATGCCGAGCTGGAGCCTGCCGCCGGAGATGAGGTCGGCCGAGCCCGCGTCCTCGGCCATGTACAGGGGGTTCTCGTACCGCATGTCGATCACGCCGGTGCCGATCTCGATCCGCGACGTCTTGGCGCCGATCGCGGCGAGCAGCGGGAACGGCGAGGCGAGCTGCCGGGCGAAGTGATGGACGCGGAAGTAGGCACCGTCGGCCCCCAGCTCCTCGGCCGCCACAGCGAGGTCGACAGCCTGGAGCAGGGCGTCGGCCGCCGACCTGGTCTGTGAGTGCCTGGTGTCGGACCAGTGCCCGAAAGACAGAAAACCGATGCGCTTCATGCCCGGGACAACGTCAGACCGACTTGATTGATTCCTCAACTACTGAGGTCGGGGCGGCCTGGTCCGTCTCGCGCTGCCAGCGGATACGCGTACTGCACACGGCCACCACCAGCGCCGCGCCCGACACGCAGGCGAGGCCCCAGCGCAGGCTGCTCGCGCTCGCGACGAATCCGATGAGCGGGGGCCCGGCCAGCAGTCCTGTGGTGCCCATGGCGGCGACCAGCGTCAGCGCGTTGCCGCCCTGGCGTGCGGCTGCCACGTACACACACGGTGTGACGGCGGCGATGCCCAGACCGACACAGGCGAAGCCGACGAAGGCGGGGGCCACTCCCCCGGTGGCCAGCGCGAGCGCCAGTCCCAGCCCGGCGAGGGTGCTGCCCGCGAGGACGACCCGCCCGTCGCCCCAGCGCCGGCGCCACCTGTCGGCGCACAGCCGCGCGAGGACCATCATGCCGGACACCACGGCGATGCCGAGCGGGGCGACCTGCGCCGAGGCGTTCACGACGCCTTCCAGGTAGAGGGTCGACCAGTCGTTCATCGCCCCTTCCACGATGGTGCCGAAGACCATGGCGCAGCACATCCACCAGACCAGGGCGGTGGGCAGCGCCCACCTGCGGCCGGCCGCCGGCTTCAGCGGGGTGTTGTCGTCCGCCTTCGCTGCCACCGCCTGCTCCGCGTCCGGCAGCAGCCCGGTCGCCGCTGCGGCGGCGAGGAGCAGCAGCAGCGCGGCGGCCACGGCGAAGTGCGTGGTGAGCGACGGGGTCGCGAGGCGCACTCCCGAGGCCAGCAGTCCGGCGAGGAAGGAGCCCCCGCTGAAGACGGCGTGCAGTTTGGCCATGGTGTGCCGCTCGTGGTGTGCCTCCAGGGCGGCGCCCTGGGCGTTCATCGCCGTGTTGAGGCAGCCCACGACCACCCCGTCCACACACACCACCAGGAGCGCGACGGGGTAGTTGGGGGCGGCGGCGAGCGCCACCAGGACCACGGCGAGCCCGACCGTGGAGACGAGGGCGAGCCGCCGGGAGCCCAGCCGCCTCATGAGCAGGGCCACCAGCGGGAAGGAGACGCAGGATCCGACCCCCGCCGCCATCAACAGGACCCCGACTCCTGCCGCGTTGAGACCCAGCTCCGACTTGAGAGCGGGGATTCGCGCGGCCCAGGTGGCGTACTGGAAGCCGAGGGCGCAGAAGAGGGCGGCCGTCGCGAGTTGGCCGCGGCGGTAGGAGGGAACAGGGGACGGCACGTCGTCAACTCCGTCGGTGATCGGCTGGTGTGTCGGCGCGGGAACGCGGGGAACGGGAGAGCAGGGAACGGGACATGTAGACCGCCGTACGGTCGTAGCCGGCGGTGGGGACGTGCGGGGCGGCGGTGTAGCCCAGCGCCGACCAGTAGCTCTCGGCTCCGGCGACGGCGATCAGCGAGACCTCCGTACAGCCGTGCGCCGCCGCGGTGTCTTCGAGGTGGTCGACGAGCCGGCGCCCCAGCCCGCGACCGCGGTGGGCGGGGGCGACGACCACGTCGTGCAGGTGCAGGTTCCGCGAGGTGTAGCGGCTCGTCTCGGTCTGGTCGAGGGCGGGTGCCCGGCTCGCGGGGTAGGGCAGGGCGAGGAGGTAGCCCACCACCAGCGCGTCGGCGCGCAGGACGAAGCAGGTGGTGGGCGAGGCCGCCGCCTTGGAGCGGAGGGCCGCCCGGCCTTCGGACAGCCCCAGCGCGGCGTAGGCACCGGCCTCCAGGGCTACGACGTCGTCCCAGTCCTCCTCGGTGAGGACGCGGATCGTCGTGGACTGCGTCATCGGGCGCCGTCCGGCCCGGGTACGGGGGCGGCGCCCCCGGTGAAGGCCGTGGTCAGCGGCAGGAAGCCGTTGAACCCCTGGGTCGTGTAGCTCATCGCGTAGGCGCCGCAGGAGAGCACCTCGACCGGGTCGCCGGATGCGAGGTTCTCCGGAACCCGTACCAGGCCGTGGTCGTGCGCGTACGCGTCGTCGCTGTCGCAGGTGGGGCCTGCGACGACCGCGGGGACGTAGCGGCCGGTCGGGTGCGAGGGGAAGCGCAGCCGGTACTGCAACGCGTCCATCTCGTAGAGGCCGTTGAACTTCCCGCAGCTCAGATAGAGCCAGTGCTGGATCTCGCCGTCGGGCATCTCGCGCCGGGTCAGCCGCACCACGCGCGCGTGGATGGTCCCGTGCTCGGCGACCAGCGCCCGGCCCGGCTCGACGACGAGGCGCAGATGCTTCCCGTACGCGGCGCGCAGCCGCTCGGTGCCCTCGCGGAGCGTGGCGAATATCTTGTCCAGCGGCGGGTCGAGCGGCACACCGTCGCGGTCGAGGTAGCCGCGGGCGGGCAGGCCCCCGCCGAGGTTGACGTGGTCCAGGGCGATGCCGTGTTCGCTGAGGGTGCCCAGCACGTCGGAGAGCCGGTCGAAGGCGTTGCGCCAGGCGTCGGAGTCCATCTGCTGCGAACCGACGTGCACCGAGAGCCCGGACGGTACGAGTCCGGAGTCGCGGGCGGCCCGCATGACGCGTACGGCGTCGGCGGCCGAGCAGCCGAACTTGTTCTTCAGCCCCCACAGCGCGCCACCGCCGTCCACCGCGAGCCGGCAGAAGACCCGGGCCCCCGGGGCGAATTCGGCCAGGGCCGCCACGTCCTCCAGGCTGTCCGTGGCGAAGGTGCGCACCCCGAGGGCGTAGGCGTTGGCGATGTCCTCGTCGGACTTGACGGTGTTGCCGTAGTGCATGTCGGCCACCGGGACGCCGGCGCGCAGCGCCTGGCGCACCTCCTGCGGTCCTGCCGCGTCGACCCCGGCGCCTGCGGCGGCGAGCGCGCCGAGGATCTCGTCGGCGGGCGCCGCCTTCATGGCGAACCTGACGTCGACGCCGGGCAGTTCGGCGCGGAGTTCCGCATAGGCGGCGACCACCGCGTCGAGGTCGTAGACGATGCGGTCCTCTTCCGTGGTACGGGGGGACGTCCGCGAGTCCGTCACGACGCACCTGTCCGTCCGCCGTCGGACGTGGCACTGAGGCCCACCTGTCCCGCGGCGTGGACGAGTCCCTGCCAGGACTCGACGAGGAGGGCGAAGTCGGCCATGTCGGCGCGGGCTTCCTCCAGCAGTCGCGCGCGCCGCGGCCGGAGGTGGTCGGCGAGGTCGGCGTACCGGCCGCCGAGTCTCCGGTAGGCGGCGTCGAGCCGGTCGAGGCGCTCCTCGTTCTCCGCCAGGTCGAGTTGGGTGCTGCGCCGGACGATCGCGGCCACCCGCGCGGTGTCGACCGTTCCGTCGGCCAGCAGCAGTTCGGTTCCGGCCGCGGCGAGTTCGGCGTAGCAGAAGTGGAGATGGAGCATGGAGAGGAGGAACTTCACGTACCGCGTCTGGTACGCGACGAAGCCCGCGTCGGTCCGCCGCTCGTTGGTGTAGTAGTTGACGATGTCGCGGTTGTGCAGGACGCCGGGCAGTCCCGCGTCGTGCACGAGATGGATCAGGAAGTAGTCACTGCCGATGGTGTCCGTGGCGGGCGGCAGCGGAACCCTGGTGTGTACGCCGTGGAAGGCGATGTTGCACATGTCCACCCGCATGGGGTCCACGCGGGTGAGCAGCGCGTGGTCGCCCTGGAAGGACCGTTGTCCCGCGCCGAGGAAGGACTCGGCGACGAGTTCCCGCCTGGCTTCCTCCGTGGCGTCCAGCGGCGCCCACAGACCCACCACTTCTTCGTACGTGGCGGGGTCGGCCGCCGCCATCTCGGCCAGGTCCACGGAGGGTTCGCCGACGAAGGACGCTCCCACCATGGCCACGCGGCGGCCCGCCTCCTGCGGGGTCAGGTCGCACTCGTCCACGCGCTCGGCGACGTCGGACGCGGTGAGGCCGATGGCGAGCAGCTCGTGGTGGATGGGGAAGGCCCACGCACCGTCCCGCTGCTGGTAGCGGCTGTCGGAGTCCCTGCGGTGCACGGACGTGCAGCCGAGGGCTTCGCCGATGAGGAAGGCCCGGTTGGTGCAGGCGCCGTAGGAGATCCCCGCGGGCAGCATCAGGTCGAGCAGCAGGTCGTTCTTCGTGCTCCCGGAGCGGGTGACGACCTCGCGCAGGAAGTGGCGCTGTGCGTCCTCGTCGAGGTGGTGGACCACCACCCGGGGGTGGTGCGGCAGCCGGGCGACCGCCTCGGCGTGCTCGGCGTACACGGCCGGCTCGCACGAGTCGAGTACGAGCAGGTGCACCTCGGCCTCGAAGTGCGTGACGGCGTAGGCCGCTTCGTCGGCGAGGAGGGCGATCGTGGCGGAGCATTCCCGGTTGGTGGGAAGGGTCAGGCAGACTCTGCGCACGACGCTCCCTCGCTCGCCTGCGTGCTTGCGCCGCCCTGCGTGCTTTCGTCGTTCTTCGTGCCGTCGCCGTCCTGCGTGCCGTCGTCGTGCCAGGACTTCAGGCCGAGCAGCCGTTCGCCCAAGTCGTCGAGCCGGGCCTGCCCGTAGCGCTCGGCCTCCGGCCGCACCGGGTCGCCGACCAGGGTGGGGTTCCAGTCCGGCGTGCTGAGATCGCGCCAGGACTCGACGCGGGAGCGCCGTATCTTCTCGTGCCCCTCAAGCGCGGGCATCATCGACAGGTACTGCACCGCCCGCACACCGGCGGCTGAGAGGTTGGGCGCCACACCGTGGGCCAGGTGGCCGTTGAAGATCAGCAGGTCGCCGGCCTCCAACTCGGGGCGGATCACCGGCATTTCCGTACGGTCGACGGCCGGCCTGATGGGGTCGCGGTCGGCCGGCTGGTGGGCCTTCCAGTGGTCGAACTGCCGGAACAGTTCGGGGCAGCACTGGAACCCGCCCTGTTCGGCCACGGTGTCGTTGAGGGCGATGATGCCCTGCACACGCTGCGGAGGGATGCGCTGGGTGCTGTCGACGTCCCAGTGCAGGTCGATGTCGAAGCCGGTGGGCCGGAACTCGATCAGGGACCGGTCGCGGTCCTTGATGTTGGGCGGGTTGAGGTTGAGCCGGTCGAGCGTCACCCACAGCTCTTCGCAGTCCCATACGTCCACGAAGGCGTCGTAGACGCGCTGGCGCTGCCGGTTGTCCCACATCAACTGGTGGTGGTACGCCTCGACGAAGCCGTAGATGTGCAGTTCCTGGTCCAGCTCCGAGCGGTGCTCGCGCTCCCCGTACCACGTCTCGGGCCGGTCAGGGTCGAGGCCCTGGAACTCGTAGGCGACGTCGAGCAGCCGCTCGGCGTCCTCGCGGGGCACCGCCTGCTTGACCACCACGTAGCCGTAGGTCTGCCAGAAGGTGAACTGCTCCTCGGTCAGGACGCGCAGGGGGCGGTTCTTGCGCAGGTCGCGCAGGGCGGTCTGGGCGAGGTACGTCTCGCCGTCCGCGCTGAAGTAGGGGCGGTCCGTCGCGGCGCGGTGCAGATGGGATTCAGCCGTTGCCATGAGTGACTCCAAGGCTCGGTGAAGAGGGAGTGGGAAGGCGGAGCGTCACATCACCGCGCCGTACCGCAGCATCAGGTAAGGGCGGACGCGATGGTGTGACGGAGGGAGAGAGGGGTGAGCAGGGGTCGCGAAGAGGGCCGAGCAAGGTGCGCTCCAAACGCTGTGTCGAACCCCGTGTGCCCATAAAGTTGGACTAGACCATGCGCGCCTGTCAATGCCCCACGTCCCTCTCACGCCACATCAATCACGCTACTGAGCAGTACAATTGGCTCTCTCGCCTGGTAACAGCGGGGAGCGCTGCCCAACCCTGGGTCAACTCTGGTCCAGACCACTTGACAGGTCCGCGTGTCGTAGGCCCAGAATCAATGGTCCAGACCTGGAACGCGGTGCCGCCGGTCGCCGCGCCCTGGGCCGTTCCACCGCGCCCTACGCGAAAGGCACACCAACGTGAGCAGCGACAAGGAGCTTCGACGCCTGGCCCTCGCACTCCTGCAACCGGGATTCGTCGGCACCAGCGCCCCCGACTGGCTGCTCAACTCCATCCAGGACGGCCTGCGTTCCGTGGTGCTGTTCGCCCGGAACATCGAGTCGCCCGCGCAGGTGGCCCGGCTGACCGCCCAACTGCGCGCGGAGAACCCCGATCTCGTCATCGCCATCGACGAGGAATCCGGCGACGTGACGCGGATCGAGGCGCGTACCGGCTCAACGCGCCCCGGAAACCACGCCCTTGGCTATGTGGATGACACGGCACTCACCCGCGCCGTCGCGACCGACCTCGGCCACGAGCTGCGGGCCGCCGGGGTGACCCTGGACTACGCACCGAGCGTGGACGTCAATCTGAACCCGGACAACCCCATCATCGGCGTACGGTCCTTCGGCGCCGACCCCAAGGTGGTCTCCCGGCACACGGACGCGTGGGTACGCGGCATCCAGGCGGCCGGCGTCGCCGCGTGCGCCAAGCACTTCCCCGGGCACGGTGACGTGGCCGTCGACTCCCACCACGGTCTGCCCACCTACGAGGCCGGCGTCGAAGACATCGCGACGAACGCGCTGCCGCCCTTCCGCGCGGCCATCGCCGCCGGGGCCCGCGCGATCATGAGCGCGCACCTCCTTGTGCCGGCGCTCGACCCGGACGCCCCGGCCACCCTCAGCCCCCGCATCCTCCACACTCTGCTGCGCGAGGAACTGGGCTTCGACGGGCTCGTCGTGACCGACGCGATCGAGATGGGCGGCGTCTCCAACCGGTACGGCATCGAGAACGCGACCGTCCGGGCCGTCGCGGCGGGTGCCGACGCCGTCTGCGTCGGCGGCGAGAACGCCGACGAGGGGACGGCTCGCCGGCTGATCGACGCGCTCGTGAACGGCGTGCTCAGCGGCGACCTGCCCGAGGAGCGGCTCGCTGACGCGGCGCGCCGGGTGGCGGACTTCGCCGACTGGTCGGCGGAGCTGCGCCGCACCACCGCAGCCGGCGCACCCGACCCGGCCGTCGGTCTGGGCGCGGCGCGCCGGGCCGTACTCCTGAGCGAGGCGGCCCGCGCGCGCACTCCCCTGACCGCGGCGCCGCACGTGGTCGAGCTGGCGCCCGCGACGCACTTGGCGATCGACAAGCAGACCCCCTGGGGTGTGGCCGCCCCCCTCAGCGAGTTGATGCCCGGCACCAGCAGCGTCCGGCTCGGCCAGGACGATCTGGGCGCGGACGCCGGAGTGCTGCGGCTCAGCGGCATCGAGGCAACGGCCGACCGTCCGCTGGTCGTTGTCGTACGGGATGCCGCACGCCACTCCTGGATGTCCGAGTCCCTCGCGGAACTGGTCGCGGCGCGCCCGGACGCCGTCATCGTGGAAACGGGACTGCCGGGACTGCTGCCCGGCACAGCGCACATCTGCACCCACGGAGCGTCGACGGCTTCGGCGCGGGCGGTCGCCGCGCTGCTCGCCGGGGTGAACGCCTGAGCCGGACGGGCAAGGCGGCTGATAAGCCGCGCTAGCCGCCGAGGAGCGCCGCCGCTCCCACGGCGACGGCCGCCACGCCGATGCCGAGTGCCACGGCGCCGAAGGCGATTTCGTGGTTCCGGGAGCGGCGTTCGGCTGCGAGGTCCGGGGTGAAGACGGCCGGGTCGTCGGGGTCGTAGTGGATGGTGACGTCGCGGCCGTACGAGCCGACGGGGTCCGGCAGACCTGAGCGGCAGTAGGCGGTGACGGCCGCACCCTCGTGGGTGGTGAACGCGACGACCGGTGTGTGGCTGGTGAGGGTGTCGCCTTCCTCGTCGGTGTTGACGTCCTTGAGCACGGCGATGACGCGCCCCGGGACGGCGGCCCGGGACGTCAGTCTGTCGATACGGCGGCTCAACTTCCTTGCGCTCTGCGGCAGGAAGTACGCCACGGACACACTCCAGGGCACCCCGAAGCCGAGCAGGGCCCACTGCCAGCCGCGGTCGATCACGACGGCGGCCACCAGCCCGGCGTAGCCGAGGAAGACCGCGCAGTTCGGCAGGCCGAGTCCGTGCCGGCCTTCCCACAGGTCGTTGATGAACCGGAAGGCGTGCGGCCTGCCGGGCGGGTAGTGGACTCCGACCTCCCGGCCGGTCCAGGCCGCTGCGATGCTCTCACCGCGCTCACCGTCGTTGGTCACGGTGAACTCCTCGCCGGTGGACGGGTCCTGGAAGGTGACGACCACGGACACTCCGCCGACCTGGGAGGCCCCGTGCTTGGGCTCGCGCACCCGCTCGATGCGTCCCATGACCCGGACCGTCCGCTGGGCCCGGGTCACCCCGGCCAGCGACCTGCCGTACCCGACCAGCGCGACCGCGCCGAACACCGCGCACCACAGCGCCAGATAACCGTGCCAGCCCACGCGTCCTCCTCCTGCTCCTGCCGATCCGATGACGTCCGTGCCGTTTTCAGGGACGGCACTGCCCGGTGCGCGGTTGCCGAAGCGCTCAGCGCGCGGCGACGCGCCGCACCACCTTGCCGTCGCGGTCGGCCTCCAGTGAGGCCGATCCTTCGGGGCCGGTCACGCCGACCCTGATGACGAGGGAGCCGGTGAGGCTGTCGGCGGTGAGCTGCCAGGTCTGCGGTGAGCGGACGCCGAGACCGGTGCGGGCCTCTTCGACCAGGGCGGGAAAACGCTCGTAGGGAAGCAACTTCAGGTCGAACCGCGGGGCCTTGGTGCCGGTCGGGGCGAACACGACCGACAGCAGGCGCTCTTGCAGGACGACGGTGAGGGCCTGGCGCCCGCTCTCGTCCTTGCCCTTGGTGAGCGAGTCGACGGCCCGGCGCAACTCGCCCTGGTCGAGCAGCGACTGGCCGGGTCCGACGGCGACCGTGCCGGACGACGACGAGACGACCGTGGTCGACGACGTCGAGGAGACGGAGGGCAGCACCGGAGCGGACGGGCCGGCGGTGGTTTCCTGGTCGAACAGATCGGCGCGGAACAGCAGGATCACGGCGGCGGCGCCGAGCAGCAGCCCGAGGAGCACGAGGAATCCGAAGCCGCAGCCCTCGGGGGCCTCACGCGCCACGGCCGGCTTGGGCGCCGAGTCGATGCGGGCGCCGGCCGCCCGCTCCTCCCACTCGGGTGTCGGCCGCTTCACGATGCGCGCCTTCCACGGCCGGTCCGGCGGGTACTGGACCACCAGGATGCCGCCCGGCCGGTAGTCGGGGAGGTCGACGAGGTTGATGTCCTGCGTGGTCTCGACCCGGTACGCCGGCGTGTCGTCCGGTGCGACGGTGAGGTCGAACCGCACCGGTATGTCGCTCGACTCTCCCCCGATGGCCCGCAGGCTCTCGATCATCGCGAGCGCCGTGCGGGGCGGGACGGCCGCCTCGCGGGCGCGCCGCGGCACACCGGCGAGGAAGAGGAGCAGCCCGTAGACCACGGGCAGCACCAACCCCGCGACGAACAGGGGCACTTCCTTGATGACGGCGCCGACCACGAGCGCGGCGAGCGACGCCCCGATCACACCGCCCGTCAGAAACCCCCGCACGAGGGCGACGGGGGTGCGGTGCGCGGGCGGTGCGGCCGTGGTGATCGTCATACGGGCGATTGTGCCGGGCCGCGGTGACGGCCGGTAGACCTCGGGGTGAGCTTCTGGGAGAGGGCGTCCGCGCTGCTCACAGCGGCGGCGCTTGACAGGGGTGTCGCGTCGGAGTCCAATAGGTGTCACGACATACATGTCGCGGCATACATGTGGTGACACGTAAACACAAGGGGGCTTCTCATGCGCCAGGTCAATCGGGTCTCGGTCATCAGCACCGGCACCGTCCAGATCCGTCCGGAACACGTCGAGACCAACGGCACCCCGCTGCTGTGGTGGCTCAACACCTCCCGTCGCTGGACGGACCCCCGTCCGATCAACGTGTACGTGATCGAGCACGACCAGGGTCTGGTGCTGTTCGACACCGGCCAGGACCGGCGCTCGGTCACCGACCCCGGCTACTTCCCCGGCGGCCCGGCAGGACATGTCTACCGCCGCCTCGCCAAGTTCGACGTCCCTGCGGACGCCACGCTGACGGAGCGACTCAGCGCCCTGGGTTACCACATCGCCGACGTGCGCGTGGCGATCCTGTCCCATCTGCACCAGGACCACATCGGCGGCCTGCGCGAGCTGCCGAGTTCGGCGCGGGTGCTGGTCGGCGCGGCCGAACTCGCCGAGGTGGACAGGAAGTTCGCGGCCTTCGCCGGTCTGCTGCGCGAGCACATCCAACTCCCAGGCGTGCACTGGAGCCCTGTCACCCCGCAGCCCGTCGCGGACCCCGCGATCGCACCGTTCACCCACGCGCACGACGTGATGGGGGACGGCTCGCTGCTGCTCCTGCCCACGCCCGGACACACGCCGGGCTCGATGTCGCTGCTGCTGCGCGGCGAGGGGCTGCCGACGATGATGTTCGTCGGCGACGTCACGTACGATGTGCGGCTGCTGGCGGCGGACCGGGTGCCGGGGGTCGGGAACGCGGCCGGACTGCACGAGACGACCCGGCGGATCAACGAGCTGGCCGCACGCCACCCCGGCATGCCGGTTCTCGCCGCCCACGACCCGGCCGCAGCCGGGCTCCTGGCGCAAGCGCTGCGGCGGCGGCAGTACGAAAGGGAACTCAGTTGAGAACAGCAGAACAGATCCGCTACCTCATCCTCGCCACGCAGCGGGAAGGCAACCGCCAGTTGACCGTGCTGCTGTCCGAGATCGACGTCACTCCCGCCCAGTCGGAAGCGCTGCGCATCATCGCCGATCACGGCCCGCTCGCCCTGCGGGAACTCGGCGGGATGCTCGTGTGCGACACGGGCACGAGCCCGAGCCGGATCGTGGACCGGCTCGTCACCGCGGGTCTCGTACAGCGGACGATCAGCGAGCACGACCGGCGCCAGGTCAGCCTCACGCTCACCCCGCAGGGCCGCGAGAAGGCCGCCCGGGTCGCCGAGATCGAGAACAGGCTCTACGACCTGATCGACCGGGCGAGCGCGACGACGGACACCGAAGCGCTCATCGCGTTCCTGCACGCGTTCACCCGGCAGTCACCGGCAGGACTGGCGCTGGCCAACCGCCTCGCCGCCGAGGAGGGCCGGGCCCGATGACCGTCTGACCGAACCCCGTACGCACGTGGAGGACCCCGTGACGTTCCAGCTCAGCCTCGACATCTCCGCCCCGCCGGCCAAGGTGTTCGCCTTCGTGGCCGATTTCACCACCATGCCGAAGTGGTACTCAGCGGTGCAGCGCGTACGACGCGTCGAAGGCACCGGCGGCCTCGGCACCCGGTACGAGGTGCACCGGAACCTCCCTGGCGGGCCGACGCTCAACGAGGTGGCGATCACCAGCCTTTCGGCGGGCGAAGAGGTCACCTTCACCTCGCTGAGCGGGCCGACCCCGTTCGTCTACCGCTTCCGTGCCCAGCCCCATCGGCGTGCGACCCGACTCGCCCTGGAAGGCACGATCAGCGCATCAGGACTTCCGGGGCCGGCCGCCCTGCTCGGGCCTGTGGCCGAGCAGTTGTTCAAGCGCGGCATGCGGGACAACCTCGGAACGCTGGCCTCACTCCTGGCGTACTAGGGCTTGAGGACCTTCCGCGGTTCGGGGCGGCGCCGTCGTCGTGACCCGCCTGGCGCGCGCCTGGCCGCGAGCCGCCTGCGCGCCCTGTCGCGCTAGGCCGCTTCGGAGTCGTCGAGGAATCGGCGCAGCACGGCTGCCTCTTCGCGCAGTTGCGCGGCTCGGTCCGCGTGGGCCGGGGACGTCAACTGCGCTGCCGCGTCCAGGCGTTCGGCGGCCTCGGCGCTGACGATGTCCCGTACGTCGCTCTCACTCAGCTCGCGCCGCGCCGCCTCCGTGGCACCGGCCCCGACCGGTGAGTGTTCGATGGCCCCGCTGCGTACGTCGGCCTCGTCCACGGGAAGCGCCTCGGCGTTGTCGAGCGCCGAGAGTGTCGAGCGCAGGGCGCGCATCGCGACCTTGTCGCGGGCGCGCATCGCTTCCGGCAGGGCTTGGCGCATACGGATTCGCAAGGACATGCCGTGACTCTACGGCCTCGTGACGCTACGGCTCTCGCAGGGTGGGCGGCGGGCTTCACAGGTCTGTCGGGCCAGCTCCGCCAGGGTGGCGGAAAGGAACTCCCATGATTCATCGGCGTCGGGCGTACGGCCGTGCGCCGAGCGGAAGTCGGCCAGGAACGCGGCCACGTCGTCCAGTGCCCAGCGCAGCCGGAAGAAGTCGATCGCTGCCGGGTCGGGGTGGTGGCCGGTCGCCGCCGCGTAGTACTCCAAGTCGCCGGGGTCCGTGGCCACATGCCACAGATCCCGCTCGGGGAGTCCCCTACCGACGGTGTCCCAGTCGACGAGGTGGAGCCGGTCGCCGCGCCGCAGCAGGTTGCCGGGGTGTGGTTCGCCGTGGGTGACGACGCGCTCGCCCGCCCTGGCGTCCAACGCTGCGGCCGACCGGTCGAACTCGGCCAACCGGCGGCGCAGGGCCGCCTCGTGGCGTGCCACCAGCGCCCTGGCCGGTTCGGCGTACGGTCCGCCCTCCCACGGGCGGTCCAACGAGGCGAGGCAGTCGTCCAGTTGTACGCGCGCCGGGAGCCCCAGCGGGGCTTCGGGGGTGTCGGCCGGGGCCGGCGTCCGGTGCAGTTCCGCCAACACGTCCAGGACGCCGCGCCGTTCGCGGCCGGTGAGCCGGTCGCCGAAGTCACCGGCGGCGCCGTCCACGTACGGGAAGACGCTGACGGCGTACCGGCCGCCGAGCCGGCGGAGCGTCTCGCCGCCGGCCGAGCGCAGCGGCGCCACGACGGTGTCCCCCAGCCCCTGGTCGCTCGGCCCGCCGTCGGCCAGGGCGGCAGCGGTGTCCATGGCGCGGCGCAGGCCGTCGAAGGCGGCTTCGGGTCCCGCGCCGCAGTGCGGCTTGTGCGCCAGGTCGGCGACGGTGACGAACCACCGGCGCCGCCCGGCGCCGGTCGCCGTCCAGTGGTGGTCGCCGAAGCCGACGGGCGCGTACGTGAGCGAGACGGCGTCGATGTCCCACGCGCGCAGCGCACGGCGCAGTTGTGCGTCGTCGACGTCCTGGAGTCGGTCCTTCATGGTGCGGACCCTACCGGCCCCACCGCGTCATCTCATCGCACGAGGCCGGCGGCGAGCAGTCCGCCGATCAGCGCGGTACCGCCCGCCAGGAACGGCGGCAGGGTGATCCCGAACGCCGCGACGGCGACGACCGTGAGACAGGCGCCGGCGTCCACGGCGAGGGTGCCGGGCGACGCGAGTACGTTGCGTGACACCGACTGCAGTACGGCGCCGGCCGCGCCCAGTGCCTGACCTTTGCTGTAGTCGAAAATCGGCCATGCTCACTGGCCGCGAGCCGTTTCACACCCTGATACGGCGAAGCCCGGATGCCAGACGCATCTTGTGTCGTACCGCGCCGACCGGCCAGGATGCCGACATGGCCCCCTTGCTGCACTGGTTCCTGCCCACGGGCGGTGACGGCCGCGACCCCGGTGGCGTCACCGCCGTACAGAAGCGCACCGCCGCCGCCACGCGGCGGCCCGCCGACATCGGCTATCTCGCGCAGGTGGCGCGCGCCGCCGAACATGCCGGGTTCGCCTCCCTGTTGACCCCGGTGGGTCTCGGCTGCGTCGATCCGTGGATCCTGTCCTCGGCGCTGGCCCAGCACACCGAGCGGATCGGGTTCCTCGTGGCGTTCCGCGCCGGATTCGCCAGCCCGACGCTGCTGGCCCAACAGGCCGACTCGTTCCGGCGGTTCGCGGGAGGGCGGCTGCGGCTCAACATCGTCACCGGCGGCGATCCGGCCGAGCAGCGGGCGTACGGCGACCATCTCGACCACGACGAGCGCTACGCGCGCACGGACGAGATCATGGCCGTACTGCGGGACTTGCTGGACGGGAAGCGCGTCGACCACGAGGGACGTCATCTGCGGATCGAGAACGCCCGGCTGACGGACCCGGCCACCGAGTACCCGGTCCCGCTGTACTTCGGCGGCGCTTCCCCGGCGGCTCAGGACGTGGCCGTACGGCGCGCCGACGTCCAGCTTCTGTGGGGCGAGCCGCCGGCCGGCATCGCCGCGAGGGTGGAGCAACTGCGGGTGCGCAACCCCGCGTTGCGGTACGGGCTGCGTCTGCACATCATCAGCCGCGACACCGCCGACGAGGCGTGGCGCGAGGCCGACCGCATGCTCAAGGGTCTCGCCCCGGAGACGGTACGGGCCACCCAGGAGCGCTTCGCCCGGATGGACTCCACCGGGCAGGCCCGCATGGCAGCTCTGAACGCGGGCTCGACCGACCCGGAGCGGCTGACCGTCTCGCCGAACCTCTGGGCGGGGATCGGCCTGGTCAGGGAGGGCGCGGGCACGGCGCTGGTCGGCTCGCACGACGAGGTGGCGGCCCGGCTCGACGAGTACCGGCGGCTGGGTGTCGACGAGTTCGTGCTGTCCGGCTATCCGCATCTGGAGGAGGCGTTCCGGGTCGGTGAGGAGGTCGCGCCACGGCTGCGGGCTCTGGCCGCAGCCGACACCGACACCGACACCGATCACGAGACGCCCGTTCGCTGACTTACGCGGCGAGCGCGGCGGGTTCGCCGAGCCGGCCGGTGGCGGTGCGCCACGCGGCCGTCACCGCGGTACGGGCCTGCGCCGTGCGGTCCGCGCTGTCGCCCGTCAGATGCACCGGCGTCCCTACATGGACGTGCAGGTCGGGGCGTCGCAGCGGCGCCGTGAGCAGGCCCGCGAGCTGCTTGGCCGTGCTGCCCGACGTGATCCGGCGGGCGCCGGCCTGGCCGACGGGCACCACCGGAGCGCCGCTGCGGGAGCTGAGCCGGGACAGCCCGCTGCGGAACGCCTCGGGGGCCGTCTCGCCGGCGTCGGTCCGATGCGGGAGACCGCCCTCGGCGTAGATCAGCACCGAACGGCCCTGCTCCAGCGCCTCGGCCGCCGCGTCCAGGGCGTTCGCCGCGCGCCGGTCGCGGCGGTGGACGGGTATGTGCCCTTCAGCGGCGAGCGCGCGGCCGAGCAGCGGGACGCGCCACAGGCCCGCCGCCGCCATGACGACCGGACGGACCCCGAGACGGTGCAGCGCGGCGAGGACGACAGCCGGGTCGGCGAACGAGGTGTGGTTCGCGGCGATGATGCTGCCCGGAGCGACCTTGGCTCCCGGGTCGGTGGTGACCGTCAGACGGCCGGCGACCGGCACCAATACGTCGGCGAGGCGGCTGAGCATGTGCTGTCTCCTGGGTTCGGCGTTCGCTGGCCTTCATCATCGGCCGTGACCGCCGCCGGGTCATGAGTAGCCGAGCGCATCTTTCCCGGCGCGGTACCCAGGGAAGACATCCCCGGATTCGGATGCGGCGATCGGCACCCGGACCCGCGCACACCAACGTGGCGAACGCCGCCGCTCGCGGCAGACTTCATGCCGCCTTCACACCCGGCTCTTGCCGCCGGCTTCGCCGTTCCTCCATGATCTGCGGCATGGCAGCAGACACCCGCGCACAGGGCGAGCCGGTTCCGCCCCTTCGGCGCAGGGTGCGTATCGGGTACGGGCTCGGCTCCTTGTGCACCGGCACGTTCGCCACCGTGCCGGGGCTGATCCTGCTCTACTACCTCACCAACGTGCTCGCCGTACCCGCCGCCGTCGCCGGTGCGGCCGTCTTCCTGCCGAAGGCGTGGGACGTCCTGGTCAATCCGCTGGTCGGGGCGGTCTCCGATCGCAGCCGGCTGCGCGGCGGACCGCGTCGGCCGTTCCTGCTCATCGGTGCCTGCACGCTCCCGCCGCTCTTCGCCCTGCTCTTCGCCGCGCCTCCGCTGCGGGGCGCGGCGGCCGCCGGCTATGTGGCGGTGGTCTTCCTGCTGGCCGCCACCGCGTACGCCGTCTTCCAGGTGCCGTACGTGACGATGCCCGCCGAGATGACCGAGGACCCGGTCGAGCGCGGCCGGGTGCTGGGCTGGCGGGTCGGCTTTCTGGGCGTCGCGATCCTGCTGTCCGGCGGGCTCGCGCCGGCGATCGCGCACGCGGGCGACGACGGACCGGGCAGTTACCGGACCATGGGGATCGCCGTCGCCCTCCTGCTCGCTCTCGGCATGTTCGGGGCCTGGTTCACCACGCGGTGGGCGCCCGCGGTGGCCCGCAGCGAGGCGGAGCACTCGCTCCGGGCCCAGTTGGCCGCCGCCAGGTCGCACCGGCCCTTCCTGTTCCTGGCCGGCATGTGGACCCTCCAGGCGCTTGCCGTGGGCGTGATGCTCGCGGGCGTCCAGTACTTCGCGACGTACACACTCGGCTCGGCCGACGCGGTCACGCCGCTGTTCGCGTGTCTGATCGGCCCGCTCGTGCTCGTCATGCCGCTGTGGAACCGGCTGGCCCGCCGGTACGGGGCGAAGGCGGCGCAGTGGGGCGCCTCGGTGCTCTTCCTCGGCGGCGCCGTGCTGCTGGCCTTCACCCCCGTGGCGGGGAACGCCCTCGGTTTCGGGGCGGTGGTCGTCATCGGAATCGCCTACGCGGGGCTCCAGTTGCTGCCGCTGACCATGCTCGCCGACACGCTGGCCGCCGATGTCGCCCGTACCGGCAAGCGGCGGGCCGCGACCTTCACCGGGCTGTGGACGGCGGCGGAGAATCTGGCCTTCGCGCTGGGCGCGGGGGCGTTCGCGCTGGTGCTCGCGGTGACGGGGTTCCGCTCGTCGGACGCCGATCACCGGGTCGACCAGCCCGCCGCCGCGCTGACCGGTATCACCACGGGCATGAGTGTGCTGCCGGCCGTCCTTGCCGCGGCGAGTCTGTGGCTGCTGTACCGCTACCGCGAGGACGCCGCCGGCCATACGTCCACCACACCCGTGCCCGTGGCGCCCGTGCCCGTGGCGCCCGAATCCCGGCAGGAAGAGACCGACCGTGTCGACTGAACCCAACCGCGCCCTCCCCGAAGGCCGTTCGGCGGCCGAGGTGCTCGCCGAGCTGCGCCGTCTGCGGGAGTCCGACGCACCCACCCGGGGCGGGCGCACCTTCGCGTACGTCTACGACGCGGGCCTTGACGGGCTCGACGAGCTGGCGGCTGCCGCGTACACGCAGTACGCGACCGTCAACGGCCTCGACCCCACCGTCTTCCCGAGCGTGGCGCGGCTGGAGAACGACCTGGTGCGGGCCGTGGCGGCGCTGCTGGGCGCCCCGGGTGCGCAGGGGACGTTCACCAGCGGCGGGACGGAGAGCATCCTGCTCGCCGTCAAGACGGCCCGTGACCAGGCGCGTTCGGTACGGGGGGTCACGGCGCCGCAACTGGTCCTGCCGTCCACCGCCCATGCCGCCTTCCACAAGGCCGCCCACTATCTGGGCCTGGAGACGGTCGTCGTGCCGGTCGATCCGCTGACCTTCCGCGCCGACGCCGATGCGGTGGCGGCGGCGCTCACCGACCGCACCGCGCTCGTGGTCGCCTCGGCGCCGTCGTACGCGCACGGGGTGATCGACCCGGTGGCCGACATCGCCGCCGCCGCTGCCGGGCGCGGGGTGCTCTGCCATGTCGACGCCTGTATCGGCGGCTGGCTCCTGCCCTACCTGCGGCGCGCCGGGCGCGATGTGCCGCCGTTCGGTCTTTCGGTCCCGGGAGTCACATCGCTCTCCGTCGACCTGCACAAGTACGCGTAC
Source organism: Streptomyces sp. NPDC087906 (assembly GCF_055584925.1). Taxonomy (NCBI): domain Bacteria; kingdom Bacillati; phylum Actinomycetota; class Actinomycetes; order Kitasatosporales; family Streptomycetaceae; genus Streptomyces; species Streptomyces sp. NPDC087906. The sequence continues at coordinate 157,383 of NZ_JBVJLC010000002.1, forward strand.
GCGGACAAGGGCGCGTCCGTCGTGCTCTACCGGGACGCGGAACTGCGCCGGTACCAGTACTTCGCCCACGCGGGCTGGCCCGGTTACCCGGTCGTCAACCCCACGGTGCAGGGGACGAAGTCAGGCGGGCTGCTGGCGCAGGCGTGGGCGGTCCTCCAGCATGTGGGTGAGGACGGCTACACGGCCCTGGCCGCCCGCGTCGCCGAGGCGTCGGACCGGCTGCTGGCGGGCCTGCGTGGCATACCCGGCGTACAGGTGCTCGGTGAACCGGCCGCAGGACTCGTCGCGTTCACGGTCCACGGCGGCGGCGCGGGCGAACCGGCGGGCGCCGGGCCCGACTTGAGTCTGCTGCTGCATCTGGCCGACGAGATGCGCGTACGGGGCTGGTACCTCCAGCCGCAGTTGTCGTTCGACGGCCTGCCGCCCAATCTCCACCTCACCCTGACACCGGCCACGGTCGGCCAGGTGGACGCGCTGGTGAAGGATCTCGCCGACGCGCTGCGAGCGGCCCGCGTGCTGCCGCCGGTGTCCGTGGACCCGGGGCTGGCCGAACTCGCCGCCGGACTCGACCCGGCGGCGCTGACTCCGGAGGAGATCGCCGGCGTACTGGCTTACGCGGGGCTCGACGGCGCGGCGGGGCTGCCCGGCCGGATGGCCCCCGTACTGGTGCTGCTCGACGCACTTGAGCAGCCGCTCAAAGAGCGGCTGCTCACGGAGTTCATCGGCTCGGTCTTCGACAACCGGCTCTAGAAATAGTGCTTGCGACCACCGACCGCGCGACCGCTCGCGCCGAGGATCCACAGGATCGCACCGACGACCACCAGCACGCCGCCGATGGTGGTCAGCAGCGAGACACCGACCAGCAGGCCGATGAGGAGCAGAATGACGCCAAGGACAATCATGTCGGTTCCGATCTCTTCGTCTCCGCGGCCACCCGGTCGGTGGCTGTCGGTCTCTCGTTGTGCTTCCTCCGGGTGCCCTGACTTCGGCCACTCATGCACACGCCGTTCCGGCGAATCTCCGGCGGCACCGCTCAGCGCAGCCACTGGTCCTGGTCGGCGGGGCGGTACAGGGTGACCGCCTTGGGGATCTTGTCGAGGACCAGGCGCCGGTACGTGGCGTCGGTGACCTCGCCGTCGTAAGCGAAGTGCGGGTCGCCGCGCAGGACTTCGAGGTCCAGGCGGCGCACCTGGGCGGTGGTCAGCACGCGCGAGTTGTGCAGGGTGCCGGTGAGGACGGCGAGCAGCAGCCGGGTGCGGGCCAGCGGGGTGCCGGCCTCCACGGCGCGGACGTCGAGCAGTCCGTCGTCGAGCTGGGTGCGGTAGGTCGGGGCGAAACCGGCCGGGTGGTATATGCCGTTGCCCGCGAAGAGCAGCCAGATGCGGCGGGCGCGGCCGTTGATGACCACCGAGAGCGGGCTGCCGGTGGCCAGGACCTTGGCGAGGCCGACGGCCAGCGCGGGCCACTTGCCGATGTGCTTCTCCAGGCGCTCCCTGGCGTGGACGAGTTCCGAGTACACCCCGATGCTGAAGGTGTTGAGGAAGAACTGCTGCCCCGGCCCCTCCGGAGGGGCCGCGGAGTCGGCGGGTGAGCTGTCCGGTGCGCCTTCCTCTGGGTGGGTGCCTGGCCCCTCGGGTGACGAGGCACGGCCCACGTCGGCGGTGACGGCGTCGCCCGCCTGTATCGCACGGACCACGTCCTCCAGGGTCTGGTTGCCGAGGTCCACGGCGAAGTGGTTGAACGTACCGCCGGGGAAGACGGCCAGCGGCACACCGTGCCGGGCGGCCGTCGTGGCGCCCGCGTTGACGGTACCGTCGCCTCCGCACACTCCCAGCGCCCCGCCGTCGGCGACGGCGCGCCGCGCCGCCTCGTCGAGCAGGCTCACCAGGTCGTCGGCCGGTTCGAGGACGGTGATGGACGCCTTGGGCAGCAGGGCGCCCAGCGTCTCGGCGGTGTCCTTGGACCAGGAGATGCCGGACGACGGGTTGACCAGCAGATGCAGCCCCTCGCCGTCCGGGAGCGCGGGCGCCGGCCTGCGCGGGGGCGGGGCGGACGCGGCGGCGTCGGGCTTCACCGGCCACCAGCGGCAGGTGAGCAGTGCGGCGCCCACGCCGACGATCACACCCGCAGCGGCCCGGCCGCGATGGGTGAGGCCCTCGCTGCTGCGTACGTACGCGAGCCCCGCGGCGACCGGCAGCACGGCGAGGCCGTAGCGCGGCGACTCCAGGGCGACGCCCGAGGCGAAGGCGGCGGCGGACGCCATGGGGCTCGACGGGAGCGACGCGGTGTTCGGCCGGGGGAACACACCGGGGAGCCGGTCGAGGACCGGACGGGCGTTGCGGGCGGCCGGTTTGCCGAGCGTGTGGTTGATCACCGCGACGATCGCCACGGATCCGACGCCCCGCAGGGCGGCCCTGCGGGCGCTCCTGCCGCCGGAGGCCCCGAGCGCGACAGCGGCGGCCAGCCATACGGCGTCGTGCCCGGCCGCCCTGCGCAGCAGGTGCGTCGGGGAACTGCCCTGCGCGGGGCGGGCCATGGCGAGGGACGCGGCCACTGCGCTGCCCGGCCCCGACATCTTCGACAGCCGTCCAGGTCGCTTCATGAACTTGCCACACCTCTGCACCTAGTGAATCCGCTGTACGCGACCGGACCGGACCGCGGCGCCTCACCCTATTGCGCCCCGCCCCACCGTCGACGAGATGGTCGTCTGACGGATGCCCCCAACTCGGGCTCTCAGCCGTTCCGGAATATTGCAGTCCTGTGGAAGTTGGCCCGCAGGATCTTCCTGGTTGCGGTGAAAGCGGGAATAGTGTTCCCGCGCGCCCGACCGTGTCCCCCACGACAGCTTGACGGAAGAGGCTCCGGTGACCGCTGCTCCTGCTCCAGCTTCGAGACGCCGCCGAGCGTCCTTGCGCTCGGCCGTCCTCTCCGTGGTCGCGGCCTCCGCGCTGCTGGCGACGCTCGTGGTCGGCTCACCGGCCCAGGCGGCGGCGGGAGTTGACCCGGTTCCGGCCGCCGGTGACCCCTGCCTCGGCCAGTGCCAGGACATTCTCCCGGCCGGTGAGAACGGGCACGCCACGCTCGCCGGCATCCTGCTGCACCAGAGTGTCGGCACCCGGCCCAAGCACTCGGCGGACCAGATAGAGCCGTACGACAACCTCCTGCACGACTACTCGGGCCTGACGGAGGATCAGCTCGCCGCCTACTTCAACGACGCGTCGTTCGGGGTGGCGGCCGACCAGGTGGAGAGCGCGAAGTCGCCCAGGTCCGACGTCACGATCACCCGGGACAAGGCGACGGGCACCCCCCACATCAAGGGAACGACCCGCGCGGGCACCGAGTTCGGCGCCGGGTACGCGGCCGGTGAGGACAAGCTGTGGCTGATGGACGTCCTGCGGCACGTCGGCAGGGGCGAGTTGTCGTCCTTCGCGGGCGGCGCGGCCGGCAACCGCGCCCTGGAGCAGAGCCTGTGGGCGGTGGCTCCGTACACCGAGAGCGATCTCACGGCCCAGCTCGAACGGGTCCGCGACTCAGGCACCAAGGGCGCGCAGGCGTATCAGGACATCCAGAACTACGTGGCGGGCATCAACGCGTGGATCGACGACACCGTCGGAGCCAACACCTATCCCGGTGAGTATGTGCTGACCGGCCACGGCTCCACGATCAAGGACTTCACGGCCACCGATGTGGTGGCGATGGCGTCGGTCGTCGGCGCGATCTTCGGTGGGGGTGGCGGCGGCGAGGTCGGGAACGCGCTCGCCAAACTGGAGTTCCAGCAGCGGTACGGCACGGCGGCCGGCAACGCCGCGTACACCGCGTGGCGCGCGCAGGACGACTCCGAAGCCGTGACGACCGTACACAGCGGCACCTTCCCGTACGGGAACACCCCGGCCGCGCCGACGGGTGTCGCCGTGCCGGATCCGGACACGGTGCGGGCGTTCAGCCACGCGCAGAACGGTACGGGTACGGGCGCCGCGGCGAACGCCTCTTCGGCCGCGAGCGTACTGCCCGGCGATCTGATCACCGCGAAGAAGGGCATGTCCAACGCCCTGGTGGTGTCGGGCGAGCACACCGCCTCCGGCCACCCGATCGCGGTCTACGGGCCGCAGACCGGTTACTACGCGCCGCAGTTGCTGATGATCCAGGAACTGGACGGGCCTGGGCTGCGCGTCCGGGGCGCCGCCTTCCCCGGGTTGAGCTTCTACGTGGAGATCGGCCGCGGCCTCGACTACTCCTGGAGCGCCACCTCCGCCAACCAGGACATCACCGACACCTTCGCCGTCGACCTCTGCGAGCCGTCGGGCGCTGCGCCCACCCAGAACTCCGACCACTACCTGCTGCGCGGCGTGTGCACCCCCTTCGACACCCTGACCAAGCACAACAGTTGGTCGGCGACGGTGGCGGACTCCACGGCCACCGGCGCCTACGACCTGGTCAGCAAGCGCAGTGCGTACGGGCTGGTCACCCATACCGGCGAGGTGGGCGGGCGGCCGGTGGCCTTCACCGCGCTGCGCTCCACGTACCAGCACGACATCGACTCGGTGATCGGCTTCCAGCAGTTCAACGACCCGAACGCGATCACCTCGGCCCAGACCTTCCAGAACGCCGCACGTGACGTCGGCTACACCTTCAACTGGTTCTACGTCGACGCCGATCACACGGCGTACTACAACTCGGGCATCAATCCGGTCCGGGCAGCGGGCACCGACCCGGACCAGCCGATCCTGGCCGGGGCCGGCCACGAGTGGCAGGACTGGGACCCGGTCCGCAACACCTCCGCCGTGACGCCGCCCGCCGAGCACCCGCAGTCCGTCGACCAGGACTACTACGTCAGTTGGAACAACAAGCAGGCCAAGGGCTTCGCCTCGGACTGGGGCAACGGTTCGGTGCACCGCGCCGACATCCTCGACAAGCGGGTCTCGGCCCTCGTCGCCGCGGGCAACGTCACCCGCGTCCAGCTCGTGAAGGCCATGGAAGAAGGCGCGACGGTCGACCTGCGCGCCGAGAGCGTGCTGCCCTCGCTGCTCGACGTCATCGACACCGCGCAGATCACCGACCCCGCCCTGGCCTCGACCGTGGCGAAGCTGCGGGCCTGGTACGCGGCCGGTTCGCACCGCAGGGAGACCGCGAAGGGATCACGCGTCTACGCGGACGCCGACGCGATCCGCATCCTGGACGCGTGGTGGCCGCTGCTGGTGGAGGGCGAGTTCAAGTCCGACCTCGGCAACGACCTCTACCAGGCGCTGACAGCCGTCGCCCCGATCAACGAGTCGCCGTCGGGCGGCCAGAACGGCACCGGTGGCGCGGCGACCGGCATAGCGGCGGGCGAGGCGCACAAGGGCTCCTCGTTCCAGCACGGTTGGTGGTCGTATGTGGACAAGGACCTCAGGTCCGTGCTCGGCAAGCCGGTCAGCAGTCCGCTCAACAAGACGTACTGCGGGGCCGGTTCGGTGTCCGACTGCCGCGCGGTGCTGCTCTCGACGCTGGCCGCGGCGGCCGCCGCGCCCGCGACCACCGTCTACCCGGCCGACGACGAATGCGCGGCGGGCGAGCAGGTCTGCGCCGACTCGATCGTCCACCGGGCGATGGGCGGCATCACCGTGCCCCGGATCGCCTGGCAGAACCGGCCGACGTATCAGCAGGTGGTCGAATTCCCGGCCCGCCGTGGCGACAACCTCACCAACCTGGCGGCCGGCGCGAGTGTGAGCGCTTCCGACTACCAGGACGCGATCGTCGTCTCGTACCCGCCGAAGAAGGCGATCGACCAGGACCCGACCACCCGTTGGGCGAGCAAGACCACCCCCACGGCCTGGATCACCGTCGACCTCGGCGCGGGCCGCCAGGTAGGCCGGGTGACCCTCAACTGGTCCGACCAGTACGCGCTCGCGTACCGCATCGAGGTGTCGACGGACAACGCGACCTGGCGCACCGTACACACCACGACGGCGGGCCGGGGCGGCGTGGAGAACCGGGCGTTCACGCCGGGCAGCGCCCGGTACGTACGGATCACGTGCACGCAGCGCGGCACGGACAACCGGTACTCGCTCAACGAGATCGGGATCTACGGCAGTTGATGACGGTTTGACCGGCAGGCCGCATCCGTGCGTACGCACGGATGCGGCCGTGCTCGTCCGCGACGACACTCTCCCGGCTCCACCGTCCCGCCGGGCACCGCAGGCGGGTTCGTTGGGCGGGTTGGCGGCCGAACGGGCTCGGGGCGAGCGGTCCGTCATCGCTGCGGTGTGTCCGGCCGGTCGGCGATCTGGGTGCCGCGGTCGGAACGCGCTTGACCTTGACGCCGGGTCAACCCTCCATCCTTCCGGGAGGACGTTCCGCGCAGTCGCGTGGAACAGCTCCGCGAAGGAGGCAGATGACCATGACGGCCCAGTCGATCGCCGGTCCGGCGATTCGCGTGCAAGGTCTCAAGAAGTCGTACGGGAAGCTCGACGTGCTGCGCGGTGTGGACTTCGACGTGGCGCCGGGCAGCATCTTCGCCCTGCTCGGTTCCAACGGGGCGGGCAAGACCACGACCGTGAGGATCCTCGCCACGCTCCTGAAAGCCGACGCGGGGGCGGCGAGCGTCAATGGCTTCGACGTCGCCACGCGACCGGCGAACGTGCGGGAGTCCATCAGTCTCACCGGGCAGTTCGCGGCCGTCGACGAGATCCTCAGCGGTCGGGAGAACCTCGCTCTCGTCGCCAGGCTGCGCCACGTCGAGGACCCGGGCGCGATCGCGGATGACCTGCTGAGGCGTTTTTCGCTGAGCGAGGCCGGCGCGCGGCGAGTGTCCACGTATTCGGGTGGGATGCGCCGCCGGCTGGACATCGCGATGAGCCTCATCGGGAATTCGCCGGTGATCTTCCTGGACGAGCCGACGGCCGGTCTTGACCCCGAGGCGCGCATCGAGGTGTGGGATGCGGTCAAGGAGCTTGCCGGCTACGGAACGACGGTACTGCTCACCACGCAGTACCTGGACGAGGCCGAGCATCTGGCCGACCGGATCGCGATCCTCCACCAGGGTCGGATCATCGTGAACGGCACCCTCGCCGAACTCAAGCAGCTCTTCCCGCCCGCCAAGGTCGAGTACGTCGAGAAGCAGCCGACTCTCGAGGAGATCTTCCTCGCGGTCGTCGGGGGCATCGGGGGCATCGACAAGAGCGACGTCACCGGCACGACAATGGGGGGACGAGGATGACCGCGTACTTCTTCAACGAAACCGTCGCGCTCACGGGGCGGACCCTGCGCCATGTCACCCGCAGCATGGACACCATCATCACGACCGCCATCACGCCGGTCGCCATGATGCTGATGTTCGTCTACGTGTTCGGCGGCGCCATCGACACCGGGTCGATTTCGTATGTGAACTACATGCTGCCCGGCATCCTGCTCATGACCATCGCCTCCGGCATCTCCTACACCGCGTACCGGCTGTTCACCGATGTGAAGAGCGGGATCTTCGAACGTTTCCAGTCCATGCCGATCGCTCGGTCGGGTGTGCTGTGGGCCCACGTCGTCACCTCTCTGGTCGCCAACCTGATCGCTCTCGTGCTCGTCGTGGGCGTCGCTGTGCTCATGGGCTTCCGCTCCGGGGCAGGAGTGCCGGCATGGCTCGCGGTCACCGGCATCCTGCTCCTGTTCACCCTGGCGCTGACCTGGCTCGCCGTGATCCCCGGGCTCTCCGCGTCGTCGGTCGAGGGAGCGGGTGCGTTCGCCTACCCCCTCATCTTTCTGCCGTTCGTCAGTTCGGCGTTCGTGCCCACAAGGACGATGCCCGGCCCGGTGCGCTGGTTCGCCGAACATCAGCCGGTGACGTCGATCGTCAACACGATCCGCGACCTGTTGGCCCAGCAGCCGGTCGGCGACGACATCTGGACCGCCCTCGCGTGGTGCGTCGGCATCCTCGTCGTGGCGTACATCTTCGCGATGGCCGCCTATCGCCGGAAGATCGCCTGAGGCAGGCTGAGACCATGCTCACCATCAGCCAGCTCGCGGCGTACGCCGGGGTGACGGTGCGGGCGGTACGCCACTACCACCGGATCGGGTTGCTGCCGGAGCCCGAGCGCGACCGGTCCGGATACCGGACCTACGACGCTGTCGCGGTCGTGCGACTGATCCGGATCCGCACCCTCGCAGACGCCGGCGTGCCGCTGGCCCGCGTGCAGGAACTCCTCGACGCCGGCCCGGACGAGTTCGCCGACGGCGTCCAGGAGGTCGACAAGGCCCTGCGCGCCGAGATCCGGCGGCTGCAGAACACTCGCAGCCGACTCGCCAGGCTTGCCGCCGGAGAGCAACTGGCGCTCCCGCAGAGCGTCGTGGACTACCTCGACCGGCTGCGCGGTCTCGGCGTCGAGGAGCGGTACATCGAGATGGAGCGGGACGCCTGGATCATGATCGCCGCCCAGGTGCCGCATTCGATCGACTCCGTGATCGCCAAGAAGCACGAGGAGCTGGACGAACCCGACATGGTGAAGCTCTACAGCCTTCTCAGCGGGGCACTCGACTGGCCGGCCGACGATCCGCGGATCGTCGAGGTCGCCGACATCATGGAGCGCTTGATGATTCGCGCTGTGGAGGCCGGCGAGGTGGGTGCCGACGACGGCATCGACGATCAGTTCGTCGACCTGCTGGACGCAACCATGGTCGAGTCCTCGCCGCACGCCGCACGGCTGTTGGAGATCCTGGAGGAGCGGGGCTGGAGGGGCTGGACCCGCATCGAGCGAGTGCCTGCCAACAGACTCGACACTGAGCTGCCGCCGTCTTGAGGGCAGGTCCGGGTCCTGGAGTGACGCTGTTCGGGGGTGCACGTGCGGGCCGGGGGCGGCCGTCTGCCTCGGTGAGGAACGGGGCCGGCGCGGTGGGGGGACTGAGCCCGGGGCAGCACCCGGGCGGCGGCGCCCCGGCGGATCCGCCTGGAGAACGCGTCGTACACGTACCCGAACAGGGACTCCGCGGCGGTGCAGCCGATCACGCTCACCTTCAACCGCGGCGAGGTGGGTCGCGCTCGTCGGCGAGGTGGACGCTCGCGGTGAACACCAGATCTTCCGCGAGCCGCGGACCACCGCACCCGACCGGATCACCGTGGTGGTCACCCACCGACTGGACAACGCCCGGATGGCCGACCGGTGTGTTGTGTTTTTCCGGCGGAGCGTTGCGGGTCGGCGGATGCGTTCAGCGCAGTACGGCTGCCAGCAGGTCGGAACCCAACGCCGTCAGAGCGGGCAGTTTGAGGGTGTAGTGGACGTAACGACCGTGCCGCCGCGCCGCGAGCAGGTCCGCGCGGCGCAGGACGGCGAGGTGGCGGGAGACCTCCGGGGCGGAGAGCTCCCAGGCGTGGGCCAGTTCGCCGGTGGTGTGCGGGCCGCGGGCCAGGGTGCGGAGCAGCCGTAGCCGTACCGGGTGCGCGAGCGCCTCCAGTCGTAGGGTGACGGTTTCCAGTGACACCGGCTCGGACGGGTCGGGGCCGGCCACGGGGTACTGCATCACCGGTTGCCAGCCGGGCGCGTAGACCGCGACCAGGTGCGGGTGGCCGAAGACGCTGGGGATGAAGGTGACTCCGGTGCCCTGGGCGGACGTCGACTTGTCCTGGAGCTTGTCCACGACGATATGGCCGCCGTCCGGTGCCAGGGTGACCGCCTCGGAGACCGATGCCAGGGCGGCCCCGACGCCCTGGCGCTTCAGCAGGTCGTTCTTCAGGCGCAGGTCGCTGGCGAGTCGCAGGGCGACGTCTGTCCAGGCGGCGTCGAAGAAGGCCTCGGCGCACTGCTCCAGGGTGTGGCGCACCCGTGCCCGTACGACGGCCGGGTCCGCCAGCAGCCGTTCGGCGAAGGCACCTTGGAGTGCGCCGCGGGCCTGGGCCAGGCCCAGGGCGCGCTCGCGCGCGGTCGCGTCGGCGAGCGGCGACGGCGCGCCGAAGTGGAGCCGGTTGCTGCCGCACGTGGTGACGAGCGCGGACGTCACGTACGTCTCGTCGTCGATGAGGTCCACGTCGTCCAGCTCGTCGGCGAGGGTCGCCCGGGGGCGGGCGGGGACCAGGAAATCGGCTCGTGAGGAGCGCCAGAGGAACTCCGCCTCCCGCAACCGCTCGGCCAGCTCGGGCCGCAGCCCGGCCCAGACGTCACCCGCCCAGCCGGCGAGTCGCGGATGATGCCCGGGTTCGGCCAGCACATGCAGCATCGCGGTCAGCTCGGCCAGCGGGGAGGCGGCGAACCGCAGCCGCTCGGGCGGCAGGCCGTTGATGTCGATCCGCAGCGTCATACCCACATCATCACTGGTCGCACGGCCGGGGGTGGAGTCGGTTGACGGTGTCCGTCAACCGACTCAGCCGGCCCGGCGGCCGAGCGCACCGTTGGCGCCATGGCAACCACCACCAAGACCCGGCCCGCCGCCCTCGTCCGGGCCTCCGGAGGCCCCCGCTATGCCGTCGCCCTGGCCGTGGACGCGCTCGGCACCGGCCTGCTGCGGCCCTTTCTGCTGCTGTACGGGGTGACGGTGCTGAAGCTGTCAGCGCCGGCCACCGGCGTCGCGATGACGCTCGGCATCGTCGCGGGCCTGGTCTGCATGCCGGGGGTCGGCCGCTGGCTGGACCGGGGCGCGCGCAGCACGGTCGTGGCGGCGTCGATGCTGGTGCGGGTGGTGGGCGTGGCGCTGCTGCTGGCCACCCCCGCGGGGCACCCGTGGCTGTTCGCGACGGCGGCGCTCTTCCTCGGCATCGGCAACCAGGCGTGGCCCGCCGCCCACGCGGCTCTCGTGGCGACCGTCGCCCATGGCCGGGACCGCGACACCGCTCTCGCGGCGGGCCGCGCGCTGCGCAACGCCGGTATGGGCGCGGGCGCGCTCCTCGCCACCGTATGCCTGACGGGGGGCGCCACCGCGTTGCGGTTGCTGGCAGGCGTCACCGGACTCGCCTATCTCACCGCGGCGGCCTTGGCGTGGTCGGTCCATCTGCACGCCGGTCCGGCCGCGACCCCGGCGGCGGACAGGGACGACGTGCCCGCACCCCGTATGCGTGCGCTGCTGGCCGCCAACGTGATCTACGCCTTCTGCCTCAACGTCCCCGAAATCGCGCTCCCGCTGGTCCTGGTGACCGAGTTGCACGCGTCCCCGGTGTGGTCGGCGGCCATCTTCGTGGCGAACACGGTACTGGTGGTCACCCTCCAGGTACCGGTCACCGTCCTGATGTCCCGCTTCTCCCGGCGGACCGTGCTCGCTCTCGCCGGCGTGGTGCTCACCGCGTCGTATCTCGGGTTCCTCGTGGCCACTTCGCTGGGGCACGGCTGGGGTGCCCCGGCCGTCGCCGCGGTGTCCGTGGTCTGCACGGTCGGCGAGATCGTCTACGCGGGCAGCGCCACCGCGCTCGTCACCGTCCTCGCCCCGGCCCATGCCCTGGGGCGCGCCCTCGCCCGCTTCCAGCTCTCCACGGGCTTCGGCCTGGCCGTCTCCCCGGCAGTCATCACCACTCTCGCCCCGCACGGCCCGACGGCCCTCTGGGGCAGCCTCGCCGGTGCGACGCTCCTGTCCGCCGGCGCGGTCGTCACCGAAAAGGATGACGCGAAGCGACTCGGCGCGTGACGCCGCCGGGGCATGCGCGATCATGATCCGCATGGACGCTCGTTTCCTCGGCATCGCCGAGCTGGCCGAAGTCCCGTCCGTGGCGGTCGTGGTCGACGTCATGCGGGCGTTCACCGTGGCTGCCTGGGCCTTCGACCGGGGGGCGGAGAAGATCGTTCTCGCCGAGTCGCTGGACGACGCTCTGGCGCTCAAGGCCCGCCACCCTGACTGGGTGTCGGTCAAGGACGGTCCGGCCGCGCCCGGGTTCGACGCCGTCAACTCCCCCGGTCTGCTGCGCTCCCTCGCCCTGGGCGGACGCACCGTCGTACAGAAGACCACGGCAGGGACCGTGGGCGCCCTCGCGGTCAAGGAAGCGCCGCTGGTGCTCTGCGCCGGCTTCGTGGTGGCCGAGGCGACGGCCCGACTCCTGCGGACGCGCGCGAGTGACAGCGTCACGTTCGTGATCACCGGCGAGGACGGGCGGGCCGATGAAGACCTGGCGTGCGCCGAGTACATCGCCCGCAGGGCCGCCGGGGCCGCGACGGACCCCGCCGGGTTCCTTCGCCGCGCTTCCGCTTCGCGCGCCGCCGCCGAACTGGCGCAGGGGGTACGCCAAGGGGTCTACCCCGATGACGTCGCGCTCTGTCTGGAGCTCGACCGGTTCCCCTTCGCCATCGTGGCGGCCTCGGAAGCTCCGCTCATGGTCCTGCGTCCCCACGCGATGCCCTCGCCGACCGACGAGGATCCGGCCTGATCCCACGCCGGGGACGTTCTCAAACCGACACTCTCAGCCAAGTCGGTTCGCCGAACGGTGATCGAACCCGTCAGGACGGATCTTCCCCAGGCACTGCATGTACCCGGCAACAAAACCGACATGGCGGCGATTAATGCCACAAGTGACCCGCTGCGGCTAACACGGGTGCTCGCCGAGCAGCAAGACCGCATAGGCCATCCGGAACCATGTACTTCACCAGTGTTCGGCGCGGCCCGAGTACGGCTGAAACTGGGACCCTGAGATCGTTGACCCTCCGAAAGATGCACAGCTACCTTGAATAGCAACCCGTTCGGCGAAGAAAAATCCTATTCAGGGTCACGCAGGTACGGGAATGGCAACCAACGATGTGCGGTCAGGGTCGAATTTCCCCTGACTCGCCGCCCCGTAAAGCGCAGCAAGTGGACGTATGTCGTTGATTTCGTCGCACTGTCGCGGCGTTTCAGGCCCCCGGTCGAGCCGATGCGATAAACGCCGGCAGTCGGGACGAGATGAGGCTGATGCACGTGGTGGATTCTGTCTTTGTCATGCCCGGTACGGTGGCTGCCCCGCGCGGAGGAATTCTGCGCGATTTGCACAACCGTTACGAGACCGTACGTGAAGCGCTGGCCCGCATCGACAAGGCGGCCCAGGAAATGGGGCTGCCGAACATCAGCGAACGGCTGATCGAACAGAACGGGACAAGCGACAGGCGCGGCCCGGAGGTGCAATATCTGGAGATATTCGCGGTCAGTATCGCGACGCACCACATGCTGATCGCCGAGGGCGCCAAGCCCGTGGCGATCGTCGGGCAGAGCATCGGGGAGCTGTGGGCCCTCGCCGCCGCCGGGCATCTGTCCGTCGAGGACGCGGCGCGGCTGGCCGTGGCCCGGTCCCAGGTGCTGACCCGGCAGAGCTGGGAAGGGAAGATGCTCGCCGTCGGCGTGGACGGCCGCAGGGCCGAGTCGCTCGCCGGGCTGATCAACCATCCCCATCTGGTACTCGCCTGCGAGAACGCCCCCCGGCAGAGCGTCATCAGCGGCCCCGAGGCGCTGATCGAGCACGTGGAGCGGGTGGCGCAGGCGCTGGACTGGCCAAGTCTGCGACTTGACGTCCCGCATCCGACCCACACGCCGGCGATGGCGCAGGCCGCGCGGGACCTGCGGGAGACCGCGCCACGGGTTCCGTACGGGGCCGGGCGCTGGCGCGTGTGCTCGCCCTGGCTGGGTCGGGACATCGGTGACGACGACCCGGTCGACCTGGTCGCCGGCGCACTCACCGCCCGGGTCCGGATGCTGCAGACGATCCGTGAGCTGCACGCGGCGGGCGCCGACGTCTTCGTCGAGTGCGGTGAGTGGCCCGTCGTGACGAAGTTCGTCGAGGGGTCGGTCCCGGGCGTGCGATGTGTCGTACCGCTGAGCGAGAGCGACCCGGTCGAAGCCGTACGGGCGCTGGTCGCCGATTCCGCCGAGATGGGCCCGTTCCGCACGCGCCCAGCGGCACCGTCGAGCAACGGGCGCGGTCCCGTCGTACCGGTGCGTGAGACCGCGCCGGCCGGAGCGGTCGCGACGCTCCCCGTGGCCGATGTGCTGATCCCGGCCACCGCGCCCGCGGCCCCGGTGTCGTACGTGGCGCCGGTGTCCGACGTGGCCCCTGTCACCGTCGCTGCTCCTGTTTCGGTCGCTGCCCCCGCAGCACCTGTGGCGCCGGCTCCCCCGGCCGCTCCGGTGGCCGCGCCGGCCCCGGCGGCTCCCGCCGCTCCGGTCGTGGCCGCCCCCGTCGCCGTCGCCCCCGTCGCCGTCGCTCCCGTCGCCTCACCGCCCTCCGCCGGGCTCGACTACGAAACGGTGCTGGCGGAACTGCGGTCGCTCTACGGCGACTTCCTCGGCTACCCGCCGGACCTGCTCGGTGAGGACGACGGCCTGGAGTCCGAGCTGGGTGTGGAGTCGCTGAAGCAGGTGGCCCTGCTCGGCCGGGTGTCCGACCGGTTCGACCTGCCCGGTCTGCGGGCGAACTCCGCCCTGCTGACCATGGGCACCCTGCGCCGGATCGCGGACGCCGTCGTAGAGGGCCGGGCGGAGGCTGCCGCCCGATGAGCTCCACGGAGAATCTACGGGGCAAGGTCGCACTCGTGACCGGTGCCGCGAAGAGCCTCGGCGCGGACATCGTGCGCTGCTTGGCCGAGCGCGGCGCCCATGTGATCGTCAACTACTTCCACTCGGTCGAGCAGGCCACATCGCTCCAGGCGGAGCTGGAAGCGGCCGGTCATAGCTGCGAGTTCATCCGCGCCTCCGTGGCCAAGACCAGCGAGGTCGACCGGATGTTCGACCTGGTCGCCGAGCGGCACGGCGGTCTGGACATCCTGATCAACAACGCGGCGGGCGGGGCCTTCCTGCCACTGTTCGACATCGACGACACCTACTGGCAGCGGGCGTGGTCCACCAATGTGATGGGGGCGTACCACTGTTCCCGCCGGGCGGCCGAGCTGATGGCGGGCCGGGACGGCGCGACCATCCTCTGCCTGTCCAGCGTCGGGGCCCGCCAGCCGGTGCCGGGGTACGGCCCCGGTGGTGTCACGAAGGCGGCGCTGGAGTCCCTGGTCCGCTATCTGGCGCTCGAACTGGTCGGCCAGGGCGTGCGGGTGAACACCGTGCTGCTCGGCTCCGTCGCCAGCGAGATCCTGGTCAACCTCGGCGCGCCGGCGGCGACGCCGGGCGGCTCGGCCGAGAGCGAGCTGATGAGCCGCGCGCTCTCGACGCCGGAAGCCGCCAAGTTGATCGTCCATCTCCTGCACGAGGACACCGCCTTCATCACCGGGGAGACCATCGTCGCCGACGGCGGCATCAGCATCGGCGGGATGCAGGGCATGCGATTGCACAGCAGGCTGGCGGACCAGGTGAGCAAACCGGCCAAGCGCCGGCCGGAGCCGGTTCCGGCGGCAGCGGCAGCGGCAGCGGCAGCACCGACGGTAGCGGCGGCAGTCCCAACTGCGGCTGCCGCGGTGACGGCCCCGGTAGCGGTACCGGCCGAGGCGAGCCGACCCGCGCCCGCCCCCGTGTCCGCACCCGCGCCCGTGCCCGTGCCCGCCGCCGTATCCGCACCGGCGCCGGCGCCCACACCTCCGCCCGCGCCCGTATCCGCACCGGCCCCCGCGCCCGCCCCCGTTGCGTCCCCGGCGCCGGAGACCGACCCCGGAGCCGTCGCCGTCGTCGGCCTCGGTGTCGCCCTGCCCGGCGCGAACAACACGTCGGAGTTCTGGGACCGGCTGCGCGAGGGCGTCCTGCTCTCCAGCGAGCCGTCCGCCTTCGACCTGAAGCACTTCTGGGCGCCCACCCGGCAGGACACCGACGCCTTCTACGTCCGCGAGGCCGGATATCTCCACGACTTCGTCCCCGACCCCGCCTCGATCGCCGAACCGGACGGCAACGCGGGACACCCCGGCTGGCCGCGCACCACTCGCTGGCTGCGGCACTGCGCCGTCCAGGCCCTGGAAGGGGTGCACCGGCGCCCGGACGACCGCTGGCTCGCCGCGACCACCGGTATCCACGACCAGACGGGACTCGGCTCGCAGGGCGTCATCCTGGGCGACGAGTACCGGCGCATGATGCGCGAGGCGCTGCCCGCCGACCAGGAAGGCGACTGGCTGGCCGAGTTGGCCGACCACGCGATCACCGCGCACTACGGCGGCGACGGCGGGGACCCGCAGGCCTATCTGCCCGCGTCCGTCTCCCGCAACGCGCTGCGCGGGCTCGTCCCCGACGAGTCGCAGCACCTGACTCTCGACGCGGCCTGCGCGAGCGGGCTGTTCGCCATCGACGCGGCCGTCAAGGCGCTGCGCGAGGGCTCCTGCGACGTGGCGCTGGCCGGCGGCACGTCGGTGATCGAGCCGATCGGGTTCACGCTCTTCTGCCGGGCCCAGGGCATCTCGATGAGCGGCAAGGTCCGCCCCTTCGACCAGGCGGCCGACGGCACCCTCATCGGTGAGGGCTCCATCGTCCTCGCGCTGAAGTCGTACGCACGGGCCGTGGCGGACGGCGACCGGGTGCTCGGGGTCGTCCGGGGCACCGGTCTCGCCGCCGACGGGCGCGGCAAGGGCATTCACGCCCCCGCCACGCGCGGGCAGGAGATGGCGATCTCCCGGGCCTGGGCCGACGCGGGCGTCGAGGCCGACGACGTGGACTGGGTGGTGGCGCACGGCACCGGCACACCGGTCGGCGACGAGATCGAACTGCGCTCGCTGCTCTCGAAGTTGGGGCCGCGCGAGCGGGCGTGCCTGCTGACGTCGAACAAGCAGGTCTTCGGGCACACCGGGGTGCTGGCGGGGCTGGTCTCGGTCGCGCACGCGCTGGTCGCGCTCGAACGCGGCGCCGTCCCCGGCCAGCCCGTGGTCACCGATCCGCATCCGCTGCTGGAGGACGGGGCGCGGCTGACCGTACCGGTCAAGGACGCGCCCTGGCCGTCCGACGACGCACGGCCCCGTGTGGTCGGCGTGTCGTCGTTCGGTCTCGGCGGCGCCGACGCGCATGTGGTCCTGTCCGACCGCGTGTCGCAGTCAATTCCCGCGCTGCGGCCGGGCGTCGACGCTTCCACGGACACCGAGGAACTGGTCGTCGTGGGCTGGAACACCCATCTGCCGGGACTGGACACCGCGCAGGTGCCGGCCTGGCTGCGGGGTGAAGGCCCGCTGCCGGAGGCCGACTTCGGGATGCCGTACCCGCTGCCTTCGCCGCGCCAGGTGCGTATCCCACCGCTGACGATGCGTCATATGGACCCCGCCCACCTGATGATGCTCCAGGCCGTCGGCCCGCTGCTTGAGCAGCTCGGCGAGCCGGGCCTCAGCCTGCGGCCGTCCACGGCCATCGTGGTGGGGGCGACGCTCCCGACCACGCACAACACCCGGGCAGCCCTGCGGGTGCATGCCGGTGAGTGCGCCACGACGTTCGACATCCTGCCCGACCCGGCGCAGGCGCAGACGCTCAAGGACTATCTGGCGAAGGGCATGGCGGAGGCCAAGGGGGTGATTCCCGGCGATCTGAACGAGGACGACTTCACCGGCGCGGTCTCCTGCATCCTGTCGGGCCGCGCCGCCAACTACTACGACTTCCAAGGCCTGGGCACCAGCGTGTACGCCCAGCGGGACTCCACCCACACCGCGCTCGACCTGGCGCTGCGCCAGCTCCGGCACCGGGCCTGCGACCTCGCCATCGTCGGTGCCGTGTGCCAGCGGCCGATCAGCGGCTGGGACCTGCACCTGGAGGATCTGGTGCCGGAGGGCAGGTCCATCGCGGAAGGCGCCGCCGTCATGGCGGTCACCCGGCTCTCCACCGCGCTGGAGCACAATCTGCCCGTCCTGGGCGCGCTCTCCACCGCCGTGGACGCTGCGGACGCCGGGCACCCGGCCACGCCCGCGCACGCCCTTTCGGCGCTGGCCGACTCCGGTCGCACCTATCTGTCGCTGGACGCCATGCTGGCCGTACTCAAGGCCGTGTCCACCGCAACGGACACCGTCGTGGCGCCCACCGTGTCCGGATCACCGCTGATCCGGTTCACCCGGCCGGCCGGACCGCGTCAGGGCGACCCCGCCGAGGCGGACGGAGCCGCTCACGCCGAGCCGCCCCGTACGGCTTCGGACGGTACCGCCCCGGCCACCGCGCCCGACCCGGCCGGGCCACCGGAACACACCGAGGAGTTCACCGGCCGCCGCCAGACCTTCCAGCTCGTCCCGACGGCCCCGCCCCGCAACGCCTCGGCCACGCCGCCGATCCCGCCGGGCACCGTCGTCATCACCGACGCCCCGGACCTCGCCGAGGCCGCCGCGGGCCCGGACATCGCCGTCTGGTCGCCGCGCGCCGGCACCGGAAGCGTCACCCACGTACCGCCCGAGGAGGCGCCGGGCGCCCTGGCCGGTCTGCCGTTCATCCCGCGCCACATCCGGGTCCTGTCCCGG
This sequence comes from Streptomyces sp. NPDC087906, assembly GCF_055584925.1. Taxonomy (NCBI): domain Bacteria; kingdom Bacillati; phylum Actinomycetota; class Actinomycetes; order Kitasatosporales; family Streptomycetaceae; genus Streptomyces; species Streptomyces sp. NPDC087906. The sequence continues at coordinate 175,628 of NZ_JBVJLC010000002.1, forward strand.
CTGCCGGACGGGATCGACGCGTACGACGACGCCGAGGCCGGGCGGATGGAGGACCTTCAGGACCTCGCGTTCACCACGCTCCAGGCGGCTCTGCCCGCGCTCCGCTCCGGCGGCTCGCTCGGCGTCCTGCTGCTCGGCGCGGTACCCGACGACCTGCCGCCCCCGCTCAGCGGGCTGTTCACCGGGCTCGTCCGCTCCGTCAGGGCCGAGGTCCCGCAGTGCGGCGGAGTGACCCTGCTCAGCGACGCCCCTGACATGGCGACCGCCCTGGACCAACTGGCGCGGGCCGGCACCGCGCAGGTGCCGACCCATACGCTGGTCTGCCGCGGGGACGACTGGCTCACCCTGGCCGTCACCGACGACCACGCGGCGCCGCCCCCGGCGGGGGCCGGCTCGCTGCCGCCCGGCGCCGTCGTGGTCGCCTTCGGCGGCGCCCGGGGCATCACGCCCGAGCTGCTGCACGCGGTGGCCCGCACCAGCGACCGCCCGTACGTGTACGTCATCGGCCGCACCCCGCTGCCGGAGACCGACGAACCGCTGCCGCCCCAGGCGGAGTTCATCGCGTCGGAGCGCCGCAACCGCCCCGGCGCCTCGGTGGGTGAGCTGCGGGCCGCGTACGAGAAGGCCCAGGGCCGGCTGGAGGTGCGCCGTACGGTACGGCGGCTGACGGAACTGTGCGGCGAGGACCGGGTCCACCACCGCGTGTGCGACATCCTCGACGCCGAGCGCACCACCGCCGTCCTCGACGAGGTGCTGGACCGGCACGGTCGGATCGACCTGCTCATCAACACCGTCCTGGACCTGCGTTCGCGCGCGCTGCACGCCAAGACCCTCACCGACTTCCGGGCGGTCAGGGCCACCAAGGCGATCGGCTACCGGAACCTCAAACGGGCCCTGGCGGGGCGGCTGCCGCGGATCTGGTGCAACTTCAGCACCCTGGCGACGCTCGCTCCCGCGCCCGGCGACATCGACTACTGCGCCGTCAACGAGTACCTCGCCTACGCGGGCGCGAGTGCCCAGCGGCACGGCCCCGCAGGGCATCAGGAGTTCTCCGTCCTCTGGAGCGGCTGGCGGGAGGTCGGCGTCGCCAGCAGCGCCACCATGCGGGAGACGCTCGAACGCAACAAGATGGACGCCTACATCAGCACCGCGCAGGGCTGCGCGCAGTTCCTCTCCACCGTGACCGGTCCGCCGGCCGGCGGGGTCTCGTTCTTCATCCGGGAGGAGGAGCGCGTCCTGCTGGCCCGGCGCGGTATCAGCACGTACGGTTCCGCCGGCGAACCGCAGGTCCCCGCGCCGGACGCGCCCGCGCCCGCGGCGCCGGACCCGTCGCTGGCCAGTCCGCTGCTCGACGGTGTCCTGCACCGCGGCAAGGACTGGGCGGTGTTCACCAAGACCTGGGACCCGAGCACCCTGGCCGAGCGGGACGGGCGCTGGATGCGCCATCACCGGGTCAACGGCGAGTACACGCTGGCCGGTACGTTCACGCTCGAAGCGGCGGCGGCCGCTGCCTCGGCGCTCTGCCCCGGCCTGGTGGTCACCGGGTTCCGCGATCTCGTCTGCCGGACGTCGATCACGGTCAGACTCGCCGGGCCGCTGCGCACGGTGGCGGTCGAGGCGCGGGTCACGGGCCGCGAGCGCGACCGCACCGAGGTGGCCGTCCGGATGACGGCGCACCGGATCGGCAAGAACGGCAAGGTGCTGCGCTTCAACGACCTGCTGTGCGAGACGAAGGTGCTGCTGGCGCAGGGCTATCCCGCGCTCGCGGGACCGCCCGACACCTCGTCGTACGAACCCGAACCCGATTTCGCGCCGCCGGTCTACTCCCCCGATCCGCCGATCTCGCTCACCGGCCCGTTCGCGGGTACCGGTGACTACACGCGCGGACGGACCGGGAACAGCGCCAAGTGGGCTCTGGACCACGCCACTTGGGCTCCGGCGCTGGCGGGGATGACCGTGCCGGCGATCCTGCTGGACGCGATGGTGCATCTGCTGCTGCTGCCGCCGCGCGGCGACCAACCGCCGCTGGTCGGCCCGATGGCCGGCCTCGACGAGGTCGATCTCGGCGGTCCTGGCAACGACTGCGGGCTCAGCGCGGAGAACCCGGACATCCGGCTGCACTGCGACTTCGACACCGGGGACCTGACCGCGGTGACCGGTGGCGGCCGGGTGCTGGCCCGGATCGCCGGGGTCGCCGCACACCCCCTGGACCACAGCGGAGAGCTGGTCAGGCCGCGCGCCCGCGTTCCGCAGACGCACCTCTCGTGACCCGCTGACAGCCGAGGAGACAGCAGTGTTGTGGCAGGACATCACGATCGCAGGGACCGGTGCGTGGATCCCTCCCATCAAGCCCGAGCACGGGCCGTGGGGCGGACCGGTCACCGAACAGCCTTCCGTGGCGGGGCTCAACGGCTTCACGTCGGCCGCCGTCTCGAGGGACCACACGCCGACGCAGATGGCGGTCAGGGCCGGGCTCAAGGCGCTGCGCCACGCGAACGTCGCCAGTGCCGACCTGAGTCTGCTCGTGCACGCCAACTTCCAGGACGAGGACCACTTCACGCCGGCGCCGTACATCCTGCGGGTGCTCGGCGGAAAGGACACCGCCGGGATCGAGTTGGGCGCCGCCAGTGACGGCGGGGTCGCCGGACTCGTCGCCGCGGCCGAACATCTCACCGCCCGGCCGGCCGCGAAAGCCGCGCTGGTCACGGCTGGTGCCCGCTTCTCCGACCAACGGTGGGGCCATGTACGGGAGATGGGGTACGTGGCCGGTGACGCCGGCGCGGCGGCCGTGGTCACCCGGGGGACGGGCTTCGCCCGGCTGCTGGCGACCGCGCACGCCACGGAGCCGCAACTGGAGGTGCTGACCCGGACCAGGAAGGGTTACCACGCCGGTGGTGGTGAGCGGCAGTTCATCGTCGAGGACACCGGGTTCATGCCCCACATCGAGGTGATGCAGCGGGCAACCCACCGCTGCATCCAGACCGTTCTCGACGAGACCGGGGTGAAAGCGCGGGACGTCTCGCACGTCGCGGCCATCGCGATCGGCTCGGCCGTGCTCGATCTGCTGCTGACCGGTTCACCGCTCGGCCGCCGCTGCGACGACACCAGTTGGATCTTCGGCAGGCACCTCGGCCACGCGGGGCCGAGCGACAACCTGCTCGCCCTCGACCGGATGTTCCGCTCCGGCACCCTGCGGGCCGGCGAACGCGTCCTCGTCGTGAGTTTCGGGGTCGGCTTCCGCTGGACCACGGCGCTGCTCGAAATCACCCGCGACCCCGTCGCCGCCGTACCCGTACCCGCCGCCGGATCCGCCGGCCACTCACCCACAGAAGGAAGTCGTTCATGACCGACACCACCACCACGGCGACCGCCGCGTCGGTTCCGCTGGCGCCGGGGGCGCTGCCGCTGCTGGGGCACGCGCTGCCGCTGCTCCGCGACCCACTGGCGTTCATCATGTCCCTGTCCGGCTACCGCAAGATGGTCCGCGTCCGGCTGGGCCCGAGCACCGCCATGATGATCTGCGACCCCGACCTGACCCGGCAGGTGTTCCTCAACGACCGCGTCTTCGACAAGGGCGGCCCGATCTACGACCGGATCCGCGAGGTCATCGGCGACGGCCTGTCCACCTGCGCGTACCCCCTGCACCGGCGCCAACGGCGGCTGTGCCAGCCGTCGTTCCACCCCACCCGGCTCCCCGGGTACGGCGCGGTGTTCGCCCGCGCGGCGACGCTGAAGGCCGACTCCTGGCACGACGGCGACGTCCTCGACGTCACCCAGGAAATGATGACGCTGACCACCCGCGCCACCATGGAGACGATGTTCAGCGGCGCACTGCCGGAAGAGACCATGCGGCGGGCGCTGGCCGACACCGCGACCATCGTGACCGCGTTCTTCCGCCGGATGATGACCCCGGCGCTGCTGCGCCGGGTGCCGACGCCACGCAAGCGCCAGTACGAGAACGCCACCAACCGGCTGGCCGCCACCATCGCGGAGATCATCGCCGAGCGGCGCGCCGATCCGACCGACCACGCCGACCTGCTCTCCACCCTGGTCGCCGCGGTCGACGAGGAGAGCCAGGACGGCCAGAAGCAGCTCAGCGACGCCGAACTCGCCGACGAGGCCCTCACGTTCTTCCTCGGCGGGATGGAGACCACGGCCATCACCCTGGCCTGGGCCCTGCACCTGGTGTCCACGCACCCGGACATCCAGCGCCGGCTCCAGGCCGAGAGCGACGAGGTCCTGGCCGGCGGGAAGCTCGACGCCGCGCATCTGCCCGCGCTCGGCCTGGCCGGCCGGGTGGTGACCGAGACGCTGCGGCTGTATCCGCCCGCCTGGATGATGACCCGCGCCGTCCGGTCGGACACCGAGCTGGGCGGGGTGCGGCTCAAGGGCGGCAGCACCATCGTGCTCAGCCCGTACCTGCTGCACCGCAGGCCCGATCTGTACACCGATCCCGACACGTTCGACCCGGACCGCTGGCTCGAAGGGCAGCCCGACCGGGCCACCTACATCCCGTTCGGCGCCGGGGCGCGCAAATGCATCGGGGACCAGTTCGCCCTCACCGAGGCGATCCTGGCCCTCACCGCCGTCGTCTCCCGCTGGGAGCTGTCCCCCGTCGGCGAGCAGCCGTTCAAGCCCAAGGTGGAGACCAGCCTCAGTTCGCGCGGGGTACGCATGCGGCTCAGCGAGCGGCGGACCGGCGGCGGCAACGACGCCGAGGCGCACACGGCCGCACCGCTGGCCACCCCTGTCCAGTCGTCCACACAGCCGGGCGCCGGCACCTGCCCGGTGAAGCACTAGGAGTGATGCCGTGAAGCCTCACCTGAAGCCTCTGGTGAAGCACCTCCTCACGAACAGGGAGGTGAGCCTGCCCACCGCGGCCCCGGCCGACAGTCTGCGCGCTTCCTCCCTCCCCTACCCGAACGGGTGGTTCTGTCTGGCCTTCAGCTCCGAAGTGCGGCCCGGAACCGTCACCACCCGCCCGCTCGCGGGCGCGGAGGTCGTCCTCTACCGCACGTCCAAGGGCGTACTGCGGGCCGTCCGGCCGCAGTGCCCGCATCTGGGCGCGCATCTCGGGGTCGGCGGATCGGTCGAGGGCGAGGACATCGTCTGCCCCTTCCACCGGTTCGCCTTCGACCCGTCCGGCACCTGTGTGCGTACGGCCTACGACCAGCCGCCGCCGAAGGCGTCGCTGACGCAGTACCCGGTGTGCGAGGCCAACGGCTCGGTCTATGTGTGGCGGCACGCCCTCGGCCTGCCCCCGCAGTGGGAGGTGCCGGCCTTCCCCATGGACGACCGGCAGCCGTTCAGCCACAACACGTTCGACATCGCGGGCCACCCGCAGGACGTCATGGAGAACGCCTTCGACTGGGGGCATCTGCCGGCGCTGCACGGTCTGACGGGCCTCGACATCGGCGGCAATCCGGTGGCGGGCGAGCAGACCAGCACGGTCACGGCGACCGCCCGGGGCACCATGGTGCGCGGCTTCAACCAGTCGTACACGCTCACGGTGATCGGACTGGCCAGCATCGCTGCGCGCACGGTGCTGCCCGCGGGGCTCGGCACCATGTACGTGATGCTCCACGCGACCCCCACAGGTCCTGGCCGCATCCAGCTCAGGTTCGGTACGAAGCTGGAGCTGGCCGACATCCCCCGGGTGCCCGGTGCGGTGGGCCGCAGGGTGACCCTGCCGACCTCCCGGCTGCTCAGCAGCGTCCTGCAGCGGGTGGGGAGCATGGACACCGGCGCCGACCTGCTGATGTGGCACCACCAGGAGCATGTCGAGCACCCGAAGCTCGCCAAGGGCGACGGGCCCATCGGCCGCTACCGGCAGTGGGCGCAGCAGTTCTACACGGACCCCGCGGACGATCTCGTACCACCGCGGCCCCGGCGGACCGGGGTCAGTTCGGAGGAGTGACCACCGGCGTCCCACGTGCCCCGGAGGCCGGCGAGCTTCCGGGACGGAAAGAGAGCGACATGGCAGCGGAGAACGGTACGCCGGGTGCCGGGCCACGACTTGTGGTGCTCGGAGCGGGAGTGATGGGCTCGGGGATCGCCGCGCTGGCGATCGGGCACGGGATCGCGGTGTCGCTGGTCGACCTGGACCGGCGCCGGCTCGACGAGGCTCCGGCGAAGATCGACCACCAGGTGCGGACGGCGCGGCTGATGGGCGCGCTGCCCGAGGAAGCGGTCCCGGGCGCGCTCGTCACCGGTCTGTCGCTCGCCGACCTGCCGGCGGGCGACAGCGCCCCCGTCGCGGTGATCGAGGCGGTCACCGAGGACGCCGACGCCAAGGCGAAGGTCCTCGCCGACGTGTCGGGGCTGGTCGCGCCGGGCACCCCGATCATCTCGAACACCTCGGCGATCCCGATCGCCGAGCTGGCCCTGGCGACGGCGCGGCCGGCCGATCTGGTCGGTACGCACTTCATGAATCCGCCGTATCTGATCCGGACGGTCGAGGTCATCCGGGGTCCTCAGACGGGGGCGGCGACGCTGGACGCGCTGCGGGCGCTGCTCGCCTCGCTGGGCCGGCAGCCGATCGTGGTCGACGACGCACCGGGTTTCGTCACCAGCCGGCTGCTGCACCCCATGATCAACGACGCGGTACGGGTGGTGGCGGCCGGTACCGCGAGCACCGAGTCGGTCGACCAGCTCATGCAGGGCTGCCTCGGCCACCCGACGGGCCCGCTGCGCACCGCCGACCTCATCGGTCTCGACAACCTGGTCGACTCGCTGTGGGTGCTGCACAGCAGGACGGGCGACGAAGGGTGCCGCCCCTGCGACCTGCTGCTGGAGATGGTGCGGGCCGGCCACCTCGGCCGCAAGAGCGGGCGCGGCTTCTACGAGTACGAGTACGAAGGAGAACAGGCATGACCACGCCATCCGACCGGCCGGAGCCGGAGCCCTTCGGCGGCTCCGAAGCCGTCGAGAAGGAAATGCTGGATTTCCTGGCGAAGCGTACGGGGAGGAGCTGGGCCACCGACGCCGATGTCTTCGGTACGGGTGGGCTGTCCTCGCTCTTCGCCATGGAGCTGGTGGTGCATCTGGAGAAGTCGTACGGCATCGCCATCCGCGGCGGCGATCTGCGGGTGGACAACTTCCGCACGGTGCAGCGGATGGCCGCGCTGGTCGAACGGCTCAGGCAGCCCGCCCCCGGCGGTCCCGGTGCGTGACGGCGTCGCCGCCGCCGCTTCGGCGGTCACCGAACTGGTCGGTGACCGGGCGGCCGGCTGGGACCGGGCCGGCCGGCTGCCCGAGGACCTGGTGCGCAAGTTCGGCGCCGCGGGGCAGCTCACCGCCCAGATCCCCGCGGCGTACGGCGGCCCCGGCTGGAGCAGCGCGGACAACGGCGAGTTCACCGCCCATGTCGGCAGTCTGTGCAGCTCCTTGCGGAGCGTCATGACCTCGCAGGGCATGGCCGCGTGGACCGTCGAACGGCTCGGTGACCCGGCGCAGGCGGCGGAGCTGCTGCCCCGGCTGGTGTCGGGCGAGACGGCGGCCGTGGCCTTCAGCGAGTCCCAGGCGGGCAGCGACCTGTCGGCCATCGGGACCACCGTCACCGTCGAAGGGGACACGCTGCTGCTCAACGGCAGCAAGAAGTGGGTGACCGCCGCCGACTACGCCGATCTCATCCTGGTCGTCGCCCGGATGGACGAGGGCGGCGCGGTGGTGGTCGTGGACAGCGCGGCGCCCGGGGTCGAGGTGCGGCGGGTGGCCGATCCGCTGGGCTGCCGGGCGGCCGGGCATGCGGAAGTCCGGCTGACCGACGTGCGGTTGCCGCTCAGCAGTCTGCTGGGCGGCGGCCGGCAGCCGCTGTCCCTGCTCGTGACGACGGCGCTGGCGTACGGCCGGCTCTCCGTCGCCTGGGGATGTGTCGGGATCCTGCGGGCCTGTGTGACCGCGGCCGTCGAACACGCCGGAACGCGCGAGCAGTTCGGCAAGACACTTGGTCAGCACCAGCTCGTGGCCCGGCATCTGGCCGACCTGTGGACCGCCGAGCAGGTCTCCACCCGGGCCTGCGAGCACGCGAGCCGCTGCTGGGACGAGAACGACGCCGACCTGGTCACCTCGGCCGTGCTGGCGAAGTACGTCAGCGCCGGGCACGCGGCCAGGGGCGCGGCCGCCGCCGTCCAGGTGCTGGCATCGGCCGGGGCGCAGGACGGCCATGTGGTGGCGCGGGCGTACCGCGACGCCAAGCTGATGGAAATCATCGAGGGCAGCAACGAGATGTGCCAGCTCGTTTTGGCCGAGCACGCGCTCGGCCGCCGGTGACCCCGCCGACCCCGTTCAAGGAGCCGAACATGAGCGACACCGCGGCGGTCGTCCCGCCCGTGACCGTGAAGTGCCTGGTCTGGGACCTCGACAACACGCTCTGGCAGGGCACGTTGCTGGAGGACGGGAAGGTCGTCCTGTCCGAGGAGATCCGTGAGGTGATCGTCGGCCTCGACGCGCGGGGCATCCTCCAGTCGGTGTCCAGCCGCAACGACCACGACCTCGCCTGGGCCCAGTTGGAGGAGTTGGGCGTCGCCGAGTACTTCGTCGTGGCGGAGATCGGCTGGGGACGCAAGTCGGACGCCGTACGCCGGATCACCGAGCGGTTGGACTTCGCCGCCGGCACCGTCGCCTTCATCGACGACCAGCCCGCCGAGCGGGCCGAGGTCGCCTTCCATCTGCCGGACGTGCGCTGCTACCCGGCGGAGGCCGCCGCGACACTGCTCGACCTGCCCGAGTTCACCCCCCGCTCGGTGACCGTCGACTCGCGGCGGCGCCGCGAGATGTACCAGGCCGGCTTCCGGCGCACGGACGAGCAGTCCCGGTTCACCGGCTCGGACGAGGACTTCCTCCGCTCGCTGGAGTTGGAGATGCGCATCGGGCGGGCCACCGACGACGAGCTGTCGCGGGTGGAGGAACTGACCCTGCGCACCAGCCAGATGAACGCGACCGGGGTGCACTACTCCGACGAGGCGCTGCGCGCGCTGCTCGCCGACCCCGGCCATGAGGTGCTGGTCACGACGCTCACCGACCGGTTCGGATCGCACGGCGCCGTGGGGGTGCTGCTGCTGGAGAAGCATCCGTCAGCCTGGCATCTGAAGCTGCTCGCCACCTCGTGCCGCGTGGTGGCGTACGGCGCGGGGACGATCATCCTGAACTGGCTGGTCGACCAGGCGGGGCAGGCCGGTGTCCATCTGCTGGCGGACTTCCGCGCCACCGAGCGCAACCGGATGATGGAGATCGCCTACCGGTTCGGCGGCTTCGACGAGCAGCCCTGCGAGTGCCGGGGCGCGGTCCCGGGGAGTCCCGGCGACGACGTCCAGGTGCTGCACCTTGCCGCGGAGCGCCGGGCGGCCCCTACGACGGCCCGGCTCGTCGCTCCGGATCTCACCGCCGGCGGACCAGCGTGATGCCGTCGGCCATCGGGAGCATGCAGATGTCGACCCGCTGGTCGTCCCGGATCCTGGCATTGACCTCGCGGACACCGGTGGTGTCCGCGTCGTCGGCGCGGGGATCGATGACCCGGCCGAAGAAAAGCGTGTTGTCCACGACCACCAGACCGCCCGGCCGCACCAGCCGCAGAGCCAGCTCGTAGTACTGCGGATAATTCGCTTTGTCGGCATCGATGAAAACGAGACCGAAACGATCCGCACCACCGTCGGCGAGCATTTTCTCCAGAGTTTCGACGGCCGGACCGACGCGCACATCGATCTGCTCGGAAACACCCGCACGCCGCCAATAATCGGCACCGATCTCCGGCCATCGGTCGGCGATGTCACAGGTGACCAGTTTTCCGTGCGGCGGAAGAGCGCGAGCCATCCACAGGGTGCTGTATCCCGTGAATGTACCGATCTCCAGGACGTCCGTGGCACCGGTGGTCGTTATCAGAAATGCGAGGAACTGCCCCTCCTCGGCCATGACCTGCATCGCTTCCCCACCGGGCAGCTCCGCGGTCATCTGGCGCAGTTCGCGCAGAACCTCGTCTTCCCTGAGCGAGAACTCCCGCACATAGGCGAGGATTTCCGGTCCTGCCGCTATTTGATTCGCCATACCGAGAAGGGTAGATGAGCTTGCGAGGAGTTTCAATAACGCCTTGCGGCGCCGGACCGCCACAAGTCGCGGAGCAGCGCGATCTCGGCCATGTGGTGGATGAATTCGAGATTGGACCCGGCGAGTACGGACACGAACGGGTCGTCGGGGTCGGAGCCGTACGGGTACTGGGAGAAGCCGACCGTGTCCAGTTGCTCCTCGGTGACGGTGGCGACGCTCTCGCGCCAGCGGTCGGTCAGCGCCCAGAACCGGTCGACCGCCAGAGCGGCGGAGGGGGTGAAGTCGACCAGTTCCTTCGGCTCGTGCCGCCGTTCGCCGAAGGTCCACTCCCAGCCGCCGGCGAAGTGGAAGTGCAGATGTGCCAGCCGCCAGGCGATGGTCGTGACCGGCGCGTCGTCGGCGGGGAGCGGGCCGGTGTGGGCGAGGACCTCCTCGACCCGCTCCGTGCTCACGCTCCAGTCCTCGGCGATCTTCGCGACGGTCATGCCGCCGGCCGCCTGCCGGGCGACCTCCGCGTACTCGTTCGCCGGGATGTCGGGGGCGCCCAGGTCCAGCACCCAGGCGCCGGGGCCGAAGGCCCTCGGTGTCCGCGCCTCCTCCCGGCGCCGGACCGACCAGGCGCCGGCCGCCGGTTCCCACCGGAACTCCTCGTCGCCGAGGCCCGCCAGCCGCACCTGGGCCATCTCCCTGGCCTTGTCGAACTGGTCGAGCAGCAAGCCCAGCCGGTCGGTCCGCAGGCTCTCGGTCTCCACGGGCGGCTTCCCTTCGCCGGAGCGCCGTGCACGTCACCGCGCTCCGGCAGAAGGTAACGGCTCGCCCCACGAGAAGCGACCGAATTCAGCGGCGTGGCCGCTCGCTCAGGCGGCGGTCGTCCGGTCCGGGTCGTCCAGCGGGGTGTTCACCCGCAGCCAGCGGTAGCCGTACGGTGCCAGGTCCACGCTCACCTGGCCGCCCGCCGCCGCTTTGACCGTGTCGGCGGTGAACAGGTCGGTGAGCAGCCGGCCGCCCTTCAGCCCGGGGACCGTTGTGGTCGCTGTGACCGGCCCGTCGGAGAAGTTGTGCAGCGCCAGCACCGCGCCTTCGGGCAGTGAACTGACATGGGCCAGTACGCCGGTGTCGTCGGTGTCGAGGACTTCGTAGTCGCCCCAGGCCAGTTCGGGTGCCTCGCGGTAGCGCTCGATCAGGGTCCGCATCCGGCCGAGCGGCGAATCGGGGTCCTGCGCCTGGTCGTGCGCGTTGACCCGCCTCGGCCCGAACGCGCCCTCCACCACGGGGTTGGGCAGGCGTCCCGCGTCAGCGGTGGAGAAGCCGCCGCCCTTGTCCGGGGTCCACTGCATCGGGGTGCGTACGGCCTGCCGGCCCTCGGCCGCCAGGTTCTCCCCCATGCCGATCTCCTCGCCGTAGAAGAGGACCGGGGTGCCGGGCAGGGTGAAGAGCAGGCTGTACGCCAACTCCACGCGGCGCCGGTCGCCTTCGACCATCGGCGGCAGCCTGCGGCGCAGGCCGCGGTCGTAGAGCTGCATGTCCTTGTCGGGGCCGAAGGCCGCGAACACCTCGGCGCGCTCGTCGTCGTCGAGCTTGTCGAGCGTCAGTTCGTCGTGGTTGCGGACGAACGTCGCCCAGTGCGCGTCGCGGGGCGCGTCGGGGCGCTCCCGCAGGGCGGCGGCCAGCGGCGCCGCCTCGCCGCGCGCCATGGACAGATACATCCGCTGCATGCCGATGAAGTCGAAGCACATCGTCAACTCGTCGCCGCGGGACGACTCCTGGCTGCCGAAGAACTTCGCCGTGTCGGGATAGGGCAGATTGACCTCGCCCAGCAGGACCGCGTCCCCGCTGCGGCGGCCGAGGAAGGCGCGCAGATCGGCGAGGTACTCGTGCGGGTCGGGCAGTTGGTCCGCGTCCTCCTGGCCGTCGGTCTCCAGCAGGAACGGGACGGCGTCGACGCGGAAGCCGGAGAGTCCGAGCTGCGTCCAGAAGCCCATGATCCGGGCTATCTCGTCGCGCACCGCCGGGTTGGCGACGTTCAGGTCGGGCTGCTGCTTGTAGAAGCGGTGCAGGTAGTACTGCTCGGTGCCCTCGTCGTACTCCCAGACGCTCTTCTCGACGTCGGGGAAGACGACGCCCTTGGGGCCGTCCTCGGGCGGGGTGTCGGCCCAGACGTACCAGTCGCGGTGCTCGGACGTACGGCTGGAGCGGGCGTCCTGGAACCACGGATGGTGGTCGGACGTGTGGTTGACGACCAGGTCGGCGATGACCCGGATGCCCCGGTCGCGTGCGGTGCGGACGAACTCGGTGAAGTCGCCGAGCGTGCCGAGCCGCGGGTCGACGGCGTAGAAGTCGGTGATGTCGTAGCCGTCGTCGCGCTCCCTGGTCGGATAGAAGGGCATCAGCCACACACAGGTGACGCCGAGGCGTACGAGATGGTCGATCCGCTGGGTCAGCCCGGCGAAGTCCCCGGTGCCGTCGCCGTTGCTGTCCTGGTACGTCTCCACGTCCAGGCAGTACACGACGGCGTTCTTCCACCACAGGTCGGATGTCCTGGTCAGCCTCATCGGGCACTCTCCGCGTAGTACGGCTTGGGGCGGGTGACGTCCAGTTGCGGCAGCACGTCGGCGCCGAACGCGTCGATGAAGGGGCCCTGTTCCTGGCCGACATGGTGCAGCATGACCGCGTCGAAGCCGAGGTCCGCGTACTCCTGGAGCCAGGCCGCGTGCTGGCCGAGGTCCGCCGATACGTTGACCGACTCGGCCACCCGCTCGTGCGACACGTCCTCGCTGACGCTGTCGAAGAGCGTCGCTGAGTCGAGGTCCCAACTGACCGGCGGGCCGTGCACGTTGGTACGCCACTGGTCGTGCGCGATGGCGCGGGCGGCCTCCAGGTCGGGTGCCCAGCTCAGATGGGCCTGCAGGTGCAGCGGTCCCGCGCCGCCGGCTGAGCGGTAGGCGTCGACGATCCGGCGCAGCGTCTCGTGCGGCGCGTTGACGGTGATCAGGCCGTCGGCCCACTCCGCGCACCAGCGCGCCGTGGCCTCGCTGCACGCGGCGCCGATCAGCGGCGGCATGGTGTCGGGGCGGGTCCACAGCCGGGCCCGGTCCACGGTCACAAGTCCGTCGTGGCTGACCTCCTCGCCGCGCAGCAGCGCCCGGATGACGTCGACGCACTCGCGCAGCCGCGCGTTGCGGACGTCCTTGCGGGGCCAGCCGCCGCCGGTGATGTGCTCGTTGGACGCCTCGCCGCTGCCGAGGGCGGCCCAGAAGCGGCCCGGGTACATGGCGGCGAGGCTGGCGATGGCCTGGGCGATGATCGCCGGGTGGTAGCGCTGTCCGGGCGCGTTGACGACGCCGAACGGGACCTGGTCGGTGGCCTGGAGGGCGGCGCCGAGCCAGGACCACGCGAAGCCCGACTCGCCCTGCCGGACGCTCCAGGGCGAGAAGTGGTCCGAGCACATGGCGGCGGTGAAGCCGGCGTTCTCGGCGTGGACGACGGCGGCCAACAGGTCGGCGGGGGGCACCTGTTCGTGTGAGGCGTGGAATCCGTAAACGGTCATGGAGTCCGCGTACCCGGGGAGTCCGGGATCATCGGTGCGGGTCACCGGGTACGCCGGTGCACCCTCGCCTCCCAGGGGGCGAGGACGAGCCGGCCGGGCTCGTCCGTGGCGGACGGGCCGTTGTCCAGGAGGAGTTCGGCGCCCGCCCAGCCCTCGGGCAGGTCCACGGCGACGATGTCCCCGGTGAAGTTCCCGGCGACCAGCAGCGTCGTGCCGCCGTATTGGCGGGTGAACGCGTAGATCCGCTCGTCGTCCGGCAGCAGCATGGTGAAGTCGCCGTGCACGACGGCCGGTTCGCTGTGCCGCAGCTCGATCAGCCTGCGGTAGTGGTGGTAGACCGACGCCGGGTCGGCGTACGCGGCTGCCGCGTTGATCTCGGTGTGGTCGGGGTTGACCGGGATCCAGGGGGTGCCGGTGGTGAAGCCGGCCTGCGCGGAGGCGTCCCACTGCATGGGGGTGCGGGCGTTGTCCCTGCCCATGGCCCGCAGCCCGCGCAGGACGTCCTCGGGCTCCTGGCCCGCGTCGAGTGCCTGCGTGTAGTAGTTGAGGGATTCGATGTCCCTGAAGTCCTCGATGGTGCGCAACGGGGCGTTGGCCATGCCCAGTTCCTCGCCCTGGTAGACGTACGGCGTACCCCGGTGCAGGTGCAGCACGGTGGCGAGCATCGTCGCCGACCGGGTGCGGTGCCGGGGGCTGTCGTCGCCGAACCGCGAGACGGCGCGCGGCTGGTCGTGGTTGTTCCAGTAGAGGCTGTTCCAGCCGACGCCGGCGAGGCCGGTCTGCCAGCGGCCCAGGGATGCCTTCAGGTCGGTCAGCCGCAGCGGTCGCGGGTCGAACTTGCCCTGGCCGTGGTCGAGTCCGACATGCTCGAACTGGAACACCATGTCGAGTTCGGCGCGCCGCGGATCGGTGAACAACCGGGCCTGTTCGACGGTCACGCCCGGCATCTCCCCGACGGTCAGCAGCCGCCCGGGGTACCGGGCGGTCACCTCGCGGTGCATTTCCTGGAGGTAGTCGTGGATGTGCGGCCCGCAGACGAAGTACGGCGAGCCGTCGCCGAACGGCCCGTCGCCGTGCAGCGCGCCGTCGGGCAGGGCCGGGTCCTTGGAGATGAAGTTGACGACGTCCATCCGGAAGCCGTCCACGCCCCGGTCGAGCCACCAGCGCATCATGGCGTAGACGGCCTGGCGCAGGTCGGGGTTCTCCCAGTTGAGGTCGGGCTGCTTGGGCGAGAACAGATGGAGGTAGTACGCGTCGCTCGCCGCGTCGTGCGCCCAGGCCGAACCGGAGAAGAACGAGCCCCAGTTGTTGGGTTCGGCGCCGTCGCGCGGCGCCCGCCACCAGTACCAGTCGCGCTTGGGGCTGTCCGGATCGCGCGACTCCTGGAACCAGGGGTGTTCGTCGGACGTGTGGTTGACGACCAGGTCCATGATCAGCCGCATACCGCGCTCGTGCACGGCTGCCAGCAGCCGGTCGAAGGCGGCCAGGTCGCCGAAGACGGGGTCGATGTTCCGGTAGTCGCTGATGTCGTAGCCGTTGTCGTCCTGCGGCGAGGGGTAGACCGGGGACAGCCACAGCACGTCGACGCCCAGGTCGGCGAGGTGGTCCAGCTTGCCGGTGAGACCGGCCAGGTCGCCGATGCCGTCTCCGTCGGAGTCGGCGAAGCTGCGGGGGTAGACCTGGTAGACGACGGCGGACCGCCACCAGGCGTCGTCGCCTTGTGCCGCGTCCTCGCCTGGCTCCACGCGCTGGCCGGTCATCGACGCCCTCTTCTCGGCTCGGGGATCACAGGACGTGGTTCACCTGCCCGGGACGGCGCGGTTGTACCGGGGCGCGCCGGCTCGTCCGTATCCCGCACCCAGGATTCGTCCGTACCCCGCACACGAAAAACGTCCAGGCCGACCGCACGGGCCGGCCTGGACGCTCTGCGCCGGACTGCGATCAGACGAGGTCGAACCGGTCGAGGTTCATGACCTTGGTCCAGGCCGCGACGAAGTCGCTCACGAACTTCTGCTTCGCGTCGTCGCTCGCGTAGACCTCGGCGAGCGCGCGCAGCTCCGAGTTGGAGCCGAAGACGAGGTCGGCACGGCTGCCGGTCCACTTGACAGCGCCCGAGGCGTCACGGGCCTCGAACGTGTTCGCGTCCTCGGACGTCGCCGTCCACGTCGTACCCAGGTCGAGCAGGTTGACGAAGAAGTCGTTGGTCAGCGTGCCCGGGGTCTCCGTGAGGACGCCCAGCTTCGACCCGTCGTAGTTCGCGCCGAGGACCCGCAGGCCGCCGACGAGGACCGTCAGCTCGGGAGCGCTGAGGGTGAGCAGGTTCGCGCGGTCCAGCAGCAGGTACTCGGCGGGGAGCCGGTTGCCCTTGCCGAGGTAGTTGCGGAACCCGTCGGCCGCCGGCTCCAGCGCCGCGAACGACTCGGCGTCGGTGTGCTCCTCCGTCGCGTCGACACGGCCCGCGGCGAAGGGGACCTCCACGGCGTGGCCGGCGTCCTTGGCTGCCTTCTCGACCGCCGCTGTGCCGCCGAGCACGATCAGGTCGGCCAGGGACACCTTCGCGGCGCCCGAGCCGGCGTTGAACTCGCGCTGGACGCTCTCCAGGACGCGCAGCACGGCGGCCAGCTCGTCGGGGTTGTTGACCTCCCAGCCGCTCTGCGGCGCGAGGCGCACCCGGGCGCCGTTGGCGCCGCCGCGCTTGTCGCTGCCGCGGTAGGTGGACGCCGAGGCCCAGGCGGCCGAGACGAGCTGGGACACCGAAAGGCCGGAGCCGAGGATCTTCGCCTTGAGGGCGGTCACGTCGTCGGCGCCGATGGCCGCGCCCTCCGCCTCAGGCAGCGGGTCCTGCCACAGCAGGGTCTCGGCGGGGACCTCGGGGCCGAGGTGGAGCGACTTCGGGCCCATGTCGCGGTGGGTCAGCTTGTACCAGGCGCGGGCGAAGGCGTCGGCGAACTGGTCGGGGTGCTCGTGGAAGCGGCGGGCGATCGGCTCGTAGACCGGGTCGAAGCGCAGCGCCAGGTCGGTGGTGAGCATCGACGGCGCGATCTTCTTCGACGCGTCGTGGGCGTGCGGGACGGTACCCGCGCCCGCGCCGTCCTTCGGCCGCCACTGGTTGGCGCCGGCGGGGCTCTTGAACAGCTCCCACTCGTAGCCGAAGAGGTTGTCGAAGAAGCCGTTGCTCCAGCGGGTGGGCGTGCCGGTCCAGGTGACCTCAAGGCCGGAGGTGATGGCGTCCGCGCCCTTGCCGGTGCCGAAGGTGTTGGCCCAGCCGAGGCCCTGCGCCTCGATCGGGGCGGCCTCGGGGTCGGCGCCCACGCTCTCGGCGGGTCCCGCGCCGTGGGTCTTGCCGAAGGTGTGGCCGCCGGCGATGAGGGCGACCGTCTCCTCGTCGTTCATCGCCATGCGGCGGAACGTCTCGCGGATGTCGCGGGCCGAGGCGATCGGGTCCGGGTTGCCGTTCGGGCCTTCGGGGTTGACGTAGATGAGGCCCATCTGCACGGCGCCGAGCGGGTTCTCCAGCTCGCGGTCGCCGGTGTAGCGCTCGTCACCGAGCCAGGTGGTCTCGGGACCCCAGTAGACGTCCTCCTCGGGCTCCCAGACGTCGGCGCGGCCGCCGGCGAAGCCGAAGGTCTCCAGGCCCATCGTCTCCAGGGCCACGTTGCCGGTGAGAACCATCAGGTCGGCCCAGGAGAGCTGCTGGCCGTACTTCTTCTTGACCGGCCACAGCAGCCGGCGGGCCTTGTCCAGGTTCCCGTTGTCCGGCCAACTGTTGAGGGGGGCGAAGCGCTGCTGCCCGGCCCCGGCGCCGCCGCGGCCGTCGCTGATCCGGTAGGTGCCGGCGCTGTGCCAGGCCATCCGGATCATGAACGGGCCGTAGTTGCCGAAGTCGGCCGGCCACCAGTCCTGCGAGGTGGTGAGCACCTCGGCGATGTCCTGCTTGACGGCGGCGAGATCAAGGGAGCTGAACGCCTCGGCGTAGTCGAACTCCTCGCCGAGCGGGTTCGCCACGGCGGGGTTCTTCGCGAGGATCTTCAGATTGAGCCGCTCGGGCCACCACTCGCGGTTCCCGCCGCCCTGGGTGGGGTGCGGAGCGCGGTCGTGCGCGACGGGGCAGCCGCCGCTCTCCGCCCCGTCGGTCTTCGCGTCTACGACGATCGCGTCATGGTTCTCAGACATGGGAATCCTCTCAGACATGGGAATCTTTCCGGACAAAGCAGATAGCCCCTGCCGTACTGGAGTCTTCCCCGTCCCTTGGTTATTGCCGGAACCGATCCTACGATGGATGCTGTCCAAGTCAAGAAGAGTACCAAGTGTATATGTCGTCATAACTCGGACGTTCACAGGTGAACTTCGAATATCCCACGGACCTGAATAGGTGAACCGATATGAGCGACCTGCTGGAGCGGCTGCGGGGGCGGAGCTGGCGGCTGACCTCGCAGCGGCGTGTCGTCGCACAGGTCCTCGACGGTGACCATGTGCACCTCACGGCCGACGAGGTGCACGCGCGGGCGGCTCGGCTGCTGCCCGAGATCTCCCGGGCGACGGTCTACAACACCCTGGGTGAACTGGTCTCCATCGGTGAGGTCATAGAGGTCGCCACCGACGGCCGCGCCAAGCGGTACGACCCCAACGCACACCGTCCGCACCAGCACTTGGTGTGCTCCGGCTGCGGGGCGGTACGCGACGTCCACCCGACCGGCGACCCGCTGGCGGACCTGCCGGCCGACGAGCGGTTCGGCTTCACGGTGTCGGCGGCCGACGTCACGTACCGCGGGCTGTGCCCGTCGTGCGGCGTCCATCAGGCCGCCGGCACCGACGCCCCGGCACGGGGCGACGGCTCCGGGGCGCCCGCCTAGCGGCGCCGGACACGCTCACACCCCGTACGTCCACACCTCGCCCGTAGGCGTACACACGCGCGGGAAGCGGCAGGCCGCCGCTTCCCGCGCTTCGGCGTTGCCCAACCCCTTGTCGGCATGTCCGGGAGCGTTTAGCATCGCTGCATTCCGTCGAATCGAATCGATTCGACGGACGTTCGACGACACGTTGAACCTCCGTCTTCTCACAGAGCCGTAGACCGAACGGAGAGCCGCCACCATGCACCTCCCCCGCCGACGCCCACCGGCGTCGGCCGCGATCGCCTGCGCCACCGCCTTCCTGACCCTGGCCGCTCTCACCGGCTGCGGGAACGTCCCCGACCCCGGCACGATCACCGTGCTGAACTCGGCCACGGACACCCATGAACACGATCAGGAACAGAAGTTCTTCGATGTGTGCGCCAAGCCGCTCGGAGTCAAGGTCAGGCAGACCAGCGTGCCGGCCGACCAGGTGGTGTCGAAGGCGTTGCGCATGGCCTCGTCCCACTCGCTGACCGACATCCTGGAGCTGGACGGCTCCGAGGTGCCGCAGTTCGCCGACACGGGCGGGCTCGTACCGCTGAAGAGCGCCGGTGTGGACGTGGCGGGGATGTCGGGCAGCGCCATCACCATGGGCAGCTTCCGGGGCACGCTGTACGGCATCGCCCGTTCGGTCAACTCGCTCGCCCTGTTCTACAACGTGGACCTGCTCAAGAAGGCCGGCGTCGAGCCGCCCACCACCTGGGACGAACTCAAGGCGGCCGCCAAGACCCTGACGCGCGGCAAGACGTACGGGATGGCCTTCAGCGCGACGCCGGACGCCGACGGCGTCTACCAGTTCCTGCCGTTCTTCTGGTCGGCCGGCGGTGACGAGGCCCATCTCAACGACGGCAAGGGCGCGCCGGCCCTGCAGTTGTGGAAGGACCTGGTGGGGCAGAAGTCGGCGTCGAGCGCCGCGGTCACCTGGAACCAGCAGGACGTCAACGACCAGTTCATCGCGGGCCGTACGGCGATGATGATCAACGGCCCCTGGCAGGTCCCGGTGCTGAGCGAGCACAAGGACCTGAACTGGGCGGTCGCGGCGATCCCCGTCCCCGAGGCGGGCCGGCCGCCGGTGCCGCCCATCGGCGGCACGGTGATGACCGTCCCGCAGACCAAGGACAAGGGGCGGCAGCGGATCGCGGCGAACATCATCAACTGCCTCAACGAGCAGAAGAACCAGGTCGCTTGGGGCGAAGCCGTCAACAACGTACCCACCCGGACCTCGGCCGCCGCCGCGTACAAGGCCAAGAACCCGAAGCTCGGCGCCTTCGCCGACGAGGTCGCGACGGCGCGCTCGCGCACCGACCGGGTCGGCGCGAACTGGCCGGTCGTCTCCGACGCCCTGTCCGGCGCCTTCCAGTCCGTACTGACCGGCCGCTCCACCCCTGAAGCCGCTCTGAAGCAGGCCCAGTCACGGGCCACGGCCGGCGAGTGAGGAGACGACTGCCATGACCATCACCGCCGCCGTTCCGGCGCGTTCGACGGGCAGCACCGCGGCCACGGGGACCCCCGGGGCCAACCGGCGCCGCAGCGCACTGCTGCGCTGGGGCTTCGTCGCTCCCGCCGTCCTCTACATGCTGGCCTTCTTCGGCTATCCGCTCGTCCGCAACATCGTGATGAGCTTCCAGCACTACACACCGCGCACCTTCTTCACCGGTGAGTCGCCGTTCAACGGATTCGACAACTGGCGCGGTGTGTTCGACAACCCGCTGTTCACCGGCTCCCTCTGGCACACCCTGGTCTTCACCCTGGGCTCGCTGCTCGGCCAGTTCGCCGTCGGCCTGGCGCTCGCCGTGTTCTTCTCCCGCCGCTTCCGGCTGTCGGGATTCGTGCGCGCCGTACTGCTGCTGCCCTGGCTGGTACCGATGGTGGTGTCTGCGGTCGTATGGCGAAAGCTCCTCGACCAGGACACCGGGGTGGTCAACAGCCTGCTGATGGACCTGCACCTCGTCTCGTCACCGGTCTCCTGGCTCAGCAGCCCGAGCGTGGCCCTGCTGTCGGCGATCCTGGTCAACGTCTGGATCGGCATCCCGTTCAACATGGTGATCCTGTACGGCGGGCTCCAGGAGATCCCGCGCGATCTGTACGAGGCCGCGTCCCTGGACGGCGCCGGCGCCTGGCGTACGTTCCGCAGTGTCACCCTGCCGCTGCTGCGTCCCGTCGTGACCGTGGTGCTGGTGCTGGGCTTCATGTCGACGGTGAAGATCCTCGATCTGATCCTGGCGCTGACCGGCGGCGGCCCCGCCGACTCGACGCAGACCCTCGGCACCGTCACCTACCAGCTCTCCTTCCAGCAACTGGACTTCGGGCAGGGCGCGGTGGTCGGCAACATCCTCATTCTTGTCAGCGCGGTGTTCGCCGTGCTCTATCTGCGCCTCAACCGCGCCGACTTCGGCCAGGGGAAGTGATCGCCATGTCCACCCGCCAACTGCGCAGGGGCACCAACACCGTCGTCGCCCTGGTCATTCTGGTCGTCCTGCTGTTCCCGCTGTACTGGATGCTCAACATCGCCCTCCAGCCCGGCGAGAGCCTCGCCTCGACGGACTGGTTCCCGACGGCGCCCGGCTGGGAGAACTTCCACCGCGCGCTCAGCAGCCAGGGCGGCTCGCTCGGCACCAGCCTGGTCGTGGCGCTCGGCGCCGTGGTGGTGTGTCTCGCGCTCGCCGCGCCCGCGGCGTACGGCCTCGCGCAGCTCGGTCTGCGCGGCAGCCGCACGATGGTCTTCGGCACGCTGATCACCCAGATGGTGCCGGGCATCGTCATCGCCAACGCGCTCTACAGCGCCTACGTCGACCTGAACCTGGTCAACTCGACGTTCGGCCTCATCCTCGCCGACGCCTCGCTCGGACTGCCGTTCTCCATCGTGCTGTTGCGTGCCTTCATGGTGTCCATACCGAGGGAGGTCGTGGAGGCCGCGCTGGTCGACGGGGCGAACCGCTTCACCGCGTTCTGGCGGATCGTGCTGCCGATGAGCCGCAACGCCCTCATCACCTCGGGCCTGTTCGCCTTCCTCTTCGCCTGGTCGGACTTCATGTTCGCGCTGACCCTCAACACCACCGACGACGTCAAGCCGATCACCCTGTCCATGTACGAGTACATCGGCGCCCATGTCAGCGACTGGGGCGCGGTCATGGCGACGGCGGTGGTGTCCGCCGTGCCGGCCGCGATCCTGCTCGTGGTCGCCCAGAAGTACGTGGCGGCCGGCATCACCGGCGGCTCCGTCAAGTAGCCCGGCGGCGCCGCGCATTCACCACATCGCACCGCATTCACCAGACCCACGGACCACAGACCACAGACCCGAAAGGGCCCGGCACGACCATGAGCACACCCTTCCCCGCCCTCCCCCGGGGCTTCACCTTCGGTACCGCGACGGCGAGTTACCAGATCGAGGGCGCCCACGACGAGGACGGCCGCGGTCCTTCGATCTGGGACACCTTCAGCCACACCCCCGGCCGCACCAAGGACGGTGCCACGGGCGACACGGCCTGCGACCACTACCACCGCTACCCCGAGGACGTGGCGCTGCTGCGCGAACTCGGCGTCGACTCCTACCGCTTCTCCGTCGCCTGGCCGCGGATCCAGCCGGCGGGCACCGGCCCCGCGAACGCCCGGGGCCTCGACTTCTACGACCGGCTCACCGACGAACTGCTCGGCGCCGGCATCGCGCCCGCCGTCACCCTCTACCACTGGGACCTGCCGCAGGCCCTTGAGGACCGGGGCGGCTGGCGGGTACGGGAGACGGCCGAGCACTTCGCGGAGTACACCCGGCTGGTCGCGGAGCGGCTCGGGGACCGGGTCGCGCGCTGGATCACCCTCAACGAGCCCTTCTGCACGGCCTTTTCGGGTTACGCGGAAGGCCGGCACGCCCCCGGGGCGCAGGAGGGCACACCGGCGCTGGCCGCCGCCCACCATCTGCTGGTCGCGCACGGCAACGCCGTGCGGGTGCTGCGCGAGGCGGGTGCGCGCGAGGTCGGCATCACGCTCAACATCGACCTGGTCGAGGCCGCCTCGCGGGCGCCCGCCGATCTCGCGGCGGCGCGCCGGGCAGAAACGCTGCACAACGACGTCTGGACGGAGCCGCTGTTCGCCGGCCGCTACCCGGCGGCCGAGGCGGAGACCTGGGGCGCGCTCGCCGACTGCTCGTACCGCGAGGACGGCGATCTGGCGCTGATCGGCGCGCCGCTGGACTTCGTCGGCATCAACTTCTACCGGCCGCTGACCTTCGCCGACGCCCCGCACACGGAGCCCGACGAGAGCCGGCGCAGCGCGGTCGACATCGGCGTGCGGCCGACCGATCCGTACGGCAGCAGGCATACGACGATGGGCTGGCCGGTCGTACCCGAGGCGTTCACCAGCCTGCTGACCGGTCTGGTGGCGCGCTACCCGGGGCTGCCGCCGGTGTACATCACCGAGAACGGTTCGGCCGAGGCCGACACCGTCGCCGCGGACGGCGCGGTGCACGACCAGGACCGGGTGACGTATCTGCACGACCATCTGACCGCCGTGGCGGCCGCGATCGACGCGGGGGTGGAGGTGCGCGGCTACTACGTGTGGTCGCTGCTCGACAACTTCGAGTGGGCGCACGGCTACCGGCAGCGCTTCGGGATCGTACGCGTCGACTACGACACGCAGAAACGCACACCGAAGGACAGCTATCACTGGTTCCGGCGGCTGATCGCCGGACACCGCGCCATCGACGAAGCCGACCGCGCCACCGCACAGGAGAGCCGATGAAGTTCACCGACGGCTACTGGCTGATGCGCCCCGGCGTCAGCACCCATCACGCGGCGTCCGTGGCCGATGCCGTGGTCACCGACGACCGGCTGACGCTGTACGCGCCGGTGGGCCGGGTCGCACACCGCGGCGACACGCTCAACGGGCCGTTGCTGACCGTGGAGTGCTGGTCGCCCGCCGAGGGCGTGATCGGCGTCCGTACGACCCACCACGGCGGACGGGCGGCCCGGCGGCCCGAGTTCGCCCTCAGCACCTCGGAGGAGGCGGCGGGCAAGACCGTACGCCAGGGCTCGACCGTCGAACTCACCTCCGGAGAGCTGTCGTTGAAGGTCGACACCGAAGCGCCGTGGCGGCTGGACTTCACCGCGGGCGGCCGGACCCTCACCTCCGTCGGCAGGCGGGGCACCGGCTTCGCGACCGACGCCGAAGGACGGCACTTCATGCTCACGCAGCTCGCGCTCGGCGTCGGCGAGAGCGTGTACGGGCTCGGTGAGCGCTTCACGCCCTTCGTACGCAACGGCCAGAGCGTCGAGATCTGGCAGGCCGACGGCGGCACGAGCAGCGAACAGGCGTACAAGAACGTCCCGTTCCATCTCACCGACCGGGGATACGGCGTCTTCGTCAACCATCCCGGACAGGTGTCGTACGAGGTCGGCTCGGAGTCCGTCGGGCAGGTCCAGTTCAGCGTCGAGGACCAGTCTCTCGAGTTCTTCGTCGTGTACGGTCCGACGCCCAAGGAGATCCTCGCCCGCTACACGGCGCTGACCGGTCGGCCCGCGCTGCCGCCGGACTGGTCGTTCGGCCTGTGGCTCTCCACGTCGTTCACGACCTCGTACGACGAGGCGACGGTCACCCGGTTCGTCACGGGCATGGCCGAGGCCGAAATCCCGCTGAGCGTCTTCCACTTCGACTGCTTCTGGATGCGCGAGTACCAGTGGAGCGACTTCGTCTGGGACCCGGACGTCTTCCCCGACCCGGTCGGCATGCTGGCCAGGCTCAAGGCGCAGGGGCTGCGGATCTGCGTCTGGATCAATCCGTACATCGCCCAGAAGTCGGCGCTTTTCGCCGAGGGCATGGCGCTGGGGCATCTGCTGAAGCGGCCGGACGGCGACGTCTGGCAGTGGGACAGGTGGCAGGCCGGCATGGCGCTCGTCGACTTCACCAGCCCCGCCGCACGCGAGTGGTACGCGGGCAAGCTGCGGCTGCTGCTCGACCAGGGGGTGGACTGCTTCAAGACCGACTTCGGGGAGCGGGTCCCCGTCGACGTGGCCTGGCACGACGGCTCGGACCCGGAGCGGATGCACAACTACTACACGCAGTTGTACAACGAGACCGTCTTCGAGCTGCTGCGGGAGGTGCGCGGCGAGGGTGAGGCCGTGGTCTTCGCCCGCTCGGCGACCACCGGCGGCCAGCGGCTGCCGGTGCACTGGGGCGGCGACTGCGAGTCGTCCTTCGAGGCGATGGCCGAGTCGCTGCGCGGCGGGCTCTCGCTCGGCCTTTCGGGCTTCGGCTTCTGGAGCCATGACATCGGGGGGTTCGAGGGGACACCGACGCCCGCGCTGTTCAAACGCTGGGTGCAGTTCGGGCTGTTGTCGTCGCACAGCCGCCTGCACGGCAGCAAGTCGTACCGGGTGCCGTGGGACTACGGCGACGAAGCGGTGGCCGTCACCCGCGCCTTCACCCGGCTCAAGCACCGGCTGATGCCGTACCTCTACCGCGCCGCCGTCCAGGCGCGCGACGCGGGGACGCCGGTGATGCGCGCCATGGTGCTGGAGTTCCCCGACGACCCGGCCTGCCGGTTCCTCGACCGGCAGTACATGCTCGGGGACGACCTGCTGGTGGCTCCCGTCTTCACCGAGGACGGCACGGTCGAGTACTACCTGCCGGCCGGTACCTGGACCAACGTCCTTACCGGGGAACGGGTCTCGGGGCCAGGATGGCAGCGGGAGACCCACGGCTTCGACGCGCTTCCGCTGCTCGCCAGGGAGGGCGCTGTCGTACCGTTCGGCGCGGTCGCCGACCGGCCGGCGTACGACTGGGCGGACGGGGTGACACTGCGCGTACACACGCCGGCCGACGGGTCGACAACGGTGACGGCCGTGCCGCTGCCGGACGGTTCGGGCGAGGCGGCCGTCTTCACCACGCGGCGGTCGGGGGACGAGATCGTCGTGGAGACCGCGAGCCAACTGCCGTGGAACGTAATGCTCGTGGGCGTCGAAGCCGCGGAAGGCGGCACGTCACATCCGCTGGGCACGCTGTACGCCTGCCCGGCCGGTACGCCGAGGCTGGCGGCCCGCTGGTCGTAGCAACTCGGCACGTCTCCGCCCCACTTCACCTCGGACCGGGCTTCACCTCGGACTGGACGAAGTCGCCGATGGCGGCGGGGACGGCTGCGGGCTGCTCAAGCTGCGGGAAGTGGCCGGCTTCCGCGATCGGGCGGAAGGTCGCCCGGGGGAAGGAGCCGGCCAGGGCGCGGCTGTACTCCAGCGGAACGATCCCGTCCTGCTCACCGGGCAGGACGAGCACGGTGACGGTGACGCGGTGCAGGCGTCCGCGCAGCTTGGGGTCGCTGCGGAAGGGGTCGCCGGCATAGACGGCGAGCGTGACCTGGTTGGCCGCCGTCGCGGCCTTCTGCTCCGCGCCGAGGCCGGCCGGGTCGGGCCGCAGCTCGGGCCGGCGGGGGCGGAGACAGTCATGGTGCGGGGTTCCTTGCCATTGGTTCGTGAGAGTCAACTGTCATGAAGACAGCCCCGCATCCCCACTCGTGCAAGTGCACTCTCACGAAGAGATTCAACTCTCCCCCGCACCCGCTCGACCGGGGTCACGCGAAGTCGGTCGCGGCGACGGTGCCGTACCGGCCCGTCAGGCTCGTCGCCCGGGTTCGCGAAGGTGTGCGGGGCCAGGGTGATCTCGCCGATGCCGAGCCGGTGCGCCGTCGTGGAGCCGTCCTCCAGGATGCGGATCCGGGCGCCGCCGAGATCGATCACTTCGCCGGCGTCGGGGGCGACGACGGAGACGTTGTTCATGAGTGCTCCCGCTGATGCTGTGAGAATGAATGCGAGTAAGCTCTCATAACAGGAGTCAACCAGCTACGGTCCCTCAGCCGTGACGAGCAGAAGGGCCGACGGATGGCATCCCAGAAGCCGAGTGGCCGGGCCAATCAGAAGCTGCGCACCC
Organism: Streptomyces sp. NPDC087906; assembly: GCF_055584925.1. Classification (NCBI taxonomy): domain Bacteria; kingdom Bacillati; phylum Actinomycetota; class Actinomycetes; order Kitasatosporales; family Streptomycetaceae; genus Streptomyces; species Streptomyces sp. NPDC087906. The sequence continues at coordinate 202,019 of NZ_JBVJLC010000002.1, forward strand.
GCACCGCGATCCTGGGGGCCGCGGCCGAACTCATGCGCACCGGGAGCGAGATGACGATGCCCGGCGTCGCGCGGGCCGCCCTGGTGTCCGAGGCCACGGCGTACCGCTACTTCCCCGATCTCGCCAGCCTGCTCCAGGAGGCCATGGCCGGGCAGTCGCCCACGCCCGCGCAGGCACTCAGATCCGTCGCGGGCTCCCGGGACCCGGTGGAGCGCATCGCGGCGGCGACGGAGCATCTGCTGCGTATGGTGCTGAGCCACCAGGGCGCGACCCGCGCGATGATCGCGGCCACGATCACCCGGCCTGCCGCCACCGCCGCGCGGCCTGCCCTGCGGGTCGGACTGATCGACTACGCGCTCGCCCCGTTGGACGACACCCTCGGCGCCACCGATCCGGCCGCGCTCACCCAACTGAAGCGCGACCTCGCCGTCGTCATCAGCGCGGAGGCGCTGTTCACCTTGACCGACCTGTGCGGCCTGGACCCGGATGCCGCTGTCGCCAGTGCGGTGCACACCGCGACGACCCTCACCCGAGCGGCGCTGTCCGGCTGAGCCGACTCCCCCGGTCTTCTCCTGTCACAAATCTCCCGGCTGCGCGGTCAGTGATACGTATCCGCAACTCAGCCAGGAGATAACCATGGAATCGCGTCTCGACTTCTTCGGCAACGCCCTCGCGGGCAAGGTGCTGAAGCACATCAACTCGGCGGGCAAGGCCGTCTCGGACTCCGGACTGCCGCTCGCGACACAGGAACTGGTGAAGATCCGCGCCAGCCAGATCAACGGCTGCGGCTTCTGCACGGACATGCACACCAAGGACGCCACCGCCGCCGGGGAGACCCAGGCGCGGCTGAACCTGGTGGCCGTCTGGCGCGAGGCCACGGCCTTCACCGAGGCGGAGCGCGCGGCGCTGGAGCTGGCGGAGCAGGGCACGCGGATCGCCGACGCGGCGGGCGGCGTCAGTGACGAGGCGTGGGCGAACGCGGCCAAGCACTACGACGAGGACCAGCTTGTCGCGCTGATCTCCCTCATCGCCGTCATCAACGCGTACAACCGGATCAACGTGATCAACCAGCAGCCGGCGGGCGGCTACCAGCCCGGCCAGTTCGGCTGACGCGGGGCGGGGGGCGGGGGGGGGACGGGTCCTGCGGGACCGGACGCTGGTCGACGGGGGGACGCGCGGAGGCCGGCGTCGAGCCGCTCGACACGTACGTCGCGCGCTTCGCGGTGGGCTGACGCGCCGTCACTTCACGCCCCGCGGACGGTCCGTGCCGCACACACACTCCGGACCGGGAGGGCTGTAGCGTGGTGGTCCCGGTGCGGCCCCGGTGGGCCCCGGTGCGGGAAGGGACGACCATGCACACGGAGAATGACGCCGACTCCCTCGACGGCGCGACACGGGAGTTCCTGGCGGCGCGTCCGCAGCTCTTCGGGATCGCCTACCGGGTGCTCGGCAGCGCGGCGGAGGCCGAGGACATCGTCCAGGACGCCTGGTTGCGGTGGCAGAACACCGACCGTACGGAGATCGTCGAGCCGAAGGCGTTCCTGGCCACCGTCACCACGCGCCTCGCCATCAACACGGCCACGTCCGCGCGGGTGCGGCGCGAGTCGTACGTCGGGCCGTGGCTTCCCGAGCCGGTCGACACCAGCCAGGACCCGCAGGTGGGAGCCGAACGGGCCGAGGCGCTCGAACTGGCGGTCCTGCAGATCCTGGAAAAGCTGAATCCGGTCGAACGGGCCGCCTACGTCCTGCGGGAGGCGTTCGACTACCCGTACGGCCAGGTGGCCGAGATCGTGGAGACGAGCGAGTCCAACGCGCGCCAGTTGGTGAGCCGCGCCCGCAAGCACCTGGCCGCCGAACGCAAGGAGCGGGTCAGCCGCACCGAGCTTCAGCGCCTGCTGGAGGTCTTCGTCGCCGCCGCGCAGACCGGCGATCTGAAGGTGCTCGAAGACGTGCTCGCTGCGGACGTCGTCAGCTACTCCGACGGCGGAGGCGTACGCGGCGCCTCGCGGATCCCGGTCGTCGGACTCCAGCACGTGTCGCAGTACCTCGTCGCGTTCGCACCCCGGTTCTGGCCGGAGGCCGAGATCCGCCGGGTCGAGGCGAACGGCGCCCCGGCGGTGCTCGTCCGGTCCGCCGGGAAGGCGGTGGCGCTGCTGAGCATCGACGCGTCGGCGGAGGGGATCGACCGGATCCTGTGGGTGATGAACCCGGCGAAGCTGGCGCCGTACGTGGAGTCGCTGACCAACTGAGCCAGGCACCCGGAAGACGCGTCGGCCCGAGTTCGGTCAGGTGCGCCCGGTCGGTGTCGGGACCGGATTGTCAGTGGGTGCCGCTACGTTCGGCGTCATGTTGATTGATGCCGCTCCCCTTTCCGCGCTGTCGGCCGGACCCCCGGCGGCGGGCCTCGGCTTGCCGTCGGGGTCGCTCGTCACTCGCACGTACACGGGCCCGTGGCCGCAGCCCTTGCTGTGGGTTGCCGACGGCGTTGCCGCGCCGGCCGACTGGGCGCGGTTCGCGTCGGGCCGGTATGCCGTGGGGCTTCGGCCGGTGCTCCTCGACAACGACAGGTACCTGGCGGGTTGGTGGAAGACCGGGCTGGACCCCGGCATGATGTCGGATCCCGGCGATCACGACGCCGAGGCCGTCCTCAGCCAATTCTGGGACCACGCGGTGGCGAACACCGACGAGGACGAGGAAGAGGACGACGAGGAGCCGGCCCTCGCCCCGTACAGCGGCATCTGGCCGGGGTTGGGCGCGCGGAGAGCCCCGGTGGAGGATCCGGACGCGGTCGCCGCGGAAGTCGCCGCCGGACTCACGGAGCACCGGCTTTCGCGACCTCGGCTGGCCCTGGCCCCCGTACTGCGGTCAGCGGACCTTCCGGCGGCGATCGGCTGGACGGGGCCGATGAACCATGAGAACGACGTGGCTCGGCTGTGTGCCGTTCTCCGGTCGTGGGAGGACCGCTTCGGTGTCCGGGTGGTCGCCCTTTCCCACGACCGGCTCGACCTGTCCGTGGCGGCGCCGCCCGAGTCGGTGGAAGAGGCCCTCGCGGTCGCCGTGGAGCACTTCGCGTTCTGCCCCGACACCATCTGGCAGGGGTACGACACCTTGCGCCGCTACGCGGAGGAGGCGCTGGTGGGCAACACCCACTGGACGTTCTGGTGGGACTGACGGGCCGCTCAGCATCTTCGGGCAGGCGAAACGGCCACCGCTCCCGGCCTCGCTCTCGGCCTCGCTGTCAGCCTCGCTGTCAGCCGAAGCTGAGTTCGACGGGGGCGCCCGACATGGTGTCCTCCTCCAGGAACAGCGAGCGCGCTCCCCACTGGGTGAACGGGATCTCCCGCTCCACCAGGTACGACCGCGCCGCACCGAAGTCGGCCACCTGGAGGGTGAGCCAGCAGATCCGCTCGCCGTGTGCCGCCAGGAACGCGCCGGCTCTGTCGAGCGCGCTGCCCGACCGGGAGCCGGTGAACTCCACCCGGTGGTCGGCCAGGGCGACGCCGTGGCCGGTGGTGTTGAGCGCGCCGCTCTCGGTGGTGTACGTCGGCTGTCCCACCAGCGCGGCCAGCGCGGCGGCAGCGGCGGCCGGGTCCGCCGCCGTCAGCTTCACCGTCGGCGGCCCTGTGAGGCCGAGCGGGTTGGCCGGCGCGCTCCCGGTGCCGGGCTCGCCGGTCTCGGCGCTCGCCTGCGCGATCTCCAGGCAGAGGCCGTGCAGATCCTCGGGGGCGGTGAGCAGTTCGCCGCTCGGGCGGCGCTCCGCCACCCGGACGCCGTGCTCCTTGAGCGTGTCGGACGCGTCGTCGGTCGACGGTACGGTCCAGCGCAGCGAGTGCCAGCCGGCCGGCCCGTCGGGCGCGGTCGGGGTGCGGGCGGCGAGCCGGGCCGGGCCGAAGAGTTCCCGGTGGCGGCCGGGCACCTCGGTGTGCGGGGGCACGGACATGGTGATCCGGTCGAGTCGTTCGACTCGTACGGTCGTCGGCACGGGACCTCCTGGCTCGGACCTGATGGGGGACGAAGCTACGTGGTCAGCGGGCCGGCGGAAAGGTCTGGCTGGTCACGACGAGGAAGCCGTCGCCGTCCAGCAGCCCGGTCCCACCGGTGCGCAGCCAGCCGTCGGCGGTCAGCGCCGCCGTCTCGCGCGCGCGGCCCGCGTAGCCGGCGAACCGTCCCGGGCCCCGGGACTGGATCTCGCCCGGCTCGTCGGCGGGCAGGACTCCGCCCGCGCTGTCGACGATCCGTATCTGGGTGCCGGGCACCGGCCGCCCCGCGGTGCCGGTCCGCTTGTGCAGCGGGTCGGCCCACGACCCGGAAGCGGCGGTCGGGTGCTCGGGCAGGCCGAACGACCGGAAGGCGGCGACGCCGGACCGTTCGGCGCGTCTGACCAGCGCGGCGGAGAGCATGGTCCCGTGGGCGAGGAACTCGCACAGCCCGGTCTCCTTGCCCGCGCGGTCCGCCGCGTCCAGGACGGCCGTGAGCTGGGTGGGATCCCCCGCGGCCGTGGTGACGCCGTGGCGGCCGATGAGGGCGAGCAGCGCGTCGGGGTCCCTGCGCTCGGGGACGACGGTCGGCACGCCGTAGACCAAGGCGCGCAGCAGGGCGTACACGGCGCCGGGGCGTCCCGGCGGCAGCAGGTCGAGGTGGGCGCCGGCGACGGGACGCCCGTAGCGCAGGCCCTGGAGCGCTTCGAGTTCGGCGAGGAGGCCGCGGTGGGTGTGCCGTACGCCTTTGGGGCCGAGGATGAGGCATACGTCGTCGGGCTGGGCGGTGACGGGTTCGGGCAGCGGCCGGAACGCCTCCAGCACCGCCCAGTCCAGCGCGTCGGCCGGTATCCAGGACGCTTCCCAGGGGCTGGTCACCGCGATCACCTGGCGCAGCTCGGGCAGCACGCCCGGCAGCGCCCTGCTGCCCAGCACGGTGTGGGCGCGCCCGGCCGGGGTGACCAGTGCCGTGACGCCGAACCGCCTGAGCCTGCGCAGGAGTTCGCGGTCCCGGCAGGCGGCGTCGAGGGGCAGCAGGACGGCGCCGCTGAGCAGTACGGCGACCTGCGCGATCATGTTCTCCGGTCCGGCGGGGAGTTGGACGGCGACGACGGCGCCCGGGGTGACACCGAGGGCCCGTAGTCCCGCAGCGACCCGCAGGGCGCGCTGCTCCAGTTCGGCGGCGCTGACGACGTTGGTGCCGAACCGGCCGGGGAAGACCACTCCGGTGGAGGGGTGTTCGCGGACGGCCGCCGAGAGGGCGGTGGCGAATCTCTTGGCGGGTGCTTCGAAGGGTGCTGTGCGGCTCCGCGTCTGCATGGCTTCTCCGGTCCTGGCTGTCACGCGGACTGGGGTACGTACGCCAGCAGTTCCCTGCGCAGGATCTTGCCGGTCGGGGTGTGCGGGAGTTCGTCGAGGAAGCGGACCTCGTCCGGTGTCTTCGACGAGCGCAGCCTGCTCCGTACGAAGGCGCGCAGGTCGTCCTCGGTCGCGGGGGCGCCCGGTTTCAGTACGACGAAGGCGCCGATGCGGTGGCCCCACTCCTCGTCGGCGATGCCGACGACGGCGACGTCCCGGACGTCCGGGTGGCGCTGGAGCACCGCTTCGATCTCGGCCGGTGCGATGTTCTCGCCGCCCCGGATGATCGTGTCGTCGGCGCGGCCCCGGACGAACAGGTAGCCGCCGGCGTCGAGATGGCCTTCGTCGCGGGTGGCGAACCAGCCGTCGGCGTCGGTGACCGGACCGGTCTCCCGGTACTCGCCCGCCACTTGGGCGCCCTTAACGTAGATCATGCCGACGGATCCCGGCGGGCAGGGCCGGCCGCTCCCGTCGCGGATCTCGATGTCCACGGAGGGCAGCGGGCAGCCGACGGAGCCGAGCCGGGCGCGTACGGCGGGGTCGGTGCTGGACAGGGCGTGCCGGTGGTCATCGGGGCCGAGGACGGCCACGGACGACGAAGTCTCGGTCAGGCCGTAGGCGTTGACGAATCCGGTGTGCGGCAGCAGGGTCAGCGCCCGCTCCAGCACGGTCAGCGGCAGCCGGGCGCCGCCGTACGACAGGGAGCGCAGGGTGGTGGGCACCGGCGCTCCCGGGCGCTCCAGTTCGTCCACGATCCGGGTCAGCATGGTCGGTACGAGCATGGCGTGCGTGACGCGTTGCGCGGTGACGGCGCCGAGCCAGCCGGCCGCGGTGAAGTGCTCCAGGTAGACGACCCGGCGGCCCGAGTAGAGGTTGGACAGCAGATTGGCGATGGCCGCGATGTGGTACGGCGGCACACTGACGATGACGGCCTCGTCGGGGTCGCTGCCGCCGAATTCCACACTGCCGAGCACGTAGGCCGTGAGATGGCGGTGGCGGAGCACGGCGCTCTTGGGGGCCGCGGTGGTGCCGCTGGTCAGCAGGAGGACGGCCACGTCGTCGGCGTCCGGCTGGGCCGGTGCGGCGAGGGTGCGGGGCCGGGCCGCGCACACGGCGAGCCACTCGCGCAGTCCGACCGTCCTGACGACGTTGTCGAGTCCGCTCAGCGCCGCGTCGTCGGTGATCAGGAGCGTACGGCCCTGCCGGGCGACGGCGGCGTGCAACTGCTCAGGGGCCAGCCGGTAGTTGAGCGGCAGCAGGGGTACGCCCGCCGCGGCGGCGGCGAAGAGCGCGAGGGGAAAGGCCGGGCCGTTCTCGCCCATGAAGACGACGGTCTCCACGTCGTACGTCCGGACGAACGAGGCGCCGGTGTACGCCTGGTCGCGCAGCACCGCGCCGGTGAGGCCGGTGCTGTCGGTGCCGAGGGCGACGCGTTCACCGTGGCCTTCGGCGACCATGTCGAGCAGAGTCAGGAGGTTCACAGCAGCGGTCCTTCGCTAATCCGACGCGGGAAGTTGCTTGGCCGACTTCACCGGGAGCGGTTCGCCGTCGACGGACAGCGCGCCGGGTCCCGGCTTCACACAGAGCAGTTCGAGGCCGGACGCCTCGTGCACGTACCGCTTGCCGAGCAGGGTCGCCGGGCCTTCGGGACCGGCGCCGCCGGCCGTCGCCTCCACCGTCTCCTCGGGGCCCAGCAGGGGCGCGCCCGCGTGGTGCACGTCGATGGGCCGGGACGGTCCTCGTACGACGATGACCTCGACCGGGCCAACGGAACTGTGCAGGTGTGTTCCCACTGCGAGATCTGCCATGGTCGACGCTCCCTGTGTCGCGTGGCCGCCCGAGCGGCACCGTCCCACTTATAGTAACAACTACCGTAAGCCTGTCTATAGTTCTGGCCGCCGGATCTGCGCCCGCGCGCCGGCCTGTTCAGCGGCCCTGGAACCGCGGCGCCCTGCGCTCCTGGAACGCCCGCATGGCCTCCTGGCCGTCGTCCCCGATGCCGAGGCCCAGCAGGGTCACCTCGGTCTTCCAGACCTGCTCGAAGGTGCTCTCGTACGCGTCGTTGAGCTGGCCCTTGATATGTCCGAGCCCGACGGTCGGCCCCTCCGCCAGCCGGCGGGCGAACTCCCCCGCGGTCTTGATCAGTTCGTCGTCGGGCACACAGCGGTTGGCCAGCCCCCACCGCTCCGCCTGTTCGCCCGTCACCGGCTCACCGAGCAGCGCGATCTCCTTCGCCCGTACCGGGCTCACCGAACGGGCCAGCAGATACGCGCCGCCCGCCTCGACGGGCAGCCCGCGTTTGACGAAGACCTCGCTGAAGCGGGCCGACTCGGCGGCGATCACGAGGTCGCAGGCGAGCGCGAAGTTGCAGCCGAAGCCGTACGCGGCCCCGTTCACCGCCGCGACGAACGGCTTCTCGTTCTCGCGGAGATCGCGGATCAGCCGCCACCAGCCGTACCGGCGGCCGTCCTCCCGGGCGATGTTGGACTGCGCGCCGCGCCTGCGGTCCGCCGCGATCTCGATGTGCTCCGGCTCGGAGAGGTCGGCGCCGGAGCAGAACGCCTGCCCGGCGCCGGTGAGTACGGCGGCCCTGATCTCCGGGTCGTCGCGGACCTCGGCGATGGCGGCGATCAGCGCGTCGCGCAGGGGGTGGTGCACGGCGTTGCGCAGATGCGGCCGGTTCAGGGTGATCCAGGCGACGCCGTCGGCCACCTCGAACTCCAGCCCGTCGGCCGAGAAGTCGTCAAGCATGGTTGTCCGCCGTTCTGTTGGGTCCAGTCGTTCAGGAGTTGGCCAGCACGAGCGTCCCTGCGGCGCTGAACATGCCGCCGATGCCCTGGACGAGGCTGGTGCGCACGCCGTCGATCGGGACGGCGGCGTCGCCGCGGAGCTGGCGTACCGCCTCCTGGATGGCGAACATGCCGTACATGCCGGTGTGGGTGTAGAGCAGCCCGCCGCCGTTGGTGTTCATCGGCAGGGAGCCGCCGGGCAGGGTCGCGCCGCTCTCGATGAAGGGCACCGCCTCGCCGCGGCCGACGAATCCCAGGTCCTCAAGACCGTAGAGCGGGATGTGGGCGTAGGCGTCGTAGACCATCAGATGGTCGATGTCGTCCGTGGTCAGCTCCGCCTCGCGCAGCGCGTCGGCCGAGGCGTCCCGGAAGCCGGCGAAGGTGGTGAGGTCCGCCATGGACGAAGGGCCTGGCCCCTCGCCGGACTCCCCCGACCCCAGCAGGGTCACCGGGCGGTACTGGAGCTCAAGGTCGGCGGCGCGTTCGGCCGACATCATGACGAGCGAGCCGCCGCCGTCGGTGAGCGGGCAGCACTCCAGCACATGGAAGGGCCAGGCGATCAGCCGGGAACCCAGCACGGCCTCGGTGTCGAGCGGCTTGTTGCGCAGGGCGCGCGGGTTCTGCGACGCCCAGGCCGACTGGGCGACCGGCACGGCGGCGAGCGCTTCGTGGCTGAGCCCGTACTTGTCCAGATAGGCCATGGCGGGAAGGGTGAACCACGAGAAGGTGCCCGACACTCCGTACGGCTGCTCGAACTGCCCCACGGCGCTTGACGGGTTGGGGCTCCAGCCGGGCGCGCCGACCCGCGACCTGCCGGACTCGCCGTGGGCGACCACGACGACCGAAGCGGCGCCCGAGCGGATGGCCGCAGCGGCGTGCCGGACATGCAGCATGTAGGAGCAGCCGCCGACCATCGTGCCGTCGAGCCAGTGCGGCCGGACGCCCAGGTAGTGGGCGAGGTCGACGGGCGGCAGTGTGCTCGCCACACCGTCCACGTCGGCCGGGGTGAGGCCGCACTGGGCCAGTGCGGTACGGGCCGACTCGGCGGCCAGCGAGATCGCCGACTGGTCGGGCACGACACCGATCTCGGCGGACTCGGCCGCTCCCGCGATGACGACCGTGGAGGTCACTGGTGTGCTCCTTCCCCGGCGGTGGGCCGGAACTGCGGCAGGGTGAAGTCGCCGCGCTGCTCGAAGACGACCTCGACCGGAAGACCGACCCTGATGTGTTCCGGTGTCTGCGGGACATCCAGGATGTTCGCCGTCAGCCTGGGGCCCTCGGCGAGCTTCACGAAGGCGATGGCGTACGGCACTTCGCCCTCGTAGCCGGGCGCCGCCCGGTGGTTGATGACGAACGACTCGACGGTTCCGCGCCCCGACACCCTGGCCCAGCTCACGTCGTCGGAGCCGCAGTCGGGGCAGAAGGCCCGCGGGTAGAAGAAGAACCGCGCGCAGGGGCCGCAGCGGGGCAGCCACAACTCGCCCTCGGCCGCCTTGTCCCAGTAGGTCCTGGTCTCCGGTGTGGGCACCGGTACGAAACGTCCGCTCATCGGCTGCTCCCCTGCTCGACCACGGCGCGGCCCTGCGTGAGCACGGGTGTGCCGTCCTGGGTGCGGGTGGTGAAAAGGGTCTCGCCGTCCTCGAACCACAGCGAGGTGGTGAGGGTGTCCCCCGGCATGACCGGACTGGAGAAGCGGGCGTGGATCGAGCGCAGCCTGGCCGGGTCGGAGCCGGCCGCCGCGTGCAGCAGGGCGCGGCCGACGAAGCCGTACGTGCACAGCCCGTGCAGGATCGGCCGGGGGAAGCCGCCTGCGACCGCGAACGTGGGGTCGGAGTGCAGCGGGTTGCGGTCTCCGGAGAGCCGGTAGAGCAGCGCCTGCCAGGGGACGGTGCGCTGTTCGACCTCGGCGTCGGGGGCCCGGTCGGGGGCGGCCCACGGTGTGCTGGGGCCGCGGTCGCCGCCGAATCCGCCCTCGCCGCGCAGGAAGGCGCCGCCCGCCATCCGGGCCAGCGGTGCGCCGTCCCAGCCGGTGAGCAGCGACTCGGTGGTGATGAGGGCGCCGCTGCCCTTGTCGTGGATCCCGGTCACGGTGGAGGAGTAGAAGCCGCTGCCGTGCGGCGCCAGGGGCGCGGTGATCTCGACGGACTGGAAGGCGTGCACCATCCGGGTCAGGTCGATGTCGCCGTAGGACAGCCGGGGCGCTCCGTGGCCGAGCACCACGGGGAACGTCGGCAGGACCGCCTGCGGCACGCCCTCGGTGTTCTCGGTGGTGAAGGCCAGTTCGTCGACCGACTCGTCGCTGCCGGCCCCGACCCCGACGGCGTAGAGCAGGGCCTGGTCGGAGGTCCATTCGACGGGGTGCGGGTCGGTCGTGCTGCCGACGATGGAGAAGTCGAGCGCCATGTCAGCTCCGCTTCGGGCCGTACGGGTGGGAGTCGAAGACGGAGAAGTTCTCGGCGGCCTTCTCGAAGACGGCCGGGAACCGCTCGTCGACGGCCTCGAACGTCAGCGGTCCTTCGACCTGGAGGGCCGGGCCGATGTTCCAGCCTTCGGCGACACCGACGTAGCCGCCCACCACACTGAACACACGGCCGGTCACGGCGGCCGAGCGTTCGCTGCCCAGCCACACCACGAAGGGTGAGACATGCTCGGGCGCGAGCGGGTCGAAGCCCTCGTCGATCTCCAGCGGCATGCCGGCCGTCGCGGTCAGCCGCGTCTTCGCCACCGGGGCGATGGCGTTGACCGTGACACCGTAACGGGCCAGCTCCATCGCCGCGATGACGGTGAGGCTGGCGATACCGCCCTTGGCCGCGCCGTAGTTGGCCTGGCCGAAGTTGCCGAAGAGTCCGCTGCCGGACGAGGTGTTCACCACGCGGGCCGCCACCGGGGTGCCGGCCTTGGACTGGTCGCGCCAGAAGCGTCCTGCGGCCTGGGTCATGGCGAAGGTGCCGCGCAGATGGACCCTGACGACGCTGTCCCAGTCCTCGAAGCTCATGTTGAGCAGGGTCTTGTCGCGCAGGATGCCGGCGTTGTTGACGAGGACGTGCAGGGTGCCGAACTCACCGACCGCCTGGGCGACGACACGGGCGGCGCCCTGCTCGTCGGAGACGTCGTCCCCGTTGGCGACGGCCGCGCCGCCCTCGGAGCGGATGAGCGCGGCCACTTCCTCGGCAGGGCCCGCCGAGGAGCCCGTGCCGTCGCCCGCGCCGCCGAGGTCGTTGACGACGACGGAGGCTCCGGCGCGGGCGAAGGCGAGCGCGTGCTCGCGCCCGATGCCCCGGCCGCCTCCGGTCACGATGACCACACGCCCGCTCAGCGGACCCTTCGATCCGGCGGATCCAGCAGATTCAGCCATGTGCGTGATTCCCTTTCGATTGGTCGCGGCGCGACTGGTCACAGCACGACTCCGGAGTCCTTCGCCTCGGTGATCTCCGCCCAGCCGTAGCCGGATTCGAGCAGGATCTCCTCGGTGTGCTCGCCGTGTTCGGGCGAGCGGGCGGGCGCCGGCGGTGTCTCGTCGAACTGCACGGGGCTGCCGGCCATCTTGTACTCGGCGCCCGATTCGTCGACGTTGTCGATGAAGTAGTTGTTCGCCAGGGCCTGCGGATCGCTGAGCACGTCGCGCGGCGACGCGACGACCGCCCATACGCCTTCTTCGTCGGCGAGGACCTTCGTCCAGTGCTCCAGGTCGTGTTCGGCGAAGGTGGTGTTCAACTCGGCCGTTGCCGCTGCGGAGTTGGCGATGAGGTTGGCGGACGGGGTGAACCGCTCGTCGTCCGCGAGGTCCGGCCGGCCGATCCGGCGGACGAACGGCGCCCAGTAGCGGTCCGGCTGGAGGAAGACGAGCTGCACCCAGCGCCCGTCGCCGGTGCGGTACTTCTGCACCACCGGGTTGGGCGACTGGCTGGAGTCGGTCATCGCCGTGCGCTCGACGCCGAAGAATTCGGCGGCCATGATGTCGGGGCTCATCGTCCACACCGCCTGGGCGAGCAGGGAGACGTCCACCACGCTCGGTGTGCCGGTCGCCAGCCTGCGGTAGAGGGCACCCGCGATACCGCCGGCCAGGGTCATCCCGCTGGGCAGATCACCGAACGCGGGCGTCTGCGCGATGGGCCGCCCGCTCTCCGGCGGTGTCAGCGCGAAGGCCACACTGCCGCGTGCCATGTAGCTGGCCGCGTCGAAGCCGCCCTGGTGGGCCTGCGGCCCCTGCGGGCCGTGGCCCGAGCCGCGCGCGTAGATGATGTCGGGGTTGATCGCCCGGATGTCCGCCACGTCGATCTTCAGCCGGCCGCGCGCCTCGGGCAGCCAGTTGGTGAGGAACACGTCGGCCTTCTTCACGAGTCTGGCCAGGATCTCCCGGCCCTTCTCGGTGCGCAGGTCGATTCCGATGCTGCGCTTGCCGCGGTTGCCGATCTCCATCATGAAGTCCCGGTCGGCCTTGGCCTCGTCGCGCCGCAGCCCCGAGATGACCAGGCTCCGTCCGGGGTCGCCGCCGCGTACGTCCTCGACCTTGATGACGTCGGCGCCCCAGTCGGCGAGCACGGCGCCGGTCGACGGGACGAAGGTCCACGACGCGATTTCGACGACACGGACCCCTTGCAGTACGCCTGCCATGTCCCTCATCTCCCCTCGCAATAGTAATGCTTACGGTATAGCCATCGGTAAGGTCGGACAAGACCTGTGCACCGGGAGAACGTCAGCCGTCGAGGCGCTCGACGACGGTGGCGTTGGCGAGCCCGCCCGCCTCGCACATCGTCTGCAGCCCGTAGCGGCCGCCACCGGTTTCGAGCACATCGAGGAGTGTGGTCATCAGCCGTGCGCCGGAGGCGCCGAGCGGATGGCCGAGGGCGATGGCGCCGCCGAGCGCGTTGACGCGCCGCGGGTCGGCCCCGGTCTCGGCCAGCCATGCCAGCGGCACACTGGCGAAAGCCTCGTTGACCTCGAAGGCGTCGATGTCACGGATGTCCAGACCGGCCCTGCCGAGCACCTTGGCGGTCGCGGGGACGATCGCGGTCAGCATCATGACCGGGTCGTCGCCGACGGCGACCGACGTGTGGACGCGGGCGCGCGGGCGCAGGCCCAGTTGTTCGGCGCGCTCCCTGCTCGCCAGCAGGACGGCACTGGCACCGTCGCTGATCTGCGAGGAGTTGCCCGCCGTGACCCGCCAGTCGATCTGCGGGAACCGCCTCGCGTACGTCTCGTCGTCGAACACGGTGCGCAGCGCGCCGAGTCGGGCCGCGTCGCTGTCGGCGCGGATGCCGTTGTCGGCGGTCACCGGCGGCTCGCCGTCGCCCACGGCGATCGGCACGACGCTCCGGCCGAGTCTGCCGTCCGCCTGGGCCTGGGCCGCGCGGGCGTGCGAGCGTACGGCGTACTCGTCCAGGGCGGCGCGGCTGATCCCCCACTTGGCTGCGACCAGTTCGGCGGAGATGCCCTGCGGCACCAGGCCGCCGTCGTAGCGCTCGGCGATCGTCGGTCCGTACGGGTCGGCTCCCGCGATGTTGCTGGTCATCGGGGTCCGGCTCATCGACTCGACACCGCAGGCGATGGCGAGGTCGTACGCGCCGGACGCGATGCCCTGCGCGGCGAAGGAGACGGCCTGCTGGCTGGAGCCGCACTGCCGGTCGACCGTCGTCGCCGGCACCGACTCGGGGAACCCCGCTGCCAGCACGGCGCTGCGGGTGATGTTGGTGCTCTGCTCGCCGATCTGCGTGACGCAGCCGCCGATCACATCGTCCACATGCGCCGGGTCGACCCCGAGGGTGTCGACGAGAGCGCCGATGACCTGGGCCAGCAGCTCGACGGGGTGGAGTCCGGCGAAAGCGCCGTTCGCCCGCCCCCGGACCAGCGGGCTGCGGACGGCCCCGACGATGACCGCTTCCCGCCCCGTCATGCCGTCACCAGGTCCAGCGCGCGGGCCAGCCGGGTGCGGTGCTCGGTGGCGCTGCCGTACATCACTTCCAGGGACTTGATACGGCGCAGATACAGATGGGCCGGATGCTCCCAGGTGAAACCGATACCGCCGAGCACCTGGATCAGGGTCTCGGCGACCTTGGGCGCCGCGTCCGAGCAGTAGCTCTTGACGACCGAGGCCAGCTCCGACAGCTCCGCCGGGTCGCCGCCCGGTCCCGCGAGCGCGGCGGCGGCGCCGACGGCCGCCCGCATCTGCTCCACGGCGGCCAGGCAGTCGGCCAGCAGGTGTTTGACGGCCTGGAAGCTGCCGATGGGCTTTCCGAACTGCTCGCGGTCGAGCGCGTACGCGACGGCCAGCTCCAGGCATTTCTCCGCGGCGCCGAGCAGTTCGGCGCAGGCCATGATCGCCGCCGTGTCGAGGGCCGCCCGCAGGCCGGGGCCGAAGTCGTCGGCGACGAGCTGGGCGGGGGTGTCGGAGAAGTCGACGCGGAACTGCTTGCGGGTGGTGTCCAGTACGGCGAGCGGGGTGGTGCCGGGGGCCGCTTCGGCGGTGTCGACGGCGAAGAGCCGGGTCGTGGAGCCGGTGGTGACGGGGACGAGCAGCAGGGCCGCGATATGCGCGTCCGGCACATGGGTCCTGGCGCCGGTCAGCCGCCAGCCCGCCGCCGACTCCTCCGCCGTCGCGCCATGCCCGTGGACGTCGTCCGAGGCGAGCGTGGCGACGGCGCCGGAGGCGAGTGCGGCGAGGAGCGGGCCGCTGAGCGAACCGTCCGGTACGTGCAGGAGCGCGGCGGTGGCGACGGCGGCGCTGGTGAGGACGGGCGCGCACAGCAGCGCGCGGCCGGTCTCTTCCAGTACGACGGCCATCTCGGCCGGCGAGAGCCCCTGCCCGCCTGCGCTCTCCGGGACCAGTACGGCGCCGAGTCCCAGCTCCCCCGTCAGCTTCCGCCAGACCTCCGGGTCGTGGCCGGTGGGGTCCGCGGCGAGGCGTCGTACCTCGGACTCCGTCGACCACTGGTCGAGGAAGCCCCGGACGACGCCGCGGAACTCTTCGCGCTCGTCGGGTGTGGTGGTTTGCATGGATCCCTCCAGGGCGGATGGACGGCCGGCCTCAGCCGCGGGGCAGGCCGAGCACGCGTTCGGCCAGGATGTTGCGGACGATCTGCGAGGTGCCGGCGGCGATGGTCGCCGACCGGGAGGTCAGATACTCGACGCCCGCCTCGATGCCGTCCTCAGCGGCGACGGCGTCCAACCCCGCGAGCTGGAAGCGCAGTTCGGCGAGGCGCTGGAGCGCTTCGCTCCAGGCCAGCTTGATCACGGACTGCTCGGGGCCCGGGTCCTGGCCCGCCTCAAGGCGGGACATCATCTGCCGGCTGAGCATCCCCAGCACCCGGGCCTCGGCGTAGAGGGCGGTCAGCCGGTCGACGAGCGCGGGCGGTACGGAGGCGGCGCCGCCGTCCCGTACGGTCTCGGCGATCAGCTCGCGCACCTGGCGCTCGAACCGCGCGGTGAAGATGGCGACGCCGGACCGCTCATGGCCGAGGGTGGTGCGGGTGACCCGCCAGCCCTCGTTGAGCGGGCCGAGCAGAGCGGTCACGGGCACCCGTACGTCGGTGAAGAAGACCTCGGCGAACTCGGCCTCCCCGTTGATCTGCCGGATCGGCCGCACCTCGATGCCCGGGGTGTCCATCGCGACGAGCAGTACGGAAATGCCTTGGTGCTTCGGCGCCTCGGGGTCGGTGCGCACCAGCAGTTCCATATGCGTGGCGTACATGCCGTTGGACGTCCAGACCTTCTGGCCGTTGACGACGAAGTCGTCCCCGTCCCGTACGGCGCGGGTGCGCAGCCCCGCCAGGTCGGAGCCGGCGCCCGGCTCGCTGAAGCCCTGGCACCACACGTCGTCGGTGGTCAGGATCCTCGGGAGGTGCCGCTTCTGCTCCTCGGTGCCCCAGACGGCGAGCGTCGGGCCCACGTTCTTCAGGCCGAGCATGCCGGGCAGCGCCGGCATGCCCCAGCTCGCCGTGGTCTCCTCGACGGCCAGCAGTTCGGCGACGCCGGCGCCCCGGCCGCCGTGCTCCTCGCTCCAGGCGGGTGCCGCCCATTTGCCGGCGGCCATGGTGCGCTGCCAGTCGCAGCGCGCCTCCCAGGAGTCGGCGCCGTCCTGCCACTTCTCGCGGAACCGGGGCACCTCGGTCGCCAGGAACGAGCCGAGTTCTTGCAGGAGTTGCTCCATCAGTTCTCCCCTCGGGGCAGGCGGTCGGCGAGGGGTCGCACGAACCGCAGGAAGCGCAGGACGTCGTTCAGATGGGTGCAGCCGCGGGTGCCGGAGAGCCGGTTCTTCACCGAGGCTTCGATGTCGTCCAGGGAAGTGCCGCGCAGCGCGCCCGCGTTGGGGGCGGCCAGCGGGCATTCGGGGAACGGCAGCGCCCGGGGCCGTACGGAGATGCCGGTGACGACGAGCGAGCCGGGGTCGACGCTCGCGCGCACCTCGTACTCGTGCAGCGAGCCCTCCCGGCCCGTGGCGTCGACGTGGCTGTCTCTGAAGTACTCGTAGATGTCGAGGAGTTCGCCGTCGCGTGCGACTTCCAGGATGCGCCGTCTGCGCATGGAGCTGGGCGGCGAAGGGGTCTGCGGGTGGAAGTCGTCAGGGGCGGCGAGCAGTGCGTCGAACGGGGGCGCCGCCGGGGCCTGGTCCAGCAGCTTCTCGCCGGTGCGGGCGGTGCGGTGGGCGGTGTCGCCGGGGGCCCAGCCCCGGCAGACGCCGAGCAGGGCCGCGGGCGGTGGGCCGGGGCGGTGGTCCATCTCGATCATCCGGGCGTATCCGGAGATCAGCCGTACCGTCGGCAGGTCGTCGAGCAGCGCGGCAGGCAGCGAGTCGGGGTGCAGCTCGCTCGCGTCGACGGCGCGCACCTGGGCGCGAAAGCCGCTGACCGCCGGTCTGCCGACGAGCGCGGCTGCCACGGCGTCGGGCAGGGTGCCGGACAGGCCGGTCACCGCGGACTTCCGGTCGAGTGTGACGCGCGTACGGGCCGAGGCGGTGGCGCTCAGCGCGCCCCGCCCGTCCACCAGGGCGTCGCGCGCCGTGCCGTCCACCGTCAGGCCGCCGTCCCAGCCCCCGCCGGGCACGATCCGCAGGTCGACGGTGCGCCGCGCCGACGAGGGGCGGCGCGCGGGCAGCCGCGCGGCCACGTCACGAACGGTGGACAAAGTCCCCTGCGGAGCACCGGCCGCGCTCGGTCCCACCGACATCCGACCCCTTATAGTCATAGATACCGAATAGCTTTCGGTAGGCTACCTCGGAAGCCGTTCCGGGACAACGGTCCGGCCTCACAACGCAGCCCCGGAGGGCTGTTGTTCACATGAGGCGGCGCAGTGTGTCCACAGTCCGTACCGGGTCGGCGCCGCCCACCACCCGGATGTCGAGCGTCGTCACTCCCGCGGCGGCGAACGCGGCGAGCCGTTCGGCGACGTGGCCCTCGGGGCCGACCAGGTTTCCCAGCGCCAGCCAGTCGGCCGGTACGGCGGCCGCCGCCTCGGCGCGCTTGCCTGCCAGGAAGAGGTCCTGCATCAGCCCGGCCTCCTTCTCCCAGCCCATCCGGCAGGCCAGCGTGTGGTAGAAGTTCGACGTCCGCGAGCCCATACCGCCCGCGTACAGGGCGATACGCTCGCGGGCGGGCCGCAGCAGTTCCTCGGTGTCGAGTCCTTCTCCCACCGCCACGTCGACCGGGGCCACCACATCGAGCGGGCCGAGCGCCGGATCCCGCAGCGCGGCGCCGCGGGCGAGCGGCTCGCCGAACGCCTGCCCGGCCCGCTCGGGCACGAAGAAGAACGGCAGCCAGCCGTCGGCCGTCTCGGCGGCCGCGGCGACCGACAGATCGCCGAGGGCGGCCCAGTACACCGGGATGTCCGCCCGGCGGGGGCGGTTGACGAGTTTCAGCGGTACGCCCTGGCCGGTCCCCCGGCCGGGCGGCAGCGGGACGACCACACTGCGGCCCTGATAGCTGAGCGGTTCCCTGCGCCACACCGTCCGGCACACGTCGATCGTCTCGCGGATCCGCGCCAACGGCCGCTCGTACGGCACGCCGTGGAAGCCCTCGACCACCTGAGGCCCCGAAGCCCCGAGCCCCAGGCAGAACCGGCCGCCGCTGAGCTGGTCACAGCCGGCCGCCGTCATGGCGAGCAGTGCGGGGCTGCGGCTGTACACGTTCAGGATGGCGGTACCGAGCCGTATCCGGCTGGTGTGCGCGGCGAGGAAGCCGATGGCGGACACCGCGTCGAAGCTGTATCCCTCCTGCACCCACAGCGCGTCGAGGCCTGCGGCCTCCAGATCGCGGATGCCGGGCAGCCGGGCGACGACGTCCTGTGTGTAGTCCAGCGTCATGGACAGGTCCATGGGGGCTCACTCCTCTGCGGTTGCCGCGGGCGTACCGGTGACCGGCCGGAGGACGAACAGCCGCAGGAACAGCAGGCCGAGCAGCGCGCAGGCGGCGCATGCCGCGAAGGCGCTGCGGTTGCCGCCGACGGCGACGACCCCACCGACGAAGAGTCCGCCGAGCCCGGTGGATATGTCGAAGAACATGGTGAAGGTGGAGACGGCCTGCGGCCGTTCGTCCTCGGGCACCCGGTTGACGGTCAGGGCCAGCAGCCCGGGGTACTGGAGGGCGATGCCGATCCCGAGCGGGAGCAGGCTCGCGTAGATGCCGAGCACCGAAGGGGTCACGGCAAAGCCGATCATGCCGAGGCAGATCAGCCCGGTGGACAGCCAACCGGTCCTGGCGGGGCCCATGGTGTCCGGGATCTTGCCGCCGACGATCCTGACGAGGAGCACCACCGCCGCGTACGACAGGAAGATCCACTGGGTGCCCGAGGCCCCGAGGTCGGAGACGAACAGCGGCATGAAGGCGCTCATGGCGACGGTGCCGACCGTGCCGAGGGCGAGCACGGCGCCGGGCCACAGCGCCGCCCTGTGCACGATGCTCCGCCGTACCGGCACGGCGGGGCGGGGCTGCCGGGTGTTGGGGACGAAGAGGATCGGCACCGCGCCGATCAGACCGATCACACCGGCGACGGCGAACGCCGGCCGGAACCCGAAGTGCTGGTACAGGGGTTCACCGAGCACCGGGCCGAGGCCGATGCCGAGGTAGGGCGCCACCGAGAAGTAGCTGATGGCCTCGCCGCGGCGGTCCTGCGGCGCCTCGGCCGTCACCTTGGTGATCGCCGCGACCAGCAGGGTGGCCTGCGCGGCGCCGGTCACCAGCCGCAGTCCGGAGAGCTGGACCGTGTCGCCCACGATGCCGTAGCAGGCGAAGGCGGCGGCCCCGACGAGCCCCGCGAGCAGGACGAGCCGCGGGGAGCCCCAGGACAGGGTCCGCGCCGCGACCCACGGCCTGATCAGGATCGACGACACGGCCATGATCCCGATGACCACACCCACGACCAGGTCCGAGCCGTGCAGTTGGTCTTTGACGAACGGCGGCAGGATCGGGATGGTCATGCCGTAGGCGAAGAAGAAGCACATGGCGGCCGCGAGCAGTCCGACAAAGCTCGGGGTGACCATGCCCACGGGCAGTTCTCTCTCCGTCGCTGTCATATCTCCACGCTTCTGTCACCGGCAGAGTCGGCGCGCGCAGTGCTGCGGCACGCAATACCGTAAGGAGTACGGTATTATTTTTGATAGATGGTGGCAGCCACTCGGTCCGAAGTCAACGACCCTTCAAGGAGCCGCACATGACGCCGTCCGCCGATCCCCCTGACATCGTCGTCACGGGAAAACTGCAGCACCAGGCATGGCAGGACAGGGTGCTGCCACCGGTGGAGCGGGTGCGGGAGGGGCTGTGGTCGGTGCCCACCCCGTTCCCCGACAACCCACTGCGCTACGTGCTCAGTTACGTCTACGAGATACGCGGCGGTGTGGCCGTCGTCGACACCGGCTGGCCCACCGAGCGCGGCTGGGACGGACTGGTGTCCGGGCTGCGGGAGACCGGCTGGGACGTCACCGACGTCCGGGCGATCCTCATCACGCACGGCCACGCCGACCACTTCGGCCTCGCCCGCCGGCTGCGCGAGGCGTCCGGCGCCTGGATCGGCATGCACGAGGCCGACGCCCGGCTGATCAGCTCCTACAGCGAACCCGACGGCTACCGGACGGCGGAGGCGGCCTGGCTGCGCCGGCGCGGCGGCGCTCCGCTGGGCGGATCAGGCCCGCGGGCCACGGCGCCCGCCGGGAGCGACGACATGTTCCGGGAGCGACTGGCGGAGCCTGACGTCCTCATCGAGGACCGCAGCAAACCGCTCCCCGGTGTCGATCTCACGGCCGTCTGGACGCCGGGACACACTCCGGGCCATCTGTGCTTCCACGACGGCGAACGCGGTCTGCTGCTCACCGGCGACCACGTGCTGCCCCGTATCACTCCCAACATCAGTCCCTCGCCCTCGGTGCACACCGACACACTCGGCGAGTATCTGGCGTCCCTCGATCTGCTCACCGGCTTCGACGTCGAAGAGGTGCTGCCCGCGCACGAATACCGGTTCGCCGGACTGCGCGAGCGGGTGCGCGGGCTCCAACTGCACCACGAGGCACGGCTGCGCGAGGTGCTGCGCGCGCTCGAAGCGCAGCCCGGCGCCAGCACGGTCGAGGTCGCCGAGCGGCTGAGCTGGAGCCGCCCCTGGGCGGAGACACTGGGCATCATCCGCCGCTCGGCGATCGGTGAGGCGTACGCCCATCTCGTCCACCTGGAGCGGCGCGGCCTGATCAGTGACAGCGGCGGCGACGTGGACGCGTGGCGCGTACGCGAGGACGGGAACGAGGGGCGGGACGATGTCGATGAGTGACGCAAAGACCCCCCTGCCGCCTGTTGTCCGTCCCGGGTACTTCCACCGGCTGGCCATCGCCTCCGACGCGGCCCAGCACATGGACGAGTGGCTGCGTACCGTCCTCGGCGCCCGGCCGCTGGACACACCGATCCGCCAGGTCCACGGACTGCCCATGCATCCGCCGGGAACGGACGCCTCGCTGGAGTCCGGGGCCACGTCCACCATGCTCTGGCTCGGCAGCATCCCGCTCGCCCTGCTCATCGCGACCGACACCGAGGGGCCGCTCGGCCGCTATGTCGCCCGGCATGGCGCCGGGCTGCACTCGGTGGCCTGGACGGTCGACGATCTGTGGGGCGCCGAGACGCAGTTGCGGCGGCGCGGCATCCGGGTCACCGGTGTCGATCTGCCGGGGCGGCACTTCTTCATGCATCCGGCCGACACGTCGGGGCTGCTCACCGAGTGGTCCGACACCGAGTTCACCGACGACCCGCGGGACGGCGGGTCCCTGCCGAAGGTCCCCGACCCGCTGGTCGACGTCCGTGCCGTCGCGCGGCTCACGGTGATCGTACGGGACGCGCGGCGCGGCGCCGCGCTGCTCGGTTCGCTGATGGCGGCGACCGAGGTACGGGGCGCGGCCGCCGGAGAACCGGACCATGAGGACACCGTCGACCTGCGGGTCGGCGATGTGGTGATCCGGCTGGTGGCGCCGCGCGACAGCCGCAGCCGCTACGCGCCGGCTCTCGACGAGCACGGCGAGCGGCTGCATTCGATGTGTCTGGTGGTCGACGACCTGACGGACACACTCGCCACGTTGGAGCGCGAGGGTCTGGGTGTGCTGGGCCGCGAGGGCGGCCGGGCGTGGACCGACCCGGCGAGCACCCTGGGGCTGCGGCTGGAGTGGACCGACCTGCCCTGACCACCGGGACCGCGAGCCCGCCGCCCGGGTCAGCGGGCGGCGGGCTCGACCGCGTCCACCAGGCCCCAGGCCAAAGCCTGTTGCGCATCTACCGACGCTCCGGTCAGGGCGAGCGCAGCAGTGCGCCAGCGGCCGATCCGCCGGGAGAGCCCGACCGTACCCCCGGCGCCGGGGATCAGCCCCATGGCGACCTCCGGGAGCCGGATCAGCACATCGGGAGCCGCGGTCACCCGCCCGGCGAACGAGGGCAGTTCGATGCCCGCCCCCACGCAGCCGCCGTGCAGCCGTACCTGGGTACGCGAGGAGAGCCGGGCGAGGAGCGCGGCGGCGGAGCGGCCGGTCCTGATGACGTGCGCGCTCACCGGGTCGGGCGCCGTGCCGAACTCGGCCAGGTCCCCGCCGGCGCAGAACGCCGGTCCGTTGCCGCGCAGTCGCACCTCCCGTACGGACGGGTCGGCGACAGCCACTTCCAGCGCACCGACCAGCGCGTCCCGCATCGCCGCCGAGTACGCGTTGCGCCGGGCGGGATGGTTCAGGGTGATCAGCAGCCGGTCGCCCGCGCGCTCGGCCAGGACCACGTCCTCGGGCGGTACGGGAACGGCACGCGGACCGCGCCGCTGGAGCCAGTCGGCGAACTCCGGTCCCGCGAGCAGGGTGGAGTACCCGAAGGACTCCAGCCGCAGCGCGTCGGCAACGGGCAACCGGGCCCCGGCGCTCAGCACTTGGCAGAGCACGGCACTCGCGGCCGGATGGCGCTCGACGGCGGTGGCGAGGCGGTTCAGCTCCGCCTCGACGTCCTGGCAGGGGACGAGCCGCGGATCGCGTGGTGTCCCGGGCCCCGGTACCGACGGCGCCAGTGTCAGGGTGACCGCGTCGAGCAGGGCGTCGGGGACACGCTCGGGCCGCCGGGTGACACCCACCACGACCCCGGCGCCACCACCGACCGCCGCGACCACCGCCGCAGTTCCCCGGTCGGCCGGTGTGTCGAGATCCAGCACGGTCAGCGGGTGGTCGACCCGGCCGCTGCCGTCCAGCCCGACGGCTCCCGTACCGCTGCCGTAGCACGCCTCGGCGGCCTGCCGGACCGTGATCCGGTGCATGGCGGGGGCCTCAACTGCCGGTCGAGGAAGGCTCGCGCGCCGGTTCGCGGTCGGGGCGCCAGCTCGTAGCGAGCAGCAGCGCCGTACCGCCCAGGCCGCCGACGGCGGCGACGAGCAGTCCGACACCTCCGTCGAGCACGATGCCGAAGCCGTGGTCCAGCGAGGCGCGGCCGGGACCTGTCAGTGCGAGGGCCGCACCGGTCACCGCGATCATCAGGACGTACTCGTATCCGTCGCGGAAGACGAAGAAGCCGTTCTTCCGGTGGGCGACGATCCCGGCGACCGACATGGTGCCGATCGCGGCGGCGCAGGCGAACGGTGTCAGCAGACCGAGTATCAGGCCGCATCCCGCGGCCAGTTCGGCCGCCACACTGGCCCAGGCGTGCACCCGGCCCGGCCTGAGGCCGAGCCCCTCGAACCAGCCTGCCGTGCCCGCGATCCCGCCGCCGCCGAACCAGTGGTTCCAGGCGTGCATGAGCATCGTCGCCCCGAGCACCAGCCGGATGAGCAGCAGTCCGACGTCGATGGCTGTCATGGCAGTCTCCCTAGGATTACGCCGAAGCTCCTGCCGCCTCGGACAGCGCGGCAGGAGCGGGGTGTTGACGTCAGGCGGCAGCGGATCCCGCGCGCGGGAAGTTGTACAACTTGCGCGCGTTCCACTCGACCATCTTGTGCGCCTCGTCGTCGGGGACGTCGGCGAGCGCGCTCTCCAGGACCTTGCGCGTGTGCGGCCACTGACTGTCCGAGTGCGGATAGTCGCTCTCGAACATGATGTTGTCGACACCGATCAGATGCCGGCCGTGGATGCCCGCGTTGTCGGAGATGAAGCAGCCGTAGAGGTGGTCCTTGAACAGCTCCGACGGGCGCACGTCACGGTTGACGTTGTTGTACCAGCGGTGCCGCTCCCAGACGTAGTCGATCCGCTCGATCATGTACGGCATCCAGCCGATGCCGCCCTCGGACAGCGCCATCTTCAGATTCGGGAACTTGTGGAAGACCGGCGAGAGCAGCAACTCCGCCGTCGCGCTCATCGAGTTGAGGCCGAAGAGCGAGATGGCCACGGTGAAGTTGGTGGTCTGCGCCTCCGGTGACGCCTGCGGTGAGCCGCCGGAGCCGAAGTGCAGCGACAGCGGCAGCCCGGTCTCCTGGGCGGCGGCGAGTACCGGGTCCCAGTGGTCGCTGTGCCAGGACGGCAGGCCGAGCCGGTCGGGCAGTTCGGGGAACGTGACGGAGCGGGCGCCCTTGGCCGCCGTACGGTGGATCTCGGCGACCGTCGCCTCGACGTCCCAGTACGGGGTCAGCATGAGCGGGATCTGGCGCTCGGGGGCGCCGCCGCACCACTCGTCGAGGATGAAGTCGTTGTACGCCTTCACACACTCGTTGGCGAGTGCCTTGTCCTTGGACTTGGCGAAGACACTGCCGGCGAAGCCGCCCATGTTCGGGAAGCAGAGCTGGGCCCAGACGCCTTCGGCGTCCATGTCCTTGAGCCGTTCCTGGAGGTCGTGACAGCCCGGCAGCATGTCGTCGTAACTTCGCGGATCCAGGCCGTAGTCCTTGGGATTCTTGCCCGCGACGGCGTTGAGCGCGAAGTTGCCGGCGACCGCGCCCTCGTAGATCCAGGCGTCGTTGCCGTCCGGGAGGCGGTTGATACGGGGAGCGACGTCCGCGTACTTGCTGGGCAGCCTGTCCAGCCAGACACGGGGGTGCTCTATGACGTGATCGTCGACCGAGATGATCTGCGCGTCCTTGGGGAGCATTGGCCTCCTCCGAATACAAATTGCTGCCGGGGCAGTGACTATAGGAAGCCCTGCGGTAGTGCTTACGGTAGGCATGGCGGGCGAGGAAAGTCACCAGGCGTGCACGGTATTTCTTAGGACGCCCTCAGTCGGTCCGCACCGGGCGGCCGGCGACGAAGGCGGCGGCGACCAGCCCGGCGGTCAACTCCCGCCGCGCCTCCGCCCAGTTCACCCGCAGCAGGCAGAGGTCGGCCGGGGCGCCCGGGACCGGGCCGCTCCCGGCGGGGCGGCCGGGGTCGGTCGGCGGGGCGGTGAACAGGCGCAGGGCCTCTTCCGGGGTGAGGGCCTCGCCGGGGCCGAAGGGCCGGCCGTAGGCGGTGCGGCGGTCGGTCGCCGCGCGCATCACCGCCCACGGATCGACGGGACCGTACGGCGCGTCGCTGCCCGCCGCCACCGGTACGCCCGCGTCGAGCCAGCCGCGCAGCCGGTACAGCCACGGCAGGTCGGCGGGGTCGACCGTACGCAGATAGCGGTCGCCGTGCGCGGGGACGAAGCCCGGCTGGGTGACCACCCGGGCCCCCGCGCGTGCCACCGCGGCGACGGCGGGCGGCGGCGCGACCGACGCGTGCTCGATCCGGTGCCGGCCGCCGGCGGCGGACACCGCCGTGACGGCCAGCAGCAGCGACGCGAGGGTGACGGCGTGCACGGCGACCCCGCGCGGGCCTGCGGCCCGTATCTCGCCGACCAGTTCGTCGAGGGCGGGCAGCCGGTGGTCGGCCAGCACGATCTTGCGGGGGCCCACGGTGACCAGACCGCCCGCATCCGCCGTGTCGAGCCCGGGGCCGCCCATCACCAGGCAGCGCTGCGCCAGTTCGCCCGCGCGGGCGGCCCTGCGCAGCTCGGCCAGTTCGGCGGGCCCGTTGTTGACGCCCGCGTCGGTGACCCCGGTGATCCCGTACGCGGCGAGCCGTCGGCTGAGCGCGGTGAGCGCGGGGAAGCCGTCGCCCGGTGTGCCGCGCAGGATGTCGTCGGCGTCGAGCAGGACGCCGTCCGGCGGGGCCACCCCGAGCAGCCGCATCGCCGCCGAGTTGAGGATCCACGCGTGTCCGCTGCGGTGCTGGACGCGGACCGGCCGGTCCGCGAACTCCCCCAGCATCCGGTCGAGTACGGGCGCGGTGAGCGGCCCCGCGCGGTCGTCGTCGTAACCGGTCGCCCGTACCCAACCGCCCGGTGCGGCGACGGCCGCCGCCGCCGAGCGGAGCGTGGCCGCGACGTCCGCCGCGTCCCGTACGTCGTCCCCGTCCAGCGGCACCGCGCCGGGGGCGGTCGCAGCCGCGGTCGCGAAGAGGTGCAGATGGTGGTCGTTGAGCCCGGTGAGCAGCGCGCCGCCCGCACCGTCCACGACGGTCGCTCCTGCGGCGCCCGGGGGCCTGGTGCCGGAGACCGACCGGACGCGGCCGTCCGCCACCAGCACGTACCGCCCGGGACGGCCGGCCACCTCCACCCGCTCGAACAGCAGCCTGCCGGTCACAGCTCGGCCGCCAGCCGCGCGGTGTCGGCGCCGGACGCGGCGGCCCGCGCCACCGGCGTACGCGCCCGCGGGGGCAGCGCGTCGGCGCCGGCCACTTCCGGTACGGGACCGCTCAGTTCGGCGGCGGCATGGGCGCCGACCTGGAAGAGGCTGATGTCGACGTGGGCCGCCACCCCCGACACCAGGCTCGCCAACGCGGCGACGGCGGCGTGCAGTCCGGTGAGCGGGTCGGCGACCGCGTCGGCGCAGAACTCGGGTTCCCGCGCGGGGCCGCTGTGGATGCCCGCCGCTACGGCGGCTTCGTCGCCGAAGGCGACCCAGTCCCGCCGTGGTCCCGTCCATCCGTAGCCGGTGACGGTGACCCAGGTCTGGTCGCCGCACGGGGTCCAGCCGAGCTGTTCCAGCGCGCGCGGACGGGCCGAGGTCACCACCACGTCGGCGCGCTCCAGCAGCCGCGCGAGCAGCGGATCGCCCGGGGCGCACACCGCGCTCTCCTTGCCCGCGTTGAGCAGGTCGTAGAAGCGCCGGGGGCCGCGCCGCGCGCCGTCAGGGCGCTGCGGGGTCTCGACCTTGACGACCCGCGCGCCTGCCGCGCCGAGCAGTGACGCCGCGAGCGGTCCCGCCCAGAGCGCGGCGAGGTCGACGACGAGCGGCGGGCCGTCCGCGCCCGGCAGCCGTCCCGCCGGGGTGATCGTCCACGGCGCGGGGACGGCGGCGGGCGGCCGGACCCCGGCGGCGGAGAGCCCGAGCAGTTGGGCCCGGCCGACGAACTCGTCCCACGGTGTCACCGCCGCCCGGCGGGCGATGTCGGCCCAGTCGCCGGCCGACTCCCGGCCGAGCAGGGCGGGCACCAGCTCCCGGTCGGCGTCCCTGCGCAGCCCGAGCGCCACCCAGCCGTCGGCGCACCGCAGCATGCGGGTGCCGCCGCCCACGGACGCGGCGCGCCGCGCGGCGAGGCCGGCCGCAGCCGCCCGCTCCCCCAGCAGCGCGGCCCCGTCGAGCCGGACCGTACGGCCGAGCGCGCCGGC
The DNA here is from genome assembly GCF_055584925.1 of Streptomyces sp. NPDC087906. Classification (NCBI taxonomy): domain Bacteria; kingdom Bacillati; phylum Actinomycetota; class Actinomycetes; order Kitasatosporales; family Streptomycetaceae; genus Streptomyces; species Streptomyces sp. NPDC087906. Next base: position 229,181 of record NZ_JBVJLC010000002.1, read on the forward strand.
GAGGGCCGTGTACGCGTGGGCGGCTCCGTCCGCTGCCGTGACCACGTCGACCGACGACGGCAGCGAGGCCGCAGGGCGCTCGGCGGTGGCCAGACCGAGCAGTCCGGACGCCGCCCATCGCGCCGCCACCGACCCCTCCCGCCCGGCCGGCAGGGCAAGGCGCGGGCCGTCCGCTCCGGTGGGTGCGGGGCGCGCACCGAGGAGCTGGAGCAGTCGGCACGCCCGGCGGGTGGCCCGGCTCCGGTCGGCGACGGTGTAACACCGCCCTTCGAGCAGCATGCGGCTGATCGTACGTCCGGCACACCCGTTGCCGGCAGTGTTGTGCGAGGGGCGTTCCGACCTGTTCACGCCTATAGACTTTTTTACCGTAAGCAGTACCGTGTTGCTGTCGATAAAGCCTTGAGCGAGCGGAGACAGCCATGGGCAAACCCGTCCCGATCCCTGACCAGTTCAGTGCCTTCCATTGGGAGGGCGCCGCTCGTGGGGAGCTGCTCGTCCAGCGCTGTGACAGTTGCCTGCGCTTCCAGTACCCGCCGTCGCCGGTGTGCGAGAGCTGTCAGGCGCGTGAGCTGACACCGACGCCGGTCAGCGGCCGGGGCTCGCTCTACGCGAAGACGGTCCTGCACCAGGCGTTCCACCCGGACTTCGCCGACTCCGTCCCGTACACCGTGGCGCTCGTCGATCTCGACGACGCACCCGGCGTGCGGCTGCTGACCAACATCGTCGAAGCGGACCCGGCGGGGCTCACGGCGGGCCAGCCGCTGGAGGTCACCTTCGAGCAGCGCGGCGACGGCGCGATCCCGCAGTTCCGACCGGTCCGAGGAGAGCACGCATGAGTACGGAACGCACCGGACGCACCGCGACCGTCGTCGGGGTCGGCTACTCGACCGTGCACCGCGCGCTCGGGGTCGACACCCGGCCGCTCGCCGTGGACGCCTGCCTCGGCGCCCTGGACGACGCGGGGCTCGCCACGTCGCAGGTCGACGCGATCTTCGAGTACCCGGGCATGGGCACGCAGAACGCGACCCTGATGCAGCGGCTGCTCGGCATCGAGGACCTGAAGGCGTACGCGGACATCGGCGGTACGGGTCCCTCCGGGCTCGCCGCGGCGATGAGCGCGGTCGCCGCGGTGGAGTCCGGGGTGTGCGAGACGGCGCTGGTCTACCGGTCCGTCGACCGCGAGTGGGGCCAGCAGTCCGGCACGGTCGTGGCGCCGCCCGCGAGCGGCCCCGCCCAGTTCCAGACGCCCTACGGGGACTTCGGCGGGATCATCCCGGCGATCGGGATGAAGAAGTTCCGCAGGCTGGCGGAGTACGGCGGCAGCGAGGAGGACTACGGCTGGATCGCGGTCAACGCCCGCAAGTGGGCGGCGATGAACGAGCGCGCCGTGCTCAGGACGCGGCTCACCATGGACGACTACCTCGACTCGCGCTTCGTCGCCGAACCGCTGCGGCTGTACGACTGCGACTACCCGGTCACCGGTGTCTGCGCCACCGTCATCACCACCGCCGAGCGGGCCCGCGACCTGGCCGGCGTACCGGTGACGGTCGACGCGGTCGCCTTCGGCACCGGCTCGCGCCCCGACTGGACGTTCACCGACGACTTCGTGTTCGGCGGCACGATCGGCTGCGCCCAACACCTCTGGGAGAACGCGTCGGTGACGGCTGCCGACGTCGATGTGGCCGAGCTGTACGACGGGTTCACCCACATCACCATGTCCTGGGTCGAGGCGCTCGGCTTCTGCGGGATCGGCGAGTTCGGCGAGTGGGTCGACTCGGGCAAGCGGATCGGCCCCGGCGGCGATCTGCCGCTCAACACCAACGGCGGGCAGCTCGCGGCGGGCCGGCTGCACGGTCTCGCGTTCCTCAACGAGGCCGTCGAGCAGTTGCGCGGCGACTGCGGCAGCCGGCAGGTGCCCGACCCGCATGTGGCGGTGGTGGCCAACGCGCACGGCCCGCAGTGCGGCGCGATGGTCCTCACCCGATGACTCGCGACACCCGATGACCTGGAACCACATTCAAGGAGGGAGCACCATGCGGGCACTCGAAGGACGCGTCGCCGTGGTGACCGGGGCGGGCCGCGGCATCGGCCGCGAGGAGGCCCTGCTGCTGGCGGCCGAAGGGGCGAGCGTCGTCGTCAACGACCTCGGCGGAGCGGGCGACGGACAGGGGTCGGACACCGGCCCGGCCCAGCAGGTCGTGGACGAGATCACCGCCGACGGCGGCGCTGCGCTGGCCAGTACGGACGACGTCGCCGACGCCGACGGCGCGCGGCGGCTCGTGGACAGCGCGGTCGAAGCCTTCGGCGGGCTCGACATCCTCGTCAACAACGCGGGCATCCTGCGCGACCGGATGCTCGTCAACATGTCCGAGGAGGACTGGGACTCGGTCATGCGCGTCCATCTGCGCGGGCACTTCCTCACCAGCCGGGCGGCGGCCCGCTACTGGCGGGCCGAGGCCAAGGCGGGCCGGCAGCGCCAGGCCGCCCTGGTCAACACCACGTCCACCTCAGGTCTGTTCGGCAACGTGGGGCAGGCGAACTACGGCGCGGCCAAGAGCGGGATCGCCAGCTTCACCAGCATCCTCCAACTGGAGCTGGAACGGTACGGAGTGCGCTGCAACGCCGTGGCGCCCGCCGCCAGGACCCGGCTCACCATGACCGTACCCGGCGCCGCGGAGCAGTACGAGGAGCGCGCGGCCGACGGCGTCTTCGACGAGGACGACCCCGCCAACATCGCCCCGTTCGTCGCGTATCTGGCAACGGCCGACTGCCCGTTGGCCGGCCGTTCGTTCTTCGTGCGCGGCGGCTCGGTGCACCTCTTCCAGCCGTGGGCGATCGTCGACTCGATCGAGACGGACCACCGCTGGACGATCGAGGAGCTGCGCAAGGACGCCGCGCGCTTCGCCGATGTCGAGTTCACCCTCAACAAGCCCTACTGACGGCGGCCGACGCGTGTTCCGCAGCCGGACCGGCGGCCCGGCCCGGCCGGCGGCGCCGCTGAGCCTGATCCTGGTGCTCAGCGGCCTGTCGGCCATCGGCCCGCTCGCCACCGACCTCTATCTGCCCGCACTGCCCCGGCTCGCCGACGAGGCCGACGCGACCACGTCAGCGGTGCAGTTGACCCTGACGACCTGTCTGGTCGGGCTCGGCGTCGGCCAGGTGGTGGCGGGTCCCCTCAGCGACCGGTACGGGCGGCGCAGGCCGCTGCTCATCGGTCTCACCCTGTTCGTGCTGTCCTCCCTGGCCTGCGCGCTCGCCCCGACCGTCCCCGCGCTGATGGTGGCGCGCGCGGTGCAGGGGCTCAGCGGGGCGGCCGGGCTGGTCATCTCCCGTGCGGTCGTGCGGGATCTGTACGACGGCGCCGCCGTGGTCGCCGTACTGTCGCGGCTCATGCTGGTGATGGGGCTCGCCCCGATCCTGGCGCCCTTCCTCGGTTCGCTGCTGCTGCTCGGCACGGACTGGCGGGGGCTGTTCGCCGCGATGACCGTGTTCGCGCTCGTCCTGCTCGTCTCCTGCCACCGGGTCGTACCCGAGACCCGGCCCGCCGTCGAGCGGGCGACCGCCGCGCGGCGGCCCGGCACCGGGCGCGTACTGCCCGCGCTGCTCGGCGACCGGCGGTTCGTGGGGGCCGTGCTGAGCAGCGCGTTCACCACCGGCGCCATGTTCACGTACATCGCCGGATCGTCCTTCGTGTTCCAGCAGACCTTCCATCTCACCCAGCAGATGTACGCGCTGGTCTTCGGCCTCAACGCGCTGGGCATCATCGCGATGAGCCGGCTCTCCTCGGCACTGAGCACGCGCTACCCGCCGCCGGTGCTGCTGGTGGCCGCCACGGTCTGCTGCACGCTCGGCTGCGCCGGGCTGCTGCTGGGCACATTGGCCGGGGCGGGGCTGCCGGTGGTCGTACCGACCCTGCTGCTGGCCGTCGCGCCGGTGGGTCTGGCACTGCCCAACGGATCGGCCGTCGCCATGGCGGGCCCGCGGGAACACGCCGGTACGGCGTCGGCGCTGCTCGGCTTCACCCAGTTCGGGGTGGGCGCCGCCACGGCGCCGCTGGTCGGCGCCTTCGGGAGGTCCACCCAGGTGCCGATGGCGCTGATCATGACGGGCTGCGGGGTCGCCGCGCTGGTGGCGGCGCTGCTCACGGCCGGCCGCGGGGGCGCTGCGGCCGGAGTCCACACCGACACCCTCGACCACGGTACCCACGACGACGACCACACCGACGCCCACGACGGTGTTCACAACGACGTTCACAACGACAACGATCGGAGACCCGTGTGAAACCACTCGCCGGAATTCGTGTCCTGGACCTGACCCTGTGGGCGTTCTGCCCCTCGGCCGGCGCCGTACTGGCCGGCTGGGGGGCCGATGTCATCCATATCGAGAATCCGTCGTCGCCCGACCCGATGCGGCTGTTCTCCGGCGGCTCGCTCGAAGCGGGCGGCGCCCACTGGATGTTCAAGCACTACAACCGGGGCAAACGCGGTATCGCGCTCAACCTCGCCGACGCGGAGGGGCGGGCGATCCTGCACCGGCTGGTCGAGGACGCCGATGTGTTCCTGACCAGCTTCCTGCCGGCGACCCGGCAGAAGCTGGGGTTCGACGTCGACCAGATCCGTGCGGTCAACCCGGACATCATCTACGCGAAGGGCAGCGGCAACGGGCCGCTGGGCCCCGAGTCCGGCAGGGGCGGGTACGACGGCGCGACCTGGTGGGGCCGCGGGTCGCTGTCCGCGACGACGATGGGTGTGACCGGCGCCGAACGGCCCACCGGCATGGTGGGACACGGCGACGGGATGTCCGGTCTGGTGCTGGCGGGCGGCATCAGCGCCGCGCTGCTGCAGCGCGAACGTACCGGCACGGCGCCGGTGGTGGACTCCTCGCTGCTCGGCTCGGCGCTCTGGTTCAACGGGCCTGCCGTCATCAGCAGCAAATTCCCGCCGGAGGAGCAGGTGTTCACCGCCCGGCCCGCCCGCGAGGACATCCACTGGGCGAGCGGCACCTACCGCACCGGCGACGGCCGTTTCCTGTGCCTGTCGATGCTGGGCGACCGGCAGAACGAGTGGCTCGACTTCTGCCGCCACATCGGCAGGGCCGACCTGCCCGAGGATCCGCGGTTCGCGACGACGGCCGACCGGGCGGCGAACAGCGCCGTGCTGGTGGGTGTGCTGGACGAGGTGTTCGCCGCCAGGACGTACGAGGAGTGGGGCAAGATCCTGCTCACCCTGCGCGGGGTGTGGGCGCCGATCCAGACACCCCGTGAACTGCACGACGACCCGCAGGTGGTGGCGAACGGGCTGATCGCCGATGTCGAGTACCCGCAAGGACCGCTGTCGCTGGTGACACCGCCGGTGATGTTCGACGAGGTGGCCGACCGGCCCGAGCCCGCACCGGAGTTCGGCGAGCACACCGCCGAGGTGCTCACGGCGGCCGGTTACGACGAGGCGGCCGTGGCCCGCTACCGCTCGGCGGGTGTCGTCGCGTAAGTCCCGTAGTCCCGTGATCCGCCTCATCCCGCCCGCACCACAGCGACGAGCCGCGTACGGCGCACCGTACGCGGCTCGTCAGTGGTTTCCCCCGCTGTCACACCGGCGAGGCCATCCCGTCGCCGAGGTAGTCGCGCGCGATGTGCTCGGCCGCGCCTGCCGCGGCGCCGGACCACAGCACCCGGCCGCGCCGCAGGACCAGCGCGCGGTCGGCGAAGCCGAGGGCCTTCTCGACGTACTGCTCGATGACGACCATCGTCAGTCCGGTGGATCTGACCGTGCTCCACGCCTCGTAGATGGCGTCGATGACCAGCGGCGCGAGCCCGAGGCTCACCTCGTCGGCCACCAGCAGCTTCGGCTTGGTCACCAGCGCCCTGGCCACGGCCAGCATCTGCTGCTCGCCGCCGGACAGGGTCGCGGCGAACTGCTTCGTACGCCGGCCGAGGACGGGGAAGAGCTGGTACACCTCCTGCTCGGCCGCCGCCCGGTCGGCGCGCGGCAGGACCCGCATGCCCAGAGTCACGTTCTCGGCGACCGTGAGCGTCGGGAAGATGCCCCGGCCCTCGGGCAGATACGCGACCTTGCTGCGGGCGATCTGATGCGACGGGCGATGGGTGAGTTCCGCCCCGTCGACCGTGATGGAGCCCGCGGACGGTTCGATGAGCCCGGCGAAGGCCTTGGCGATACTGCTCTTGCCCGCGCCGTTGGGACCGAGGACGGCCAGGCACTCGCCCTGTCCGAGGGCGAAGGAGACCCCGTCGACCGCGACGGCGTCGCCGTAGGTGATGGTCAGCGCGTCGACCGAGACGAATGGCGTTGTCATGCCGGCTCCTTCAGCACACCCAGATAGGCTTCCCTGACCCGCCGGTCGGTGGTGACCTCGGCGGTCGGGCCCGCGGCGATCAGCTCGCCGAAGTCGAGGACGAACAACTGCTCGCTGATCTCCAGGACCAGATCCATGTCGTGTTCGACCAGCAGGACGGCGATCCCCCGGTCGGCGGCGAGCCGCGACACGATCGCGGCGAACGCCTGGGTCTCCGCCCGGTTGAGGCCCGCCGACGGCTCGTCGAGCAGCAGGATCCGCGGGTCGCTGGCGATGCACTGGGCCACCTCGACCAGCCGGCGCAGTCCGAGCGGCAGTTCCATCGGCCCGCGTCTGCTCACCTCCGCGAGACCGAGTTCGGCCAGCAGCCGGTCGGCGAGGTCGAGTTCACCGGACCGGCCGGTGCTGCCGTCCCCGCGGGACAGCCGCAGGCCGAGCAGCACATGCTGGCGTACGTCCAACTCGGGTACGAGCTGCGGCTGTTGGAAGGTGCGCGCCATGCGGGCGCGGGCGAAGCGCTGCGGCCGGGCGCCTGTCAGGTCCTGTCCTTCGAGCAGGATCTGCCCGGAGTCGACCTGCTGGAGTCCGGAGGCGACACCCAGCAGTGTGGTCTTGCCCGCGCCGTTGGGGCCGATGAGTCCGGAGATCTTGCCCTTGGGCACATCGATGGTCACCTGGTCGAGGGCGCACACGCCCCCGAAGCGGACGGTGATGTCGCGCAGCGAGAGCGCGATGTCCGTGCTCGGTGCGGTCGTCACTGGACGCCTCCGGAGGTCGTGGTGGTGGGCTGTTCTCTGGGTACGGTGTCGGGGACGGGCGCCGGGGGGCCGCCGGCCGGCTGTGGTGGCAGGGGCGAGAGCCTGATCGCCAGGGCCCGGAAGCCCGAGCGGAGTTGCGGGTTGATGCCGATCGGGTTGGCGACGACCTGGATCGCCATCAGACCGAACAGCACGGCGGGCAGATCGCCGAGCCGGGTCGGCAGGTACGTGGTGAAGATCGCGGGCGCGATGGCCAGCGAGAGTCCCGCGGTGGCGGCGCCGCCCATGCTCCAGGAGCCCTGCGCCATGGCCAGTGCGAACCAGGTGAGGCCGAGGGTGGCGTTGTACGCGCCGGGGAAGGCGACGAGTTGGAAGCTGCCGAGGAGTGCGCCGCCGAGCCCGGCGACGGCGGCGCCCAGTGCGAACAGCGCGAGCCGGGAGCGGTAGATCGGCAGGCCCAGCGTCGAGGCGCGGTTGCGGCTGGCGCGCATCGTGGCGAACTTCAGTCCGAAGCTGGAGCGCCGCAGCAGCCACAGGCCGAGGACGACCAGCAGGAACACCGCGACGGCGAACTGGAAGAAGGCCAGGTTGGAGTCGAAGAGCCGGCCGAACAGGACGGGCCTGGCGAGCGTGACGCCCGAGTCGTACTGGGAGAAGGTGTCGCGGGTGAAGATGACCTGGTCGGCGAGGAGCGCGAACGCGAAGGTGACGATCGCGGCGTAGAGCTGGCCCAGGGGCAGCGCGACGGCTCCCACCAGCGCACCGCAGGCCATCGCGATCAGGGCGCCGATCAGCATCGCGGGGACCACCGGAAGGCCGTGCACGGTGGCGAGTTGGGCGGTGGCGACGGCGCCGATGCCGGCGAAGGTGATCTGGCAGATCCCGATGATGCCCGCCTCGCCGCTGACGAGCCGGAACGAGAGCAGGGCTACGGCGTAGCAGATGCCGAGGGTGATGACGCCGAGCCAGTAGTCGGTGAACACGTACGGGACGGCCACCAGGGTGACCACCAGCAGCGCGAAGCCGACCCAGCGGTCCCACCGGCCGCGCTGTGCGCGCAGCAGGGCGAGCACGCGCGCCTGGTTCTTCTCCGACGTGCTCACCAGGGAGGCGACCTCGCTGGTCTGCGCGTCGTCGCTGACCCCGCGCCGTACCGCCGCCTGGATCACGATGGCGAGCACCATGATGACGAACGGCAGGCTGGGGCGGAGCGAGGTGGCGAGGAAGCCCTTGTCGGGCAGCCACGGGATGACGACGGACTGGGCGACGCCGACGAAGAGCGAGCCGAAGAACGCCCACCACAGGTTGGTCAGCCGGCCGATCACCACTCCGGCGAACGAGGCGGCGACGGAGGTGGAGAACCCGCCGGCGTTGAGCCCCACCTGCGGGGTGATCATGATTCCGGCGAGTCCTGCCACCGCGACGCCGACCATCCAGGTGCCGGCCACGACCATGTTGGAGTTGGTGCCGGTCAGCGACGTCATCAGGGGTGAGTCGACGGTGCCCCGGGTGATGAGCCCGGCCGTGGTCCGCTTGAGTACGAGGAAGGCGACCAGCGACAGGAAGGCGGCCACGCCGAGGATGGTGAGCTGTTCGTCGCTGATGGCGACCCCGCCGACGCTGAAGACGCGTTCGGCGGTACCGGCGATGCCCTTCGGCTGGAAGACCTGCTTGTTGCCGAAGATCAGGGTCGTGCCGGAGGCGAGGGCGACGGAGAGGCCGATGGTGGCCGCCATCCGCACCATGGGGGTGGCCGAGCTGAGCCGGCCGAGGAGCACCGCCCACAGGAGCAGACCGACGAGCGGACCGATGACGAGGAGCGCGATCACGAGGGCGAGGACGGTCGGCAGTCCCTGCTCGGTGCGCAGCCAGTAGAAGCAGTAGGCGATGAAGAACGCCATGCCGCCCTGGGCGAAGTTGAACACGCGTGAGGCGTTGTAGGTCAGGACGAGGCCCAGGGACGAGATCGCGTAGATCGCGCCTGTGACGAGTCCGGCCACGAGATAACTGAACACGGCAACCTTCCGTTCAGCCGGTGAACTTGTAGAGGTCGCCGCACGTGGCCTTCGGGTCGGGGACCCACTTGGTGCCCTGGTAGATCGCGTACCAGGAGCAGGCGGAGTACGGCGTGCCGGTGGGCAGTTCGGCCGGGGCGAAGTTGGCGGCCCGCACCAGCAGGCCGCCGCCGTCGTACCCCTTCACCTTGCGCAGGCTGTCGATGAAGTTGGTCCTGGAGACACAGGAACCGGCTGCCTCAAGACCGCGGATGAACAGGTCGGCCGAGACGTAACCGGTGTTGGCGAAGCCGACGTTCGGCGGGATCTTCGGCGCGTACTTCTTCATCGTGGCGACGTACTTCTGGGTGGCGGCGTTGTTCAGTTCGGTGGGAATGGTGCCGACGGGGCTGGCGATGGCGCCCTGGAGGAGGCCGGATATCTGGCCGGAGACCTCCGGGTCGTAGACACCGGCCACGAGTGTGGCCTTGAGCTTGACGCCCTGTGCCTTGAGTGCCTTGAGCACGGACACACTGGAGTCCGTGAGGAGCTGGGCGGAGATCCCGTCGACCCCGGCCTGCTTCATCTTGATCGCGACGGCGGTGGCGTCGAAGGCACCGAGCGGGATGTCCCACTGCCGTACCCCGACCTTGAGCTGGGCCTTGGCCGCCGCCACGTCGAAGCCCTTGGCGCTGTTGATGGCGCCGGCCGAATTGTGCGACAGGTTGGCGACGTTGGTGGCTCCGGCCGCCTTCATCCGCTCCACCTGCGCGGTGGAGACATAGCCGGTGGAGGAGGCGCCGCCGAAGCCGAAGGCGTTGTTGTCGGTGGCGTAGGCGGGCTGTCCCGGGTATCCGGTGACGGGGATGTTCTGCTGCTTGAGGTAGTCGTACATGGTGTCGACGCGTGACGCCGACAGCACACCGAACACCTGCTGCGACTGGACGGCGTTGCGGGCGGCGATGACCTGCTGCGCGCCGTCGCCCTGGTCGTCGTCGGTCAGTACGGTGACTTTGCGGCCGTTGATCCCGCCCGCGTCGTTCTCCGCCTGGAAGCGGGCCTTGGCCGCCTCCAGGAAGCCGGCGAACGTCGTGGCCGACGGGCCGGTCTCCGGGTCGATGACCGCGACCTTGACTTCTTTGGCTGTGACACCGGGCGACGAACAGCCCGACGACGAGTTGGCCGACGACACGGCGCTGGTGCCGCACGCGGTGAGGCCCGGCACCACGAGGGCGGCGGCGGTCGTCACCAGGATCAGTCGTCCGAGGACCGGCCTGGCCCGGAGATTGGATGAGGGTACGCGCATGGAACTCTCCTCCCACAAACAGGGTCGAGTGGCTGCTGCAAGAGCGATGTGCGGATACCGGGTCGGTCGCCGTTCGGGAATCAATGAGTGGGGAGTGCCCGTCAACACTGCCGAAACCCGTACCGTAAAGCGAACGGTATCGGCAATGTAGTGGGCTGCGTCACACCTGTCAACGGCTTGTTTCGCTGTTGTTTCCTGGCCCGTTAGCACCTCTGCGCAAAGTATTGACGCATGCACGGTAATGGTTACGGTATAGCCATCCGGAACTCAGGAGGCCGTCCCATGGCACTCGCCATCACCGATGACCACAGCACTCTGGCCGGTGTGGTCAGATCGTTCGCCGCGGCGGAGGAGCTGCGCGCCTGGCCCAGGACCGCGCTCGACAGGACGCCGGCCGCACTGCCGGGCTCCTGGAAGAAGCTCGCCGATCTGGGCTGGCTCGGCCTCCATGTCCCGGACGCCTACGGCGGATCGGGATACGGCCTGCCCGAACTGGCCGTCGTCGCCGACGAACTCGGCTACGCCCTCTCCCCCGGCCCGTTCCTCGCCTCGGCCGCCGCCGCTGCCGTCCTCGCGGCGCACGGTACGGACGCGCAGCGCGAGAGCCTGCTCGCGCAAGTCGTCGACGGCTCGCTCGTCGTCGGCCTCGCCCTGGCCCACGGGCCGACCCGCGCGGCGGACGGTACGGTCGGCGGGTCGGGCGGCGCGGTGCTCGCGGGCCGCTGGGCGAAGCGGCTCATGCTCCGGGTGGGCGACGACCTCGTGCTCGTGGACAGCGACGACCCCGCGGTGCGCCTGGAGCCGGCCACCGGCCTCGACCCGTCACTCGGGCTGTCCACACTGACGGTCAGCGGCCTCGCTCCCACGCCGGACAACACCCTCGGCGGCGCCGCCGCCACCGCCGTACAGCTCTTCCGTACCCTGGCAGCGGCCGAGGCGGCGGGTGGCGCGCGGGCCTGCCTGGACATAGCGCTGGAATACGCCAAGGTGCGCGAGCAGTTCGGCCGTACGATCGGCGGCTTCCAGGCCGTCAAGCACCACTTGGCGAACATGCTGGTCGGCGCCGAACTGGCCACCGCGGTGAGCTGGGACGCGGCGCGGTCGGCCACGGCGGGCGAGCGCGGCGGTGTGGCCGCCGCCGCGGCGGCCACCATCGCCCCGCAGGCGTACCAGGACAACGCCCAGAAGAACATCCAGATCCTCGGCGGCATCGGATTCACCTGGGAGCACGACGCTCACCTCTATCTGCGGCGGGCCGTCGCCCTGCACCATCTGGTCAGGTCCCTGGGCAGCGCGGAGGACGACCTGTACGCGCACAGCCGCGCCGGTGTCCGGCCGCACTACGGTGTGGACCTGCCGGAGGACGCCGACCAATACCGCGCCGAGGCCAGGGAGTTCCTGGCCCGCTACCGTACGGCTGCGCCGGCCGAACGCCGCCAGGTGCTCGCCGAGTCCGGCTATCTCGTACCGCACTGGCCGCGCCCGTACGGCCGCGCGGCGGGCCCGGTGGAGCAGTTGGTCATCGAGGACGAACTGGCCGAGGTGGATGCGCCGGTACTCGGCATCGGCGGGTGGGTGCTGCTCACTCTGCTGCAGAAGGCGACATCCGGGCAGGTCGAGCGCTGGATCCCGCGCAGCCTGGCCGGTGAACTGACCTGGTGCCAGCTCTTCAGCGAACCGAACGCAGGCTCGGACGCCGCCGCCGTCCAGACCAAGGGCGTACGGGTGGAGGGTGGTTGGCGGGTCACCGGCCAGAAGGTGTGGACCAGCGGTGCGCAGCACAGCGACCGCGGCCTCGCGACCGTACGCACCGATCCTTCGGCGGCCAAGCACAAGGGCATCACGGCCATGGTCGTCGACATGCGGGCGCCGGGCGTCGAGGTGCGGCCGCTGCGGGAGATCACCGGCGAGGCGCTGTTCAACGAGGTGTTCTTCGACGACGTCTTCGTCCCCGACGGCGATGTGGTCGGTGAGATCAACGACGGCTGGAAGGTGGCACGGGCCACCCTCGGCAACGAGCGGGTGACCATCGGCGGCGGCACGTCCGGCGACCGGCTGTCGGCGGTGGAGCTGATCGATCTGGCCGAACGGTACGCGGAGGCGGGCGACGGCGAGGCGGGCGACGGCGGCCGATCGGGCGCCGGCGGCGAGGCGCGGCGGCGGGTCGCGCGGCTGATCGCCGAGGAGCATGCCATGCGGCTGATCAATCTGCGCCAGATCGCCCGCGCGGTGGCCGACTCGGGCCCGGGGCCCGAGGGCAATGTGACCAAGCTGCTGTCCGCCGAACACGCGCAGCGCGTCACCGAACTCGCCATGGAACTCGCCGGTCCCGCCGCGCTGACCGGGCAGGAGGAGCGGGTCACCTTCTCGTATCTCTTCGACCGCTGCCTGAGCATCGCGGGCGGCACCTCGGAGATCAGCCGCAATGTGATCGCCGAACGCATCCTCGGCCTGCCCCGCGACCCGCTGAACGTCTGATCAGCCGGGCCGCTACTCGCTCAACTTCCTTGCTTCGCCGTCGACTTGGCCGCAGCAGACTTGGCCGCCTTACGGTCGGCGGCGAGCAGGGTGCGCAGCCCCCTGATGTTGTTCTCGATGCCGAAGTCGAAGTCGTCGTCGCTCACCATGTACCAGGAGTGGCGTTCGACCTCCTGGGACATGACCGGCATCGTGCTGGCGAGATGGGCACGCGGATGCGGATACTCCTCGACCACGCCCTGCGAACGGACCCGGCGCTCGACCATGAGGGAGCCGCGGGTGTAGATCGACAGGGTGAAGTACGCGTAACTCGCGGACGCCTCGCTGAAACCGGCCTTGACCAGCACCTCCAGGATCTCCTCGATCCGCGACCAGGTCAGTCTGATGGTGTCGTCCGCGTAGCTGCTGCCCCGCATGATGGTGAGGTCGCAGAGCACGTCGTCCTGGCGCAGGATGGACCGGAAGTTCGAGAAGAACTCGCGCAGGACGTCGTCCCACGCCCGGCCCTCCAGCGGAGGCATCTGCCCGTAGAACCTGCGGAACCCCTCCTCCGTGAGGGCGTCCAGCAGTTCTTCCTTGCTCTTGAAGTACCAGTAGATGCTCGTCACACCGACACCGAGGTGCTGGGCGAGGCGCGGCATGCTCAAACCGTCGACACCGTCCGCCTCGCACAGCGCGAAGGCACCCTTGAGGATTTCCTCCGAACTGATCGAGCCACGGGCTCGCCTACGGCGCGGCGCCGTGGTCCGATTCGTCTGGGTAGCCATGCAATGCTCCAGTCATCGACCGTTACGGTATGCCTATCGATAATACCGCAGAAGCCCGTCCCGACAGGCGCGGTACGGTCGGCGCGGCGCCCGGCGGACGGGCCGCCCGGCATTCTTGCTGTTCCCGTAACCGTGGAGGAGAACCATGAGGATCCACCTGTCCAGTGTGTTCGTGGACGACCAGGACAAGGCGCTGCGCTTCTACACGGACGTGCTGGGCTTCGTGAAGAAGGTCGAAGTCCCCGTCGGGGCGGATCGCTGGCTGACCGTGGTCTCGCCCGACGACCTCGACGGCACGGAACTCCTGCTGGAGCCCGACGGCCACCCGGCCGTCAAGCCGTACAAGTCGGCCCTGGTCAAGGACGGCATCCCGGCCACCGCCTTCGCCGTGGACGACGTACGCGCGGAGTTCGCGCGGCTGCGCGAGCTGGGGGTGCGGTTCACCCAGGAGCCGATGGAGATGGGCCCGGTCATCACGGCGGTGCTGGACGACACCTGCGGCAACCTGATCCAGATCGTCCAGACCACCTAGCACCGGACCGACCAGCACCTGGTCGATGTCACACATCGAACCGCCGGTTTCTCATACAGGAGGACGTCATCCCCAGGGGGCGCCGCGCAGCAGCGCTCCCCCGCAGAGACCGGAGAAATCGTGTTCGCCGCCTATGTCACGGTCACCATGCTCGGCGCGGTCTTCAACGGCGCCGCCGCCGTCACCTATCTGATCGGCCACGAATACCCCAAGTCCCAGGCGGACATGAAGGGGCTGCCCAGGAAGTGGGTGCCGGTGCTGGGGATGTTGCTGGCGGCGGGGACCGTGGGGCTGGTGGCCGGGTTCGCTGTGCCGCTGCTGGGGACTCTCGCCGCTTCCGGCCTGGTGTTGTATTTCATCGGCGCGATCATCGCCCACCTGCGGGTCGGCTCCCGCAACATCGTCGGCGGAATCGTCTTCCTCGCCACCGCGGCGGCGGCGCTGGTCCTGGGCCTGGCGTACCACGGCTCCTGAGACCGGTCGTGCGTGACGTCCGGGACCCGGCGCTGCCACGGCGCGACTGAACTCACGCCGTGGCAGCGTCGCGTTGCAGGGTGAACCAGAACGTCGGGACCGGGTTGGTACCGGGCGTCACGTCGGTCAACCGCCATCCGGTGAACCTGGCGCCGAGTTCGTCGGCGGTGGCTCCGGAGATCGGGTCGTCGAACGCCCCGGGCCCGTATCCGAACATCAGCAGTCGCGCACCGGGGGCGGCGCGCTTCGTGAGGCCGGCGGCGTAGTCGTCGCGGCGGTGGGGTGGGATCCCGCAGTAGCAGCTCAGGTCGAAGAACAGCTCGTACGGGCCGGGCACGCCCACTTCGTCGAGTCGGGTCGCGTCCCCGCACAGCACCGTGACGTCCGCTCCGGCCGCGGTGGCCTTCTCCCTCGCCTGCCGGACCGCGCGGTCGACCAGGTCGACGGCATCCACCCGCCAGCCGTGCCGGGCCAGATACACCGCGTTGGTCCCGGTGCCGCAGCCGAGTTCGAGGGCCTGGCCCGGCGCCGGCGCGCCGGGCCCCTCGACCAGGGCCACGAGCTCGGGCGGCGTGACGCCGCTGTCCCACGGCGGCTTGCCGTCCCGGTAGAAGTCTTCCAACTCGCGGCGCACCGCCGCCTCCTGGTCGAGCTCCACAGCCGTCCGAATCTCACTCATCGCTACCCCTCAAAGAAACTAGAGTCCGTCTCTAGTGACTGACTCTAGAGATAGACTCTTGGCATGCATGCGGTCAAGGGATCCGACGGACAGAACGCCAAGCGCCCCGACAAGCGGGCCGAACGCTCGCGGCACACCCGCGAGAAGATCGTCGCCGCGGCGCGGGAGCTGTTCGTCGCACAGGGGTACGGCGCGACCAGCCTTCAGGAGGTCGCGGACCGCGCGGGAGTGGCTGTGCAGACCGTGTACTTCGTGTTCCGCAACAAGCGCGCGCTGTTCAAGGACGTCGTCGACACGTCCATCGCGGGCGACGTCGAACCCGTCGCCACGATGGACCGGGACTGGTTCCGCACCGCGTGCGCCGAGCCCACCGCGGCCGGGCAACTACGCGCGCACGTGCGGGGCGTACGCGGCATCCTGGGCCGCGTCGCCCCGATCATGCCGCTGATCGCGGCCGCCTCGGCCACCGATCCGGAGATCGCCGCGCAGTGGCCCGCCGGCCCCGACCCGCGCTACACCGTCCAGCACGCCGCGGCGAAGGCACTGACCGCCAAGCCCGACGCCCGCCCCGACGTCGACACCGCACGCGCCGCCGATCTGCTGTACGGACTGCTGAGCCCGGAGCTCTATCTGGTCTTTGTCCGCGACCGGGGCTGGTCACCCGACGCCTGGGAGGAGTGGGCCCGTGCTGCCCTGACTGCCCAGCTCTGCACCGATCACGGGTAGACCCGCCGGGCCGCTGCCGGTTACTTGCGGCGGACGCGGCGGCGTATCGCCGGGCCCAGGCGGACCAGCAGTCGCTTCTCGACGCCGGCCATGCGCTTCTCCGTCGCCGTCAACTGCTTGCGCATCGCGGCGATTTCCTGCTGCACGGAGGTGTACTGCCGCTCCGCCGCGGTGAGTCGTTTCTGCAAGTCGTTGTTCTTCTTGGTGAGTCCGCTGATGCGGCGTTCGGCCACCGCGTCGCTGTGTGCCAACTGCTCGCGCAGCCGGCTGAAGCGGTAGCGCAGCGCTCCGTCGTCGGAGCCGTCCCACAGCGCCACCGAGGGCGGCAGTTCGATGCCCGCGATCCGTGCGTCGAAGGCGGCGCCGCCGTCGCCGTGGGTGAAGGTGTTCTCCAGGTCGTTCTTGTCGAGGAAGGCGGTGAAGCGGTCGAACCGCTCCGCGTGCCCCTTGAGGAGTCCGCTGAAGTCGGCCTGGTCGTAAAGGTCTTGGGGGTGGATGTCCCCGGGGAGACCAGGAAGCTGCCGGTGCGGGAGGTCGAAGTAGCGGCAGAGTTCGAGGGTGCGGGAGTCGTGGGTCAGCACCACGGCCGGCGTACCGGCCAGCAGGGCCGCGATGTTGCCGTGGATGCGAGTGCCGTAGGCGAAGTCGTACGCAGCCAGCTCCCGCATCCAGACCGTCGGATCCATCGGCACCCTGACCTTGTTCTCCCGGAACAGCGGGTGCGTGAGCTGGAGGGGGAACGCGTCGTACTTCCCCGCCGCCGCCGTGGTGTCGCCCCAGAAGAGGATCTCGGCGTCCAGGGTGTTCTGCGCGAAGTACGTGAGCTGCGGGAAGCGCTCCACCGCGTGGCGCGCCAGCCCTCCCACATCGCCGACGGGTATCGCGTCCGGCGAGAGGTTGATGGCGATACGGGAGCCGGCGTCGATGGCTCCGGGGTCGCGGGGCGTGGGGAAGGTGTCCCCGTGCAGGAACATCGAAGGACAGCCGATGATGTCGACGTCGCCGAAGCCGAGGCCGCGCAGGTACGAGGCGGTCAGCTCACCGCGGACGCCGATGGCCGGGGACCTCTCCAGTACGGCCCGCGCGAACCGGCGTACCGACGCCTCCATGGGCCGCAGCGGCTCCGTGTCGTAGTCGGCGCCGACCTGCGCCCCGACGCCGAGGACCACCACGGGAATGGTGAGTTGCTCGATCAGCGTGGACAGCCGGTCCAGGGACGCCTGGAAAGAGGGGCGGAAGGCGTTGGCGAGCGGCACGACGAAGACGTCGTACTGCTCGTTGATCTCCCGCGCCCGCTCCGCCGACGAGTTGGTCCTGATCCCGTTGGACGTGACCTCGGTGCGGTCGGTGAGCAGCAGTTTGTGTGCGGCGTCACTGAAGAGCAGGTTTCCGTTGTTCGTGCCGATCAGGTCCTGGTGGATGAACTCTTCGTGCGTGGCGACACGGAAAGGGCTCTTCCCCGAGCGGATGAGGATGCGCTTCATGCCGCACTCCCCATGCCTGCGACCGGCCTACCGGGCCCCTCCATCACCTGGTGGTCGGTGGCACACATACCTGATGGAACCTGACTCAACACGAAATCCTCTTCACGAAGCCGTTAACAAAAGAACACAACTTGTCCGTCCGGCACTCTAACCGCGCCACCCATGCCTCGCACATGTGTGCCAGCAAGACATTTCGGCAGCGCTCTGCACGCGGGCGCGAGGGCACCAGCGGTCGAAGCGCTTGCGCTACTCGGGCCGGAGGGTGTCCCGGAGTGCCGTGGCGACTGATTCGAGGCAGGTCGGGAAGTCGGTCCTGCCCTGGGCTTCGATCCATCGGACGAACGCGTTCTGGAAGGCGATCGTGGCGAGTTGGGCGACCAGTAGAGCCCTGTCAGGAGCCACGTCGCGCTGCGTGAGTGCGGCGCTCAGCGCGGTGGTGAGGGCGGCGAGCTTGGTGCGTTCGCGTTCTTGGAGTTCCGCGCTGCTGTCGATCACGGCGCGGCGTTCGGCGGCGTGGTCGATCAGCTCGACGAGCTGGGTGCCGACCTGGGCCAGGGCGTCGAGGGCCGCCGGGAGGGGGGATGCGGTCTCGGCGGCGGCGAGTACGGCGTCGGCCACGGCGGCGGGCAGGCGTTCGGAGCCCGCGAAGAGCACTTCGCGCTTGTCGGGGAAGTAGCGGAAGTACGAGCGCCGGGTGATACCGGCGCGCTCCGCGATCTGCGTCACGGTCACGGCGTCGTACCCGTGCTCGCCGAAGAGTTCCAGCGCGGCCCTGGTGAGCCGCTCTTCCGTCCCCGGGTCCCATCTCGCCATGGTCCGAACCCTAGCAAGTGATGTCTCACTGTGCCGTCAGTACTGCTAACCTGGGTGATGACACAGTGAGACATCAGAGTGGGCGTCGGCGTGGGGTCGGCGCGGAGAGGAATCCCGATGGCACCGAACGGCAGGACTGACGAGGTGTGGATCCTGGGCGCCACCGGCCGGATCGGCCGTGCGGTCGCGACGCGGCTGGCCGCGCGGGGCGTCCCACTGGTGCTGGTCGGACGTGATCACGAGCGGCTGAGCCGGGCCGGGGCGAAGATCGTCGTCGCCGACACGGCGGAACGTATCGCCGCCGCGATCACCCGGGAGCGGCCCGCCGTGGTCGTCAACACCATCGGTGACTACGCCGGGACGGCCGGGACGATCGCCCGCGCCTGCCTGCCGGGCGGCCACTACCTGGATCTGGCCGCCGACCTGGCAGCCGTCGGACGGCTGCTCGCCCTGCACGACGAGGCGACCGCCGCAGGGAGCACGTTCGTGACCGGCGCGGGGTTCGGCGTGCTGGCGACCGAGGCCGTCGTCGCGAAGCTGTGCGCAGACCGGCCCGCCCCGGACGCGGTGCGCGTGGACGCCCTGTCGTCGACGGCCACCGAGGACGGAGTGCTCGGCGCCGCCTTCGCCGCCACCTTCGTCGAGGTGCTGACCACCGGCGGGCGCGGCTACCAGGACGGCCGCCTGGTCACGACGCGGCTCGGCGCGAACCCGCAGCACCTCACCCTTCCCGACGGGCAGCGGGTCAAATCCGCAGGTGTTCCGACCGGCGAACTCCTGGCCGCACAGCGGGCGAGCGGGGCGCCGTCCGTCACCGCCACCTCCGCGCTTGCGCCGACCTCACCCGCCGTACGAGCCGTACTGCCCGCGCTCGGGCTGCTGTTGTCCGTCCCAGCCCTGGGCCGGTTCGCCGTCCGGCAGATGGCCCGGACCACGACCAAGGCCGCGCCCCGGCCCCGGCACCACTCCTGGGGGCACGCCGTCGCCACCTGGTCCGACGGCACCAGCCGCGAGGGCTGGCTGCGCGTCGGCGACGGCATGGACTACACCGCCGACGTCGCCGCGGAGGTCGCCCTGCGCCTCGCGCGCGGCGAGGCCGAGCCGGGCGCCTACACACCGGCGGCGGCGTTCGGTCCCGACCTCGCCGTCGCGGCCGGGGGCGACTTCATCCTCGACTGAGGCCGGGCACTGCGGTCGACGCGCTCAGCTCGGGAGCCTGTGGAGCCAGTCCGGGAGCGGCCGTTGAGTGGCACTCCACTCAAGGGGTGAGCTGTGCGCGTACCCAGTCAGGAGCGGGGTTGACATGGGCCCGGCCCGCCACGACGACGGTCGGCACGGTCTCGTCGCCGTCGTTCGCCGCCCGTACCACCGCGGCGCCGGCCGGGTCGCGCCAGATGTCGACCCAGTGCAACTGGCGGGCGTGACGGCCCAGTCGGAAGCGCAGCCGCAGGCAGTACTTGCAGCCCGGCCGCCAGAAGACGACCGGGCGGCCGTCAACGGCGCTGCGGCGCTGTGCTTCCGCCGCGCCGACCGGCCTCGGGAAGACCAGCCGCGAGTGCACGACCGCGACCACCGCGAAGACCAGCAGGAACACTGCGGCCGGGCCTGGACTCCCCCCGAGGACCAGCCCGGCTGCGACGGCCGCGCCGCAGAGCAGAAGCAGCATCGGCAGAGTCCAGGCACGCGTCATGATGCCGCAGACTATCGCTGACCCTGGGCCGTCGCCGTCGGCCGGCCCAGGTGCCGGTCGTCCGCCCGCGCCGTACGGGCTCGGGACGCGGCGCCGATCGCGACCGCGCTGCTGCCGAGGGCGCTCCGTACGAGCCGGACCGGGTGCCCGCTCACCGGAGGTTCGGCCGCCAGGGCGCGCAGGATCGCCGGTTCGAGCAGAGACCAGGCGCCGCTGACACCGCCGCCGATCACCACCGTCGTGACATCGACGACGCCCGCCGTGATGAGGATCGCCCGCGCGACGGCGGAGCCCGCCGCCTCGAACACCGCGACCGCGTCCGGATCGCCCAGGCCCGCCGCGTCCGCGACGTCCCGGGCCGTGGCGGGCCGGCCGGTCCGCTCCTCGTAGCGGGCGCCGATGGAGCGCCCCGAAGCGAGTGTCTCCAGATGGCCCCGGCCGCCGCAGGTGCACGGCAGGTCGCCGAAGCCCGGGGTGTGGCCGATCTCGCCCGCCGCGCCGTGCGGGCCCTCGAACAGTGCCCCGCCCATCCAGAAGGCCCCGCCGACGCCCGTGCCGAGCGTCATCCCGAGGACGTACGGCTCCCCCTCGACGGCGCCCTTCGACACCTCACCGCGCAGGAACGCGTTGACGTCGTTGTCGAGGAACGCCGGTACGCCGAGGGCAGCTTCGACGGTTTCCGTGACGGGAAAACCCGCCCAGCCGGTGAACGAGTCGCTGGCGACCAGGACATGTCCCGTACGCGCGTCGACCACGCCCGCGGCGCCGACCCCGACCCCGCGCAGCTCCGACGGCACCCGGCCGAGAAGCACCCGGGCCGCGTCAACCGCCGCGCCCACCATGGCGGTTCCGCCGTCGGCGGCCGGGGTCGCGATCTCGATGTGGTCGAGGACGGCGAGGTCTTCCGAGCAGAGCACGACCTGGGTGGTGGTGCCTCCGATGTCGATCCCCGCGTACCTGGCGCGCACGGATCGGTGGATCTCCGTTCGGCTCATGCGTCGACGTCCGATCCACCCGCGGCGAGCGCCGCCTGGCGGTCGGCGCGGCGCCGCCTTTGCAGGACCGGGTCCGGTACGGGCACGGCGGCGAGCAGCCGGCGGGTGTAGTCCGTTTCGGGGTGGCTGAGCGTCGCCTCGGTGGCGCCCTCCTCCTCGATGCGCCCTGCCCGCATGACCACGACGCGTTCGGAGAACTGCTGCACCACGGCAAGGTCGTGGGACACGAACAGGCAGGCGAAGCCGAGTTCGTCCTTCAGCTCGGAGATCACTTCGAGCACCGTCTCCTGCACGCTGACGTCCAGCGCGCTGGTCGGCTCGTCGGCGACGAGCAGTCGCGGGGCGAGGACGAGCGCCCTGGCGAGGCTCACCCGCTGGCGCTGTCCGCCGGACAGCTCACCGGGCGCCCGCCGCGCGAAGTCCCGTGGCAGCCGTACCCGTTCAAGGATCTCGGCGACCCGGTCCCTGCGCTCCTTCGCCGACATGCCGCGGCGGTGGACGCGCAGTGGTTCGGCGACGCACTCGGCGACGCTCATCCGCGCGTCGAGTGAGGCGACGGGGTCCTGGAGGACGACACCGACGCCGGAGCGCAGGGCCCGGCGGGCGCGGGCCCGGGTCTTGGCGAGGTCGGTGCCGAACAGCGAGACCGTTCCGGCGGCCGGCTGGACGAGGCCGAGTGCGACACGGGCCACCGTCGACTTGCCGGACCCGGACTCCCCCACGAGACCGACGGTCTCTCCCGGGTTGACCGAGAAGGACACGTCGTCCAGGGCGCGTACGGCCCCACGCCCGCGTCCGAACTGCACGGTCACGTCCCGCAGATCGACCACGGGGTCGGCGGAGGTACGAGCCCCGGCCGCCGGCGGTTCGGCCCCGCGCTCGGCGACGCTCAGCCGGGGCACGGCGGCGAGCAGCCGCTTGGTGTAGTCGTGCGTCGGGCGCAGCAGTACGTCCTCCACGGCTCCCGTCTCGACTATTTCGCCCTGGAGCATGACGGCCACCCGGTCGGCGAAGTCGGCGACGACGCCCATGTTGTGGGTGACGAGGAGCACGCCGGTACCGGAGTCGACGGCGAGTTCGCGCAGCAGGTCGAGGATCTCGGCCTGCACGGTCACGTCGAGCGCGGTGGTCGGTTCGTCCGCGATCAGCAGGCTCGGACCGTTCGCGATGGCCATGGCGATGACGACGCGCTGCCGCTGTCCGCCGGAGAGCTGGAACGGGAAGGCGGACGCCCGCTGTTCGGGGTCGGGGATGCCGACGCGGCGCAGCAGGGTGACGGCTTCCTTCGCCGCTTCGGCGGCGGACAGCGCGCGGTGGTTGCGTACGACTTCGGCGATCTGCTTGCCGACCCTGGTGAGCGGGTCGAGTGCGGTCGCCGGCTCCTGGAAGACCATGGAGACCGTGCGGCCGCGCAGCTTGGCGAGGTCCGGTTGGGAGGCGGCGACGACATCGGTCGTACCGACCGAAGCGCGGCCCGTGGCGCGGGCGTTGTGGGGCAGCAGCCCGATCGCGGCGAGCGCGACCGTCGACTTGCCCGACCCCGACTCGCCGACCAGCGCGAGCGTTTCGCCGGGCCGTACGTGCAGCGAGACTCCGCGTACGGCGGGCACGTCGCCGTTCTCGGTGCTGAACGTGACGCCGAGGTCGTCGAGTTCGAGGATGGGCTCGGCGGTCGCTGCGGTCGCTTCGGTGGCGGTCATCCGCGTCCCCTCACGTCGAATGCGTCACGGAGGCCGTCGCCGATGGCGTTGAAGGCGCACACGACCAGGATGATGGCGAGGCCGGGCGGCAGGATGAGCCACCAGCGCCCGGAGTAGGCGGCGTTGAGTCCTGCGGAGAGCATGCCGCCCCAGTCGGTCGCGGGTGGCTGGGCACCGAGGCCGAGGTACGACACGTACGCGACGAGCAGGATCGCGTCGGCGACCTGGAAGGTCGCGGCGACGACGATGGTCGACACGGAGTTGGGCAGGATGTGGCGGCCGATCGCGCGGCTGTGGGTGCCGCCGATGGCGCGCAGTGTGAGCACGTAGTCGCGGCTCTTCAGGGTGAGTGTCTCCGCCCGGATGAGCCGGGAGGGGACGAGCCACGAGACCAGCCCGATGATGACGACGAGGCCCCACACCCCCGGGTTGGAGATCGCGGAGATCACCAGCAGGATGAAGAGCGCGGGGATCGCGATGCCCGCGTCGACGATGCGCATCATGACGGCGTCGATCCAGCCGCCCGCGTAGCCCGCCGTCGCGCCCCACAGGGTGCCGATGACGGTGGCGAGCAGCCCGGACGCGAGACCGACGATGAGCGACACCTTGCCGCCGAACATCAGCCGGCCGAACTCGTCGTGTCCCACCGCGTCGGTGCCGAACAGGTGCTTCCCACTCGGCGAGAGGTTCACCTGGGAGAGCGTGGTGTGCGTCTGGTCCGTGGAGTACACGAGCGGTCCGACGAAGCAGAACAGCACGAACAGGACGACGACGGCGAGCCCGACGACGGCGAGCCGGTTGCGGGCGAATCTGCGCGCGATGAGGCGCAGTCCGGTGGCGGGAGCGCCGGGGCGGCCCTGGGCGGACGCCCGGGTGCCGGGTGCCTGGCCCGGCTGCAGTACGGCGCTCATGCGCGACCTGCCTTCACTCGGGGATCGATGATCCGCTGGACGACGTCGGCGAGGAGCGTGCCGACGACGGTCGCTATCGCGATGACGAGGACGCAGCCGAGCAGGACCGGGTAGTCGGACGACTGGGCTGCGGACCAGAACAGCAGTCCCATGCCCGGGTAGTTGAAGAGCTGCTCGACCACCAGCGCTCCGCCGAAGAGCACGGGTACGTAGTAGCCGAGCATCGCGACGACGGACGTCAGGGAGTTGCGCAGGACGTGCCGCCGCAGCAGGGCTCCCTGCCGTGAGCCGCCGGCCCTGGCGGTGCGCACGTAGTCCTCGGAGAGGTTCTCCAGGGTGGCGGCGCGCATGTACCTGCTGAACACGGCGACCATGGAGGCGGCGCCCGCGACGACCGGCAGGACGAGCCCCGCCGGGTCGGCGAACACCTGCCCCAGTGTGTCGCCTTGGGGTGCCTGGGCCGGGAACCAGTTCAGGACCTGGCTGAAGACCAGGACGAGCACGAGACCGAGGAAGTACACCGGGGTCGAGTAGGCGATGAAGCTCAGTGTGGTGCCGATGTAGTCGACGGGCTTGTTGCGCCGGACGGCCTGCGCCATCCCGAGCGGGATCGCGAGGATCAGCCCGACGACGGCCGACAGCACCGTGAGCACGAGTGTCTTCGGGAGGCGCTGGGCGATGAGCTGGGCGACGGGCTCGTTGAGCGTGTACGACGTCCCGAGGTCACCGCGCAGCAGTGTGCCGAGGTAGTAGACGTACTGCACGGGCAGCGGCTTGTCCAAGCCCTGCTGGTGGTTGAAGTCCGCGATCTGCCGCGCCGTGGCCTGCGGTCCGAGGATCCCGCGTGCGGGACCGCCCGGGAGCGCGTGCAGGAGGCAGAAGACCACCACCGTCACGAAGAAGAGCACCACGACGGCCTGAAGGACTCGTCGGGTCAGGTACAGGAAGGTTGGCATCTGGTTTCCGGCCGGTTCGGATCAGTGGGGCGTACGGGTCGCGACGGGGGCCGGGCGGTGTGCGGGCCGGTTCGCCCGACAGCATCCGGTCCCCCGCCGCGTGTTGATCACTTGCCGGTCCACTTCCACTGTGCGGGGTGGAAGTTGGCCAGGGAGTCCTGCGAGAAGCCGCCGAGGCCGTTCTTGACCACGGAGATCTGGTAGTCGGGTTCGGGCAGCCAGATCACCGGCAGGTCCTTGGCGAGGGCCTCGCTGTACTGCTGCACGGCGTCGTTGGACGTCGAGGTGGTGGACGCGGTGATGAGCTTGTCCACGTCCGGGTTCGAGTAGTTCCCGAAGTTCGAGCCGCCCTTGGTCTGGAACAGCGAGTCACCGGTCGGGAAGGCGTTGAAGTACCAACTGCCCGCCGTGCCGAAGAAAGAGAGCTGCCACTTGCAGATCGACTGGCTCGCCGTGCACTGCGGGGTCTGCGAGAGCACCGAGTTGACCGGCGCCGTCTTGATCGAGAACTTGATCCCGGTCTTCGACAGCGACGACTGGACGGCGCTCATCATGTTGTCCGTGACCGGCGAGCCCGACTGCGACAGCACCTGCATCTCGAACTTCGTCCCCTTGGCCACACCGGCGCCGCACTGCGCGGCCGAGCTGCCCGGCTGGGTGCAGACCAGCACACCGCCCTGCTCGCTCCAGCCGTGGGAGGTCAGCAGCGCCTTGGCCTTCTCGGTCGAGAACGGGTACGGGTTGTCCTTCTGGACCTGCGAGACGAACTCGGACTTCTGGGCCTGCGGGATCGGTCCGTAGCCGTTGACCGCGGTGCCGTTGAAGATGACCTTCGAGAGGCTGGTCTGGTCGATGGACATCTGCACGGCCTGGCGTGCGTAGAGCTGCTTGAACACGGGCCCCATGGTGGGGTTGTTGAAGTTGTACGGCATGTACGTGATCGCCCACCCGGTCCACGGCTTCACCGAGTAGCCGTTGCTGGTGAACGAGTCCTTCTGGTCGAGGTCGCCGGCGTTGATGTAGCCGTAGTCGACCGTCTTCGCGCGCAGCGCGTTCTTCTCCGCGTCCGTCGTGGTGAACGGGAGCAGGTTGACCGTCGCGATGTTCGCCTTCTCGCCGCCGTCGTACTTCTTGTTCGCGGCGAGCACGACCTTGCCCGACGTCGCGAACGACTTGACGTTGTACGGGCCGCTGACGACCTTCCACAGCGGGTCCGTCGCGTAGCCCGAGATGTTCTTCGCCGCCGTGTTGAGGAACGTCCACACCTGCTTGGCGCCCGCCGGCGTCCTGTCGGCGTCGGACACGGCGGCGGACGCGCTCGTCTTGTCCCACGCGTGCTGCGGCAGGGGCTTGATGAGGCTCAGCTCGTTGGCCAGCATCCACTGGCTGTTGTAGGCGCGGTCGAACGTGATGGTGAAGTGGGTGGCGTCGACGGTCTTGAGCGAGGTCCAGTTGTCGGGGGCCTTGCCCTCGTTGTAGTTGGCCCACTGCGTCTTGTTGGCCTTGATGACGTTGAACCAGAACTCGACGTCCCGCGAGGTGACCGGCTTGCCGTCGCTCCAGTGCCGGTTGCCGAGGGTCACATCGACGCTCTTGCCGTCCTTGGCGAAGTCGGCGGCGGTGGCGAGCGACGCCTCCTTGTTCCAGGCGACGCTGCCCTTGGACCCGTCGTACGCGACGAGCGGCTCCCAGAGTGCGGCCGCTATGGAGTCGTTGTTGGTGTTGAGGTGTGCCGCGGTGCCGATCGGCAGGATCCAGTTCGGTGTGAAGTTGGCGGGCAGCGCGTAGTTGATCGAGTCCGACGATGCGGACGCGGAACCGGTCGACCCACTGCACCCGGCGAGCAGCGCGCACGCCGAGGCGGCGGCGCCCGCTATGAGTGCCCATCGACGGCGTTCCGTCACGCGAGCAGGGAACATGACTCTCCTGATGAAGTACGACCCGTTGCGTCCCGGCGGAAGGCGGGGAGACGTCGCGGTGGGCGCTTGGAAGAGCAGTCAAGGCCGCCTCGCCCGAAAAAACAAACGAACTTTCGTAAAAAGAAGGTTTCTTTTTTTCTGAAGAAAGCCCACGTCGGACGGTTCGACCCCTTGGCAGGAGTTCGCTTTGTCCATTATTGGCCGGTAACGAGGCGGAACTCGGGCGGTCTTGACCTCTCGGCCGGAGAGCGGCGCAGGCGTACTGTCATCGCCATCATCCCCGTTCCGGAAGTTAGTTCACCCATGTCTGACATAAGTGCACCGCACCGGAGCGGCGCCAGGGGTGTGCCCTCCCTCGCCTCGCGCGTCCTCGAACTCATCGCCTCCGGGCAGGCGGTGTCGCGCACCGAGCTGGCGGAGCTCCTCGGCGTCGCTCCGTCGACGATCTCGCTCACGGTCAGCCAGCTCGTCGAGCGCGGCCTCGTCGCCGAGCAGGGCACCCGCGCGTCCGGCGGCGGCCGGCCCCGCAAGGTGCTGCGCGTGGGCGGCACCGACGAGTACGCCGTCGCCGCCGACGTCGGAGGCCGGCACGCCCGGGTCGGTGTCGTGCTGCCCGGCGGCGATCTGACCGACGTCTCGACCGTGCCCTTCGCGCTCGACGACGGCCCCGAAACGGCGCTGCCGCGGCTGGCCGAGACGCTCGAAGCGCTCGCGCAGGCGCGCGGCAGGGAGCGGCTGCGCGGGGTCGGCCTGTCCCTGCCGGGCCCGGTCGACGTCGGGTCCAGGGCCGTCACCCTGCCCTCCCGGATGCCGGGGTGGAACAGATTCCCGGTCGGCACGTGGCTGGAGGAGCGGTTCGGGGTGACGGCAGCCGTCGACAACGACGCCAACTGCATGGCCGTCGGCGAGCACGCCGCACGGCCCGGCAGCCGCGACCAGTCGATCATGGTGAAGATCGGCTCCGCCATCGGCTGCGGCATCATCGTCGACGGGCGGCTCTACCGGGGCGCGACCGGCGCCGCGGGGGACATCACCCACGTACGCATCGACGCGGCGGGGGACATCCCGTGCTCGTGCGGCAACACCGGCTGCCTGGAGACCGTCGCGTCCGGGGCCGCGCTGGTACGGGTCCTGCGGGAGAGCGGCGCCGACATCGGCTCGGTTGAGGACGTGGTGCGCCTCGCCTCCGACGCCGACCCGCAGGCGACACGCGCGGTCCGCCAGGCGGGCCGGCACCTCGGCCAGGTGCTCGCCGCGAACGTCAACTTCTTCAACCCCGACGCCGTGTATCTGGGCGGCATCCTGTCGACCCTCGAACCGCTGGTGGCCGCGGTGCGGAGCCAGCTCTACGAGGCCTGCCACCCGCTGGTGACCGAGCACCTCACGATCGAGCGCGCCAGTCTCGGCGCGGACGCCGGCCTCTTCGGCGCCGGCCAGTTCGCGCTCCAGCGCGCGGCGGCGCAGTCGGCCGACGCGCTCGCCGACCCGGCGCCGCGCCCCGTACCGGCGCGCCGGAATCCCGAACCCACCGGAGAGCTGACCTCATGACCACCGCAGCAGGAGGAGCCGTGCAGCCGTCCCGCACGCCCGTCGCCCGTCCCGTCATCGCCGTCGCGGGCCTCGGCATCGAATCGTCCACCTTCTCGCCCGCCAGGACCGAGGCCCCGGCCTTCCGTCCGGCCAGGGACGCCGACGTGCTCGCGCGCTACCCCTTCCTCGCGCCGGGCGAGCCGCTGGCCGCAGCCGCGCAGTGGCGCGGCGCGCTCGTCGGCAAGTCGCTGCCGGGCGGCCAGGTGACGGCGGGCGCGTTCGCCGCGCTGTCGGACGAGCTGATCGAGCGGCTGGCGGCCATGCCGCACATCGACGGACTCTGGTACGACATCCACGGCGCCATGACCGTCGAGGGCATGGACGACGCGGAGGCCCTGCTGCTCCGCCGGATACGCGAGACGGTCGGCCCCGACGTCATCGTCTCGACCTCCATGGACCTGCACGGCAACGTCTCACGGGAGCTGGCGCACCGGAGCGACCTGATCACCTGCTACCGGATGGCCCCGCACGAGGACCACATGGAGACGAAGGAGCGGGCCGCACGCAACCTCGTGGACCTGCTCGTCTCCGGCGCGCCCCGGCCGGTCAAGGCGTGGGTCCCGGTGCCGGTGCTGCTCGCCGGCGAACAGACCTCGACCCGCGTCGAGCCGGCGAAGAGCGTCTACGCCGCCGTGGCCGACGTCGAGGCGGCGGACGGCGTCATCGACGCGGCGATCTGGGTCGGCTACGCCTGGGCCGACGAGCCGCGCAACCGGGCCGCCGTCGTGGTGACCGGACCGTCGGAGGCCGCCGTGAGCGCGGGCGCGGAGAAGCTGGCCCGCGGATTCTGGGAGAGCCGCCGCGACTTCGCCTTCGTCGCGCCCACCGGGTCGCTCGACGCGTGTCTCGACGACGCGCTCGCGTCGGCCGACCGGCCCTACTTCATCAGCGACTCGGGCGACAACCCCACAGCCGGCGGTGCGGGCGACGTCACGTGGGGACTCCAGCACGTCCTCGCCAGGCCGGAGTTCCAGGACCCCGAAGGCCCCACCGTCATCTACGCGTCGGTGCCGGGGCCCGAGGCGGTCGCCGCCGCGCAGCGGGCGGGCGTCGGCGCGACCGTCACGGTCACGGCGGGTGCGGAGGTGGACGACCGGCACGCGGGACCGCTCACCATGACCGGCGTGGTGCACGCGATCCGGCACGGCGACCCGGACGCGCGGACCGAGGTCGTGCTGCGGGTCGGCAGTGTGTTCGCGATCCTCACCACCCTGCGCAAGCCGTACCACCACGAGCACGACTTCACCGATCTCGCGCTGGATCCGCGCGGCGCCGACATCGTGATCGTCAAGATCGGCTATCTCGAACCCGAACTGTTCGACATGTCCGCGGGCTGGCAGCTCGCGCTCACCCCGGGCGGCGTCGACCAGGACCTGCTGCGCCTCGGCCACCACCGGATCCGCCGCCCGATGTTCCCCTTCGACGCAGACATGGCGGACCCTGACCTGACGGCCCGGCTGATAGCGCCGTCGGACAAACCCCTCACGGGCGACGACGAGTGAACGGCGGAGGGTGAACGGCGACGGGTGAACGGCAGCACGGGCGAGCGGCGGCGACGGGCGAGCATCGGCGGGTGAACGGCGGCGACACGGCGTCACGGGGGCCTCTGGCGGAGTGACGGACTTCTGGCATAGCGTCAGGCGCATGACAGGTCCGAAGCTTCAGGTCGACACCGGTGTGTCCCACGCGGCGCGCGTCTACGACTATCTCTTAGGTGGCAAGGACCACTACCCGGTCGATCAGGCGGTGGGTGAGGCGCTGCCCGAAGGGGCGGCCGAACAGGCCAAGCAGAACCGGGCGTTCATGCACCGCGCGGTCCGCTGGCTGGCCATCCAGGGCATCGACCAGTACCTCGACATCGGCACCGGCATCCCGACCGAGCCGAACCTGCATCAGATCGTGCAGGAGGTCAACCCGGCCGCGCAGGTCGTCTACACGGACAACGACCCCATCGTCCTGGCCCACGCCGAGGCGCTGCTGGTCAGCCATCCCGACGGCGCGACGCATTACGTGCACGCCGACGTCCGGCAGCCGCAGCGGGTCGCCGACCACGCACGCCAACTGCTCGATTTCAGCAGGCCGGTCGCACTGTCCATGATCGGCCTGCTGCACTTCCTTCCCGACGAGGACGACCCGTACGGCATCGTGTCCACGCTGGTCGGCGCGCTCGCCCCGGGCAGTTATGTCGTACTGTCCCAAGGGGCGTCCGACCTCTCCCCGCCCGAGTTCACCCGCAAGGGGACGGCCGGATACCGGAGTGGCGGCATCAAGCTCGCGCCCCGGACACGCGAGGAGTTCAGCCGTTTCTTCGCCGGGCTCCAGGTGGTCGAACCCGGCATCGTCCGGGCCCCGGAGTGGTTCAGGGACGAGCCCGTCCCGCCGGTCGAGGACATCTACCTCTACGGGGCCGTGGGTTACGTTTCGTAGGGCCGCGGCCGACGGGCGCGGTCAGCGCCTGCGGGCCGTGATCCGCCGGCTGCCCCCGGGGATGCCGGTCAGGACGACACAGCCGCCGGCCACCCGGGCCGCGTACGCGCGCGAAGTGCCGTCCCAAGCGGCTTTGTTGTCCACCCGGACGACATATTTCGCACCGTCCGGCACCGGCACGGCGATCTCCTCCACGGCGCCGTCCGGTGCGTCGACATCGAGGTCGAACCCGTCGCTCCCCCGGTCCTGCCACGACACGGCGACGACACCGGCCGGGGTGGTCAACTGGCCCTCGGCGTGCCGGACTCCGCCGGGGTGCGGGGCGATCCGGTAGACGGGGGCGCCGTGCGGGTCGGGGGCGATGCCCAGCAGGTAGAACGTCAGGGCGGAGGTGGGTCCTGTGGACCAGCCGTGGGCCGCGCTCATGTACGAGCCTGAGTAGTCCGAACTGCCGTCGGTGCGGTAGCCCTCCCAGAACGTACTCGCCGTGCCCTGCGGGGAGTTGAGCATGTAGCCCCACTCCAGCCGGATCAAGTCCAGCGCGTTGCGGTCCAGTCCGGCCGCGAAGTGCGCGTGCACCTCCATGCCGCCGGGGAACGGGTGCACGGACGTGGCGCTCTTCTCCGGGGTGAGCGCTCCGGTCGAGGTCCAGCGGGCGGCCAGCGCCTTGCCGATAGCGGCGGTCCTGGCCGCTTCGTCGGTCAGGCCGAACCAGACGGCGAGCGCGTTGCCGTCCTGCGGGTGGAGCGCGGAGCCCGGCTTGTCGCGGTAGAGTCCGGCGCTCGCGTCCCAGTAACCGCCCGCCTCCACGGCCGCTTTCAGGGCGGCGGCCTTCGCTGCGCAGGCCGTCGCCGTCGCGGGATCGCCTGCCGCTTCCGCGAAGGTGCCCGCGGCGAGCAGTGTCCGGTACATGATCGCGTTGGCTTCGAGGTTCTTGCCGTCCGAGTCGGTACGGGCCCAGTCGGCGGACTGGGTCACGTCGAGCAGGCCGTCGGAGCCGATCTTGGCGGTGATGTAGTCGAGGGCGGTCCTGAACTTCGGGTAGACGGCCGTCGCCCATGCCGTGTCGCCACTGAACTGGAGGTAGGAGGCAGTGCCGATCAGCGTCCACAGGTGGTACGCGTCGGAGTTGCCGATGAAGTTGACTGCGGGGCCCGCGTACGGCAGTGCGCCGCTCGCCGCCTGGTGGTTGTAGAGCGTGTCCAGCGAGTTGCGTACGGTCCGCAGGTCGCCGAGCGAGACGTAGTCGGTCAGCACCGAGATGCCGAGGTCGCCGGGCCACACCGTACGGTCCCGCTTGGCGCCGTCGACCAGCACCGTGTCGCCGGACTCGCCGATCCGGGCGCTGTTGTTCCAGCCGACGTTCGGCGGGCCCCAGACCCGGCCCTGGTTGCTCGCCACGATGTTGGTCTGCACGGTGTAGGCGCCCGCGTACCAGATGCGGGTGAGCAGATCGTCGTCGCAGGAGAAGTAGTTGGGGTACGCCCGCAGATCGGCGGCGTTCGGCGCGAAAGCGATGTCGAGCGAGACGTCGCTGAGATCCACGGCGCCTGCCGTGCGGTTGACCACGGTCAGATAGCGGAAGCCGCCGCGCAGTTGGCTGACCGGGGTGCCGGCCGCGTCGGTGCCGCCGGTCGGTACGGAGGTCTGGGTGCTCACCCGGCCGGCCGGGTCGACCGCGTAGGTGACCGGGGGCTCGTTGTTGGAGCCGCCGTTGGAGCCGTCGCTGGACGCGGTGCTGATGTAGGTGGACAGCTCCGAGTAGGTCAGCCCGATCGTCTGGCCGATGTCCGAGGCGTCGCCGAAGGTCAGCGTGACGAAGCCGCCGACCTCCTTGCCGAAGTCGAGGGTGACCGAAGCTCCTGCGCCGGTCAGCCGGGTAGGGGCCCGGCCGGACTTCTTGACCAGGTACGTGGCGTTGTCGACGCGGCCGGTGGTGGCATGCACGGCGACCGGGCGCACCGTGCGCGCCGCGGGTGACAGGTTGAACCTGTCCCAACTGCCGCTGGGCGCGGCGCGATGTCCCGCGCCACTCGCGCCGCCGTGGCTCGGGCTGCTCTGGCTCGGGCTGCCGGGACCCGGGACGCTCCGGCTCGCGCCGCCGGTCCGGGGCGCCGCCTCCGCCGTGACCCCGCGCATCCCCGCGGCGACCACCACCGTCGCCGCTCCCGCTCTCAGGAGCGCGCGCCGCCTGGGTCCCGCGCCCGGTTCTGTCGTGTCCGGCATCGCTGCTCCCGATTGTGGTGGGTACATGACAGTGGCTTGAAATGAATTGAAATGATTCAAGCTCAGCCGCGGCACACGGTATCCACGGCCACCTCGCGATGGCAACCATGCCGACCCGATAACTTGCAGCTATAGCAGCGCCAGTTGACATGAACGCGTTCGGATTTATTCGTCGTGACTATTGCTGCGACCCGGTTCGAACGGTAAGACATTCCCGGGAATGAAACGTTTTTCTCCTGAGGAGGCGTCACCATGACCGCAGTCGGACCTCGGAGAGGGCGCCGCAGACGTCTTGCGCTGCTCTCCGCGTTCGCCGCGACAGCCCTGGCCGTCCCCACCGTCGCCTCGGCCCAGCCACCGTCCCGGCACCGTGCCGAAGGAACGGCGCTCGCCCCCGCCGACCTGCGCGCGGACGGCCGGGCCTCCGGCGCCCTGCTCGACGTCGCGCGGCCGGCCTTCGCCTGGACGGTCCGCGACTCGGGCCGCGCAGAGGCGCAGAGCGCGTACGAGATCCGCGTCGAGCCCCGTTCGTCGGGCAAGGCCGACCAGGTGCCCGCAGGCTGGGACTCCGGCCGGGTCCGCTCGGCCGACTCCACCGATGTGCGCTACGCCGGGCCCGCGCTGGTCAGTGACCACACCTACACCTGGTCGGTCAGGACCTGGAACAAGGAAGGCAAGGTCTCCCCCTGGTCCGCCGCCTCCTCCTTCGACACCGGACTGCTCAACGCCGCGGACTGGTCGGCCTGGTGGCTGCGCGCCGACGACGGCGCGCTCACCCGCAGCGACTTCGACCTGGCGAAGCCGGTGGCCCGCGCCCGGCTCCACCTCGGCGCGCAGGGCATCGTGGAACCGCACGTCAACGGCGCCCGGGTGCATCCGACCGAGGTGCTGGACTCCTCGGTCACCGACTACAACTCCCGGGTGCTCTACCGCTCGTTGGACGTCACCGGGCAGCTCCGCACGGGTCACAACACGCTCGCGCTGATGGCGGGCAAGGGCCAGTACAGCGGTTCACCCGTGATCGTGGCGCAGCTCGACGTCACGTACACCGACGGCACCACGGCGGCCTTCGGCACAGGACCGGACACCAAGACCACGGCGGGCCCGGTCACGGCCGACGACTTCTGGAACGGCGAGACGTACGACGCGCGCAAGCTCCCGGCCGGCTGGGACACCGCAGGGTTCGACGACGCGTCCTGGCCGGCGGCGCACGCGCTCTTCCCGGTCGCCCACGACAAGAGCCTGGCCCAGGGCAAGCCGGTGACCTCGCTGGACACCACGACCACGGCCGGCTGGTCGCCCGGCGCGCTCACCGACGGTGTCGACGCGTCGACGGACAACTCGGAGGGCTACCACTCCGCGATCGAGTCGGCGCCGGACGTCACCAAGTGGGTCCAGACGGACCTCGGTTCCGCCCAGAGGCTGCGCAAGGTCACGCTCTTCCCCGCGCGGCCCACCAACGACACGGGCGGTGACTTCCCCGGCGCGGGATTCCCGGTCCGCTACAAGGTCCAGGTCAGTGACGACCCGGCGTTCGGCTCGTCGACCACCGTCGTCGACCGCACCGGGGCCGACCAGCCGAACCCCGGCACCGCACCGGTGCTGATCCCGGCCGACACCACAGGACGCTACCTCCGGGTGACCGCCACCAAGCTGCCCTGCATCGGGACCAGTTGCACCTTCCGGCTCGCCGAACTCGGCGCGTACGGCGAGCACCCCGCGACGGCCCTCGACGCGATGACCTCTCTCCAGGCCGATGTGACACCGCCGACGCGGGTCGTCCAGACGCACAAGCCGGTCAAGGAGACCACCCTGGCGAACGGCCGGCGCGTCTACGACTTCGGCCAGAACCGCACCGGCTGGACCACTCTCCAGGCCGCCGCGCCGGCCGGCACCACCGTCGACATCAAGCAGGGCGAGATCCTCGACGCGAACGGCGAGGTGTCGACGGCCAACATCAGCTTCAGCGCGTCCGATCCGCCCCGGCAGACCAACCACTACGTCTTCAGCGGCGCCGGACAGGAGTCGTACGCCCCGCACTTCAACTACGCGGGGTTCCGCTACGCCGAGATCACCGGGCTGCCCGCCGACGCGAAGGTCACGGTGGCGATGCAGGAGGCGCACACCGACGTACCGGCAGCGGGTTCGTTCAGCACCTCCGACCCGCTGCTCAACCAGATCCAGGGCGCGGTCACCCAGACCCAGCTCAACGGGCTGCAGTCCATCCCGGTGGACTGCCCGACGCGCGAGCGGCACGGCTGGCTGGGTGACGCGGGCGACACCGACCAGGAGGCGATAAGCAACTTCGACATGCAGTCGTTCTACGACAAGTGGTTCGGCGACATCCGCACCAGTGCCAACGCCGACGGCAGCCTGCCGTCCGTCGCCCCCGCCAACGGCGGCCAGAACTCCTGGGCCACCGACCCGGCGTGGGGCAACGCGTACCCGCAGATCATCTGGGACTCCTACGTGCAGTACGGGTCGACCAAGCCGATCACCGACAACTACCAGCAGGTCAAAGCCTGGGTCGACTACCTGGCGACCATCAGCGACAGCGACCGTGTCGTGGTCCACTCGCCGACCACCTGGGGCGACGACTGGCTGTCGACCGTCAGCACACCGCACAGCTACTTCCAGACCATCTTCTCCTACCTCGACGCGACGCTGCTCGCGAAGATGGCCGCGGTGACGGGCAACAAGG
Source organism: Streptomyces sp. NPDC087906 (assembly GCF_055584925.1). Taxonomy (NCBI): domain Bacteria; kingdom Bacillati; phylum Actinomycetota; class Actinomycetes; order Kitasatosporales; family Streptomycetaceae; genus Streptomyces; species Streptomyces sp. NPDC087906. The sequence goes on from NZ_JBVJLC010000002.1 coordinate 264,616, forward strand.
CCGACGCCACGCACTACACCGACGTCGCCGCCCAGGTGAAGGCCGGTTTCCTCAAGCGGTACTTCAACGCGTCGACCGATGTCTTCGGCAACGGCTCGCAGCTCTCGTACGCGATGCCGCTGGTGGTCGGCCTGGTCCCCGCGGGACACGAGCAGACCGCGCTGAACCGGCTGGTCCAGGACATCGGCGCGCACAACAATCACGTCACCACCGGCTTCGTCGGCACCAGTTACGTGTTCCAGGCGCTCGGCAAGTACGGCCGCAACGATGTCGCCCTGGCCCTCGCGCAGCGCAAGGACGAGCCGAGCTTCGGCTACATGGTCACCCAGGGCCCCGGCACCATCTGGGAGAAGTGGAACAACTCCTCAGCCCCCGACGGCACTTCGTCCAAGGACCACATCGGTCTCGCCGGTTCGATCGGCCAGTGGTACTACCAGCAGCTCGCCGGGATCCAGGCCGGTGAGACCGGATCCGGCTTCAGCACGCTCACGCTGGCGCCCGGCGTGGTCGGCGATCTGACCCAGGTCACGGCCTCGCAGCAGACCGTACGAGGCAAGGTCGAAAGCTCCTGGAAGCGCGACGGCAGCACACTGACGTACCACGCCGTGGTGCCGGTCGGCGCGACCGCCACCGTGGAGCTGCCGCTGCTGGGCGGCGCGGGATCCACCGTCCGCGAGAGCGGCCGTACGATCTACGACGCCGGCCGCCACCCGCAGTCCGACCCCGGGCTGACCGTCGGCAAGGCCACCGACCGGACGCTCAACCTGACGGCGGGCTCGGGTGATTACACTTTCACCGTCACCGCCCCCCGGACGCCGGTCAGCCACCTCACCGTGACGGCGGGCAACTCGACGCCGGTCAAGGCGGGCACGTCCGGTGACGTCAACGTGGTGATCGAGGGCGCGTCCACCGCGTCCGGCACCGCCCGACTCGGTGCCCGCGTACCCGCCGGGTGGACCGTTTCGGCGACCCCGGCGAGCATCCCGCTGACCCCGGCACCGACCGAGACACTCGGCACCGTGCACATCGGCGTACCGGCCGACGCCAGGAGCGGCGACTACGCCGTGCCGGTGACCGTAACGGCCCCGGACGGCACGGTCGCCACGAGCGAGGTGCGGATCTCGGTGTTCGGGAGCTGGCCGGCCGGCACAGCGGCGACGGCGTCCACCTTCCACGCCCCCAACGTCGTGGGCGGCGCGACCCGTACGTACGATCCGGCGAACGCCACCGACGGGAACACCGCCACGTTCTGGAACGACGACAACCAGAACGCCTTCCCCGACAGTCTCAACGTCACCTCACCGACAGCGGTGACGCTCGACAGCGTGGCCCTCGTCTCGCACCCGGACGGTGTCCTCACGGACTTCACCGTCGAGGCGTGGGACGGGACGCGGTGGACGACGGAGGCGACCGTCAAGGGCAACTCCGCGCTCGACCTGCGGATCCCGTTCGCAGCTCCGGTGACCACGACACAGGTACGGGTGGTGATCACCGGAACGCAGGACGGCTGGAGCCGCATAGCGGAACTCGCGCCCTAGCAGGCGGAGGAATCGTCCGTACGACCAGGGGAGCCGTCCGTACGACCGGGCGGCTCCCCGCGGTCGTCGGCGGCGGCGCGCAGCAGGTCCCGCAGCGTCAGCGCCGCCGGCAACGGGACGGCGGGCAGGGCCACATGGACCGTCCGCAGCAGGGCCGGGTCGGTGAGGCGGCGCAGGACCACGTCGTCGGGGACGGCGAAGGCGGCCAGCGACGGCACCAGCGCCACCCCGAGTCCGGCCGCCGCGTAGCCGAACTTCGCGGTCCATTCCGCGATCCGGATGATCTTCCTGGGCGTGAAGCCCGCCCGTGCGCAGGCGTCGGCGAGCATCGTCGGGCGGTCGCCGTACGCGCTGTGCAGCCATGCCTCGTTGCGGAGTTCACGCAGGTCGACGACCGGGCCCGCTCCGGCGAGCCGGTGCGTGCGCGGCAGGGCCACGAGCAGTTCGTCCTCGCACAGCATGCTCGTCGTGACACCGTCGGCCGTCGGCAGTCCTGACGGGTAGTCGCTGACGACGGCGAGATCGAGGGCGCCGTCGGCGAGCCGCCGCATCAGCCCGTCCGTCCCGCCCTCGGCCGCGACGACCTCGACATCGGGCCTGGCGTGCTGGAGCGCCCGCAGGGCGGTCGGTACCAGTGTGATGTGGGCGGTGGCGAAGGCGCCCATGTGCAGCAGGCCGCCGTGCCCCGCGTGCAGCACGGCCAACTCCCCTTCGGCGCGCGCGAGTCGGTCAAGCACCTCCACGGCGTGCCGGTGCAGCGCTCGCCCCGCCGGGTTGAGCCGTACGCCCCGGGGCAGCCGCTGGAACAGCGGTCCGCCTGACTGCTGTTCCAGTGCGGCGATCCGCCGGGAGACAGCGGACTGCGTGTAGTTGAGCCGTTCGGCGGCTTTCGTGAACGATCCGCTCTCGGCCACCGCGACGAGCAGCCGCAGTGTGTCGGTCTCGAACACGGTCCTCCCTCCTTCAGGGCTCCCCTTCAGCCCTCGTTCAGGGCTCCCCTTCGGGCCTTCGCCATCCTGCCACGACACATTCCCGTAGCGCATAGATCCCATGCGATCCCGTCGCTGGTGGAATGCCTCGGCCCGCCCTAGCGTCGTACACACGGCGGCGCACCGGAGGCGGAAGGCGCCCGCCGCATCCACGGCCCATGAGATCAAGGGGAGAAGTATGTCCTTACGACCGCAGTCCCTGGCTTTGGCGGCGATGCTGGCCGATCTGCGCGACCTCGTGCTCTGCGAGTCCTTCTCCGCCGACCACGCGGCGGTGGCGCGCAGCGCGCGGACGGTCGGCGCCCTCGGCGCGCGGCTGCTGGGAGCCGATCCGGAGACGATCGTGGTCGACGGGGTGACCCATCTGCGGTGGACCTTCGGCACACCGCGGGTCCTGCTGGTGGGACACCACGACACGGTGTGGCCGATGGGCTCGCTCGGGTCCTGCCCCTGGTCGCTGGCCGACGGGATCGCCCGGGGCCCCGGCGTGCTGGACATGAAGGCGGGCCTGGTGCAGATGTTCCACGCCCTGGCCTCACTGCCCTCGCCGGACGGGGTGTGCGTGGTGGTGAACGGGGACGAGGAGGTCGGCTCCGTGACGTCCCGGCGGCTGATCGAGGAGTCGGCGCAAGGCTGCGTGGCCGCTTTCGTACTGGAGGCGTCGGCGGACGCGCGGGGCGCGCTGAAGACGGCCCGCAAGGGCACGTCGCGGTACGAGGTCCTGGTGCACGGCAGGGCGGCGCACGCGGGTCAGGAACCGCACAAGGGCGTCAACGCCTCGGTCGAGGCCGCGCACCAGGTGCTGGCCATCGACGGTTTCGGGGCCGTGCTGGCCGCCGCCGGTGGCGCCCCCACCGCGCTGGGTGCGGCGACCGTCACCCCCACCCTGCTGTCGTCCGGCAGCTCGCGCAACACGGTGCCGGCGCTGGCGCGGGTGTCGGTGGACGTACGCGTACCGACCTCGGCGGCGCAGCGCCGGGTCGACGCGCTCTTCCGGGGACTCACCGCCCGTACGCCGGGGGCCCGGCTGGAGGTACGGGGCGGCGGTCAACGGCCGCCCCTGGAACCGGAGTCGTCCGCCGGGCTGTTCTCGCTCGCCGCCCGCATCGCGGCGGAGCTGGGCCAGGAGTTGCTGCGCGGTGTCGCCGTCGGCGGCGCTTCGGACGGCAACCACACCGCCGCTTCCGGCTGTCCGACGCTGGACGGTCTCGGCGGCGTGGGCGCGGGCCCGCACACGGACACCGAGTACGTGGACGTCTCGTACCTCGTTCCCCGGGCGCGACTGCTCGCCCAACTCGTCGCACGGTCCAGGACATCGCGAAGGCCCGAGCCCGGCCGGCGTACCCCCGCGTGACCGCTCGCCACCGGCACACCGGCCCCACCGACACACCGACACACCGACACACCGACCCAGGAGACGCCCATGCGCGCCCGCACACTCGCCCTCACCTTCGCCGCCACCGCCCTGCTGACCTCCGGGTGCGGCTCGTCGCCCGCCGACGACCTTCAGGACTGGTACGCGTCGGGCGGTGAGAAGCAGATCCGACGGATGGCGGACGACGCGGGAAGGGTCAACAAGCTCAGCATGACCACCCTCGGTGTGCTGGGGCCCGCCTGCCAGGAACTCGCGAAGGATCTGCCCGCGGCCCAGGCCCTGGACCCGATACCCGACAAGAGCGCCCAGCGGTCCTGGTCGGCGGCGCTCGGCGCGCTGGGCAAGGGCGCGGCCGACTGCGTGGCCGGTGCGGCGGCGGAGGACGAATCGCGCGCGTTCCGTGGGGTCCGGGCCATACAGCTCGACGGCCTCGGCTCGCTGGCCGAGGTCCCCGCCCTGATCAGGGCGGGACTGGCCGAGAAGTGAGCCGGGCCGGCGCGGGCGGCGCGGCGGGACCGTGCTGCCCGGTGCCGGTACCGACCGCCGGGCGGTCAGTAGCGGACGTCGCTCTCCAGCAGCGGCGGGTAGACGGTGGACGGCTCCCCGTCCACCGTCGCGCCGGCGAACTGCAGCATCGCCCGCGGCGCCCCGTGCATCGGCGCCGGGTAGTTCAGGGCGGGGGCCGAGACCTCGTCCAGCGTCCGCAGGTGTTCGGGGCTCAGGACCACCTCCAGGGCGGCGAGGTTGGACTCCAGGTGCGCCACCTTCCTGGCGCCGACGATCGGCACCACGGTGCCCTCGCGGGCGCGCAGCCATGCCAGCGACACCGCGGCCGATGTCGTACCGAGCTGGTCGGCGACGGCGGCGACCGCGTCGATGACCGTAAACTCGTCCTCGCCTGGGCCGCCGACGAAGGCGGTACGGGCCGAGTCGGTGACCTCGCCGCCCCGCCGGTACTTGCCGGACAGGAAGCCGTTCTTCAGCGGGCTCCACGGTACGAGCGCCATGCCCTGGTCACGGGCGAGCGGGGCCAGTTCGCCCTCCACGGTGCGGGCGAGCAGCGAGTACTCGACCTGGAGCGCGACCAGCGGGGTCCAGCCCTTCAGCAGCGCGGTCGTCTGGGCCTGCGCGGTGACCCAGGCGGGGGTGTTGGAGAATCCGATGTAGCGGATCTTCCCGGCCCGCACCAGGTCGTCCAGCGTGCGCAGCGTCTCCTCGATCGGGGTGTTGCGGTCCCAGTTGTGCAGCCAGTACACGTCGAGGTGGTCGGTGCGCATCCGGCGCAGGCTCTCGTCGAGCTGGGCGATGATCGAGGAGCGGCCGGCGCCGCCGCCGTTCGGGTCGCCGGGGAAGAGGTTGGCGAAGAACTTGGACGCCAGGACGACGCGGTCGCGCCGGCCGGGCCGGGCGGCGAACCAGTCGCCGAGGATCCGCTCGGAGTGCGTGTTGGTGTAGAAGTTGGCGGTGTCGATGAAGTTCCCGCCCCGGTCGAGGTAGGTCTCCAGGATCTTCTCCGACTCCGCGACGTCGCAGCCGGCGCCGCCCGGGTCCGCCCCGAAGGTCATCGCGCCGAGCGCGAAAGGACTGACGCGCAGTCCCGAGCGGCCCAGGGTGACGTAGTGGTCGAGTGCCATGGCAGTGCTCCTGGGGCGTGGTGGAATGAATACCTCCATCGAAACGCGGAACACCCGCCGGCCGGTAGATCAATCCGCGCTGTGTCGTGCACAATCCTCCACGTAAAGCGAACTCACGGCCATTCACGCACCGTTCATATGCTTATATAGATTCATGGTGTCCACCGACCGGCTTCTCGCATTCGCCGCCCTGTCATTCCTGCTGATCGTCATTCCCGGCCCCAGCGTGCTGTTCGTGATCGGGCGGGCCCTGGCCCAGGGGCGCCGCGCCGCGCTGACCACGGTCGTGGGAAACACCCTCGGGGCGTACGTACTCGTGGTGGCCGTGGCCCTCGGGGTCGGGGCCGTGGTCGAGCGGTCCGTCCTCGTCTTCACCACGCTGAAGCTCGTGGGCGCCGCGTATCTGGTGTATCTCGGGGTCAAGGCGGTACGCCAACGCGGTTCGCTGCAGGCCGTGTTCAACGCCGAGAAGACCGAGCGGAGCGGACTGCGCACGCTGGGGGAAGGGTTCGCCGTCGGCGTGGCCAACCCCAAGACCATAGTGTTCTTCGCCGCCGTACTCCCCCAGTTCGTCGACCGCGAGCAGGGGCATGTCGCGGTTCAGATGCTGGTGCTCGGCCTGGTCTTCAACCTGATCGCCGTGGCGTCCGACACCGTCTGGGGGCTGGCCGCCGCCACCGCGCGGGGCTGGTTCGCACGCTCGCCGAAGCGGCTCCGCGCGGTGGGCGGCCTGGGCGGCCTCACGATGATCGGGCTGGGCGTCACCGTGGCGGCGACGGGCCGCAAGGACTGACTCAGGCAAACGGCCCGGGAATCGCGCCGAGTTGCCTCAGTTGCGAGAGAACGTCGACAACTCCCCACGTTTCCACAATGCGGTCGCCGACGAAACGGAATACGAACATCTCGTTGTACGCAACGGCTTTTCCGGTCGGCGCGAGATTCAGGTACGTGCCTCGATGGGTGCCGGTGACCGTATTGCGGCACACGGCCTTGTCGCCCTCGGCAATCACGTCCTCCACCGCGACATGAAGGTCGGGGAAGGCCGCGAGCAGCGTGGTGAAGACCTCCTTCAGCGCCTGCGCCCCGGCCGCCCGGACCGGCAGCGGCGTACGGATCACCACGTCCGGCGCGAAGACCTCGTCGACGGCCTGCCGGATCAGCTCCGCCTCCCCGCTGTTGACGGCCGCGTGCAAGTGGCGCAGCACCGCTCGGTGGTCGGCCGCTTTGTCGTCGTTCGGACGAGTCTCTGGCATCCGGCTTCTCACTTCTGGAGGACGGCCTGGATTTCCAGGCTGATCGACACCTTGTCGCCCATCACGACGCCCCCGCCGTCCAGCGCGACGCTGTCGCCGATACCGAACGCGCGCCGGCTGAGCTGCGCGGTCGCGGAGAAGCCGGCCCGCAGCCCGCCGGACGGGTCAGCGCCGAACCCGTGCACCTCCAGGGTCAGCGGCACCTGCCGGGTGACGCCGTGCAGCGCCAACTCCCCCTCGACGAGCCAGCCTTCCCCGCTCCTGCGCACACCGCTGGACCGGTACGACATCGTCGGATACCGCTCGGCGTCGAAGTACGAGGCGGAGCGCAGGTGCTTGTCGCGCGCCGCGTTTCCGGTGTCGAGCGACGCGACGTCGACGGTCGCCGTGACGGACGAGTCCAGCGGGTCGTCGCCGGTGACGATCGTGACGTCGTGTCCCGCGAACCGGCCACGGGCCTTGCCGATCATGAAGGACCGCAGGGAGAACGCGACATCGGAACGCACCGGGTCGCCCTTCCAGACCCCGGTCCGGTAGTCCGGGATCACCGCGGTCGCCGGGTTGCTGCTCATGGTCTTCCTCCGTCGGTGTGCTGCCGCGCCCGGGTGGCACGGCCGGGGCGACGACGTGCGGAAGGCACGTTCGCCCGCACCAAGGCGACGAACGAGCACCCGCCCGGGGGACAGGTCCGGTCACAGCTCTTCGAGCCGCCGGGTCAGGAACCGCAGCTCCGGGGTCGAGGTGGCCAGTTCGAGAGCCCTGCGGTACGCCGCCCCGGCCTCGGCGCCGCGGCCCAGCCGCCGCAGCAACTCGCCGCGCGTGGAGTGGAAGTAGAGGTAGCCGTCCAGGCCGAGGCGGTCGACGGCACGCAACGCCCCCGCCGGGTCGCCGGCTTGGGCGACAGCCGCCGCGCGGTTCAGCTCGACCACCGGCGATCCGGTGAGTGCGGCCAGCCGCCCGTACAGCGCGGCGACGCGCGGCCAGTCGACCGGCTCCCGCGCCTGCATCGAGGCGATCACCGCCTGTACGACATAGGCACCGCGCCCGCCCAACGCGACGGCCCGGTCGAGCACTTGCCGCCCCTCCGCGAGCTGCCGCATGTCCCAGAGCGACCGGTCCTGGTCGTCCAGCAGCACCAGGTCGTCACCGGCGAACCTGGCCGCCCGCCGGGCGTGGTGAATCATCATCAGCGCCAACAGGCCGTGCGTCTCTGCCATGTCCGGCATGAGCGCGGCGAGCACGCGCCCCAGCCTGATGGCTTCGGCGCCGAGGTCGACCCGGCCCCGGTACCCCTCGTTGTAGATCAGGTAGAGCACGGCGAGCACCGCGTCGAGGCGCTCCGGCAGCAGATGCGCGCCGGGCACGGCGAACGGGATCCCGGTCGCCTTGATCTTGGCCTTCGCCCGCGACAGCCGCCGCTTCATGGTCTCCTCCGGGACCAGGAAGGCCTGGGCGATCTCGGCGGTCGCCAACCCGCCGAGGGCGCGCAGGGTGAGGGCCACCTGCCCGTCCAGCGGCAGCGCGGGATGGCAGCAGGTGAAGATCAGCTCCAGCCGCTCGTCCTTGATCACGGTGAGCGCCGCCTCGTCGATCGCCGCGGCCTCGTCCACGGCGGCCCCGGGTACCGGTAGCAGCCGGATCTTCTCGGCCAGGGTGCGCTCCCGGCGGATCCGGTCGATCGCCTTGTTGCGGGCCGCCGTCACCAGCCACGCACCGGGGTTGGCCGGCACACCGGTCTCGGGCCAGCTCCGCACGGCGGCGGCGAACGCCTCCTGCGCCGCGTCCTCGGCGCTGTCGAAGTCGCCGAGATACCCGACCAGCGAGGCCAGCACCCGGCCCCACTCGTCCCTGAAGACCTCCGCCAGCACTGTCAGTACCGCTCCACGGGCCTGATCTCGACACCGCCGCCGAGCCGGACGGTCGGGATGCGCGCGGCGAACTCGATCGCCTCGTCCAGATCGGCGGCCTCGACCAGGCAGATCCCGCCGAGCACTTCCTTGGTGTCGGCGAACGGCCCGTCGGTCAGCAGCGTCCGGCCGCCGGACACGCGTACCCCGGTCGCCGTCGCGGCCGGTCCGAGCTGGGCGAACCCGACGCACCTCGGGTCGTCGGCCAGGGTCAGGAAGTCGGCGTACGCGGCTTCGCGTTCCGCGTCCGACAGCGTCTCGCCGCGGCCGGGCTCGGCATGGATCATCAGGGCGTACCGCATCTGGGGTTCCTCCGGAGTCGGTGATCTCTCATCTTGACGACGAACGGGCAGCGGCGTAAGGGACACCCCCCGCCGAGAACTTCTTCGGCGCCGCCGCGCGAGTTCCGCTCTCCCGACTCTTGACGATTTCGCTTCCGTATACGAAGAATGAGCCCACCTTGACAACGTTGTCTTGAGTTCGATCCCAGGAGGCGCATCCGCGTGAACCACCACCCGGCCGAGCTGAGCAGACGCCGATTCGCCCAACTGGGCGCCCTTACCGTGGCCTTGGGAGCAGCGTCGTCGCTCGGCTCCTCGTCGGCCGTCGCAGCCGACCGGTCGGGCGACCACCGGCCGGGCGGTAGCGGGCCGTCCGCTCCCGACGATGTCGCCGGCGCCTACTACCAGGCGCTGCTGACCCACACCCAGTGGTCCGAGACCCAGTGGGACGCCGCCAAGGGCTACTACACGGCGAAGGACTTCGGCTTCGCCGTCGTCCTCGGCAACGCCCTGCTGCTCACCCGCGGTACCTACGACGCCAAGAGCGCGGGTGTCGACGAGAAGACGCTGCTGTCCCACACCCTGGACACCATCAAGCACTTCGCCGCGTCCAACCGCCTCACCGGCGGTACGGAATGGGGCCGCACGCTCTTCTTCGACACCACGTTCCAGCTCTACTTCGTCCTCGCCGCGCGGCTGCTCTGGGACCAGCTCGACGACGCGACCCGCGCCAACGTGGACACGATCGTGCAGGCGCAGGCCGAGTTCACCACGGGTCTCGGCACGGGCAACGACCCCGCTTCGGGGACCTGGACGCCGAACGGCCTGACCGGCGGTTTCGTGGGGGACACGAAGCTGGAGGAGATGGGCGTCTACGCCCAGTCGCTGGCGCCCGGTCTCGCCTGGGCCTCCAGCAACGCGAAGTACCCGCAGTGGAAGGACGCCTTCGGCCGCTGGAGCCGCAACGAGACGGGGCTGCCCGCCGCCGACCGGGCCAATCCCGCCACGGTCGACGGCGTCCCGATCAGCGACAACACCGCGCAGAACCTCTACGACACGTTCATCGTCGAGAACCACGGCTCCTTCGGGCCGCACTACCAGTCCGAGTTGTGGCGTACGTCCGGACGCAACGCGGCGCACTTCATCACCGCCGGCCGCCCGCTGCCCGAGGTCCTGACCGCCCAGCCGAACGCCGGACTGCTCTGGGACACGCTGCTCACCGTGATGAGCGACTCCGGTGAGCCGCTGATGCCGATGGTCAACGACCGCGAGCACCTGTACGGCCGCGACGTCATCCCCGTCGCCTTCCTCGCGCAGGTGCTCGGGGACCGGGCCGCCGCCCGCGCCGAGGAGGCGCTGGCCGAGCGGCTCGCCGCGTACCAGGCGTACCCGCCGGTCAACCGGCTGACCAAGTTCTCCGGCGAGCCGAAGTACGAGCCGGAGGCCCGCGCCGAGGTCGCCATCAGCTATCTGCTGCACGAGTGGCGGGCCAAGCAGGGCAAGGCCGTACGCCCGCTCACCGAGAAGGAGTTGTTCGCGCAGGCCAGCGGTGTGCGGGACTTCGGCACCGCGCCCGGTCTCGTCGCGCACCAGACTCCCGCGGCCTGGGCCGCAGCCGTCAGCAAGGCGGGCTTCGTCAAGTTCGCCTGGCAGCCCGCCCACGACGACTGGCTGTTCGCCCTCGGCGGCGCCACGCCGATGTTCCTGCCGGTGGTCACCGGCACGCCGAAGGCCCGGTCCGCCGTCACGTACAGCGAACTGCGCGACGGTCTCGACGCCAGCGCCACGCTGCTCACCCTGCCCACCGGCTTCGCGGGATTCACCACGCTCCCGTCGGGCGCCGTCGTCTACGCGACGAGCGGTACGGGCTCGGGCGAGGGCCACCTCGAAGTGCACAACTACACCATGCCCGGCATCGCGGGGCTCGACGGCGGCCGTACGTACACCACGGCGGAGGGCAAGAAGACCGTCGCGGCCAAGGACGGCGGCTCCACCACGCCGCCGCCCGCCACCGGGCGCACGGACGAGGCGACCTTCACCAAGGCGTCCTTCCGGCACGTGCGGATGCTCGGGGTCTCGCCCGATCCCAAGTACGGCTACTCGCTGTACGCGATCGAGGTGCGCGACGGCGCCGACGGCACCGATCTCGCCCGGGGCGGTACAGCGACCGCGTCGTCCGCCGACACGGGCAAGGGCGCGCCGCTCGCCGTCGACGGCGATCTCGCCACGCGCTGGGCCGTCTCCATGGCCGACCGGCCCAAGACGGACAGTTGGCTCAGTGTCGACCTGGGGCAGGAGCGGGAGTTCGACCATGTCACCCTGCGCTGGGAGTCGGCCGCGGGCCGCGCGTACATCGTCCAGGGCTCGGCCGACGGCAAGACCTGGACGGACCTGACGCGCTACCCGAACGCCGATCTCACCAGCACCGGACGCTGGGTCTCGGTCGACGGCAGGGCGGGTCTTGTCGTGCGCGGGGCGAAGAACCCCATCGCCGTGTACGGCGACACGCTCGTCCTCTCCGACGGCCCGGCCGAGTCCGTGGTCGTCGAGGGGTACCCGGACGGCGACCCGGCGAAGGTGAAGGCGGCCGAGGCCCGCAAGGCGCCGACGTCCGCGCACGCCGATGTGCGGGCGAGCACCGCGGGTGGTCATCTCAGCCTCTTCAACCTGTCGGCCGCCGCCGTGACCACCACGGTCTCCGTGCCGCAGGACACCCGTTCGGTGCAGCTCTACGCGGGAACCCAGACGGTGACGGCCGCCGGCACCGACTACAGCGCCGTACTGCCCGCGGCGGGGGCCGCGGTCGCTCCCGCCCGCTTCGTCCTGCGCGCGGCCGGACTCGGGCGGGTGCCGACCGGGCTGCGCGCCGAGGTCGTGGACGCGGCCACGCTCAAGCTGACGGGTCCGTCCTGCCTGCTCGTGGTCACCACGCCGGGCGGCCGCACCACGCTCGCCAGTGTGCGTCGCGGACGCACCGAGCGGGTGTCCGTGTCCGGGACCGCCTACCCGCTCGCCGACGCGGCGCTCGGGCGCATCACCTTCCCGACGGCGCCGCTCCCGGACGGCATGTCCGACCCGGCGGCGGCGGTCGACGGCGACCCGCACACCTCGTGGACGCCGGGGGCCGAAGGCCGCATGGTGGTCGACCTCGGGGCGCCGACGGCGATCAAGGAGATCCGGGTCGGCTGGACGAGTGGCCACGCGCCCACGGCGCAGGCCGAGTTCAGCGCCGACGGGCTGTCGTACCAGGCCGCCGGCACCCTGCGGACGAAGGGGCAGAGCGCGACTCTCGCCGCGAAGGGCACCGCCCGCTACGTGGCGCTGAAGGTGCGGGGCAGGGGCGCGCACGACGCCCGTGTCGTGTCGCTGTCCGTGCTTCCGGCCTGAGCGGCGGCTGAACTTCCGGCCTGGGCAGCGTCAGGGCGCTCAGGCCGGGAAAGGCGGTGCGGGCCCGCAGACAGGTGCGGGCCCGCACCGCATCGCCGTACCGGGACGCCGATCCGCCGCGCATCGGCGTCCCGGGGCGGCGGCCTCCGACGGCTTTGCCGTCTCTTTACAACTCGGCACACCGCCGCCTCGTCTCTCCTCTCGATCCGCAACCCGGCCCGCTGCCGTACGAGCGCGGGCGGACCGACGAAAGAGAGCGATTCATGCGCCGAACTGTCCCCTTCGCCATGGCACTCGCGTGCGCCGCTGTGCTGGCGAGCACGGTGCCCGCGTTCGCCGACGGGCAGACCCCGTCCCCGAGCGCCGCACCGGCCCGGCCTTCCGACTCCGTGACCCAGGCGCCCGCCACGCGTGCGAGCGCGGTGCCGAGCGCCGCCCCGACCCGTCCGACCGACCGCGCGGGTGAGGTCTCCGTCGTACCGAGCGGTGCGCCCGACACCGGTGTCGCCACGGCGCCCGCCGGGTCGGGCACCACCGAGGGGCTGATCGGCGCGGGCGCTGCGGCGCTCGTCGCCGGCGGCGCCGCCGTGTTCGTGGTACGCCGCCGCCGGGCGACCTTGGCATGACCCCGCTCTCCAGGCGCGCGTTCGCCGCAGCGGCGCTGGCCTCGTTGCTGGTGAGCTGCGGCGGTCACGGCGAGGGGCGTGCGACGGACGCACTCCCCCGCAGTACGCCGCCGCCCGCGCGGCCGCCCGTGCGGCCTTCCGCGAAAGCGGTGCGTGCCGTGGGGCGTTCGGTCCCCGTCACCCTGCGGATCCCGGCCATCGGCGTCGAAACCCCGCTCATGCGACTGGGGTTGGCGCCGGACGGCAGTGTGCAGGTGCCACCGGTCACGGCCCACGACCGCGCGGGCTGGTACCGGCACTCACCGACACCGGGCCAGCGCGGTCCCTCGGTGATCCTGGGGCATGTCACCGTCGGCGCCTACGGGGACGGGATCTTCCGCCACCTGGCGCGGCTGCGGCGGGGCGACCGGATCGTGGCGCGCCTGGCGAACGGTACGGCGGCGGGGTTCGCCGTCGACAGCGTACGTACGGTGTCCAAGGCGGACTTCCCGACGGACGCGGTCTACGGGGACGTGGACCGGCCGGAGTTGCGGCTCATCACCTGCGGCGGTCCCCGGACCGGTGACGGCTACCGCGACAACGTGATCGTGTTCGCCACGCTCAACTCGGTCAGCCACTGAGCAGTCAGCCGCTGAGCAGTCGGCCGCTGAGCAGTCGGCCGCTGAGCAGTGAGCCACTGACCCGCCGCCCCCGTCCCCCCGGATCCCGGGCCGTACGCCACCGGCCCGGGATCCGTCCCCCCACCCTCACCCCCCACCACGCATCACGACCATGGAGAACGTTGAAACGGTCCCGCGAGAAGGCAGCGTCCGAACTGTTCGCCGCCGTCTACCCGCGCCTCGCCGGCTGGTGCCGCCGGCTCGTCGACGACGACGGGACGGCCCACGAGATCGCCTCCGAGGCGTTCACCCGGCTGTGGGCCCGCTGGACGTCCGTCGCCGAGCCGCGGGGCTTCCTTTACGTCACCGCCGCCAACCTCGTCCGGGACCACTGGCGCAAACTGGAGCGCGAGCGCAAGGCCGTGCACCGCGCCACCGCCGAGGCGGCCGTGCGTCCGCGGGAGGAGCAGGCCGACCCTTCGGTGCGGCTGCTCGTGCAGTCGCTGCCGGAACGGCTGCGCGTCCCGATCCTGCTGCACTACTACGCTGACATGCCGATCCGGGAGGTGTCCGTGCTGACCGGGCGCAAGGAAGGGACCGTCAAGGCCGATCTCCACGCGGCCAGAGAACTGCTCCGCGCACATCTGAGGAGAAGCCTTGACCACACACTCTGACGAGGGTCCGGAGTTCGAACCCGACGACCCGCTGACGTACATCCTGCGGCCCAGCTCCGACTACCTCGCCCCGCCGCCCGGCGGCTACCGGGCGATCCGCCGGAGTGCGGGCCGCCGCCGGCTGCTGCGTACCGCGGCCGGGATCGGTGTGTCGGGCGCGGTCGCCGCTGCCGTCCTCGTCGCGCTGCCGCTCGACCTGTCGACGTCGCAGCGGCCCGCGTCCCCGACGGTCCCGCTGGCGCCGCCGCCGGCGAGGAGACCCGCGCCGACACCGACCCTGCCCGCCGCACCGCCCCTGGTGACCCCGTCGGCGCGGCCAGGACCCGTGGATTCCGGCCCGTCCGACCGGCCGGGGACCGGCGCTACCCAGACCGCGAGCACGGCAGCCCCCGCCCGGTCCGTCACATCGCCGCCGGTACGCGGCAGCGCCTCCCGGCCGCGGGAAGTGCCGGGGCCCGGCGCCGCCGACCGCTCCGGCCGCTGACCGCCGGTGTGGCAGGTCCGCCGGTGTGGCAGGTCCGCCGATGTGGCAGGTCCGCATGCGCCCTCAGGCCAGGCGCTCCTTCTCCTCCTCGGTCCAGGTGCGGGTGTCCCGGGGTTCGACGTAGGGCTCCTTGCCCGCGGGGTAGCCGCCGGCGACCGCGCGCTGACGGGCCAGTTCGGCGTCGAACTCCAGGCCGAGCAGGATCGCCAGATTGCTGATCCACAGCCACACCAGGAAGACGATGACCCCGGCGAGCGTCCCGTACGTCTTGTTGTACGAGCTGAAGTTGGCCACGTAGAAGGCGAAGCCCGCCGAAGCGATCATCCAGAGCACCAGGGCGAGGAGGCTGCCCGGGGTGATCCATTTGAAGCCGCGGCCCTTGGCGTTGGGCGAGGCCCAGTACAGCAGCGCGATCATGGCCGTGACCAGGACGACCAGCACCGGCCATTTCGCGATCGACCAGACGGTCAGTGCCGTGCCGCCGATCCCCAGCGAGGTGCCGACCTGCTGGGCCAGGCCGCCGGTGAACACGACGATCAGCGAGCTGACCACCGCGATCAGCATCAGCACCACGGTGATGGCGACGCGGACCGGCAGCACCTTCCACACCGGGCGCCCCTCGGGCACGTCGTAGACGACGTTCGACGTGCGGATGAACGCGGCGACGTACCCCGAGGCGGACCACACGGCCAGCAGCAACCCCACCACGGCCAGGATCGAGCCGAGTCCGCCGTTGCCCTGCAACTGCCGTACCGCGTCGCTGACGATGTCCCGCGCCGAGCCGGGTGTGAGCTGCTTGAGGTTGTCCAGCACCTGGTCGCTCGCCGACTGCCCGGCGACCCCCAGCAGCGAGACGAGCACCAGCAGCGCAGGGAACAGGGACAGCACGCTGTAGTACGTCAACGCCGCCGCGCGGTCGCCGAGTTCGTCGACCTTGAACTCCTTGGCCGTGCCTTTCAGCACCGCCCACCACGAGCGCCCGGACAGTGCGGTGGGCTCGTCGGGTGCCCGCCGCTCGACCTGCTCGTCAGGCCCGATACTCATGCGTCCTCCCCGGTGCCCGGCCGGTCGTCGCGGTGCCGGTGGCCGGGCAGCATCTCCTGCGCCTTGGACTTCAGGCCCTGCCGGATCATGCCCATCCGGTCGCTGTCGCCCTTGACGATCGAGGAGGCGGCGGCCTCGATCTGGTCGAGACTGGCGTGCGGCGGGATCGGCGGCACGGCCGGGTCCGTACGGAAGTCGATCACGAAGGGGCGGTCGGCGGCCAGCGCGCGCTGCCACGCGCCTTCCACCTCACCGGGCTCCTCGACCCGTACGCCTTCGAGGCCGATGGACCGGGCGAAGTCCGCGTACCGGACGTCGGGCAGCTCCTGCGAGGGGAGGAACTGCGGGGCGCCGGTCATGGCGCGCATCTCCCAGGTGACCTGGTTGAGGTCCTGGTTGTTGAGCACGGCGACGATCAGCCGCGGATCCTGCCACTCGGGCCAGTACTTGGCGGCCGTGATGAGTTCGGCCATGCCGTTCATCTGCATGGCGCCGTCCCCGACGATGGCGATGGCCGGCCGGTCCGGGTGGGCGAACTTGGCGCCGATGGCGTACGGGACGCCGGGGCCCATGGTGGCGAGCGTGCCGGACAGCGAGCCGCGCATCGCGCCGCGCAGCCGCAGATGCCTGGCGTACCAGTTCGCCGCCGAACCCGAGTCGGCGGTCAGGATCACGTCGTCCGGCAGGAGCGCGTCGAGTGCGTGCACGACGTATTCGGGATTGACGGGCTCGGCGTCCACGGCGGCGCGCCGCTCCATGACCTCCCACCAGCGGGCGGTGTCCTTCTCGATCTTCTTGCGCCACTTGCCGTGCTTCTTCCGCTCCAACTGCGGCAGCAGCGCCCTGAGCGTCGCGCGGGAGTCTCCGACGAGGTTGACCTCGAACGGGTAGCGCAGCCCGACCATGAACGGGTCGATGTCGATCTGGACGGCGCGCGCCTGGTCGAACTCGGGCAGGAACTGGCTGTAGGGGAAGCTGGAGCCGACCACGAGCAGCGTGTCGCAGTCCTGCATCAGCTCGTACGAGGGCCGGGTGCCGAGCAGCCCGATCGAGCCGGTCACATACGGCAGTTCGTCGGACAGGACGTCCTTGCCGAGCAGCGCCTTGGCCACCCCCGCACCGAGTACGTCGGCCAGTTCCTCGACCTCGGCGCGGGCGCCGCGCGCGCCCTGCCCGATCAGGACGGCGACCTTCTCGCCCGCGTTCAGCACCTCGGCAGCGCGGCTGATCTCCTCGACGGCAGGCACCGGCGCGTACGAGCCGACGCCGAGGCTGGAGGGCACCATCTTGAACGCGTGCGTCGGCGGCGTGTAGTCCAGCTCCTGGACGTCGGCGGGGATGATGACGGCGGTGACGGTGCGCTTGGCGTAGGCGGTGCGCATGGCCCGGTCGATCACGTTCGGCAGTTGCTGGGGGACGGTCACCATCTCGCAGAAGTCGGACGCGACGTCCTGGTACAGGCTCAGCAGGTCGACCTCCTGCTGGTACGAGCCGCCCATGGCGCTGCGGTTGGTCTGCCCGACGATCGCCACCACCGGTACGTGGTCGAGCTTCGCGTCGTACAGGCCGTTGAGCAGATGGATCGCGCCGGGCCCGGAGGTCGCGGCGCACACCCCGACCTTGCCGGAGAACTTGGCGTAGCCGACCGCTTCGAACGCGGACATCTCCTCATGCCTGGACTGGATGAACGTGGGCTTGTTCGCCGCCCGCCCCCACGCGGCGAGCAGGCCGTTGATGCCGTCGCCCGCGTAGGCGAAGACATGGTCGACGTCCCACTCGCGCAGCCGCTGGAGGACGAAGTCGGACACCTTGATCGACACGGGTTGGCCTTTCGGTGCAATCGCGGGGCGGTGACGGAATCGTGGGGGTTGAGGACGCCGGGGGACGTATCCCGCAGTACCCGCGATTTCCAGGGCCTAACGCGCGCTCGCCCGGCCGGGGGCAGCGGACGGGGGTGAATAGTATGGGCAGTGGATGCGACGACGATCGGGCGTCGTTGCCGGAGGTGGACGCGATGGATCCCGGCGGTCTCGACGGGGACGACGAGAGCAGTACGCGCCGGTCCGGCGCGTACGCGCCGGGCGGGGCCGGCCCCGGCGGTCGCGACCGGCTGTTCCACGCGCTGGCCGTCGCGGTCGACGGACGGGACGCGCAGGAGATTCCCGCGGCGCTGTGCCGGGCGTGCGTGGACGTCCTCGACATCACCGGCGCTTCGGTCTCCCTCTCGGGCGGGCCCGAGGTGCGCACGTTGTGGTGGTCGAGCAGTCCGGTGGCCGAGGCCCTGGCCGAGGCGCAGTACACACTGGGGGACGGGCCGTGCCACAGCGCCCTGCTCCTCGCGGCTCCGGTGCTCGCCGGCGATCTCACCCAGGGCGTCGACGCGCGGCGCTGGCCCGTGTTCGCGCAGCGCGCCGTGGAGCTGGGCGTGCGGGCCGTCTTCTCCCTGCCGCTCGGCAGTGAGGCCATGACCGTCGGCACGCTCGACCTCTACCGGGAGCAGCCGGGCAATCTCAGCTCGCGTGACATGGCCTTCGCCTTCCCGGCCGGGGACGCCATCACGCTGGCGCTGATGCGGCTGCAGGCAGCGGACGCCGGCGCGGGGGCGGTCGGCGGACAGGACGTGACTTCCTGGCTGGACGCGGCGCAGAGCGAGCACGAGGAAGTGCACTACGCGACGGGCATGGTGATGGTGCAGCTCGGCGTAGATCCTCAGTACGCCCTGGCCAGACTGCGCGCGTACGCTTTCCTGGAGGGCCGGACGGTGACCGAGGTCGCCCGGGACGTCATCGCACACAGAGTGATCCTCGATGAATAGGCCCGTCACCGCGGCGCCGAAGACAGAGACGGTGGATCCGGCATGAGCCGCCAGCAGCAGATCTCGGAGGCTTTTGTCAGCCTCGCCGACACCTTCGCCCCTGGCGTGGATCCCCTGGCCCTGGTCGACCGGCTCGTCGACCACTGCGTGCGGCTCACGGGTGCCGAGGCCGCCGGGATCATGATGGTCACGGCGCGGGCGGGGCTGCGGACGATGGCCGTGTCCGACGACCGCGCCGATCTGCTGGAGATCTTCCAGCTCCAGACCGGCGAAGGCCCGTGCGTGGAGTGCCGGCGTGAGGGCCGGCCGGTGGACGCGGCGGATCTCGCCGAACACGAGGACCGCTGGCCGGGGTTCGTACCGCTGGCGCGTGCGGCGGGATTTCGCAGCGCGCACGCCGTGCCCGTACGGGTCAACAGCCAGGTGATCGGCGCGCTCAACCTGCTCGGCGCCGCGCCCGGCGCGCTGTCCGACGACGACCTGCGGCTCGCGGGCGCCTTCGCCGATGTCACGGCCGTGGCGCTGATGCAGTGGAAGGCGGAGCCGGTACGTCCGCAGGACGTCCTCACCCTGGTCCAGGCGGTCATCTCGGCGAAGGCGACCGTGGAGACGGCGAAGGGCATGCTCGCGGCCGACGGACTGCTGACCCCGGCCGAGGCGGCGGCCGCTCTGCGGGCGTACAGCTCGCGGCAGGGCAGCCGCCCGAGCGAGATCGCCCAGGAACTCGTGCACCGCACGCTCGACCCGGCCGCCGTGATCACGTCCCGGGGGGAGCCCCTCACCCCGGAAGCGGGCTGACGGCCCGACCGGGATTCGGCTAGGGCTCCGACAGGAGCCGGGTGGTCAGCGCGTCCCAGTCCACGCCCTGCGCCTCGGTCTCCCTGGGCACGGAGGCGTATGTACGGTCCAGCCAGCGCCGCAGCCCCGCGCGGTCGATCTCGAAGAGCGCGTACCCCTCGCTGGGACCGAGACGCAGCCGGAGCTGGCCCTCGGCTCCCTGGCCGGGCGACGGCCACGCCCGGACAGCTCCGATGCCGGAGAAGACCCGCAGACCCGAGCTGAGCAGTTCGCGCGAGAGGTGCCAGACGACCGGCGGGTGGCCGGCCGGGGTGAGGACCAGTGTCACGCCGAACGGGTCGGCGCTGTCGTAGCGGAACCGCGCGTGCACCGGGACTCCGGCGTCCGGCAGCCGCATCTGACGCGCCGTCGTCACCAGGTCGGGAGGCTCCTGACCGCCCAGGCGTGTCGCGGCGGACGTGGGGCATCGGGTCATGGAGCTTCCGTTTCAGCACGGCAGGACAGGGGCACCTTCTCGCGCGCCGTCGCCGCGCTGACCGCCGTAGGCGGAAGGCGATCAGTCTGCTGCCCCGGCGCGGCCGTTCCATACCCGTATGCCGGAAATTGTTCGCGCCGCCCGCGCGCTGCCGCCGACCGGCGGCAGCGGGGCGTGACGACAACAATCGAACAACTACCGCCCGCAGTCACCTAATTGCTCATATGATCTGAACGTTTCCGATCACTCCCGCCCCGGGAGCCCCACAATTTCGGGAAGGTTTCTATCTTCGTGGCCGTGGTTTGTGTGAACGTCAGAGTGTGGTCGCCGTGCTGAGCGGGACGGCCCGCCGGGCGGCCTGGTCAGTGAGCGTCGTGGTCGTGGCGGCGGGCTGCGCCGCCCTCGCCGGCTGGGCGTTCCCCGAATCCGCGCGGCCGCTGCTGGCCGGCTGCTGCGCGGCGGCGTTCGTCCTGGCGGTGGGCTGGGCGCTGTGGCTGCGCCACCGGCTCCTGTCGGTACGGGCGGAGTACCGGCGCGACCAGAGCACGGCGCAGGCCCGGGGCGCGGCGGTCGCCGCCCTGACGGCCGAGTTGCCGGCGGTCGTCGAACAGGTGCGTACGGGGCAGGAGTTGACCGGCCTCACCGGCAGGTTCGCGCGGCCCGACGCCACCGGCGAGACCTTCGCCAGGGACATGGACGCGCTGGTCGCGTGGTTCGCCGAGAAGGGGCCCGCGGAGGCGGTCCGCCAGGAGCGGGCCATGCGGGACGCGGTGATGGCGGCCTTCGAGGCCGTCGCCCGTACGGTCCATCAGATGGCGACGGTCCAGCAGGAGGTCCTGGACCGGGTCGAGCAGACGCTGAGCGATCCGCGGCTGATGGGCCCGGTCATGCAGGCCGACCACGCGGCGGCGCAGATGACCCGCAAGGCGCAGGTGCTGCTGGTGATGTGCGGGGTGTGGCCCGCCGTGCGGGAGTCGCGGCCCGTCTCGCTCTACGACTGCGTTCGCGGGGCGAAGTCCCGCATCCTGGAGTTCCAGCGGGTCTCGGTGCACGGCGGCGAGTCGCTGTACGTGGCGCCTCCCGTGGTGGAGGGGCTGATGCACAGCATCGCCGAACTCCTGGAGAATGCCACGGTGTACTCGCCCTCCTCCACCCAAGTCGTCGTCACGGTACGGGAAGTGGCGGCCGGGGCCGTGGTGGAGATCGACGACGCGGGACTCGGCATGCCGTACGACGTGCTGGAGCAGGCCACCGCGCAGTTGCGGGACGATCTGGACCTGACCCAGCTCGGCGCCGTACCCCGGCTGGGCCTCGCCTGCGTCGGACGCTGGACACGTGAACTGGGCTTCCGGGTGGAGCTTTCGAGCGCTTCGGCCTACGGCGGTACCCGTGCGGTGACGTTCGTGCCGCTCGCCCTGCTGACCGAGCCGGCGGCCGGCGCGGCGCCGGCCAGGCCGCTCGCCGAGGACAGCGGTACGGCGGTTCCGGTCGCGGTGGCCGCGCAGACCCCGGGCGGGCTGCCCGTCAGGCGTAGCCGTCGCCGGGGCGCGTCCGCCGTCGCCGCCCGGCCGACCGGCTCGGCCGACCCGCAGCCGCTGTCGGCGGCCGGCGAGGCGGAGGACGCCCCGGCCTGGTCGCCGGAGGCCGCCGCCGCCTCGATCTCCAGTGTGGTGGCCGGCACGCTGAAGGGCCGCCGGAGCAACGCGGCGGGCAGCGGGGACGGCAACGACAGCGACGAGACAGACGGCACAGCCGTGGACAGCGACGACGTACCTACACACGATGATGGAGGCCGGTCATGACCGGAATCGCCCGACTTCCCGACCTGGGTTGGATGTTGGAACCCCTGACCACGCTGCCCGGTGTGCGGCACGCCGTCGTCCTGTCCGAGGACGGGCTGCTCCGCGGCCGGTCGTCCGCCGAGTCGGCGCCCGCGCTGGGCAAGGACACCGCCGACACGCTGTCGGCGGCCAGCGCCGCGCTGGCGGCGACCAGCAAATCCACCGCCGCCCTGCTGTACGGGGAGGACGCCGCCGTACGGCAGGTGATGGTGGAGTCCGATCGCGGCTTCGTGCTGTTCACCTCGGGCGGTGTCGGTGCGCAGTTGGGGGTCGCGGCCGAACTCGACGCCGACATGGGGCGGGTGGCCCATCAGATGCAGGTGCTGGTCGTGAAGATCAACGAGCACCTGAGCAACCCCGCGCGAGAGCCGGTGAGCCCGTCGTCATGACGGAACCGCAGGAACGGACCGTCCCTGCGATCCGGCCCTACGTCATCACCGGCGGCCGGGCGGACGCCGAGGGGCCGACGCTGTCCTGGGAGTCCCTGGTGGTCGCCGTCGACCCGGAGCAGCCCGCCGGGGCGGCGGCGTTACAGCCGGAGCATCGCGACATCCTGGCGTACTGCCAGGGGCTGATCTCGGTCGGGGAGGTCGCGGCGTACATCGACCAGCCCCTGCCGGTGGTCCGGGTGCTGCTGTCCGACCTTCTGACCTGGGGTCTGATACTGACCCGTCCGCCCATTCGCCGGGCCGAACGCACCGACGTGAGCATGCTGCAAAGGATCCTGGATGGCCTCGAACAACAAATCTGAGCCGTCGTCGGGCGTCGGTGTCATGGAGAGCGGCGCGCCGGACCGGAGCACGACGGACGGGAGCGCGACGGACGGCGGCACCTCGGACGCGGGCGCACCAGGGGCGAGCGCGCCCGCGTATCTCGCGCCGGGCGTCGCCGGGGCGGCCAAGATCATGGTGGTCGGTCCGCTCGGGGTCGGCAAGACCACCCTGATCGGCACGGTCTCCGAGATCGCCCCCCTCCAGACCGAGGCGGCGATGACGCAGGCGGGCTCCCGGGTGGACACCGGCGGGCCCGCCGCGAAGACCACCACCACGGTCGCGCTGGACTTCGGCCGGATGACGCTCGGCGGCGAACTGGTGCTCTACCTGTTCGGCACGCCGGGCCAGCACCGCTTCCTGCCGGCCTGGCGCGACCTCGCCATCGGCGCGCTCGGCGGTCTCGCCCTGGTGGACACCCGCGATCTGAGCGCCAGCTTCGACGCCCTCGGGCATCTGGAGGACCTCGACCTGCCGTTCGTCGTGGCCGTCAACCAGTTCCCCGACAGCCCCACCCATCCGGAGGACGATCTGCGGACCGCGCTCGACCTGCTGCCCAGCACTCCCCTGGTGGTCCTGGACGCCCGCGACCGCACCTCCAGCGTCCGGGCCCTGATCACGCTCGTACGCCACCTCATCCACATCGACTCCGTCAGGGAGCTCGCGTGACCGCCACCCCCTCCGCCGTCCCACCGCACCAGCGGACACCGTCCGTCGACCCCGCGACGCCGACGCCGCTGTACGGGCCCGAGCTGGACGGCGACACGCTGCCCGCCCTGTACGAGGAACTGCGGCGCGTGCACGGCCCGGTGGCGCCGGTGATGCTCGCCCCCGGACTCGACGCCTGGCTGGTCCTCGGCCACAGCGAGCTGCTGCGGCTCACCCGGGAGGAGCACCACTTCTCGCACGACCCGCGCCGCTGGCGGCTCATGCGGGAGGGCAAGGTGCCCGCCGACTCACCGATCCTGCCGATGGTCGGCTACCGGCCCGCCGTGCTGTTCGCCGACGGCCGCGAGCACCGCCGGATGCGCCGGCCCGTCTCGCTCGCCCTGACCGGCGTGGACGGACACCAGCTCCGCCGTACGGTCGAGGCGGCGGCCGAGCAGCTCATCGCCGGGTTCGCCGACCGCGGCGAGGCCGATCTGGTGCTGGACTACGCCAGGAAGCTGCCGATGCGGGTCATCACCGGTCTGCTCGGTCTCGACGAGGCCACCGGGCAGGACCTGGTGCGGGCCATCTCAGGACTGTCGCGCGCCGACGCGTCGTCCGCCGGCTCCGGCAAGCGGATGGACGAGATCCTGTACGACCTCATCGCGGAGAAGCGGCGCAGGCCCGGCACGGACATCACGTCCGTCCTGCTGCGCCATCCGGCGAATCTGTCCGACGCGGAAGTACAGGCCAATCTGGTGTCGATCCTGGTGGCCGGCAACCAGACCGTCCTCAACTGGATCGCGACCACGCTGCGCATCATCCTGTGCGACCCCTCGTTCCAGTCCTCGCTGACGGGCGGCAGGCTCAGTGTCGACGACGCGCTGGACCTGGTCCTCTGGCGGTTCCCGCCGACGCAGAACTTCCCCGCCCGCTACGCCACCGGCGACCTGCGGTTCGGCGGTCAGGACATCCGTACGGGTGACATGCTCATCCTGGGGCTGGCCGGCGCCAACGCCGACCCGAGCATTCTGCCCGCCGACGGCGTCCCGGTCGTCGGCAACCGCTCCCATCTGGCGTTCGGCGCCGGGCCGCACGCCTGCCCGGCGCAGGACCCGGCCCGGCTGATCACCAGGGCCGCCGTGGACACCATCCGCCACCGGCTGCCCGACCTCACACTGGCCGTACCCGAATCGGAGCTGTCCTGGATCAACTCTCCCTGGAGCAGGGGGCTGCGCGCCCTGCCCGTCCGATTCACCGCCCCGCAACCGCACCTCGCACGGCAGGCAGGAGCACTCCGTTGACCTCGTCCCCCGCACCCGAACCGCCCGTGGACGTCCCGTACCGGATCGACCCGGCGGGCGGCTGCCCGCACGCCGCCAACGCCGCCCTTCTCGCCCGCGGCGGTGTGGCGCCCGTGGTCCTGCCCGGCGAGGTGCCGGCCATGGCCGTCCTCGGGCACGAGGCGCTCAAGGACTTCCTGGCCCACCCCGATGTCGCCAAGGGCGATACGCACTTCGCGGCGCTGCACGACGGGCGGATCCCGGAGGACTGGCCGCTGCGGGCCTTCGCGAGCGTGCAGGGCATGACCACGGCCGACGGGTCGGAGCACCGGCGGCTGCGCTCCCTCGTGACCGCCGCCTTCACCCCGCGCCGGGTCGAGGCGCTGCGGCCGAAGGTGACGGCGCTGACAGCCGAGCTGCTGGACGGCCTGGATCGGGTGGCGGCGGAGGGTGACGGCACCGTCGACCTGCGGCGGCACTTCGCGCTGCCGCTGCCGCTCGACGTCATCAGCGAACTGCTCGGCGTCGACCGCGAGCACCGGGAGCAGTTGCACGAACTGTCCAACCGGATCGTCAGCACCGATGTCAGCCCGCAGGTCGCGCAGGCAGCCAGCCGTGATGTGCTCACCGCGCTCGCCGCTGTCGTCGAAGCGCGCCGTGCGGCGCCCGGGGACGATCTCACCAGCGCCCTGATCGCGGCCAGCGAGCGCGAGGACGACCAGCTCAGTGAGGCCGAACTCGTCGGTACGCTGCTGCTGATGATCATCGCGGGGCACGAGACCACGCTGAACCTGATCGGCAACAGCGTCCGCGCCCTGTGCGCGCACCGCGACCAGTTGGAGCTGGTCCGCGCAGGACGGGCCACCTGGTCGGACGTGGTGGAGGAGACGCTGCGCTGGGACAGCCCCGTCAGCTACTTCCCGTTCCGCTACCCCACCCGCGACCTGACGGTGGCCGGGACCGAGATCCCCGCCGGCACCCCGGTGCTGGCCGCCTACTCCGCCGCAGGGCGCGACACGGCGGCCCACGGTCCGGACGCCGACCGCTTCGACATCACCCGGGGGGCCAACCGGCACATCTCCTTCGGCCACGGCCCGCACTTCTGCCTGGGCTCGCCGCTGGCCAGGCTGGAGGCGACCATCGCCCTTGAGCAGCTTTTTACCCGCTTCCCCGACCTGGACCTCATCCTCCCGGACGCCGAACTCCCCCGGCACGCCAGCTTCATCGGCAACGGCGTACAGGAACTGCGCGCCCGGCTGCACAGCCCGGCCCGCTGACGGTGCGCGCCGTGTGACAGGGTCGGCGGTGACCGAAGGCAGCAGAGGGTGAAGGGGAGTTCCGTGGACGCACGGACGTGGGACGGGCTTGTCAGCTCGATGAAGGGCGCCTACAGCGCCGAGCTGGGCAGGGGCGCCGTGCCGAGGCCGGTCATCATGCCGCTGGTACGGGGCGAGTTGGTGGGGCTGATCTGGGTCCGCCCCTACACGGCGGGCGACGACGCGCTGACCGCCGTCGCCGAGTTGTCGAACATCGCGGCGGCGGCCGGCGCCGACGAGGTCGTGCTCGCCTGGGAGACCGGCGATGTCGCCAGCGCCTGCCATCTGCCCGTCTCGGGCCCCGCACCGTGCCTGAACCTGGTCCACGCCACCCGGGACGGGCACGTGCTGCACCGGTTCCCCTACGAGGCGCAAGTCCGCGCCGACGCGCCGGCCGAACCTCGGTGGCAGCAGCCCCTCGCGCCCGAGCCGGGCGGCGCGTTGCCGCCGCCCGTCCAGGCGGCGGTCGACTACGCCTTCATTCCTATGGAGATGGACCATCTGAACCCGTTCGGCGTCACCGTGATCCTGATGGAGGAGGACGGCCACCAGGTGCGCCTGGCCGAGACGTTCGGCCGCTGACGCCGTCGGGGGCGGCGACGGCGGCGCTGTCCGGACGTCACAGCGGCGGCAGGTCCAGGTGCTCGCGCAGGGTGGTGCCCGTGTACTCGGTGCGGTAGACGCCCCGTTCCTGGAGTTCCGGCACGAGCTTGTCGACGATGTCGTCGATGGAGGCCGGCAGCAGGTGCGGCAGCAGGTTGAAGCCGTCCACGGCGCGGCTGCTGACGTAGCGGGTCCACTCGTCGGCGACGGACGAGGGGGTGCCGACGAACGACGGGTGGCCCGGGGAGACCTCGGCCACCAACTCGCGTATCGACAGGTTCCGTTCGGCTGCCAGGTCGCGCCACTTCTGGATCAGGGCCAGCTTGCCGCTGCGGCGCTCGACCGAGATCGTGCCCCGCGAGGGGTCGAGTTCGCCCTCGGTCGGCTCGATGTCGGGCAGCGGTCCTGCCGGGTCGTACCCCGACAGGTCGGTGCCCCAGTACTGCTCCAGGAACGCGATCGACCGGGGGCCGTTGACCTGCTCGCCGCGCACCCAGCGGGCCTTCTCCGCCGCCTCGGCCGGGGTGTCGCCGAGGACGAGGCTCGCGCCCGGCAGGATCCGCAGCGAGTCCGGCGTACGGCCGTGCCGGGCCAGCCGGTCGCGCAGGTCGGCCGCGTAGGCGACGGCCTTGCCGTACTCGGTGTTGGCGGAGAAGACCACATCGGCGTGGCGCGCGGCGAGTTCGCGTCCGCCGTCGGAGTCGCCCGCCTGGAACAGCACAGGTCGGCCCTGCCGGCTGCCCGGCACGGTGGCGGTCGCCCGCAGCCGTACGAGGTCGCTGTCCCGCTCCACCGGGCTGACGGCGCCGGGCCTGGCCCAGCCGGCGGCCCGCCCGTCGGGCGCGACGGCGTCCGGGGCCCAGGACGCCCACAGCTCCTTGGCCGCTTCGACGAACTGTCCCGCCCTGTCGTAGCGGCGTTCGTGCTCCAGCCAGCCGCCGTGGCGGAAGTTGGCGCCGGTCCAGGCGTTGTCGGTGGTGACGACGTTCCAGCCGGCCCGGCCGTCGGACAGCAGATCGAGGCTCGCCAGCCGGCGGGCCAGGTCCGCCGGGTAGTTGTAGGTGGTGTTCTGGGTGGCGACCAGGCCGATCCGCTCGGTGACGGCGGCGAGTGCGGAGAGTTGGGTGATCGCGTCGGGGCGGCCCACCACGTCGAGGTCGAAGACCTGGCCGCGGTTCTCCCGTACCCGCAGCCCCTCGCCGAGGAAGAACGCGTCGAACAGGCCGCGTTCGAGGGTCTGCGCGATCTCCACGAACGTCTCGATCGCCGTGTGGGAGAGCGCGTCCGGGTCGGTCCAGATCAACTGCGGACCGACGCCGGTGAAGAACACGCCGAGATGGAGCCGGGGTCGGGGTTCGGGTCCGGTCATGGCAGTCACCTCAGTTGCTCGTCGCCGCGGGGGCGAATCGGTTGGCGGGACGGGGCAGGCCGAGCGTTTCGCGCAGGGTGTCGCCCGCCCTCGGGGCGCGGGCCAGCCCCGCGGCGGCCAGCTCCGGCAGCACCCGCTCGGTCAGGACCGGCAGATCGACGGCGAGTACGGCGGGGTGCAGCCTGACCCCGTCGACCGACTCCGCCAACCGGCCCAGCAGGTCGACCAGTTGGTCCGGGGAGCCGACATGGCGCAACGCACCGGAGGACGGCCACTCGGCAGCGCCGTCCAGCTCGGCGAGCCGGGCGGCGGCCGGCCTGCCCGCGTCGAGGACGACCTCCACGTCGGCGAAGACCAGCGGGGCGCCCGCCTCCCTGGCCTGCCCGGCGCGGGCGGCGACGGCGGCGGGATCGGGCCGTCGGACCAGGACCACGTCGGCGCGCGCGTCGGCGTCCAGCGTGTCGGGGACGAGGACGACCAACTGGCCCTGCGGCGGACGCGGCGTGATCAGCGGGCCCTTGACCGTGAAGGCCGGCCCTTCGAAGTCGATGTGGTGGATGCGCCGGGAGTCGACGAACCGGCCGGTGGCCACGTCCTTGATGACCGCGTCGTCCTCCCACGAGTCCCACAGGGCGCGGGCGGTGTCGATGACGTCGGCGATCTCCCGGTGCAGCGCTGCGGCGGACGGTGCCACTCCCCCGACGGTCGCGAGGTCGTCCGGTCCGCCGGACGCGCCGACCACCCAGCCGGCCCGGCCGTGCGAGGCGTGGTCCAGGCTCGCCAACTGGGTCGCGAGATGGAACGGTTCGGTGGTGGCGGCATGCAGGGTGGGTGCGAGGCCGATCCGGTCGGTCAGCGGCGCGACGTAGGCGGCCCTGGTCCCGGCCTCCAGCCGGCCGACCGGCCCCTGCCCTGTACCCGGTGGCAGCGGGGAGTCGGCGAAGGTGACGAGCGTGAAGCCGCCGCCCTCGGCCGCCCCGAGCACCTCCCGCAGGGCGGCCGGGGTCAGTACGGCGGCGGGCGGCCGTCCCGCGTGGCGCCAGGCTGCCGGATGGGCGCCGTCGCCGTCGGCCTCCAGGGCGATGTGCAGTGCGGTGGGCCCGGCGTCGCTGTCAGTCATGGGGGTGCCTCCGGTCGAGGTGAGTTCAGGGCAGGCAGGGGGCGGCCGAGGCGTACGGGCAGGCCGGACGCGGCAGTTGCCGGACACGCGAGACGCGGCTGAGGAACATCGGGGCGTGCGAGGCGCACACCGGCTCTCAGCGGCCCGGCGATGTCCTCGGACACAGCGCGCTGCTCACCCGGAGCAGGTCGACATGGCGCCGGGAGACCAACGGCCCGTCGTCGCCGAAGTGGCGCGCCCGCATACCGTTCACCTCGCCGTCGTCGGATCGGGCGGCGGCTCGTCGGCCGCCGCGCCGAAGCGTGTGATCGTCCTTCACGGTAACCGTCGGCGCGCGGTCGGCATTTCCCCCGGCAGCCGCATTTCATACGACTGAAACGATGCGCCGGCCGCCGTGCCCGCCGCCCGCGGGGCCGCGCCTCCCGGATAGCCTGGCCGCGGCTGACTTCGCGGATCCGGCGGTACGAGCGCACGCAAGGAGCACTGCTTTGGACGTCCACGCATCCCTGGCCGACGTGGTCGGCAACACCCCGCTGGTGCGACTCAACCGCGTCACCGGCGAGGCGCCCGCGCCGGTCTACGTGAAGCTGGAGTTCGTCAATCCCGGTGGCAGCGTGAAGGACCGCGCCGCGCTGGCGATGATCGAGGCGGCCGAGGAGTCCGGGGCGCTGCTGCCGGGCGGCACCGTCGTCGAAGGCACGTCGGGCAACACCGGGGTCGGTCTGGCCATGATCGCGGCCCAGCGCGGCTACCGGTGCGTCTTCTCGATCTCGGACAAGAGCAGTACGGAGAAGGTCGCCCTGCTGCGCGCGTACGGCGCCGAGGTCGTCGTCTGCCCCAGCAATGTGCCGCGCGAGCATCCTGACCATGTGCGCTCGGTGGCCCGCCGGGTCGCCGCAGAGACCCCGGGGGCCTGGCTGGCGAACCAGTACGACAACCCCGCCAACCCGGAGGTCCACTTCCGCACGACAGGTCCGGAGATCTGGCGGCAGACCGACGGGCGGATCACGCATCTGGTGTCGGGCATCGGCACCGGCGGCACCATCTCCGGAACGGGCGAGTACCTCAAGAAGGCGAGCGGCGGCCGGGTGACGGTCGTCGGCGCCGACCCGGAGGCGTCTGTCTACTCCGGCGGCGACGGCGGCGCGTACTCCGTGGAGAGCATCGGCCACTCCCGCCACCCGGACACGGTCGACGACACCTGGCCGACCGCCTACCACCAGGCGGTCGTCGACCGGTTCGAGCGGATCAGCGACCGCGACTCCCTGCTGACCGCCCGCCGGCTGGCCCGCGAGGAGGGCCTGCTGGTCGGCGGTTCTGCCGGTACGGCGGTGGCCGCCGCCGTACGGGTGGCGGCCGGGCTGACCCCGGACGATCTCGTCGTCGCCGTACTGCCGGACTCCGGCCGCAACTATCTCTCCAAGGTGTTCGACGACGACTGGATGCGTCAACTCGGCCTACTGGACGGCGAACTCCCCGGCTGAGGCGACCGGTCCGGGCCCTGCGGCGCGGCCCGTGCCCGCGAGGTCGCGGAAGCGGGTGCCCGGGTGGTCGTCGAGCAGCCGGGCGTTGCCCTGCCCGAAGAGCCGTTCGCGCAGGGTCTCGCCGTCCTCGTACGACTCGCGGAACCGGCCCCGGCGGCGCAGTTCGGGGACGACCAGCTCGATGAAGTCCCGCGCGGTGCCCGGGGTGAGGAACTGGCGCAGGTTGATGCCGTCGATGCCCCCCTCGTCCAGCCAGTTCTCGATGGCGTCGGCGACGACGGCCGGCGTGCCCGCCACGTAGAAGGGTCCCCGGTCGAAGCGGCCGGTGCGGGCGATGATGTCGCCGACCGTCAACTCCGGCTTGTACTGCCGGATGAGGCGCTGGTATCCGGGGTCCTTGCGGGCGATGATCTCCCCGATCCGGGTCTCGGCCGCGTAGCGCGTCCAGTCGAGGCCGGCGCCCGAGTGCGCGAGGTAGCCGTCCACACTGCGCAGCGCGGTGAACTCGTCGACCTTGCGGGCGACTTCAGCGTCGCTCTTGCCCACGATGACGGAGGCGCCCGCGAGGAACTTGATGTGCCGCGGGTCGCGGCCCGCCGCCTTGGCCTGCGCGCGGTATCCCTCGATGTAGGTGCGGGTGTCTTCGAGGGTGCCGCCGCCGACGAACACCGCCTCGGCGTGCCGGCCGCCGAAGGCCCGTCCCGCGGTGGAGCTGCCGGCCTGGTAGATGACGGGGGTGCGCTGGCGTGACGGCTGGGAGAGGTGCGGTCCCGCCACCTTGTAGTAGCGGCCGACGTGGTCGATGTACCTGACCTTCGCCGGGTCGGTGTAGACGCGGTTGTCGACGTCCTGGACCACCGCGTCGTCGTCCCAGGAGCCCTCCCAGAGTTTGTAGAGCACGTCCAGGTACTCGTCGGCGATCTCGTAGCGGTGGTCGTGGTCGACCTCGTCGGGCAGGCCGAAGTTGCGGGCCGCGTTGGGCAGGTAGGAGGTCACGACGTTCCAGGCGACGCGGCCCTTGGTGAGGTGGTCGAGCGTGCTCATCCTGCGGGCGAAGGCGAACGGCGGTTCGTACGTCGTGGAGAAGGTGGCGGCGAAGCCGAGGCCCTTGGTCACGGCCGCCATGGCGGGGATCAGCAGCAGCGGGTCGTTGTTGGGGATCTGGACGGCCTCGGTGAGCGCGGTCGCGGGTCCGCCGCGGAAGCCGTCGTAGGCGCCGATGACATCGGCGAGGAAGACCGCGTCGAACGTCCCGTACTCCAGGAGCTGCGCCAACTCCAGCCAGAACTCGATGTCGTTGAAGCGGTGCCGGTTGTTGTCGGGGTGCACCCACAGGCCGTGCGAGATGTGTCCGACGCAGTTCATCTCGAACAGGTTGACGTGGAGTTTCTTGGGTTCTTTCACATCAGTCTCCGGCGGTCGTGAGCCGTGGCACGGCGCTCAGCAGGGTTCGGGTGTAGGGGTGGGCCGGGCGGTCGAAGATCTCCTCGACGCCGCCCGACTCCACGACGGCCCCGTCCTTCATGACCAGCACCCGGTCGCTCAGGTGGTGGATCACCCCGAGGTCGTGCGAGATGAACAGGTAGGCGAGGCCCAGTTCGCGCTGCAGATCGGTGAGCAGGTCGAGGATGCGGGCCTGTACGGAGACGTCGAGCGCCGAGACCGGCTCGTCGCAGACGATGATCTCCGGCTCGGGCGCCAGGGCCCTGGCGATGGCGACGCGCTGGCGCTGGCCGCCGGACAGTTCGATGGGGCGGCGCCGCAGCAGAGCGGCGTCGAGCTGTACGAGGGCGAGCAGTTCGAGCAGCCGGGTGCGCCGTGCGCCGCGGGGGACCCGCGCCACGCGCAGCGCCTCGGTCAGCACCCGCTCCACGGTGTAGCGCGGGTCGAAGGAGGCGAGCGGGTCCTGGTGGACGACCTGGAGATGGCGCCGTTCGTCCCGCTGTTCGGGGGCGGTCAGGCTCTGCCACGCCCGCCCGCGC
Source organism: Streptomyces sp. NPDC087906 (assembly GCF_055584925.1). Lineage (NCBI taxonomy): Bacteria > Bacillati > Actinomycetota > Actinomycetes > Kitasatosporales > Streptomycetaceae > Streptomyces > Streptomyces sp. NPDC087906. The sequence continues at coordinate 296,911 of NZ_JBVJLC010000002.1, forward strand.
AGGGTCACGGTCCCGGCGTCGGCCGTCTCAAGGCCGAGCACGATACGGGCCGTTGTGGTCTTGCCCGAGCCCGACTCCCCCACGATGCCGAGCGTCTCGCCCGCCGCGAGGGTGAAGGACACGTCGTCCACGGCCTTGCGGGCCACCCCGTCTCCGCCCTTGTACGACCGGGTCAGGCCGGTCGCCTCGATCAGGACGGTGCCCCGGTCGGGCCGTCGGCGCCGCCGGGTGCTCCGGTCGGTGCTGACGGTGGCCGGCGGCGCCGGGCTGAGCCGGGTGGTGCGGGAGGCGGCCGACGGTACGGCGGCGAGCAGTTCCTTGGTGTAGGGGTGCGCGGGATCGTTCAACACCTGCTCGGTGGGGCCCTGTTCGACGATCCGGCCGTCCCGCATCACGGCGACCCGGTCGGCGAGGCGGGCGACGACGGCCAGGTCGTGGCTGATGACGAGCAGGGCCCGGTCCGCCGTCTTGAGTTCTCTGAGCAGATCGACCACCTGCGCGGCGACGGTCGCGTCCAGCGCGGTGGTCGGCTCGTCGGCGATGATCAGCTCGGGGTCGCAGGCGATGGCGGACGCGATGAGGGCCCGCTGCCGCAGTCCGCCGGAGAGTTCGTGCGGATACTGCGTGACCCGGAAGGCGGGCTCCGGCACCCCGACGGAGGTGAGCAGGTCGAGGACCTTCGCCTCACGCTGATGCTTCGTCAGGGGCGCGTGCAGCCGCAGCGGTTCGGCGATCTCGCGGCCGACGGGCCGCAGCGGGTCCAGCGAGGACAGCGCGTCCTGCATGACGAAACCGACGCGGCTGCCGCGGATCCGGCGCCAGGCCGCCTCGTGGAAACGGGACGAGTCCTCGCCGTCGAAGAGCAGCCGGTCGTGTTCGAGGACGGCGCCGGCGCCGGTGAGCCCGACGAGCGTGCGGGCCGTGACGCTCTTGCCGGACCCCGACTCGCCGACCAGCGCCAGGCATTCGCCCCGGTCGAGGGTGAACGAGACATCGTCCACGACGGGTTGTGCGGTGCGGGAGCCGAACCGTACGCGCAGTCCCGCCACGTCGAGCAGCCGCGCGCCACCGGTACGCGCACCGGCACCGGGGCGTGGCTCAGGGGCCGCGGGTGTCACCGGTTCTCGTGCGGATGCTGTGGTGCTCACGGGCCCGTCCTTCCTTCGCTGCGGCGTTTGATGTCGCGCCCCGCCACCGTCACGGCGAGGACGGTCAGTGTGATCAGGCCGCCCGGCAGCGCCACCAGGGCCCAGTCGTTGGAGATGTACGGGATGGCGGAGGAGAGCATGCTGCCCCACTCCGGCGCGGGCGGCTTGGCGCCGAGCCCGAGGAAGCTGAGGCTGGCGCCGACGCCGATGGCGGTGCCCGTACCGATGGTCGCGAGCACCATCAGGGGCCGGACGGCGTTCGGCAGGACATGCCGCAGCACGACGGTCGATCGGCGCACACCGAGGGCGGTCGCCGCTTCCACGTACGCCGATCGGCGCACCACATGGGTCTGGGCGCGCACCATCCGGGCGTAGTACGGGACGGTGGCGACGCCGACGGCGACCAGCGCGTCCACGGTGCCGACCCCGAGCAGGGCGATGACGACGAGCGCCAGCAGCAGTTCGGGGATGGCGAGCACGATGTCGAGCAGCCGCATCACCAGGGACTCGGTGAAGCGGGTGCCGAGCCCGGCGAGCAGCCCGAGCACGGTGCCGCCGGTCACCCCGATGGCGGTGGCCCCGAGCCCCATGGCGAGGGACGCGCGGGTGCCGTGGACCAGCCGGGAGAAGAGGTCGCGCCCCGCCTGGTCGGTGCCGAGGATGTGCGCCTGGCTGCGGAACGGTGCGAGGAAGCCGGGATCGCCGCCGGTCGCGAGGGGATCCTGCGCGGTGAGCAGCCCTGGTGCGAGCGCGGCGACGGCGAGCAGCACCAGGAAGGCGACGGCCAGGGCCGTACCGACACGCGGGCGCCGGGAGCGCAGCCAGGCGGTGCGCGAAGCGGCGGACGCCGCGGTGGGTGGTGTGCTGGGCGGTGCTTCGGTCTTGGTCGTGGTCGGCGCGCTCACCGGGTCACCACCCGCGGGTCGACGACGGTGTACACGATGTCCACCACGAGGTTGACGATCACATAGACCAGGGCGGCGAAGATGATCACACCGACCACCAGCGGGATGTCCTTGTTGGTGGTGGCGGTGAGCATCAGTTGCCCGAGCCCCTGCCGGTTGAACAGCGACTCCGTGACGACGGCGCCGCCGAGCATCCACCCGATGACCGATCCCGACATGGTGACCAGCGGGATCAGCGCGTGCCGCAGGGCGTGCCGGAAGCGCACTCCGGCGTCCCGCATGCCGCGCGCCCGCGCCGTCAGGATGAACGGCTGCTCCAGCACGTCCTCCAGCTCCGATCTGAGCACCTGGGAGAGCACGGCCGCCACCGGCAGGGCCAGTGTGCACATCGGCAGGACGAGCGAGCGGAAGCCCTCCTGCCCCGACACCGGGAACCAGCCGAGGCCGATCGAGAAGACCAGCAGCAGGATCAGACCGAGCACGAAGGTCGGCATCGAGGCGAGCACCAGCTCACCGCCCGTCGTGGTGGGGCCGATCCACCGGCGGCGCCGCTTCGCGGTGAGGACGCCGACGGTGAGGGCGAGCAGCAGGGCGATGGCGACGGCGCCCACGGCCAGTTCGACGGTCTGGCCGAGTTGGGCCCCGATGGCGCGGCTCACCGGCAGTCGCTGCTGGTACGACTCGCCCAGGTCGCCGTGGAGCAGCCGGCCCAGGTAGTCGGTGTACTGGTGCCACAGCGGCAGGTCGAGGCCGTAGTCGCTGCGCACCTGCTCCAGCACCGCCTGGGTGGGGTCGGCGCCCTGGCCCGACACGGTCGACAGGGCGGCGTCGCCCGCCGTGCCGTGCAGGGTGAAGAAGGCGGCGGTGGCGGCTCCCCACATCACACCGGTCCCGGCCAGTATCCGCCAGCCCGCCCTGCGGGCGATCGAGGCTGCCTTCATCGGGAGAGCCAGGCGTAGGTGAGCAGCGGGGTGCCGTGGGAGGTGTTGACCACCACGTTGTGGAGCTTCTTGTTGAAGGCCCAGAGCACGGTGTTCTGGTAGATCGGCAGCCCCGGCACATCGGCGACGAGCCGCTTCTGCGCCGTCGAGTAGAGCGAGGTGAGCCGGGCCCTGTCGGTGGTTTCGCGCGCCTGCTGGAGGACCTTGTCGAGGGCGGGGTCGGAGAGCCTGGCCAGGTTCTGGCCCAGGTGCTTGGCGTCGGGGATCTGGCTGGAGGCGTACTTGATGGAGAGCACGTCCGGTGTGTTGGTGTGCCACACACCGGAGAGCACGTCGTAGTCGCCCTGGTAGCGCCGGGTGGTGACCTGGGTCTGCGGCTGGAGCTCGATCTTCAGGTTGACACCGATCTTCTTGAGCTGCGCCTGGAGCAGGTCGTAGACCGGGCTGACCGTCGTCGCGTTCGACACGGGCAGGGAGAGGGCGAGTTCCTTGCCGTTCTTGGTGCGGAACCCGGCCGCGTTCTTCGTCTTCCAGCCGGCCTTGTCCAGCAGCTCACCGGCGGCGGTGGGGTCGTACCCGGGCAGCTTGGCCGACGGGTCGTAGAAGGCGGTGACCGAGTCCAAGTAGCTGGTGGCGGTGGGCCGCTGGCCGAACTGCGAGGTGTCGACGATGGCCTTGGTGTCGACGCCGCGCACGAGCGCCGTACGGACGTCGATGTCGTCGAGCGGCGCCCTGCCGGTGTTGAAGTCCAGCGTGAAGGGCCAGCCGATGCGGTTGACGTTCTCGTAGACGAAGTCACCGTTCGACGCGAGCGCCGCACCGTTCTGCGGCGGTACGTATCCGGTGAGCTGGTACTGGCCGCTGACCAGCGAGTTGTACCGTACGGGGTCCTGGCCGATCCAGGAGAGGTCGACACCGGCCAGATGCGGCGGACCGCTCTGCCCGAGCGCGGGCGGCGCCCAGTCGTAGTCGTCGCGCCGCACGTAACTGGCGCCCACGTTCGGGGTGTACTTGGTCAGCTTGAACGGCCCGGAGCCCACCGGGTGCGCGCACAGTTCGGCCGGGGTGGACTCCTGGATCGCCTTGGGCGACTGCATGCCGAGCCAGCCCTGCGCCAGCACACTGAGGAACGGGCTGTACGGGGTCTTGAGGTGGACATCGAGCGTGTGGTCGTCGACGGCCTTGCTGCTCTCGTACGGCGCGATGTACGGACCGGCCAGCGGCGAGCGGGTCTTGGGGTCCAGCATGTGCTCGAAGTTCACCACCACGGCATGCGCGTCGAACGGGGTGCCGTCGGCGAACGTGACGCCCTTCTTGAGCGTGAACCGGTAGGTCCTGCCGTCGGGCGAGATGGTCCAGGACGTCGCCAGCCAGGGGCTGGGCGCACCGTCCTTGCCGAGATAGGTGAGGTTGTCGAACTGCAGATGGCCGAGTATCTGCTCGGTGTCGGCCGAGATGGCGTGCGGGTCGAGGCAGAGCGGGTCGGCCGACATGGACAGCTTCAGTGTGCCGCCGTCGACGGGGGCGCCGCCGCCGTTCAGCACCTGGCCGGCCTTGGCCGTGCTCTGCCCGTCGCTCCGCGCCGCTGGCGACGCGCCTTCGGGGGCCGATGTGCTGCACCCGGCGAGCAGGGCCGCTGCGGCGATCAGGGGGACAGCTCTCTTCGCCAGTTTTCGGAACGGGAGTGTGGACACGGAGTTCTCCTCAGACCGGGCAGCCCGAAGGCCGGGTCGTCGCAAAGATCAGGGGCGGTCGTCAAGGCAGACAGCGGCGCGGGAGCGGAGGGCCGGCACGGCGGGCAGGCCGGATCGGCGCGCGACGCCGCGCGGCGGCCAGGGTCTTTCGTTGGGATCAGGCCCTAGGAGGACGAACGGCTGGAGCTGTCCGGAGAGCCGGAATCTTGGCGCATACGTCCGGTCCATGACGCTAGACGCCGGTGTGCGGCGGCCGGAAGTGGCACGGTCGAGCCGCCATCAAGTAGCAATGTCTCGGCAACAAACGAAACAGCCGCCCCAACGGGGGCTGTGATCAGCCTTCCGCCGGACCCGGACTTGCCGCCGCGACCTCCGCCTTGTGGGCGGCGGCGAGGTCCACGAACATCGTGTGCAGTGCGCGGGAAGCGGCCGGCACCGACCCGGCGAGGGCCCGCTGGATCACCAGCAGCACGGCGGTGTCGGCGACTTCGAGCGGCCGGAAGGTAATCATCCCGGCCCGCTCCAGCGGGTCCCCGCGCACACTGAAGTCGGGCAGCACCGTGGTGCCCAGCCCCTCGGCGACCATCAGCTTCCCCATCTCGGCGCCGTCCGTCGAGTACGAGAAGCTCGGGCTGCGCCCGTGCAGGAGCCGGTGGACGTAGCGGTGCATGAGGTAGCCCGACCGCATCACGACGAGCGGCTGGCTGAGCAGATCGTCCACCGTGATCCGCTCCTTCGCCGCGAGCGGGCTGTCGGAGCGCACGCAGGCCACCGGCCGGCCGCGCAGCAGCTCCGTGGTGTGGAAGCCGGGCGGAGTGTCGTCGCCCTCCAGGTAGTTGACGAGGCCGAGATCGAGGCCGCCTTCCAGCAACGCGCTGTGCAGCGCGCCCTGCTGGGCGCTGACCACCTCGACCTGCGTCTCGGGATGCGCGGCGCGGAAGGCGCGGATGGTGGGGACGAGCAGCGGCACGGTCGCGGCGTGGACCGTGCCGAGCCGGATCATCCGGCTGGTGTGGTGCTGCTCGTCGGCGGCTCTGCGCAGCCCTTCGACCGCGTCGAGCACACCGGTGATGTGCGGCAGCAGCTCCCGGCCCTCGGCGCTGATCTTGGCGCCCGAGCGCCTGCGGTCCAGGATGTCCACGCCCAGTTCGCGTTCCAGGTTGCGGACGGTCTCGCTCAGCGCGGGCTGCGACAGATGCAGTGCCTCGGCCGCCCGGCGCAGGGACCCGAGACGGGTCACGGCCTCGATGTATTCGAGCTGTTCTATCCGCATGGCACTCATGGTCTCCGATCGGGGTGGAAGGGAATCCCTATCACCACTTCGCGGATACCGAATGTACGCGGTGGACGGCGGCGGCTAATCTCGTGAGCACATGCTTCGCTGAAACAGGTTCGAGAGGTGGTGACGAGCGATGCGGGATCTGTGGGAGCTGACCTGCCGCCGTCACGTGGACCTTGTGCGTGTTTCCAGCGCCCTGTGTCGTCGGGCGCGATAGAACCGGGTCCCCCGAGCAGCCGCGTGTCACACCGACGCGGCGCAGGCCCGGTGTCCACCGCACGCGGGCAGGCTCTTTCCCGGTCCACCTGCGGCTTTCCGTACGCCTGACGGGCCGTTGTGCCAGGCCGTACGGCCGCCCGCCGCGACACCGTGCGGCCGCCCCGCGCGCACCACCGCACCCGCAGATTTCACGAGGTGATCATGGCCACCATTCTGTCCGTCTCCGGCAGTCCGTCAGCCCACTCCCGCACCGCCCGGCTGCTCAGGCACCTCGACGCGGGGCTCGCGTCCAAGGGCCATCACGTCGTCCCGTTCGACGTCCGCACCCTGCCGCCCGAGGCACTGCTCGGCGCCGACTTCGCGCACCCAGAGATCGTCCGCGCGAAGGAGCTGTTCGCGCAGGCCGACGCCGTGATGATCGGCACACCCGTCTACAAGGCGGCCTACTCCGGGCTGCTCAAGTCCCTGCTCGACCTGCTGCCGCAGTACGCGCTGGCCGGCAAGACCGTGCTGCCGCTGGCCACCGGCGGCACCACAGCCCACGTCCTCGCCATCGACTACGCGCTGCGGCCCGTGCTGTCCTCCATGGGCGCGCAGCACATCGTGCAGGGCTGGTTCGTCCTCGACCGGCACATCACGGTCCTCGACGGTGGTGGTGTGTCGCTCGACGCCGAGGCGGAGAAGGGGCTCCACCAGGTGGTGGAGCAGTTCGCGTGGGCGCTGCGGCCGGGCGGTGCGTACGAGGTGCCGGCCGCCGCCTGACCGTACGCCCGCTCCCCGTCCGGCCCGTACCCCCTTTCCCGTCTGCCGCTTCCCATCTGCCGCACTCCGCACGGAGGACCACCGTGACCGCATCCACACTCCCCGACGACGCGGCGCAGGCGAGCGCCCATGTGATCGCCGACGACACCGAGGCGCTCGCCGTTGCGGCCGAGTTGGCCGACGCGTTCCGGGCCGGTGCGGCGCGCAGGGACGCGGAGCGGATCCTGCCGCGCGAGGAGCTGGCCCGGCTCTCGGCGAGCGGGCTGCTCGGGATCACGGTGCCCCGGGCGTACGGCGGCGCCGATGTGTCGGCCCGCACGCTCGCCGAGGTCTTCCGGCTGCTGGCGACGGCCGACGCCAGCCTGTCGCAGATCCCGCAGAACCACTTCGTCTACGTCAATGTGCTCCGCCGCCAAGGCAGCGCAGGGCAGCGGAAGTTCTTCTTCGCCGAGGTGCTCGCCGGGCGCAGGTTCGGCAACGCGCAGTCGGAGGCCGGCACCAAGCACGTCCAGGACATCAGGACGCGGCTGGTCCCGGCGGGCGACGGCTCGTATCTGCTGACCGGCGAGAAGCACTACTCGACGGGCGCCCTGTTCGCCGACTGGATCCCGGTCCTCGCGCGGGCCGAGGAGGACGCGCTGCATGTCGCGTACGTGGCACGCGACGCGCCAGGGGTCACGGTCGTCGACGACTGGAACGGCATGGGCCAGCGCACCACGGCGAGCGGTACCGTGCGCCTCGCGGAGGTCGCGGTCGCCGCCGACCGGGTCGTACCGCACCACCTGACCTTTCAGGGGCCCCAACTGCACGGCGCGGTGGCGCAGTTGCTGCATGCGGCGATCGATGTGGGGATCGCCGGCGGCGCCCTGGCGGAGGCGGCCGAGTTCGTCCGTACGAAGAGCAGGCCGTGGTTCGAGAGCGGTTACGAGACCGCAGTCGAGGATCCGCTGCTGATCCAGCGCTTCGGTGAACTCGCGCTGCAGGTACGGGCGTCGGAGGCGCTGCTGGTCGCTGCGGCGACCGCCGTGGACGCGGCGTCGGCCGATCTGACGGACGCCACGGCCGCCGAGGCGTCGATCGCGGTGTCGGCGGTCAAGGTGCACGGAGCCGCCACCGCCGTCGAGACGAGCAGTGCGCTGTTCGAGGTGTCGGGCACCCGCTCGGCGCTGGACAGCCTCAATCTGCACCGGCACTGGCGCGACGCCCGTACCCACACCTTGCACGACCCGGCGCGCTGGAAGATCCAGCACATCGGCCGCTACGTGCTCAACGGGACGCTGCCGCCCCGGCACGGCCTGATCTGAGCCTGCCCTCGCCCTCCCCTCAGAAGTGTCTGCCAGAAGAGTCCGGAGAATTCAGTGAGCCTCACCTTCCATTGGTTCCTGCCCACCTACGGAGACAGCCGCCACATCGTCGGCGGCGGACACGGTCTGCCCGCCGGCGCGGCCGGCGGTCAGCGCCCCGCCAGTCTCGGCTATCTCAGCCAGATCGGCCGGGCGGCCGAGCAGTTGGGGTTCGTGGGGGCACTGACACCGACGGGCGCCTGGTGCGAGGACGCGTGGCTGACCACGGCGATGCTGGCGCGGGAGACCGAACGGCTGAAGTTCCTGGTCGCCTTCCGCCCCGGCTTCGTCGCGCCGACGCTCGCTGCCCAGATGGCGGCCACGTTCCAGCGCCACGCGCCGGGACGGCTGCTGCTCAATGTCGTCACGGGCGGCGAGAGCCATGAGCAGCGCGCGTACGGCGACTTCCTCGACAAGGAGGGCCGGTACGCGCGTACCGGTGAATTCCTGCATATCGTCAGGGAGTTGTGGCAGGGCAAGGCCGTCTCGTTCAGCGGCGAACACCTTCAGGTGGAGAACGCCCAACTGGCCCGCGTCCCCGATCCGGTGCCGCCCGTCTACTTCGGTGGTTCCTCCCCGGCGGCGGGCCAGGTCGCGGCGCGCCACAGCGATGTGTATCTGACCTGGGGAGAGCCCCCGGCGCAGGTCGCGGAGAAGGTCGCCTGGATCCGCTCCCTGGCGGCCGAGCAGGGCCGTACGGTGCGTTTCGGCATCCGGCTGCATGTGATCACCCGCGACACGGCGGAGCAGGCGTGGGCCGAGGCCCGGCGGCTGCTCGACGGCTTCTCGGACGAGGCGGTGAAGGCGGTCCAGACAGGACTGGCCCGCAGCGAGTCGGAGGGCCAGCGCCGCATGCTCGCCCTGCACGGCGGGGACAGGGACGGCCTGGAGGTGTCACCCAACCTGTGGGCGGGCGTCGGTCTGGTGCGCGGCGGCGCGGGTACGGCGCTGGTGGGCAGCCACGCCGAGGTCGCTGAACGTATCACCGAGTACCACGACCTCGGCATCGACGAGTTCATCATGTCGGGCCATCCGCATGTCGAGGAGGCGTACTGGTTCGGCGAGGGCGTCCTGCCGCTGCTCGCCAGGTCCGGCCTGTGGACGCACCCGAACAGCCCCGCCGGTGCGCAGCAGGACGGGGCGGTCCCGTTCGCGGGCGTGAGCGGCAAGGGCTGAGCCCGCACGGCGCCCGCCGCGCGGGGCTGATCCTCAGGTGGTCGCGAGCAGCAGGTCTTCGCCGCTCGACGGGCGGAGGCCGTCGGCGCGACCGCTGAAGTAGCGCTCGGCGAGTGAGGACCCCGACACGTGCCCGGCGTCGGGGAATCCGGCGTCCCTGGCCAGTGCCAGCATCTCCTGCGGGGTGTAGAAGCTGACGAAGGGTGTGCCGGACGCCCGCGCGCCCTTCTGGCTCGTCTCAAGACCGCCCCGGTCGGCGTCGTGCACCAGGTCGGGCGGCAGCAGGAAGGTCATGGCGAGCGTCGAGCCTGCCGCGAGCCCGGCGATCTGGCGCAGGGTGGCCGCTGTCGCCTCCTTGGTGAGGTACATGGTCACGCCGGTGGAGACGATGACCGCCGGGCTGCCGGGGTCGAAGCCCGCCTCGGTCAGCTTCTCCAGCCAGTCCTCGCTCGCCTCGAAGTCGACCGGCACCAGCCGCAGCCGGTCGGGGACGCCGTAGCCCAGTTCGGTCAGCCGGTGGCGCTTCCACGCCTGCGGGCCCGGCCGGTCGACTTCGAAGATCCGCAGCCGGCCGGCGATCTCCGGCCTGCGCTGGGCGAAGGTGTCGAGACCGGCGCCGAGGATGACGTACTGGCCGATGCCGTGCTCGGACCGCTCCACGACCAGGTCCTCGGCGAAGCGGGCGCGGGCCACCATGGCCGCCCGGAATCCGCTGGTGGCGTGCGGGTCCATGTCGGGGCGGCCGCGCCAGTCGTCGTCGGGGCCCGCCAGCCGCAGACCGACCTCGTCCTCGATCACGTACGGCGGGGCGTCGACCTGGACGTGCATCGCCCGCCAGAGGGCGGTCCGTACCGCGGTGCTGTCCGGGGCCGCGGTACTGTCCGGGGCCGCGGTACTGTCCGGGGCCGCGTTCCGTTCGTCCGTCATGGCGCTCTCCGCTCGTCGTGGTCAGCCGCCGAGCGGAGGACCGGCCCCCAGCCATTCGCACAGGAGCACGGTCGCGTCGTCGTGCAGTTCGCCGTGATGGTAGTCGAGGAAGGCGTGCGAGAGCGGCGGACGGTCTCCGAGACGCTCAGCCCGTCGGCCGGGTACCGGGTGAGTACGGAGACGAACCGGTCGAGGCCGAACTCCGGGCCGTGCGGGCGCCGCGCCTCCGTGATCCCGTCGGTGTAGAGCACCACCCGGTCCCCCGGTTCGAGCTGCTGGTGGCAGATCGTCGTGTCCAGGTCGCCGAGCCCGGTGCCGAGCGGAAACGCCGGTGTGCACCGCAGCACGGCGGCGTCGCCCCCGCGCACCAGCAGCGGTGGGTGGTGGCCGAAGTTCGACCAGCTCAGCAGCCCCGTACGGGTGTCGAGGAAGGCGAGCACAGCGGTGGCGTAGCGGACATCGTCGAACTGCGCGGCCAGCTCGCCGTCGATGACGTCGGCCGTCTCCGCGATCCCGGCGCCCCGGCGGCGGGCACTGCGGGAAGCGGCGACGGCGAGGGCCGCCGTCTGGCCCGCCGCGGTGTCGTGGCCCATCGCGTCGAAGATCGACAAATAGACCCGTGGACCGGCCGTCGCGTAGTCGTACGCGTCGCCGCTGACCCGGTACGACGGCTCCAGCGTCGCGCACACGGCGACCCGCGAGTCGGTGTAGGTGCGCGGCGGGATGAGCTGCCACTGCGCTTCCGCCGACACCCTCATCGGCTGCGTACGGTTCAGCCGGGCGTAGGTGTCGCTGTGCCCGCGCTTGGTGGATACGGACAGCGCCACCAGGGTCGCCAGCGCTGTGGCGTTCTCGCGGACCTCGTCGGAGTCGTGTGCGGCGGCGACGAACATCAGCCCGATGCGCTCCTTGCCGTTGAACATCGGCACCCAGTACGCGGTCCCGGCGGCCGGCGGGGTGCGCACGGGGCGGATCTCGCCGTACTGGTAGGCCCGGCCGCCCTCGGTGTCCTTGATGCTGATCACCCGCTCGACGGACGGGGCGGTCAGCGCTCCCGCGATCAGATGGAGCCCGCGGCGCTCGACGTCACCGACGTAGAGCCGTACCTCGGTGAAGCCGACGGCCTTGGCATGCCCGCTCACCGTGTCCGGAAGGTCGTCGAACGACGTGGTGCCGATGACCTTCAGCAAACCCGCGAACATCCGATCCGCCACTACCGTCCCGACCCCTCACGCCAGCACTCGCCGCACCTCCCATTCCGGGATGTTTCCATGCATATCATGAGCCGTGCTGATGGTCGGTCAGACGGGCCTGCAGCTCCGCGTAGGGCGCCGCCTCGGGCAGGTCGGGGTGGCCGTCGCGGACCGAGAGGGCTGTGCGGACGGCTGCCTGGACCGCCGCACGGTAGGGCAGGGAGCCGGTGCTGATCCGCCGCACGCCCAGCTCCCCCAGCCGCTCCACGGTGAGCCCCGGGACGACCAGGACGTTCACCGGTACGGGAATGCTGTCCGCCAGCTCCCGCAGGACCGCGGGATCGCTCGCGCCGGGCACGAAGATCCCGTCGGCGCCGGCCTCGACGTACGCGCTCGCCCGGCGCAGGGTGGCGGCGACGGTGGCGTCCTGGCCGAGCCAATACGTGTCCACGCGCGCGTTGACGAACAGCTCGGGCGAACGGTCCTTGACGGCGCGGACCTTGTCGGCGTGCAGCTCCGGGGCGACAAGGCGCTCGGCGGTGCTGTCCTCGACGTTGATCCCCGCCACGTCGAGCCGCGCGGTGTAGTCGGCGACGTCGCCCGGCAGATCCGCGTAGCCGTCCTCGACGTCCACCGTCACGTACACGGGACGGCCGGAGTCGGAGATCCCGGTCAGTGCGCGGGCCAGGGCGAGAGTGGCGTCCCTGCTGGAGCGCGCACCGTCGGGACGGCCGTGGCTCTGGGCCACCCCGAAACTGGTGGTGCCCACGGCCGGGAACCCGGCGGCCACGAAGGCCAGGGCGGACGGCAGGTCCCAGGCGTTCGGCAGGACAAGGGGAGTGTCACCGTGGTGGAGATCGCGGAAGGTCATGATACTGACGCTACTGGCCTGTCGTTCCGGCGCCAGGCGAAGTATCGGGCTGGACCGACCGTGACCGGGAGGACGAAGATGACGACGCCGGCGAACCTGCCCCAGGTCGTGTCGCGCGAGGAATGGCTCGCCGCTCGCACGGAGCTGCTGGCCAAGGAGAAGGAAGTGACCCGGGCGCGCGACCGGCTCAACGCGGAGCGGCGCCGGCTGCCCATGGTGCGCGTCGACAAGCCGTACACCTTCGAAGGCCCGGACGGTCAGGTCAGCCTGCTTGACCTGTTCGACGGCCGGCCCCAACTGGTGATGCACCACTTCATGTGGATGTTCGACATCGACGCCGACGGCACCGAACACCCCCGCGACACCGGCTGCTCAAGCTGCTCGTCGGCGGCCGACGGAATCGGCAACCTGCGGCAACTCCACGTCCGCAACACCACGTTGGTCGCGGTGACCCGCGCGCCGTACGCGACACTCGCCGCGTTCCGCGAGCGGATGGGGTGGACGTTCCCCTGGTACTCCTCGGCCGGCAGCGACTTCAACTACGACTTCCACGCGACGGTCGACGAACGCCTGGCGCCGGTGCGGGTGTTCCACCGCACGGAGGCCGAACTCGCCGAGGCGGGCATGCCGTGGTCGCAGGAGATGCGCGGCGACTGGCCGGGCATCAGCACCTTCCTGCGCGTGCGGGACGAGGTCTTCCACACGTATTCGACGTTCGGGCGCGGCATCGAGGAGTTCCACAACGGCTACCACTACCTGGACCTCACCGCACTGGGCCGTCAGGAGCCCTGGGAAGAACCGAAGGGCCGCGCGGCCCCCCTGGGCCTCCAGGTCGGCGGCCCGGCGATGCGCCTGCCGGACGAATACGACACCTGACGGGGCGGCCCCCCGGTGCGCCGCGCGTTCGCCGGCGCGGCGGGCCCCTTCCGGGGTGGCTCCGGCTCACGCTGGCCCGGCCCCTGGCACAATCGGTGAGTTCCGTGCTGCTCATGGGACTTGACGGGAGGGCTGTCATGACACTTTCAGCCGAGGATCGCTTCGTCGTCACCGACCTGATCTCGATGCACGGTCACCTCGTCGGCAGCGGAGAGCTGGACAGACTCGGCGAGTTGTTCACCGAGGACGTCGTCCACGACCTCACCGACTTCGGCCAGGAACCACTGACCGGAGTGGCGGCGGTTCGCGCGGCGGCGCTCGCGCTGGGTGATCTGCTCGCGCGACGCGCACCGCTGGGGCGCACGTGAGGCGGGACAGGTGGCGTCGCGGGCGCCGGCTGGCTACGGCCGGGCTGCTCGTGTGGGTCGTCGGGTGCGCGGGGGCGTCCAACGGTCCGGGCCGGGACGAGCCGACACATGGCGCCGGCGCGGGGGGCTGGGTCGTCGGGATCGGCGCGGCCGAAGCGTCCGGCGACTGCCTCGCCACCGACCGGCTCGTCGTGTGCCCGGTCGCCCCGGCCGGTGTCGTCGCCCGCTCTGCTTCGACAGGTGCGCCCGCCTGGCGCGTCGGCGCGGACCAACCGGCGGGCAGGAACGCGGGGTTGGCGGTCGACGGCGACCGCGCCGTGTCGGCGGGCGGGCGCACGGTGCGTGCCGTCGACCTGGCCACCGGCCGTACCGCGTGGGCGAAGACGTACCCCGCCGGCCGCAAGGTGGGCCCGCCCACCGTCGCGGGCGGTGTCGTCTACGCCGCCACGTACGGTGCGAGCGCCGCCGAGCCCCAGACGCTGTTCGCGTACCGCGCCTCGGACGGGACGCCGCTCTGGCAGCGCGCCGGCACCGAGACCGCGCCGGTCGCCCTGGGCAGCCGGGTGTACGCCGCCGAGCCCGACAGCCGGGCCGTCACGCGCGCCGTCGCACGGGACGGACAGACCGGCGAGGTCGTCGCCACGTCCGACGGTTCGCACCCCTGTCCGGAGCTGATCAGCGCCCCCGGGTACCTCGTCTGCGCGGCCGGCCGGAGCGCCGCCGGTGACACGTTCCCGCCGGTCGTACGGATCGACCCCGGCACCCTCGCGTTCCGGAGGACGCTCCTCCGGCCGGCGGACAAGCCGAGCGGCGGGGTGATCTCCCCGGACGGGGTGCTGGTGCTGCGCACCGTCAACGCCGAGGATCCCGTGGGCGGCGACTGGACCGCCGTCGACCTCAGGACCGGCAAGACGCTGTGGCGGACCACGGGAACGGGGGACGACGTCGTACTCGCCGGATCCCGGGTGGTGTGGATCTCGGGCGGACGGCTGGTCTCCGTCGACCCGCGCGGTGGCCCCCGCGCCACCGGTAGCGCCGCGCCGCGCCGCTCACCCGCGTACCCGGAGGCGGCAGGCGGCCGCGCCCCGCGCCTGACCGGTCACGGCACGCGCCTCTATCTCCAGACGCAGGTGAGGCCGGTACTCCGCACGGTGCCGACACCATAGGTCCGTGACATTACGTAACATTGTGACGACTCTGGGACATTTCGCGCTCGGCTCAGCGGGCAGGGATGACGGTGACCACAGTGCGCCGGCCAAGGCAAGGAGCGTTCATGACGCGTATGCGTATCAACCGGAGGATCGCGGCGGCCCTCGCCGCCACCGCGCTGCTGGGCGCCGCTGGTACGGGAGCCGCCCAGGCGGCACCCACCACGGCCGCGCCCACCGGCCGCGCCGCCCCCTCCGCGTGCCGTCCGGCCAACCATCTCGCGAAGATCACCAAGGCGCCGAACAGCGCGGGGCACCACCACTACCGCGTGACCCTGACCGCACCACGCGGATACGACCCGTGCCGGCTGGCCGGTTCGCCCACGGACGTGCGGTTCTCGCACCACGGCGTGGCGACCAGGGGCACAGCGGGCCATTACGGCGATCAGCGGACGGCCGTGACCTTCGGCCCGGGGCGTCCGGTGCACTTCGACATCCAGGTGCCGAACGGGGGCCGTACGACCTCGGCGGACGAGGTCTCCTTCACGCTGCGCGCCCCGGGCGGGCAGATCCCCGGCAGGTCCGTCGCCGACGGCAGGCTCGCGGTGGCCGCCGGGACCCTCGTCGGGCCGGTCCAGCGCGGCGCCTGATCCCGTCCCGTACCTCGGCAGCGTCCCCGGCACGGCGTCCCGCGACAGCGCCACTGTCGCGGGACGCCGCCGTACGTCGTCAGGCGATGCCGCTCACGGACTTCGGTGCGATGACGAACTTCACCCGGACCTGGTCCCGGCCCCCGAACCACGGGTACGGGCCGCCCAGATACTTCTGCGCCAGGGTCTCGATGTGCTCGGTGGCGCCCTCGTTCGTGACCTCCACGACCTCGCCCCGCACCTGGTAGTACCGGGACGGGTTCTCCGGGTCCGAGACGGTCACGGCAACGCGCGGGTCGCGCCGCACGTTTCGCGTCTTGACGTGGCCTTCCACGCTGTTGATGACGACATGCTGACCGTCCGTGTCCACCCAGGTCTGGGTGAGTTGGGGCGAGCCGTCCGCCATCAGCGTGGCGAGATAGCAGGTGCTCGGACGGCGAAGCAGCGCGACAAGTTCGTCCGGAAGGTCCACAGTTGCTCTTTTCACGGTGCGGGGGCGGCGCGGCTGAACCGCTCTGGGCGATCTTACGCCGGGAGGGAGAAGCCCTCGGGCGGTGCGCCCTCGACGAACAGCATGCCCACCCGGATCCCGTCCCCGCGTATCTCCCGGGCCCGCCGGTACTCCGGCGAGTCGTACCACTCGCGGATCCGGTCCATGTCGGGGAACTCGATGACGAGGAACCGGGACGCCGCCCAGCTCCCTTCGACAGGCTCGGGCCTGGGGCCCGCGACCAGGTAGCGGCCGCCGTGGCTGAGGATGGACTTCTGGGCCACGGGTGCGTAGGCCCAGGCGGCTTCCGCGTCCAGTACATCGGCGTTGACGATGACATAAGCGGGCATCGGAGTCTCCGTTTCCTTTGGACACGGTGTGTCCAAATGTCACGGGGGAGAATATCGCACCCCTGTAACCTCTCTCAGATGGGCATCGACGAGGGCGAACGCGGAGTAGGCGTGCTGAGCCGCCGGGAGCGGCTGCGGGTGGAGACGAGCCGGGAGATCAAAGCCATCGCCCTGCGTCAGATGACGGACGCGGGACCCGGCGGGATCTCCCTGCGTGGCATCGCCCGCGAGATGGGGATGACCGCTCGCGCGATCTACAGCTACTTCCCCACCCGGGACGACCTGATCACGGCGCTGATCAGCGAAATCGCCACCTCACTCACCGAGGCGGTGCAAACGGCGTGCGACGCGGTGCCGGAGACCGACCCCGGCGCGGGGCTGCTGGCGTGGGGGCAGGCTCTGCGGGAATGGGCGCTGGCTCACCCGGAGGGCTTCCGGCTCTTCTACGGCCACCCCGTTCCGGGCTACCAGCCCCCCGAGAACGGGCCGGTGGACCGGACAGCACGCCGAGTGTGCCGCCAGCTCACCAGCCTGGTGGCCGCCGCGTGGCCGCAGGCCCGGCACCACCAGCCGGCGGACACCTCCTGGTCCGACCTCCACCCGGACTACGTGGCGAAGATCAAGGAAGACCTCCCGGACGTACCACCCGCCGCGGCGGCGCTCGCGCTGCGCGTCTGGGGCCGGATGCATGGCCTGGTGGCCCTGGAGATCGACGGCCATATCCAGCCCGTCGCCGGCAACCCGGCAGCCCTGCACCGGGCCGAAATGCTCGACCTGGTCAGGTCACTCGGCCTGGATCCGGTGTCGTCCGGACGCTAGCCGACCGCGAACCGGCCGCAGAGCCAGTTGCCCGGTTCCACCGGGTCGTCGCTGATCCAGAACTGCCGCCACAGCAGGGCGAACTCGTCGCGGCTGAGGTGGCCGTCACCGTTCAGGTCGAGCAGTTCGAAGACGCCCGTCATGTCCACGGGCCGGCCGTTCCAGGTCTCGACGAGCCTGCGGTGCTCCTCCGGGGAGATGACGCCGTCGCCGTTGGAGTCCACCGCCTCGAAGACGGTCTCGGCGGTCGCCGTGACGTCCGCGACCATGCCGGGCAACTTGTCGACGAGCGCGAGCAGTTCGCCCATGTCGATCGCGCCGTCGCCGTTGGTGTCGCCCACGTCCAGCAGCGCCGCCCACCAGCCCATCAGCAGTGTCTCCACCCGGTCGCGCAGCTCGGTCCCCGGGCCCACTCCCGGTAGCCGACTCCAGCGGGCGACGAGGGCTCTGAAGTCCTCCTCGCGGAGGTAGCCGTCCCCGTCCGCGTCGAACGCGGCGAACATATCCCTGAGCTTTCGCTCCTGAAACGCGTTGGCCATGAGCGGCCTCCCTTGGCGCCGAACCGAACCCTGAACCGCCGGCGACCGCCCCTACCCGGCGCGGACAATGTGACTATAGGTCGGGAGCCGCCCCCGCTCCCACCAGCACATATGCCCGAACCGTCACCCGTCAGGTCCTGTTCAGGTCCTGCTCCCGAGCTGCGAGCCCCGGCCGCCGTTGCCCGGCGACGTCAGCGCCCGGACGAGCAGCCCCAGCAGTACGGCGTTCACGAAGGCGGCCACCGCGAGGCTCGCGAGGATGGCCCACGCGTCGAGATCGGGCAGTGCGAGGACCAGCAGGCTGGTCGGCGCGGCCAGGAAGAAGGGCCACACCCCGGCGAAGGAGGCGTCCGCGTGGGACACGAACAGTGTGTCCACGACAACCCACACCAGCACAGCGGCGAACACCAGCAGATAGCCGCGCGAGACCCAGTTGTCCGTGGCAGCCGCCAGCGGTCGGTACCAGCGCTTGTCGCTGCGCATCGTCTCTCTCCTGTCACCTTCGGAAATGTGCCCTCGGGAAGCGAGGACACGTCCCATGATCCGTTCGGGGACGGCGCACCGCATGAGTACGGACACTCAGAATCCCGCCGAACCCGGGCCGCTTGCGGCGCGCGCCGTGTACTCCCGCTAAGGTCAGGGAAGTTGACCTTCCAGGGAGGGATGGCGATGGCCGACGAGGGCTGGATGGACGGCGACTTACGCCGGCCGATCGACCTGCGCACCGACAGGGCTCACGCGGCGCGCGTGTACGACGTGCTGCTCGGCGGGAAGACGAACTATCCCGCCGACCGGGCCATGGCCGCGGAAGTGATCGCGAAGATGCCGACGGCGCAGACCGCCGCCCGGGTCAACCGCGCCTTCGTGCTCCGCACCACCCGCTATCTGGCGGCCGAGGCCGGTGTCCGGCAGTTCCTCGACATCGGTACGGGCATACCGACCGCCCCCCACCTGCACGAAGTGGCCCAGAAGGTGGCGCCGGACACCCGTGTCGTGTACGCGGACAACGACCCGATCGTCCTCGCCCACTCCCGCGCCCTGCACGTGAGCCACCCCCATGGCCGCACCGCGTACATCCAGGCCGATGTGACCGAGCCCGGCAGCGTCCTCGACTCCCCCGCGCTGCGTGACACGCTGGATCTCACGCAGCCGATCGCGATGACGATGTGCCTGCTGCTGCACTGGCTCCCCCAGGAAGCCGATCCGCACGCGATCGTCCGCTCGCTGGTCGACGCGCTGCCTGCGGGCAGTTATCTGGTGATCAGCGTCATGGCACGCGAACTGGCGGCGGGATCCGACGGGTTGGAGGGCGACTTCGCCGAGGAGGGCACGGCGCTGCACGCCCACACCAAGGAGGAGGCGCTCCGTTTCTTCGACGGAACTAAACTCGTCGACCCCGGGCTCGTCGTACCCCAGCACTGGCGCCCCGACCTGGAGGACGCGGCGCCGGGTGGGCTGGCGGCCGTGCCGGGCGACGGCGACGCACCGATCTGGGCGGGCGTCGCGCTGAAGACGTCCTGATCCGTCGGCGTCCGTCAGCCGATCACGGGGTCCGTCAGCCGATCGCGACGTCCGTCGACCGCGACTCCACGGCGTCGAGTGCGGCCAGTGTCGACTCGTCCAGTTCGACGGCGCCTGCGGCGACGTTCTGCTCCAGGTGACCGGCATCGGCGGTGCCGGGGATGAGCAGTGTGTTCGGGGCGTGCCGGAGCAGCCAGGCGAGGCCGATCTGCGACGGGGTGCTGCCGATGGCCTGTGCGGCGGCGAGCACCGCGGGCTCTTCGGTCACCTTCGGCAGTCCGGGGAACGCGCCGCCGAGCGGGAAGTACGGTACCCAGGCGATCCCCTCGGCGAGGCAGAGGTCCAGCAGGTCCTCGTCGCCGCGGGCCACGAGGCTGTAGGCGTTCTGCACGCAGACGATGCCGACGGGGAGCGCGTGGCGCAGCACGTCGAGGGTCACACTGCTCAGTCCGATCCCGCCGATCTTGCCCTCGTCGCGCAGCGCGGCCATCACGGCGAGCTGGTCGTCGATGTCGACCACCTGGTCGGGGCCGGGACGGAGCCCGGGGCCCGTGTCCATCCGGCGCAGGTTCACGACCGGGATCCGGTCGAGGCCGAGGCTCTTGAGGTTGTCCTCGACGCTCGCCCGCAGCTCTTCGGGGCGCTGCGCGGGACGCAGCGGGATGCGGCCTCCGGGGTTGGGGTCGGCGCCGACCTTGCTGACGACAACCACGCCGTCCTCGGGGCGGATCGCCTCGCGGATCAGCCCGTTGACGAGTCCGTTGCCGTAGAACTCGGCGGTGTCGATGTGGTCGACGCCGAGCTCGACAGCGCGGCGCAGCAGCGCCACGGCGGTGCCGCGCTCCTCGCGCAGCCGCTCAAGCTGCATCGCTCCGTAGCCGACCCGGGAGACCGCGCCGCCGGCGAGCGGGCCAGGTCCGCCGGGGCGCGCCGCTCCGGCGGTGGTGACCTCGGGAGATGGGTTGCTGCTCGATGTCATGGAAGCCCGTCCTCGTGCGATGATGGGAGAAACGGAGGTTCCTCCGTTCCACCGACAGTAGCACTAACGGAGGTACCTCCGCTTTGACTCCGTCCGAATCCGGCCGCGCCGCCGAGCCCGCAGGGGACCGGCCGGTGCGCGCCGACGCGCGCCGCAACCGCGAGAAGCTCGTCGCCGTGGCCAGGGCCGCCTTCGCGGCAGCCGACGACACCGTGGCGCTGGAGACCGTCGCGCGCGAGGCGGGTGTCGGCATCGGCACGCTCTACCGCCACTTCCCCACCCGCGAGGCGCTCGTCGAGGCCGTCTACACCGCGGAACTCGACGCGGTGACGGCGAGCGTCCCCACCCTGCTCGACCAGTTCCCGCCGGAGGTCGCGCTCCGCGCCTGGCTGGACCGGTACGCGGGGTTCATCGCGACGAAGCGCGGGATGGCCGAGACACTGCGCGCCGGCTGGGCCTCCGGTCGGATCACGACGCCGAGCACCCGCGAGCGCATCACGGCGGGGATCGGTGCGATCCTCGCGCGCGGCGCGCGAACGGGTGCGCTGCGCGCGGATGTTGAGGCCGACGACGTCACCGCGATGATGCTCGGCATCTTCCTCTCGACGGCGGCGAGCAGCACACCGGAGCAGACCGGACGGCTGCTCGACCTCCTCGTGGACGCCCTGCGCCCGATCTCACCTGTCACCCCGCCGGAAGGTCGCCGGGACTGACCAGACCGCCCTGGAAGGCGGACCACGCCTTCCGCACCGGCCGCTGAGCGACGCGACGCGGCACCGCGCCGCCTTTCGTGGTGATCTACGGGACCAGTACGACGCGTTGGCCGGGGGCCGTCGGCGTGTGCCATGCCTCTTCGACCTGGGCCAGCGGCAGGGGCAGCGGATTCACCGCGAGCGCGCCGGAGCCGATCTCCCGTGCGAGGGAGGGCAGTTCGGCGACGATACCGGCGGTCGTCACCGAACCCTGGCCGCTGCCCACGATGGTGAGGTTGGCCGCCCGCAGCAGGAACGAGGGCAGGGTGATGTCCTCGCCCGCCATGGAACCGATCTGGATCCAGGTCAGCGCCTTCGACCGGTCGCCGCGGGCGGTGAGCAGCGCGCCGGCATGGCCTGCTGGGTGGGCCGGCCCCACAGGTAGTCGATGACGACATCGACGTCCGCAGCGGCGTTGGCGAGCCGGTCGGCCACGTCGTTGCCGTCGCCGTCGCTCCCGTCACCGTCGCTCTCGCCACCGTCCAGGCTGATCACGTCGTCGGCCCCGAGGCTCTTCAGCAGGTCAAGCCGTCGCGGGTCGCGGCCGGCGCCGATCACCCGTGCGGCGCCGAGGTGTTTGGCGATCTGGACGGCGAGCTGGCCCGCGTTGCCGGTGGCGCCCATGACCAGCACGGTTCCGCCGGGCGGGAAGGCGATCCGGCTGCGCAGCGCCACCCAGGAGGACATGGCGGGATTCATCGCGGCGGCCACGGCGACGGGGTCGGTACCGGCCGGCAGGGTGACGGCCCGGCGGCGGTCCACCACGGCCTGCTCGGCCATGGTGCCGAGCGCACCGTCGGAGGCGACGAAGTAGAGCAGTTCACCCTGTGCCGTACGGCCGACGGCGTCGACGCCGGGGATCAGCGGCAGGGTGCCGTCGGACGTGTAATGGCTGCCGTCGGCAGCCGAGCGCACCCGTGGATGCAGCCCCACCGCCAGTACGTCGACCAGGATGTCGTGCTCCCCCGACGCGTCGGGGGCCGGGAAGGTCTCGTAGCGGGGCGGGGCGTCGAAGGACCGGACGACTGCGGCGTGCATGAGGACTCCCTCAAGCGAAAGGTTTGCGGCACGTACTACTTTCAAAGTAGTTCGCGCCACGTACCAGGTCAACTAAGCTGGCCCCATGCCCACGGATTCCGCCACACCAGAGAGCCCGGACGAGCAGCCGCTGAACACGGTGGACGCCTTGGTGCAGCTCTCCTTCCTGATCCAGCGCGTCCTCGCCACCACCGGCGCCGCGCACGATCTGTCGATCGTCCAGATCAGGCTGCTGGGCATCCTGCGCGACCGGCAGCCGGGCATGCTGGAACTGGGCAGCCGGCTCGGACTGGACAAGTCGTCCATGACCGGCCTGGTCAGCCGGGCGGAGAAGCGCGGTCTGGTCCGGCGCTCGCCGTCCCCGCACGACGGGCGCGGTGTCCTGGTCACCGCGACACCGCTCGGCAAGCAGCTCACCGACCTGTGCACGGCCGAGATCACCCGCCGCGTCGACGAACTCACCGCGCATCTCCCGGACATGGAGCGCGCCCGGTTGACGCGGCTCGCCGCGTCACTCGTACGTACGGACCAGCGCGGCTAACTAGCAGGGCGGGTAGGCAGCAAGGCGAGTAGGCCAGCGCGGGTAGGGATCAGGCTTCGGCGATACGGTCGAGCCACTCGCCCAGCAGGCCCCGCTCCTGCGCGGTCAGCGCGGAGGTCTGCGGCAGGACCGCGCGCAGCGCGATGGCGGCGCCGACCGGGCCGGGCGTCGCGGGCCCGGGGGCGTCGGTGGTGACGGCGGCGATGACGGCCTCGCGGGCGAGGCCGGACAGGGCGGGATCGCGGCGCTCCTCAGGCAGGGCGATCAGCATGAGCGCCGTACCGCCGCCCGCCGCGTGGATCAGTTGTACGGCGCGCTCCTCGGCGACCCGCAGCCTGCCCGCCTCCGCGACGCGGTGGACGTACCCGGCGAGCAGTTCGGCGGCGGCGACGGCGGCCGGCGTGGCGGCGCCGGGGCGCGGCTCGCCGTACATGAGCGCGTACAGGGCCGGGTTGGCGAGGCTGAACCCGATGTGCAGGTCCCAGCCCCTGCGCAGGTCCTCGACCGGGTCGTCGCCGGACTTCAGCTCCGCCTTGTCGCGCAGATACGTCGTGAAGCCATGGGTGGCGACCGCGTCGAGCAGCCCGCGCATGTCGCCGAAGAGCCGGTAGATCGTCGGGGCCTGGACGCCGGCCGCTGCGCTGACCCCCCTGGTCGACACCGCGTCACGGCCGCCCTCGGCGAGCAGCGCGGTCGCCGCGTCGATGATGCGTTCGCGGGTGCTGTCCGCGACGGCGGAGCGACTGGCGTTCATGGTGTCAACGATAACAGGAGTTCGTTACCACCGTAATTTCAGTGCTAACGTAGTTTCGTTATCACCGGAAGCACGGGTGCCAGAGCAGCCCTGCCGACGCCGGTCTCGCCCCGGAGGTTTTCATGATCGTCATTACCGCTCCCACCAGTCAGACCGGTCGCCAGGTGCTCGCCGACCTCCTTGCCGGCCCTGAGGCGATCCGCGTGATCGCGCGCGACCCGGCGCGGCTCCCGCAGGAGGCGCGCGAGCGCGTCGAGGTCGTCCAGGGGTCGCACGACGACGCCCGTGTCGTCGCCGAGGCGTTCGACGGGGCCGACGCCGTGTTCTGGCTGGTGCCACCGAACCCCCGCGCCGGCAGCGTCGAAGGCCACTACCTGGACTTCACCCGGCCGGCCTGCGCGGCCATCGGCGCCCTCGGCGTCGAGCGGGTCGTCGGTGTCTCGACCCTGGGCCGCGGCATCGCGAAGAACGCCGGGCATCTGACGGCGGCGCTGGCCATGGACGAGCTGATCGAGAGCACGGGCGTCGGCTACCGGGCGCTGCGCATGCCCTTCTTCATGGAGAACCTGCTCAGCCAGGTCCCGGCGATCAAGAGCCACGGCACGTTCTACCTGGCGGCGCCCGGCGACCGTACGCTCGCGACCTGCGCGACGCGCGACATCGCCGGCACCGCCGCCCGGCTGCTGCGGGACAGCTCCTGGCGCGGCCAGGAGGGCGTGCCCGTCGTCGGACCCGACGACCTCTCCCCCGACGGCATGGCGCGGGTCATGTCCGAGGTGCTGGAGCGGCCCGTCCGGTTCCAGGAGGTCTCCCTCGCCGACTACAAGGAGACCCTGCTGGGCTACGGGATGTCCGAGGCGTGGGCGCAGGGCATGGTCGACATGGCGCAGGCCCAGAACGAGCAGGGCGTCTACGACCAGGCGCTGCGCGGCGCGGGATCCAGGGCCGCGACCGGTTTCCGGCAGTGGTGCGAGGACGCGCTCAAACCGGCCGTCCTGGCCTGAGCGCGGTACGGACGGCCTCGCGAAGCTCTCGCGGCGCTGCCACAGTTGTCATGCCGGGTCACACCGACGTACCCCGGCACCCCACGGACGAAAGCGTGCGAACCCATGTCGAAGACCCTTCCCGGCGGAGCCCTCACCCTGGCCGACGACCTCACCATCAGCCGGATGGGCTACGGAGCCATGCAGTTGGCGGGGCCGGGGGTCATGGGCCCGCCCAAGGACCGGGACCAGGCCGTCGCGGTGCTCCGCACGGCGGTCGAACTCGGCGTCACGCACATCGACACCAGCGACTACTACGGTCCTGTCGTCACCAACGAGATCATCAAGGAAGCGCTTCACCCGTACGGCGACGACCTGCACATCGTCACGAAGGTGGGTGCGCGGCGCGACGCGGAGGGCGGCTGGAACGCGGCGCTGGACCCCGCCGACCTGAAGACCGCCGTCCGGGAGAACCTCCAGCACCTCGGTCTCGACGCGATGGATGTGGTCAATCTGCGGGTCGGCGGTATGGGTGTGCCGACGGACGAGCCCATCGCGGAGCAGTTCGGCGCGCTGTTCGAGCTGCGGGAGGAAGGGCTGATCAAGCACCTCGGCCTGAGCAACGTCACCGACGCCCAGCTCACCGAGGCGCAGAGCATCGCGCCGGTGGTGACCGTGCAGAACATGTACAACCTGGCCAACCGGCAGGACGACGCGCTGGTGGCGCGGTGCGCGGCCGAGAACATCGCCTTCGCGTCGTTCTTCCCGCTCGGCGGCTTCAGCCCGCTGCAGTCGCAGACCCTGGACGACGTGGCCGCACGCCTGGAGGCGACGCCCCAGCAGGTGGCGCTGGCCTGGCTGCTCCAGCGCTCGGCGACGTCCGTGGTCATCCCCGGCACGTCGTCCGTGGACCACCTGCGCGACAACATCGCGGCGGCGCGGCTCGTCCTGCCCGCCGACGCGCTCGCCGAACTGGACACGATCGGCGGCTGATCCGGCTGCCGGCCGACCCGACTGCCGGTCAGTCCGACTGCCGATCAGTCCGGCTGCTGGTCCGCCATCCTGCGGTACAGCTCGGCGGCGGCGCGGGAGAAGCCGTCCGGCATCCCCAACTCGGCCATGGTGTCGGCCGCCTCGTCCATCTCGCCGGCCCAGCGCCATGCCTTCGTCCCGGCCTTGGTGCTGAGCGCGGTCAGCCGCTGGTCCAGGTCGACGCCGTCGCGGGCCAGTTCGGAGCGCAGCTCGGAGGCGACGCCCGCCTTCTCCGCCGCCTCGGCGAGCAGCAGCCACGCGGTCGGCAGTGCCTTGCTCTGGAGTGCGAAGCACGCCTTCAGGGCACTGGCGCTGCCGAGCGGGCCGCCGAGCACCCGCGCGTCGAACGGCGACCCTTCGAACAGGCCCGCCACCGCTGCGGCCTGCGGCCCTGCCAGCCACAGCACGCTCTGCCCGTGCTCCCAGGCCGGCGGTCCGATCACCGCGCCGTCCACCACCCGCTCGGCGCCGAGCGTGCCGGCGATCGCCCGCATGGTCGCTGTCGACACCGCGTTCGCGTCCAGGAACAGCGGCCGGTCGTCGGCTTCCCGGGTCTTCAGCGCGTCGGCCACCTGCTCCGCCACGTCGATCGCGGCGTGCGGCGGGCAGATGGAGATCACCAGGTCGGAGCGCCGGACCAGCGCGGCGAAATCGGGAACGGCGACGAGATCGGCCAACTCGGCCCGCTTCGACGTCGCCTGCGACCGCCCGGCGGCAGCCCACAGCACCTCCCCGGCCCTGCCCTTGAGCGCGGCCCCGACCGCCGCGCCCATGGCCCCGGGATGCAACACCCCGACCACAGGCCGCCTCTTCAACCGGGCCCCACGCTCCTGAAGGTTCTCGCTCATGTTGAGCATTATGGTCGGACATCGGCGCTCCGGCAGGGGGCGCACAGATCGATGCCCGGGAGGCGGCGCGCGTGAAGTTCGTGCTTGAGGTCGACTTGAACGAGGGAAAGGTGGCGGAGGACGCGGCCGGGGAGTTAGGCCGCGTCCTCCGTTACTGGGCCGGGAATCTGCACCACTACGAGTTGAAGCCCGGTGACGGTTCGCCCGTGTACGACTCGGACTACCGTGAAGTGGGGCAGTGGCGCGTCGTCGGGGAGCCCGAGGGCTGATTACCCGTCAGGCGAGCCGCCACTGCTGGTTGGCGCCGCCGTTGCAGTTCCACAGCTCCAGCGCGGTGCCGTTGACGTTGCCGGCCGGCTCGTTACCGCCGGTGACGTCGAGGCACAGTCCGGACTGGGTTCCGGTGACCGTGCCGTCGGGGTTCAGCCGCCATTTCTGGTTGGCCCCGCCGTTGCAGGTCCAGAGCTGCACCTTGGTGCCAGGCGCCGTTCCGTTGTCGTCGGCGTCCAGGCACTGCGTGCCGCCGTACAGGCGCAGTTCGCCGGCCGCCGTGGGCGTCAGCGTCTGGTTGGCGCCGCCGCCGCAGTCCCAGATCTCGATCTTGGTGCCGGGAGCGGTCTGGTTGTTGAACGCGTCGATGCAGCGGCCCGACGAGGCGCTGACGAAGGGGTGGTTGGTGCCGACACTCGTGCCGCTGCCTTGGGACACCCGGTACATGACGACGCCGTGTCCCGGCACCGTGGCCGAGATGCTGCCGGTGGTGCTGGTCACCTGGTTGGACCAGAGGTTGTCCAGCCGGTACGAGGAGGCGGCGGGCAGACCGACGGCCGCGGCCGACGTGGTGATGGTCGCCGCCGACGCGTTCTCGTTGAACAGGACGACCGAGACGTCGCCGCCTGCCAGCGGCTTGGCCAGGACGTCGAGGCCGCCGGACGACGACACCTGGGTGCCCTGCTTGCCGAGCGAGTCCTGGTCGACGTTGATGACCTTCTGGTTCTTGTAGAGCGACAGCGTCGCGGCCGACGCCTTGCGCAGATCCGTGCCGGCGATCAGCGGCGCCGCCATCTCGGACCAGAGGCTGAACTCCGCGCGGTCCTCGGTGAACGACATGCCGTTGCCGACCTCCAGCATGTCCGGGTCGTTCCAGGCGCCCGGCTTCGCGTACTGCGCGAGACCGACGTTGGTGTGGTAGATCGAGAGCATCGAGCCGTACGAGGCGTTGATGTCCCCGGTGGTGCGCCACAGGTTGCCGGTATTGGCACCCCAGGTCCACACGTTGTCCTCGCCCCACTCGCAGAGGCTGTAGACGATGGGCCGGCCGGTGGCGGCGAGCGCGTCGCGCATCGCGTTGTAGCGCTGCTGCCAGGGCACGCCCTGGTTGTTGCAGTTGTCGTACTTGAGGTAGTCCACGCCCCAGGCCGCGAAGCTGTTGGCGTCCTGCTGCTCGTGGTTGAGGCTGCCGGGGTAGCCGGCGCAGGTGGCGGTGCCCGCGCTCTCGTAGATCCCGAGCTTGAGCCCCTTGCTGTGGACGTATGCCGCTGTGCCGCTGATCCCGCCGGGGAACTTGACCGGGTCGGGGACCAACGCGCCCTGGGCGTCCCTGCTGTGGGTCATCCAGCAGTCGTCGATGTTGACGTAGGAGTATCCGGCGGCCTTGAGGCCGGAGGAGACGAGGTAGTCGGCGGTCTGCTCGACGAGTTGCTGGGTGACGTCGCAGCCGAAGGCGTTCCAGTCGTTCCAGCCCATCGGCGGGGTCTTGGCGAGGCCGTTGTCGAGCGCGGGACCGCTCGCCGCGGCGGGCGCCACGGCCGGGGCAGCGGCGGCGGCCTGGGCCCCTGCGGCCTGGGCGCCCGCGACGGGGCCGAGGACGACCAGCGCGGTGACGAGGGCGAGCAGGAGGGATCTCGGGCGTCGTGCGAAGTGCGACATAACTCCTCTTTTCGTGGGGTTCGAGGAAGCGCTGCCGAACACAGACGATCGGAATTGACGCTCTGTGTTGAGGTGGACGCCCGACAGTGTGTGCTTGTGTCCGATTGGCGGTCAAGACACTTCGCAAGAAAAGGAAAGCATCGGCACGACTCTTGACGACTCGCAGAACCTCACTGCGAGAATCCGCTCGCCGATGAGTGATTCTGTTGAGTACTGATCACTTCTGGTCAATCGGTTGGCATTCGTGTCATGTGAACGAAGAACCGGAGAGTTACCGTGGCAGTCAATCGCAGGTCGTTGCTGGCAGCCGGCGCCGCCGGATCCCTCGTGGGGGTGCTCGCCCCGGGTATCGCCTCGGCCGCACCCTCGGCCGCCGGCGCGGCCCGTGCCTCGTCCGGCCGTACCCTCCCGCTCACCGACGGATGGCGGTTCGCGCTCGTCAACCCGGCGGGCATCACGGATCCGACGGGCGCCTTCGCCGACGCGGCGGAGCCGGGGTACGACGACTCGAAGTGGCGCGCCGTCGCCGTACCGCACGACTGGAGCATCGAACTCACTCCCACCACCGAATCCGGCACGTCAGGCGGCACCGGCTTCCTGCCCGGCGGCCTGGGCTGGTACCGCAAGTCGTTCACCCTGCCCCGCGACCTCAAGGGGCAGCGGATCTCGGTCGAGTTCGACGGCGTGTACATGGACTCGTACGTCTACTGCAACGGCACGCTCGTCGGCAACCACCCGTACGGCTACACCGGATTCGCCTTCGACCTCACCGGCCTGCTGCACACCGACGGCAAGACCCCCAACGTGATCGCCGTCAAGGTGCAGAACCAACTCCCCAGCAGCCGCTGGTACTCCGGCAGCGGTATCTACCGGGACGCCCGGCTCGTGGTCACCGACCCGGTCCATGTGGCGCGCTGGGGCACCGCGGTCACCACGCCGGACCTCGCCCGCACCATCGCCTCGGGCCGGGGCACCGTGCACGCGCAGATCAGCGTCGTGGACGACTCGGGCGCCGGCGCCGACGTCACGGTCGTCTCCACGGTCCGCGACCCGGAGGGACGTACGGTGGCGAGCGCCAGCTCGCACGTCAAGGCGGGCACCGAAGCGGCCGACACCACGCAGGAGTTCACCGTACGGGGGCCACGGCTCTGGTCGTTCGAGACACCGCACCTGTACAGCCTGGAGACCGAACTCCGGGTCCACGGGCGGACCGTGGACACGTACCGCACGCCCTTCGGTTTCCGCTACATCACCGTCGACCCGGACAACGGGCTGACGCTGAACGGGAAGTACGCCAAGATCCAGGGCGTCGACCTGCACCACGACCAGGGCGCCCTGGGCAGCGCCATCAGCACGGACGCGCTGACCCGCCAGATGACCATCATGAAGTCCATGGGCGTCAACGCCTTCAGAACCTCGCACAACCCGCCGTCGCCGCAGATGATCGCGGTCTGCGAGAGCCTGGGCATCCTGATGATGGTCGAGGCGTTCGACTGCTGGCACCGCGGCAAGAACACCTACGACTACGGGCGCTTCTTCGACGAGTGGAGCCAGGCCGACATCACGGAGATGGTCAAGGCCGCCCGCAACTCCCCCGCCGTGCTGATGTGGTCCATCGGCAACGAGATCCCGGACTCCACCAGTGAGGCCGGGCTCGGGATGGCGCAGAGCCTCATCGACGCCATCCGCGCCGTCGACACCACCCGGCCGATCGTGATCGGCTCGGACAAGTACCGCTCGCTGCCCGCCGTGGGGTCGCCCGCCGACCTGATGCTGGCCAAGCTCGACGGGCTCGGCCTCAACTACAACACCGCGGCCTCCGTCGACGCCCTGCACGCGCGCTACCCGCATCTGTTCCTCTTCGAGTCCGAGTCCTCGTCGGAGACCTCCACCCGGGGGTCGTACCAGGAGCCCGAACACCTCAACACCGGGGAGAACTACACCCCGGGGAAGCGGGAGGCGTCCTCCTTCGACAACAACCTCGCGTCCTGGACCATGAGCGGCGAGTACGGGCTGAAGAAGGACCGGGACCGCAAGTACTTCCTGGGCGAGTTCCTCTGGTCGGGCACGGACTACATCGGCGAGCCCACGCCGTACAACGTCTTCCCGGTGAAGGCGTCGTTCTTCGGCGCCGTGGACACCGCGGGCTTCTCGAAGGACACCTACCACCTCTTCCGCAGCCAGTGGACGAGCGAGCCGATGGTCCATCTGCTGCCCATGGACTGGACCGGGCACAAGCCGGGCGAGAGCGTCGAGGTGTGGGCGTACGCGAACGTCGAGTCGGTGGAGCTGTATCTGAACGGCAAGTCGCTCGGCGTGCGGACCTTCGACACCAAGAAGACGCAGGACGGCCGGAGTTACCTGGAGACCACCGAGGCGAGCGGTGACGACAAGACCGTCGTCTCCGGTGCCTACCCGGGGAGTTACACCAGCCCGAACGGCAGCGCGGGCAAACTGCACCTCATATGGCACGTGCCCTTCGCGCCGGGAGAGCTGAAGGCGGTGGCGCGGCGGCGCGGGCGGCAGGTGGCCACCGACGTCCTGCGCACCGCGGGCGCGCCGCACGCCGTGCGGCTCACCACGGACCGCGACACCTTCGACGCCGACGGCCGTTCCCTGTCGTACGTGACAGCCGAGGTGATCGACTCCCACGGGGTCGTCGTGCCGGACGCCGAGGACCTGATCTCCTTCCGCGTCACGGGCGGTTCGCTGGCGGGCCTGGACAACGGCCGCCAGGAGAGCGCCGAGCGGTACCAGGCGTCCACGAGGACCGCGTTCCACGGCAAGGCGCTGGCCATCGTGCGGGCCGGGACCAAGCCGGGACGGGTCGCCGTGACCGCGGAGGCGCACGGGCTGCGGCCCGCCACCGTCACCGTACGCGCGGTCGCCGCGCCCGTCCTGTCCCGTACCCCGGCCGTGGCGCTGAAGCCCGACCCAGGCCCCGGCGCCCCCGTCTACCCGCTGGCGGACGCCAGTTACTCGGGTGCGTCGAGTTCCCTGCCCGCGGCCATGCTCGACGGGAACGCGGCCACCGGCTGGTCGAACGCGTTCTCCAAGAGCGCCACCGCACTGCTGCCCGCCTTCTCGGGGGCGCGGGCCGCCGACTGGGTGTCGGTGACCTGGGAGCGGGCGCGCAGCCTCACCGAGGTCGAGGTGTCCTTCACCGTGGACGCCAAGCACTCGCTGCCTGCGTCCGTCACCGTCTCGTACTGGGACGGCAGGAAGTACGTGCCGGCGCGGCACCAGACGGTCACCTGGGCCGCCGCCTCGGACCAGCCGACGGTCGTGGCCTTCGACCGGCTGACCACCGAGCGGGTGCGGCTCGATCTGACGAGTGCCCGCCCCGGCACCGCCGACGGAGCGCAGCGGATCACCACGCTGTCCGTGCCGGAGTGATGAGTCCTGACGCATAGCGGAGTAGCGGGAGCGGGACGGCTCAACTCATATGAGCCGTCCCGCTCCTTGCGCGTGGCGCGGTGAGACCGGCGCGCCTTCGCTCTCGCGGCGGCACGAGACGGCCGCCCAGACCGCTTTCCCGTCCGTGTCGGGGGTCGTCCAGCCCCAGGTGTCGCTGAGGCAGTCGACTATGTGCAGTCCCCGCCCCGACTGGGCGAGCTGATCCGGTTCCTTGACCTGCGGGACGCGGGCGCTGTGGTCGCACACGGCGAACAGCACCGTGCCCTCGCGGCGCATCAGGCCCAGCCAGACGGCCTGCGAAGGAGAGGACCAGGCGGGAAAGCCGCCGAGTCCGTACCGCAGGGCGTTGCTGAGGAGTTCGGAGACGATCAGCGCCGCGTTGTCCACGAGCGGGCTGAGCGCCCAGCGGTTCAGGATCGTGCCGGTGAACCGGCGCCCCTCGCCCACCGCTTGCTTGTCCGCCGACAGCGCGCGGGCGGTGAATCCGGCTGTCGTGTACGGAGTTGTGGTGTCCGGCTCGTCGAACGGGAACGCGTCGCGCGAGACGCGCTCCAGCAGACGGCCGACGGGAGCGCCGGGTAATGCGCCTAATGGTCCGGTTGAGCCAGATGTCATCGCGTTCTCCGTGGGGGCCGGTGGTGACAAGTGGGTGATCGGCGCCCACTATCCCCCTCCAAAGGATGGTGCCGCAACTGCATCTGCAATTACAGTCGTTGGAGTGCAGTTGCGGCCTCAAGTGCAGATGCAATTGCATTCGGGTGACGCCTGGTCAGGCGCGCGACTCATCAAGGAGTGGGTGGAATGGCAGAGTTCGAGAACGGAACACGGTCGGACCGGATCGACGGCGCCGCGTGGCGCAAGAGCCGGCACAGCGCCCCCGGGGGCAACTGCGTGGAGGTCGCCGAGCTGTCCGACGGCAGCATCGCGGTCCGCAACTCCCGTCATCCGCAGGGTCCTGCGCTGGTCTACACCCGCGCCGAGATCGCCGCTTTCGTGGCCGGGGCCAAGGACGGAGAGTTCGACACGCTGACGCACTGAGAGCGACGTCATGGGCGGCGACCGGCCCTCCCCGCTGTACGCGACCGGGTGCGGGATGGAAGACTGGGGCTTTCGTGTCCGCGTAGTGACTTACGGGAGTTGTCATGACCGCCATGCCGCGGCCGTCCGGTGAACAGCCTTCGTTACGGCGCTACTTGGACCAACCGATCGGGCCGACCGCACTGCGCATCCTGCTGGGCGGCCGACTCCGGCGGCTGCGCCAGGCCCGTGACATCTCGCGGGTGGACGCGGGCAAGGCGATCCGGGCATCGGACGCGAAGATCACCCGCATGGAGCGCGGCCAGGTCGGCTTCAAGCAGCAGGACGTGGCCGACCTGCTGACGCTCTACAGCGTCCTGGGCGACGAAGAGCGCGCCGAATACGTGGAGATGACCAGGCAGGCCAATCTGCCGGGCTGGTACCACCGGTACAGCGATGTGCTGGAGAACTGGTTCGAGCTGCACATCGGCCTGGAAGAGGCGGCCTCGCTGATCCGCACCTACGAGGTCCAGTTCCTGCCCGGTCTGCTCCAGACGCCCGACTACGCCCGCGTGGTCACCCGGCTCGGCTACCCGGACGCGTCCGACGCGAAGATCAACCGCCTGGTCGAACTGCGCATGGAGCGCCAGCGGCTGCTCACCAGGCCGGGCGCGCCGACGCTCTGGGCGGTCGTCGACGAGGCCGTCCTGCGCCGCCCCTTCGGCGGGGCCAAGGTGGTGCGCGCCCAGTTGGAGCACCTCCTGGCGGTGACCCGGCTGCCCAACATCACGCTGCAGATCGCGCCGTTCAGCGTGGGCGCGCGAGCCGCGGCCGGCACGCCGATCACCATCCTGCGGTTCAACGAGCCGGATCTGCCGGACAAGGTCTATCTGGAGCAGCTCACCGGCGCGGTCTATCTCGACAAGCAGGAAGAGATCGACCAGTACTCGCTGATCATGGACCGGCTGGTCACCGAGGCCGAGTTGCCGCAGGAGACCGTGCCCCGGCTCGAAGCGCTCCTCAAGCAGGGCGACTGACGCTCCGCGCGCCGGACACGTCCTGGACCGACACCGTCTGGTTCACGCAGCGCAGGACGGGCGCCGCGGTGAGATCGTCCGGGTCCAGTCGGCGCCCGGTGCTGACCCGGAACGTCGCCGTCTCGCCCGGCAGGAGTGTCAGCAGCATGTCGTCGACCGCGGCGGCCGGGTCGAGCCGGTCGGGGAACAGGGCGAGGTCGCGCAGGAGGGTGCGGGCGGTGACCGCGACCTCGTATCCGCCCGGGACTTGCTCCACCGAGGCGTCGTAGCGGGCGGGCGGCAGGGCCGCCCGGTCGTCCTCCGTGCAGAGCAAGACGGTGCGGTGGCCGTCGAGTCGGGCGACGAGCAGTTCGGCGGCCGGGTCGGCAGGGCGGGTCAGGGAGTCGGCGAGCGGCACCCTTAGCTGGTCGCGCGCGGGCACCCGCAGCTCCTGGGCCGTCGTGGCCTCCGGGGCCCCGTCGAACCGGTGGCGGGTCACGCCGAGGGTGCCGTGCCAGGGCTCGGCGCTGTCGTTGACGACCACGAGTGCGCCGTCCTGGAAGGTCAGCAGCCGGTCCGCGTAGACCCGGCGCAGCGCGTACCACAGCGGCTTGCGGCGGCCGTCACCGTCGACGGCCGACCAAGAGGTCACCGGCCAGCAGTCGTTGAGCTGCCAGACGATGGTGCCCCGGCAGTACGGCGCGAGGGCGCGGAAGCGCTCGATGCCGTAGGTGAGCGCCCGCGCCTGGTTGAGCTGGGTGAGGTAGTGCCAGTCGTCGTAGCCGGCGGGCGGCGGCAGATGCCCGCGCAGACCGCGCAGCAGCTTGCCGTTGCCGTCCTCCGCCTTCTGGTGGTGCAGCACCAGCGGGGCGTCCGGGGCCAGTTCGCCGGTGACGCCGCGGCGCAGCGTCGCGTGGGCGGGCGGGCCCTGGAAGCCGAACTCGGCGACGAAGCGCGGTGTGTAGGTGCCGTAGTGCGTGTAGTCCTCGCGGTTCCACACGTCCCAGATATGGGTCGTGCCGTGGTCCGGGGCGTTGGGGGCCAGGTCGGGGCGGCCCGCGTACGGACTGCCGGGCCAGTACGGGCGTGTCGGGTCCAACTCGGCCAGCACGGCGGGCAGCAGGTCGTAGTAGAACCCGGCGCCCCAGCTCCGGCCGGCCAGCTCCTCCTGCCATCCCCAGTCGGCGCGCCCTTCGATGTTCTCGTTGTTCCCGCACCACAGGATCAGCGAGGGGTGGCCGGCGAGCCGGGTGACGTTCTCCCTCGCCTCGGCTTCGACCTCCGACCTGAAGGGCTCCTCCTCGGGGTAGGCGGCGCAGGCGAAGGGGAAGTCCTGCCAGACCAGGAGGCCGAGCGCGTCGGCGAGTTCGTAGAAGTCGTCGCTCTCGTAGAGACCGCCGCCCCAGACCCGCAGGAGATTGATGTGGGCCTCGGTGGCCTGCGCGAAGCGCTCCGCGATCCGTTCGCGGGTGATACGGCTGGGAAAGCAGTCGTCGGGGATCCAGTTGACGCCCCTGACCAGGATCGGGGCGCCGTTGACACGGAGGGTGAAGGTCTCGCGGTCCAGGTCGACGGTGCGGAAACCCACCCGCCGGTGCCACGGTTGCGGTTCGTCGGGGCGGTCGGCCGGGCCGGACAGCCGTACCGTCACGTCGTAGAGGGGCTGTTCGCCGTGGCCGCGCGGCCACCACAGTCCGGGGCTGTCGACGGTGAGGTCGAGCCGGGCCGTGCGGCTGCCGGGGGCCAGGACCGCCTCGGCGCGTACGCCTGCCACCTCGGCGGTGACGGTCCTGGGCTGCTCGTCGGTCCTGTCGACGCGTACGTCGATCCGCAGGTGTCCTGTGCCGCCGTCCACCGTCGCCCGGGGGCGTACGTCGGCGAGCCGGGCGCCGCTCCAGCTCTCCAGGCCGATCGGCTTCCAGATCCCCGCGGTGACCAGGGTCGGTCCCCAGTCCCAGCCGAAGTTGCAGGCCATCTTGCGGATGAAGGGGTACGGCTCAGCGTAGGCGCCGGGCCGGGCGCCGAGCGCCGCCTGCTGGGCTTCGGCGTACGTGTAGGCCGAGTCGAAGCGGACGCTGAGCGTGTTCGCGCCCTCGCGGAGGAGATGGCGGACGGAGAAGCGGTAGGAGCGGTGCTGGTTGGCGGTCCGGCCGACGACGGTGCCGTTGAGGGTGAGGGTCGCCACGGTGTCGAGTCCCTGGCAGACCAGATCGGTGCGCTCGTGACCGTCGTCGCTCCAGGCGAACGTGGTGTCGTACTGCCATACCGTGCGGCCGATCCAGGACAGCCGCGTCTCGTTGTCGTCCAGATAGGGATCCGGGATCAGCCCGGCGGCCAGGAGGTCGGTGTGCACGCAGCCCGGCACCGCCGCGGGCACCTGTGAGATCTGGACGGCGCCGGAGGCGGCCGTCAGCGTCCAGCCGTCGTGCAGCGGGCGAAGGGTGCTCAACGAAGTCTCCTCGTCGCAGGTGCTGTTGGCCGTCAAACTTACCCACCCGACGGCTGAGGCGCGGGCGCGGCGTGATCAGTGCGGC
The DNA here is from genome assembly GCF_055584925.1 of Streptomyces sp. NPDC087906. NCBI lineage: Bacteria > Bacillati > Actinomycetota > Actinomycetes > Kitasatosporales > Streptomycetaceae > Streptomyces > Streptomyces sp. NPDC087906. The sequence continues at coordinate 332,970 of NZ_JBVJLC010000002.1, forward strand.
GAACTCCGCCACGGGCCGGTGGCGTTGACGGGGAGAACTGTAAGTGTTCTTTACAACTGACGCCTATTGGACTAGACCTGGATCGGCTCACCTCACATCACCGAGCGCGGAAGGACCCCCCACATGATGATCCGTTCCAAACTGCTCGCGACAGCGGCCGCCCTGGCCTTCGCGAGTTCGCTCACCTTCCTGGGTGGCACGAACGCCGTCGCCGCGATCGCCGCGGACCCGTCGGTCGCCCCGGGCGGCAACTTCAACCTGTCGGTCTGGCAGCTCCAGGAGCCGGTGGGCTCCCCGGGCTCACCGACCACCATCTCGTCGTCCCGGCTCCAGGGGGCGAACGGGTTCCAGGACTCGTACTTCTACACCGACACCCGCGACGGCGCCATGACCTTCTGGGCACCGGAGAAGGGCGTCACCACGCCGAACTCCAACTACGCCCGGTCCGAGCTGCGGGAGATGAACAGCAACGGCAGCGCGGCGGACTGGTCGCTCAGCGGCTCCCACCGGCTGAGCGCGACGCTGCGCGTGGTGTCCGTGACGTCGAACGTCTGCGTCGGGCAGATCCACCTCGGCAGCGGCGGTTCGTCGACCAAGCCGCTGATCGAGCTGTACTACCACTCGAACGGCGACATCGTCGCGGGGATCGAGAACTCGCCGGACGGCGGCCAGACCCCGCACACCGTGGGCCATGTGTCGATCGGCAAGACGTGGACGTACACGATCGCCGTCTCCGGCGGCAACACGATCGATCTGACGGTCAACGGCAGCACGACGCACTACGCCATCCCGTCGTCCTTCAACGCGTACAAGCAGTACTTCAAGGCCGGCTCGTACAACCAGTCGTCCTCCGACAGCACCACGAAGGGCGCGCGCGTCGCGTTCTACGGGCTGACCGTGTCGCACGGCTGACACCTTTGACGACGGATCCCGTAACCGAGAGTGATACTATCGGTTACGGGATCCGTTCTCATGAGGAGTCTCGATGGACGAGCACGGCGCGCCGGGGCCGGACGCGAGCGTGCCCGCCGCCGGGCGGCAGCGGCCCGTGCGGCGGGCGCGGCGCCGCGACGCGGCCGAGAACAGGGAGCGCATCCTGGCGGCGGCGCGGCTGGCCTTCCAGGCGTCAGGGCCTGGCGTCAGCATGGAGGCCATCGCGCGGGAAGCGGGCATCGGCCCCGCCACGCTGTACCGGCACTTCGTCTCGAAGGACGCGCTGGTCTCCGAACTCGTCTCCGTCTTCTACGACAAGCTCCTCGGCCTCGCCGCCGAGGCGGCCGGCCATGAACCGGACGTCGCTCTCGACGAGTTCCTGCGGACGGTCGGTTGGCACATCGCCACCAGCCGGGGGATCCTGCCCCGGTCGTGGGGCGAGCTGGCGCGGCCCGAACAGGTCGGCAGGCTCCAGGAGATGACCGCCGAGCTGCTGGCCGGCGCCCAGCGCTCGGGGGCTGTCAACGCCCAACTCACCCTGACGGACGTGGCGATGGCTGTCTGGGCGCTGCGGGGCGTCATCGAGACGTCCGGTTCCGTGGCACCGGAAGTGTGGCAGCGCCATCTGGCGGTGGTGATGGCGGGTTTCCGCGCCGACCACCTCGATCTGCGCCGGCCGCCGCTCGAAGCACCGGACATCGCACGGGCCGCGGCGGGCGAGGTCTGACGGGTTACCCGGCGCGGTCGGCGGACCGGGGCAGCAGCGTCCCGTCGACGTAGAGGTCCACGCGCTCGTTGTAGAACGTGATCATGCCGGCGATGCCGGCGATCTGGTCCGTCGGGTGGTCGTACGCCCAGGCGATGTCCTCGTGGGTGGCGGCGTCGCCGTCGTACGACCAGTAGCCGCTCGTCGTGCCCTTGTACGGGCAACTGGTCACCGTGTCGGTGGGCCGAAGCCTGGTCAGGTCCACGTACGGGCGGTCGAGGTAGTACCGGGTCGGCAGGCCCGTCTCGAACAGCTTGACGCAGTGCGGCGCGTCCGCCAGCACGGCCCCGTCGATCTCCACGCGGACGCCGCTGGAGGAGCGCCGCGTGTCGACACGCGCGTAGGGGCTCCTGGGATGGACGAAGACCACCTCGTCCTCCTCGAACCAGGAGTCCAGCGCCTCCCACTCGAAGCGGACGGTGCCGTGCAGCGGCTCCGGGGCGTCGTCCGCCCACACCCACGCGGCGCCCGCCCTGATCTCGGAGCCGACCCGCAGGCTGTGCCGCCGCGCCGACCCGGCGCCGCGCGGTGCGCTGTGCCCCTCGTCGACGAGCGTCGCGTCGACCAAGTCCTCGATCGGGATGCTGAATTGGGGATAGGGGCGGTGCTCCCACACGTACAGCGCGCGCCGGGTGTCGAAGGCGACGCGGCCGCCGACCGTCCCCCGGATACACCGAGGCACCGGCTCGACGTGCCCGACCGGCACGATCAGCCCCGGGTACAGCACACTCTCGTCCGCCATGGGTGATCCCTCGGTCCACGGGTCGGATCTTGCCTGTTCCTCCAGAACATCACGGATCGACGCTCCGTGCGCGCCACGCTGCGAAATTCCGTTGCCCGGAAGGGGCCCGGAGGTGATGATCGGCGGATGCTCTCAACTCCCCCGGACGGCCGCGCCGGAATCGACGCCGCCCTGGTACAACGGCTGATCGCCGCACAGTTTCCGCGGTGGAGCGGGCTGCCGGTCACACCGGTCTCGGTGGACGGCTGGGACAACCGCACGTACCGCCTCGGCGAGCGGCTGACGGTCCGGCTGCCCACGGCCGAAGGCTATGTCCCGGCGGTCGCCAAGGAGAACCACTGGCTGCCTCTGCTGGCGCCGTCGCTGCCCGTGCCGATCCCCTCGATCCTGGGGGCGGGGGTGCCGGGCGAGGGATACCCGTTCCCGTGGTCGGTACGGGGCTGGCTGGACGGCGAGACCGCTCAGCCCGAACGTGTCGGCGAGTGGCGGCAGTTCGCGGTCTCGGTGGCGGAGTTCCTGCTCGCCCTCCAGCGGTGCGACGCCGCCGAGGGGCCGCTCGGCGGGGAGCACAGTTGGTACCGGGGAGCGTCGCCCGCCCACTACGACGACGAGACCCGGCGCTGTCTGACCGCGCTCAAGGGGCTGATCGACACGGACCGGGCGGCGGCTGTCTGGGACGCCGCGCTGGCCGCCGAGTGGACCGGCGATCCCGTCTGGTTCCACGGCGACATCGCGCCCGGCAATCTGCTGGTGAAGGACGGAAAGCTGGCGGCCGCCATCGACTTCGGCACATCGGGGGTCGGCGACCCGGCCTGCGACCTGGTCATCGCCTGGGGGATGCTCTCGGGGGACAGCAGGGAAGCGTTCCGGCGCACCGTCGCGCAGGACGACGGCACCTGGGCGCGGGCCAGGGGCTGGGCGCTGTGGAAGGCGATGCTGGTGCTCAGCCAGTCGGTCGAGTCGGATCCGGCGCTGGCGGCGGTCAACCGGCACATCATCGGCGAAGTCCTCGACGACTACGCCGAGTTCGGCTGAGGTTGCCGAGTTCGGCTGAGCCGGGGCTGTCGCTTCGCTCAGTGGTTGGCCTCGGAGCCGGTCAGCGCGGCCAGCACCTCCTGCGCGTGCGCCGTGCCCGCCAGGTCGCCGAGGGTGAGCAGCCCCACCAACTGCCCGTCGTCCGCCACGACGGGCAGTCGGCGCAGGCCGTGCACGGCCATGGTCTCCGCCGCCTCGCACACCGACGTGTCAGGACCGACGGTGGTCAGGTCCCCGGAGACGGCGGCGAGCGCCACCGCGGGGCCCGCGATGGTGCCCTCGGCGACGACGCGTACCACGATGTCGCGGTCCGTGACGATGCCGTGCACCCCCTCGTCCGAGGTGACCAGCACACATCCCACGTCCGCGTCGCGCATGCAGGAGGCCACGGACGTGAGGGACATGTACGGCGGAACGGTGAGGAGTTTCGTACTCATCAGTTCACGTACGTAGTGCATCGGCGCATCCGAATCGTTGTGGGCGCGTCCTTGGCTCCAGTCTGGAACACGCCGTGCCCCGCCGCATCCCCGCCTGCCTCACGTTCCCCACCCCACCCATTGCGTCTCATTGACGAGAACAGCGCGCCACGCTATCGTCGCACTGACGAAAAGAGCGACAACAGGGGGACTCCATGGCCGACATCACCCGGCGCTTCGGCTGGCGCCATCTGCGTTCCGCACCCACGGCCCACATCCGCCACCACAAGCGCGGCACGCTGGTCCACGACGGTCCAGGACAGAGCTTCTGGTTCCGCGCGCTCTCCGCCGCGATCTCGGAAGTCCCGGTCGAGGACCGCGAGTTGGCCATGATGTTCCACGCCAGGACCGCCGACTTCCAGGACGTCACCGTGCAGGCCACCGTCACGTACCGGATCAGCGACCCGGCACTCGCCGCGGCCCGGCTCGACTTCTCGGTCGACCCGGACAGCGGCGGCTGGCGCGCGGCGCCGCTGGAGCAGCTCGGCACGCTGCTCACCGAGACGGCGCAGCAGCACGCGCTGGACGTGCTCTCCCGTACGCCGCTCGCCGTCGCGCTCGCGGACGGCGTCGCCTCGGTGCGCGAGCGGATCGGCGCCGGGCTCACGGCCGAGCCCCGGCTGCCGGCCACCGGTATCGAGGTCGTCGCCACCCGGGTCGTCGCGATCCGCCCGGAGGCGGACGTCGAGCGTGCGCTGCGTACCCCCGCGCGCGAACTGATCCAGCAGGAGGCCGACCGGGCGACCTACGAGCGGCGCGCGGTCGCGGTCGAGCGCGAGCGGACCATCGCCGAGAACGAACTCTCCAGCAAGATCGAACTGGCCCGCCGCGAGGAGGAGTTGGTCGAGCAGCACGGCACGAACGCCCGCCGGGAGGCCGAGGAGAGCGCGGCGGCCGACGCCGTACGGGCCGAGGCCGAGGCGTCGCGTACGGTCCGGCTGGCCAAGGCGGAGGCCGAGGCGGCGCGGGAGAACGGCGCGGCGCGGGCCGCGGCGCAGACCGCCTGGCTGCGCGCGCACGCCGAGGTGGACACCGCGACCCTGCACGCGCTGGCCGCGACCCTGGTCGCCGGGAATCTGCCGCACATCGACAATCTGACCCTCTCCCCCGACGTGCTGACCGGACTGCTCAGCAAGCTGGGCAGCGCGGACGGGGCGCGGCCGTGAGTCTCGCGCCGCGCGCGGTGCTGGTGCGCCGCACCAGCGAGTACGAGGAGCTGCTCGCCCGGCACGGCACGCACGGCCAGGCCGCGTTCTTCCTGTCGTCGCGCGGCCGGAGCATCGACGAGGTGCTGCTGCGCCACGAACGGCTGCGCCAGGCCCTGGCGCAGGTCGCCGCGGCCGTACCGCTGCAATGGCGGCAGGCCCAGGTGGAACGGGCGGATCTGGACCGCTTCCTCTTCGCACCCGAGGACGTGGTGGTGGTCGTCGGACCCGACGGCCTCGTCGCCAACGCGGCCAAGTACCTCGCGGGGCAGCCGGTGATCGGCATCGACACCGACCCGGGCCGCAACCCCGGCGTCCTGGTCCGCCACCGCGCGTCCGACACGGCCGCGCTGCTCCACGCGGCCGTCGCGGCGTCCGGCACGTACGACGAACTCACCATGGTCGAGGCGGTCACCGACGACACGCAGCGGCTGCTGGCGCTGAACGAGATCTACGTGGGCAGCGCGGGCCACCAGACGGCCCGCTACCGGATCGGCCCCGACGACGGGTCCGTGCCCATGGAGCAGCAGGCATCGTCGGGCGTCCTCGTCGGCACGGGTACGGGCGCCACGGGCTGGCTCAGCTCCCTGCGCCAGGAACGCGCCACCGCACTCCCCCCACCGGACCCGACGGACCCCCGGCTGGTCTGGTACGTACGCGAGGCGTGGCCGTCACCGACCACCGGCACGGCCCAGGTCGAGGGCGTACTGACCCGCCGCGACTCGCTGCGCCTGACGGTCGAGTCCGACCGGCTGATCGCCTTCGGCGACGGCATGGAGAGCGACGCGCTGGAACTAACCTGGGGCCAGTCCCTCCGCCTGACCACGTCGGCGACGACGCTGCGGCTGCTGAACTGAGCGGCCCGGCGCGGCCCGTGCGGCGCACGGAGCGGGTTGTTGCGCCACGTGAAAGTTCTGCGACAGCGGAGGAATTCGGGTGACCTGGGCACCTTGCCTTCCTAGAGTCACCGTGTACCTGCCATCTTCTGCTCATCGCGTCGGAGGAATTTCTGTGCGCAAGAGAGTCATCACGTCCACTGCCGTCGCCCTCGGCCTGATGCTGGCGATCCCGGCGTCCGCCGCAGGGGCCGGGGCCGGGGATCCCGGGATCGGCGACCCGTACTACCCGACCTACGGGAACGGCGGCTACGACGTCTCGCACTACGACCTGGACCTCGACTACCGGCCGGCCACCGACCGGCTGTCCGGTACCGCCACGGTCACGGCGACCGCGACCCAGGGGCTGACCAGCTTCGACCTGGACTTCGCGCTCGACGTGAGCAAGGTACGGGTCAACGGCCGTACCGCGCGGTTCGCCAGTAGTGGCGAACAGGAGCTCGTCGTCACGCCCGACCGGCCGATCTCGCGCGGCCAACGGATCACCGTGGCCGTCACCTACTCGGGTGTGCCGTCCACCGTGAAGCGCTACGGCTTCACCTCCTGGCAGCGCACGCCGGACGGTGGGGTCGCCGCCAACGAGCCCGAGTCGGCGTGGTGGTGGTTCCCCAGCAACGACCACCCGCTGGACAAGGCGAGTTACGACGTGACCGTGCGGGTGCCGAAGGGCTCGCAGGCGGTCAGCAACGGCTCGCTGCTCTCGTCGCGTACGGCGGCCGGCCTGACCAGCTACCACTGGCGGCAGAGCAAGCCGCAGGCCACGTATCTGGCGACGCTCGCCGTCGGCAAGTTCGACATCACGCACAGCCGCACCCGCGCGGGCGTGCCCGTCGTCAACGCGTACAGCAAGGATCTGGGTGCGAACGCGGCCAACGCCCGCGCCAGCGTGGAGCGTACCGGCGAGATCATCGACTTCCTGAGCGGCTACTTCGGCCCGTACCCCTTCGACTCCGTCGGCGGTTACGTGCCGAACGTGACGTCGGGGTTCGCCCTGGAGGCGCAGACCCGGCCGTTCTACAGCCCGAAGTTCTTCGCCAAGGGCCCCGACACCTCCGTGGTCGCGCACGAGTTGGCGCACCAGTGGTGGGGCGACGACGTCTCGCTCGCCCGCTGGTCCGACATCTGGCTGAACGAGGGCTTCGCCGGGTACGCCGAGTACCTGTGGGCCGAGCACGAGAAGACCGGCACCCCGCAGGAACTCGCCCAGCGGGTGTACGACGCGCACCCGGCCGACGACCCGTTCTGGACGGTCAAGCCCGGTGACCCCGGGGCGCAGAACCAGTTCGACGACGCCGTCTACGACCGGGGCGCCGTCGCCATCCAGGCGCTGCGCACCACCATCGGCGACCGCGACTTCTTCGCGCTGCTGAAGGCGTGGCCCGCCACGCACCGGTACGGCAACGGGACCATCGCCGAGTTCCAGCGGCTCGCGGAGAAGCTGTCGGGGAAGGATCTGGGCGACTTCTTCCAGACCTGGCTGTACACCCCGGCCAAGCCGGCCGTGTTCCCGGCTCCCTGACGATTCGTCAGCTTCCGGCGGGCGGGCCGTATCCCGGTCCGCCCGCCGTCGTCGTGGTCTCAGTCGTCACACGATCTGGACGACATGCTTCCCCCGTACACCGCCCGCCTCCAGCGCCCGGTGCGCGGCGGCGATGCCGTCGAGCGGGTGGACGGTGTCCACCACGGGGCGGATCGCGCCGCTCTCCACGTACCCGGCCAGTTCGGCGAAGAGATCGTGCTGGGGGTTGCCGCTGAAGAAGCGGACCCGGCGCGATCCGTAGACCGTCGAGGTGACGAGGTACGACAGCGAGGGCAGCAGCCGGTCGAGGTCGAAGGCGATCGACACCATCCGGCCGCCCGGGGCCAACAGCTTGCGGTACGCGGCGTGTTCGCTGCCGACCGTGTCCAGGACGACGTCGAACGTGCCGAGTTCGGACGGCCCTGTCGTCGCGTAGCTGAGGACCTCGTCGGCGCCCAACTCGCGCACGAAATCCAGGTTCTTGGGCCCGGCGAGCGCGGTGACACGGGCGCCGAGCGCCTTGCCGAGCTGGACGGCGACGCTGCCGACGCCCCCGCTGGCGCCCCGGACGAGCAGCCGCTCGCCAGGCGCGAGACGCGCCTTGGCCTTCAGGGCCGTGATCGCGGTCGTACCGGTCGCGGGCAATGACGCGGCCTCCACCAGGGTGCTGCCCTTGGGGGCGAAGGAGAGCTGCCGGGGGCGGACGGCCACATACTCCGCGGCGCTGCCGAACCGGCCGCGCGGCAGCGCTCCCCACACCCGGTCGCCCACCCGCAGCCCGGTCACCGAGCCGCCGGCCGCCGCGATCTCGCCCGCGAAGTCGATGCCGGTCCGCTGCGGAAAGCGGCGGCCCGTCACCAGCCGCACCCGTCCGGCGCGGCCCGCCAGCTCGCCGCCGTTGACGCTCGTCGCATGGACCCGGACGAGCACTTCTCCGGGTCCCGGGGACGGCGCCGGTGTGTGGCCCACGTACAGCACATCGGGCGGGCCGTAGCTGTCGTAGAGCGCGGTGCGCATCTCGTTCATCCGGTGTTCCTGTTCTCTGCCTCGCCCGCTGCCGAAGACCGGCCGGCGCAATCGGCCGGCACAAGTGGCGAGGGGCTTCCACTTAGACTGCCATCACGGTAACGCGACAACCGGAAGGCACCTTCCGTCTGAGTGAAAGTGAGAGACATGCCTGCTCAGCCCTCTCAAAAGCGTTCGGCGGCCGACCGCGGGGCCGAGCTGCGCGCCGATGCCCGGCACAACCGGGAGCGCATCCTGAAGGCCGCCCGCGAGACCTACGCGGCCGACGGGATCGACGCGCCGCTCACCACGATCGCCCGGCGGGCCGGGGTCGGGGTCGCCACCCTGTACCGGCGGTTCCCGACGCGCGCCTCGCTCGTCACCGAGGCGTTCGCCGAGCAACTGGCCCACTGCGTGGCGGTACTTGACGAGGCGCTTGGCGATCCCGACCCCTGGCGCGGTTTCTGCTCCGTCATCGAGAAGGTGTGTCTGATGCAGGCGGCCGACCGGGGCTTCACCGACGCCTTCCTCACCGAGTTCCCCGACGAGACCGGCTTCGGCCGGCAGCGGATCCGTGCCGAGCGCGGCCTCGCCGAGCTGGTGCGGCGCGCCAAGGACGCGGGGCAGCTCCGCGCGGACTTCGACCACACGGACGTCACCCTCGTGCTGCTGGCCAACGGCGGTGTCATCGCCCGCTCCCGGCAGGGCTCGCCCGCCGCCACCCGGCGGCTGGTCGGCTATCTGCTCCAGTCCTTCCGGGCGGACGGCGCCAGGCCGCTGCCGCCGCCCGCACCGCTGGACCTGGACCAGATCTACGGGCCTGTCGGTCGATGACAGCGATCCGGTCGATGACGGCGATCAGTCGGTGACGGTGATGTGGTGCGCGAGAGCCGTCACGGCCAGCTCCCCGTGGTCGGCCCAGTTCGGGAAGGCCAGCGTCTTGTGCGTGGTGGACGCCGGGGGCGTCACCTCCAGGTAGGCGGCGTGCGCGGCGCCCGAGGTGCCGGTGTTCGCGTGCGTCCACGCGATGACCGCCTGGGCGGCCTGCCCCGGCTTCAGCTCGACGACCTGCTTCCCGGGGTTGCCCGCGTACCAGGTGGAGCCCCGGTCGGTGCGCGTGGTCAGCGCCTTGTGCTGCGCGTTCTCCAGGCCGAGGCCCGGGTACCCGAGCAGCGCACAGGTGCGGCTGCTCGTGTTCTTCAGCTCCAGCACCGCGCCCTGGTGGTTCATCCCGCCGGCCAGCGGCTGGTGCAGCGAGGCCGCCAGGCCCGCGGTGGTGCAGGTCGGCAGCGCGGCCCCCGCGCCGGTGGACACGGTGCCCGCCTGCGCCGCCCCGACGCCGGTCACGGCCAGCAGGGCGGTGGCAGCGGCGGCCACGACGATCCTGCGCGTCGTCCGCTTGCCCGTGGCTGCCGTTCCGTCGTACTTCATCATCTCTGTCGCCTCTCTCCGTCGAACCGTCGAGCCGTACAACACGTTCGATGCCGCCCGCGCCGGGAAAGTTCACGCGGGGACGGCAGCTTTCAGGGAGCGGTGCCGGGGTTGAAGGCGCCGACCTTGGGGACGGAGTTCTTCTGCGGGTTGGGCACGGGGCCGCCGGACCAGGTGACCTTGATCGAGGCGGTCTCGTCGGGCGGGGTGATCCGCACGGCGGCCGGTGTCACCGTGGTGGCGCCGGTGATGCCCGGGTTGGTGAAGCTCAGCGGGGCCCAGGCGCTGCGCCCGGGTGCCAGCCGCACCGCCGCGGTCGACGAGCCGGTACGTACCGGGTTCCCCGACACCTGCTTGCCCGCGCTGTTGACGAACGCCAGGCCGGGGAAGCCGTGCACGGTGCAGGTGCGGCCCGAGCGGTTGGTGAGGACGAGCGCGAAGTTCTCCTGTCCGGCGCCGGGGTCGTTGGGGCCGACCGAGGCCGACAGCTCCGAGGTGTGGCAGCGGCTGCTCGCGGCGGGGGCCGCGGGAGTCGCGGCGTCCTTGCTCGGCGGCGTGCTGTGCGTGCCCGAACTGTGCGGGGCGGACGGCGGCGCGCTGCCGGGCTCCGTGCTCTCTCCGGCCGTCGGCGTGGGCGCCGCACTCGACGCGTCGCCGCTCGCGGGTGTCGCTGCCCCCGAAACGGACTCGGGGGCAGCGGCGGACCCCGACCCTTCCGTACCGCACCCGGTCAGCAGCGCGGCGGCGGCGAGCAGCCCGGCGCAGCCCGCGGCGAGGGCGCGGTGCCCGCCCGCGTGCCGCCCGGTTCCGCTGTCGTTCAGGTCCTGGTGCTTCGTCATGTCGATCCCGTTCCCTTCTTCAAGCCGGCTGTGCGACCGCCACGAGCCGTACAACCACTTCGATGCCCGGCCGGCTGGAAAAGTTCACGACGATCACCCGGTCACGCGCAGCTCCCGCAGAATCCGGTCGGTGCTGTCGGCGCCTTCGGTGCCGTCGTCGGACCTGATCTGCACGTAGACCTGCGGCTGGTCTCCCGCCGCCGGGGCGAGTGCGATCTCTTCCAGTGACTTTCCTGGTGTCCCGCAGGAGGACCAGGTACGCACCTGGCCGTGCCAGGACTTGTCCTCGTACGCGCGGCTGCCCCGGTACGCGCAGCCGCTGTGGCCGATCGCCTTCACCCGCGCGGGCAGGGCGGGGTCCGTGCTGAGGCCGACGAAGACGCCGCTGACATCGGCGGACAGGTCCGTCCAGTGCCGCGCGTCGTGCGCCACGGTCAGGCCCGGCTGCCGCTGGCCCTTCAGGCCGAGCGAGGCCGGCGCCCAGCCCGCGCCGATAAGCTGTCCGGCCCAGCCGGCGGGGACCGCCACGCTGATCCGTCCGGTCGCGTCCTGGACCCGCGTCCTGGACGGCGCGGTGGGACCGTCCAGCGCTCGTACGGTGAGGACGGCGCCGAGCGCGACCGCGGCGGCGAGGGCCACGGCGGTGATCACGTACGGCCGGCGGATCCGGCGCTTGGTACGGGCGGGCGGCTGGTCGGGGGCGTCGCCGGCGAGCTGGTCCAGCTCGTCGGCGAACGCCTTCGCGGTCGCTCTGCGCCGCTCCCGGTCCGGCTCCATGGCCCGCAGGACCGCGCGCTGCACGTCGCGCGGCACATCGGGGCGCAGCTCGTCGGGGCGCAGGTTCTTGCCGGGCGGCGCCGGTGTCGTACCGGTGAGCAGGTGGTAGAGCAGGGCGCCGAGGCTGTAGACGTCGGCGCGCGCGTCGATGCCGTCCACGGGGTCCGTCAGCTCGGGTGCCATGTAGCCGGTGGATCCTGCGATGACGGTGAGCCCGGACGCCTGGGCCAGGTTCTTGGCCAGGCCGAGGTCGGCGAGCAGCACCCGCTGCTGCCCTTCGGCCCCGCCGGCGAGGAGGACGTTCGAGGGTTTGATGTCGCGGTGCAGGATGCCGGCCTCGTGCAGGGCGGCGGCGCCGCGTGCGGCCTGCGCGGTGAGGCGCAGCGCTTCCGGTATCGGCAGGGGACCCGCGGTGAGCCGGTCCTCCAGCGTGCCGCCGTCGGCGTACTCCATCACGAAGTACGGCCGGTCGTCGGAGAGTTCGCCGATGTCGAAGACCTGGACCACGCCGCCGGAGGTGGCGCGGCGCAGCAGGCGCGCCTCGGAGAGGAACCGTTCGCGGATGTCCATCCGGTACGACCAGTTCTCTGCCATCACTTTGATCGCGACGGGCGCGTCGAGCCGGTCGTCGTGGGCCAGCCAGACGACGCCGAAGGCCCCTGCGCCCAGGCGCCGCTCGATCCGGTAGCGGCCGATCATCTCAGGTGAAGGCATGTGTTTATGATGCCTGGGTGATCTCCCAGCCGGTGCAGGCACCGTGACCTATCCTCCCGAGACCGAGGCACTCGCGGCGCAGGCGGCGTCGGGGGACGAGCGTGCGCTGGAGCAACTGCTCCAGGTGATCAGGCCGGAAGTTGTCCGGCGCTGCGCCCGTTTCCTGCTGTACAGGGAAGACGCCGAGGAGGCAGCGCAGGACGCGCTGCTCCAGGTGTCGCGGAACATCCGGAGTTTCGAGGGCCGCAGCCGGTTCAGTACGTGGCTGTACACGGTCGTCGCGAACTGCGCGCGGCAGAAGTACCGGGAGCTCAAACGCCGGGCCGACGAGCGGCCGTTGACGGGCGAGGAGGCCGGGCGGGTGGATCCCCGCACGACGAGCGTGATAGCGGGTTCGCGGCTCGACCTGCTGGAGGCGCTGGACCGGCTGGAGCGGGAGAGTCCCCATCTGGTGGCGCCGCTGGTCTACCGGGACATCTGCCAGCTCGAATACGCCGAGATCGTGGAGCGGATGGGTATCCCGCTGGGCACGGTCAAGTCGCGGCTGCACCACGCGCGCCGGCAGATCCGGCCGTGGCTCTCCGACACGGCGTGACGACGGCCGGCTGCCCCTGACGCTTCGCGCTCCGGGGCGGCCCGCGACCTGAAGGTACGGCTTGCACCGTACCTTCAGGTGTGATTCCCTTCATACCTACGAGAAGCGTCACACCTTCGAGACGGGTATGAGCACATCATGACCACAGAGCAGCCGGCCGACCGGAAGGTCGCCCTTGTCATCGGCGCGGGCGGGGTCGTCGGACGCGACCTCATCGAGCGTCTGCGCGGCCAGGGCGACTGGGACATCGTCGGCGTTTCGCGGCGCGGCGGCACCGACAGCGGCCGCCTGCGGTACGTCGCGGCCGATCTCCTCGACGCCGGCGACACCCGGCGGAAACTGGGCAGGCTGACGGACGTCACGCACCTCTTCTACGCGGCCTTCCAGGACCGGCCGAGCTGGGCGGAACTGGTGCCGCCCAATCTCGCCATGCTGGTCAACACCGTGGACGCGGTCGAGCCGGCCGCTCCCGGGCTGCGCCACATCAGCCTGATGCAGGGCTACAAGGTCTACGGCGCGCATCTCGGCCCGTTCAAGACCCCGGCCCGGGAGTCGGACGCCGGACACATGCCGCCGGAGTTCAACGTGGACCAGCAGGCCTTCCTCGAAGCGCGGCAGCGCGGCAAGACCTGGAGCTGGTCGGCCCTGCGGCCCTCGATGGTGGGCGGCACCGCGCTCGGCAACCCGATGAATCTGGCGCTGGTGATCGCGGTGTACGCGGCGGTCTCCAAGGAGCTGGGCCTGCCGCTGCGCTTCCCGGGGAAGCCAGGGGCCTACGGCAGCCTGCGGGAAATGACCGACGCCGACCTGCTGGCGAAGGCCACCGTCTGGGCCGCCACCGACGAGCGGGGCGCGGGGCAGGCGTTCAACGTGGCCAACGGCGACCTGTTCCGGTGGAGCGAGATGTGGCCCAAGCTCGCGGAGTTCTTCGCACTCGACGTGGCGCCGCCGCTGCCGATGTCGCTCGCGACCGTGATGGCCGACAAGGAACCGCTGTGGAACGAGATGTCGGCGAAGTACGGCCTGACGGCCGGCTACGCCGAGGTGTCGAGCTGGAGCTTCGGGGACTTCGTCTTCGGCCTGGACTACGACATGTTCGCCGACAGTTCGAAGATCCGGCGGGCCGGTTTCCATGAGTACGTGGAGACCGAGCGGATGTTCCTGGACATCTTCGCCGAGTTCCGCAAGCGCAAGGTCATCCCCTGACCGCGGCGTCCTGCCGCGCGTCGTGCGCCAGGACGCCGAGCAGGCCGGGGAAGCGCCGTTCCACCTCGCCGCGCCTGAGCATCACGCCGCGGCGGTTCCCGTAGTCGGGGTCCTTGATCAGCCCTGCTTCGCGCAGGACGCGGAAGTGATGGGTGCAGGTCGACTTCGACACCGGAAGGCTGAACGAGGCGCAGGTGCGCTCGGCGCCGTCCGGCAGTTCGAGCAGTTCGGTCACGACCCGCCGGCGCAGCGGGTCGGACAGCGCCCCCATGATCTTGCCGAGGTCCATCTCCTCGGCCGCGGGGTGTCCGAATTCGTCAGCCATGACCATCTCCTTCGAAGGTACGACCCTGAACGTACGGGACCGAAGGTACGGCTTGCGTCGTACCTTTCTTTCTGTTCTACTTCGCGGGTACCACGACCATCGTACCTACAAGGAGCCGTCCGATGACAGCGCAGGTCGAAGCCCCGTCCTCCGGGGCCGGGCAGGTGCGGCGGCCGTCCCGGCTGCTGCTGCCCGTCATTCTGCTCGCGGTGTTCGTCATCCCCATGGGGATCTCGGGCACGGCTATCGCGCTCCCGCGTATCGCCGACGATCTCGGGGACTCCCCCACACTGCTCCAGTGGATCGTCAACGGGTTCAACATCACCTTCGCCGTGTTCACGCTGGTCTGGGGAGTGGCGTCCGACCGGCTCGGCTACCGCAACACCTTCCGGCTCGGCACGGCGCTCGTGCTGGTCTCGGTCGTCGGCAGCGCACTCGCCCCGAACCTGCTGGTGCTGGACCTGGCGCGGCTCGTGGCTGGCGTGGGCAGCGCGGCCGTCCTCACCGGCGGCACCGCGATCCTGTCCAACGCCTACGGCGGGGCGGCGCGCGGCCGGGTCTTCGCGGTCTTCGGCACGGTGATCGGGCTGGGTCTCGCCCTCGGTCCGACGATCTCGGGCGCGCTCATCGCGCTGATGAGCTGGCGCGGGGTGTTCGCGGGGCACGCCCTCGTGCTGGTGGTCGCGCTCGCGGCCGGCGCCGTACTGCCGCACATCCGGCACGAGCAGGATCCGCACCGGAAGGTCGTCGACTTCTCGCTGCTGCGCAATCCCGCCTTCCTGGCGCTGACGCTCGTCCCCGTGGCCGGCGCGCTCGGCTATGTGACCCTGCTGACGTACCTGCCGGTGGCGCTCAGCGGCATCGCCTCGCTCTCGGCGGGCGCCGCAGGGCTGTTCATGCTGCCGATGACCGTGCCGGTACTCCTCGGCCCGATCCTGGCGGCGCGGCTGACCGCGCGGTTCCGCCGGGTCACGTCGATGACCGTCATCTACGCCGCGCTCCTCAGCCTCGTCCTCGGGATGCTGGGCATGCTGCTGCTCTCCCCCGGCACCCCGCTCGGCCGGCTCGTCGTACCGATGCTGCTCGTCGGCTTCGGCTTCGGGCTGCCGCTCGGGCTGGTCGACGGCGAGGCGCTGGCCACCGTGCCCGCCCGCAGCAGCGGCACAGCGGCCGGTGTGCTCAACTTCGTCCGGGTCGGCAGCGAGGCGGTCTTCGTCGGCCTGTACGCGGCCGTCCTGGCCTGGCTCATCGGCCGGTCGATCCCCGACGGCGACGTGGCGCGGGCGACGGCGGCAGGGCACACCGGACAGGCGGGCGCCTACGCGAGCGCCTTCCACTGGGTCGTCGCGGCCCTGGCCGTGCTCGTGGCGATCACGACGGTGGCGGTCGCGCTGCTGCACCGCGCACGGCTCGCCGCTGCCCGTCCGTCGTCGGAACGCACCGTGGCCGCGCGGCACGTGGGCGGCGAGCCGGTCGAAGCCGGGCAGAACGCCGAGGGGGCGCCCGAACAGACGGGCGCCGAGCCGCGGTTGTGCCGGACGGGGTGACACCCGCCGGGCCGGCTGCCGCGCGGCTCCACCCGGCCGGACGTCACCACGCGGCACGCCTACGGACGCAGCTCCGCGGCCGCACTCCGGTAGCGGATCTCCAGCATCACGCAGCCGCCCGCCGTGCGGTACGGGCCGTGCGGCATCCCCGGGGGCCGCGCCGCGTACTCACCGGCGCGGAACGTCCGGCCGATGCCCAGGTCGTGCAGCTCGCCTTCGAGCAGATAGACCTCCTCGACCCACTCGTGCCGGATCACCCCGGCGGCCGAGGTGTCGAGGCCCGCTTCCCAGCGGACCAGCCGGGTCAGTACGTCCGGGTCGGTCTCGTCCCTGCTGAGGACCTTCTCGGCGGTCCCGGGCTGCGGCCCGTCGGACCACGGCAGCGCGTCCGCCGGGAAGAATTCGTGCTCGCTCTTCATCGTGCCGGTTCCTGACGGTCGGGGGCATAGGCTCCAGGCCATGATTCCGCACGGAGAAGGAACCGCATGAGCGCGCGTTTCGAGGAGATCGACTGGCGGCCGACCCCGATGGGCGACATCAGTCTGCGCCGCCGCAGGGAGCCGGTGTCGGGCGAGGACGTGTACGAGGTGAAGCTCGGCGACGAGTTCCTGATGTCGAGCCTCTTCACGGCCGGTGAGATCGCCCTGACCGAACTCGGCCTCGCGCAGGCGCCGAGCGGCCCGCTCGACGTCGTCGTGGGCGGACTCGGTCTCGGGTACACCGCCCGTGCGGCGCTGGAGGACCCGCGCGTCGCTTCGCTGATCGTGGTCGACGCGCTCGCCGAGGTGATCGAGTGGCACGAGCGCGGACTGGTGCCGCTCGGCGCCGGGTTGGCTGCCGACCCGCGCTGCCGGCTGGTCAGGGGCGACTTCTTCGCGATGGCCGGCGACGCGAAGGGGCTGGACCCGCTGGCCCCCGGCCGGCTCTTCGACGCGATCCTGCTGGACGTCGACCACTCACCGCGCCACGTACTGCACCCCAGCCACGCGGCCCTCTACACGGCCGCCGGGCTCAGCACGCTCGGTGAACGGCTGCGGCCCGACGGGGTGTTCGCCCTGTGGTCGAACGATCCGCCCGACGACCCGTTCACCGCCCTGCTCGGCGAGGTCTTCGCCGAAGCGCGGGCCCATGTGGTCGAGTTCGACAATCCACTGCAGGGCGGTACCTCGACCAACACCGTGTACGTCGCGCGGAAATGAGCCCGATCAGCTCCGCCCGGTAAGAATTCCCTGCGGCACCTCGGCGTCCCTGGCCTTGTCGGCGCCGTCCAACTGGTCCGCGTAACCGGCCTGCGTCCAGACCAGTTTCTTGAACTGCTCAGGAGTCAGGGTGCCTTGCCAGGGGGCGCCGCCGGGGCAGAAGACCGATGTGCAGCCGTAGCAGTAACGGGCTGGCTGCCAGAGCCTGTCGGCGCGGTCGGCGCCGGCCTGCTCGGCCGCCTTCTCGCGCCCGTCGCCCCTGACCACGACCAAGGTGCCGATGAACATGACCACGGCCATGCCCACGCCGCCGGTTACGTAGAGCTGCTTGTGCTGCTGTACGCCGAAGACCGCGAGCGCGATCCCGATGCCGGTGATCACCATGCCCTCGACGAAGTGCAGACAGCCGTCGCCGCCCTTGTCCGGGCCCTTGGCCAGTCGCCGCGCGAGCTGTTCGCGCAGCGCGCCCTTCCCGGTCGTCGCCTCTTCGACCGAGCGCACGTCGGTCCCGCCGCATCCTGGACACACCGCTCCGGTGTGCCCGCCCCGTTCATTGGTCATGCACAGAACACTATCCGGCGGCCAGGCCGGGCTCAGGGGGCGGTGGGGCCCGCCGCCGTCGAGCCGCGTACGACCAGTTCCGGCAGGAAGATGAACTCGCTGTGCGGGGTCGGCGTTCCGCCGACCTCCTCCAGCAGCGCGTGCACGGCGGCCTGGCTCATCGCGGCCACCGGCTGCCGGATGGTGGTCAGCGGCGGGTCGGTGAAGGCGATCAGCGGCGAGTCGTCGAAGCCGACCACCGACACGTCCTCCGGCACCCGCAGCCGCTGCTGGCGGGCGGCCCTGATCGCGCCGAGCGCCATCATGTCGGAAGCGCACACCACCGCCGTACAGCCCGCGTCGATCAGCGCGGTGGCGGCGGCCTGGCCGCCCTCCAGCGTGTACAGGGAGTGCTGGATCAGCGTCTGCGCCTCGGCGCCGGTGAGGCCGAGCACGTCCGCCATGGCGTCGGTGAACCCCTCGATCTTGCGCAGGACGGGTACGAAGCGCTTCTGGCCCACCGCGAGACCGATCTTGCGGTGTCCCAGCGACGCGAGATGGGTGACGGCGAGCCGCATCGCCCCCCGGTCGTCCGGCGAGATGAACGGGGCGTTGATCTTCTCGGAGAAGCCGTTGATGAGGACGAAGGGCACGCCCTGCCCTTCGAGCCGGGCGTAGCGCTCCGTGTCGGCGGTGGAGTCGGCGTGCAGCCCCGAGACGAAGATGAATCCGTCCACCCCGCGCTCCACCAGCATCTCGACCAGTTCGTCCTCGGTCGAGCCGCCCGGCGTCTGGGTGGCGAGCACCGGCGTGTATCCCTGCCGGGTGAGCGCCTGCCCGATGATCTGCGCGAAGGCGGGGAAGATCGGGTTCTCCAGCTCGGGTGTGATCAGCCCGATCAGCCCGGCGCTGCGCTGCCGCAGCCGTACCGGCCGCTCGTAACCCAGCAGGTCGAGAGCGGCCAGTACGGACTCGCGGGTGGTGGCGGAGACGCCGGGCTTGCCGTTGAGCACCCGGCTGACCGTCGCTTCGCTCACTCCGGCCTGCACCGCTATGTCGGCGAGGCGGGCGGTTCCGGTGCCGGCGGAGGGACGGAATGCCATCACGTCAGATCGCCCACCAGATGGCCGTGTCAGCGGGGATCTTGATCTCCATGGCCGAACCTCCATCAACCGCCGCCGCGTGCGACCCGGCGTCGGTTGCCGTTGCCGTGCTGCTCGCGACCAGCATACGACCCGGACAGGGCATGGTGATCGGCGCTCCGGTCAGATTGACCGTGCACACCACGGCTTCCCCGGCGCTGTCGGCGGCGACCGCGGTGTCGGAGGCGCCGGTGGCGTCGCGGCGGAAGGCGAGCACACCGTCCGGGGCCGGCAGCCAGGTCACCGAAGCGCCGGCGCCGAGCGCCGGGTGCGCACGGCGTACGGCGAGCGCGCCGCGGTACAGCTCCAGGGTGGAACCGGGGTCGCCGGTCTGCGCCTCGACGCTCAGCCCGGCCCAGGAGGCGGGCTGCGGCAGCCAACTGCCGCCCGCGCCGAAGCCGTACGAGCCGCCGTCCCTGGTCCAGGGGATCGGCACCCGGCAGCCGTCGCGGAAGCCGTCCTGGCCGGCCGCACGGAAGAACGACGGGTCCTGCCGCACCTCGTCGGGCAGGTCCGTGACATCGGGCAGCCCCAACTCCTCGCCCTGGTAGACATAGGCCGAGCCGGGCAGCGCCAGCATCAGCAGCGTCGCCGCGCGGGCCCTGCGCAGCCCCAGTTCGCGGTCGCCCGCCTCGCGGAGTTGGGTGGGGGCGGGCTCGCCCCGGCCGAGGGCCGGTACGGGGTGGGCCAGCCGGGTGGTGTGCCGGGTGACGTCGTGGTTGGACAGCACCCAGGTGGCGGGGGCGCCCACCGCGCCCATGGCGTCCAGCGACTGGTCGATGACGTCGCGCAGCGCCGCGGCGTCCCAAGGGGTCGTCAGATACGAGAAGTTGAACGCCTGGTGCAGTTCGCCGGGGCGCAGGTAGCGCGCGGCCCTTTGGACGGTCGGGGTCCAGGCCTCGGCGACGGCGATCCGCTCGCCGTCGTACTCGTCCAGGATCCGCCGCCAGCTCCGGTAGATCTCGTGCACACCGTCCTGGTCGAAGTACGGCATGGCGTCGGTGCCGAGCAGGGCGACCTGTCCGCCGTGCCCGACGTCCGGCAGCCCGGGGGCCTTGACCAGGCCGTGTGCGACGTCCACCCGGAATCCGTCGATGCCGAGGTCCAGCCAGAAGCGCAGCACGGAGCGGAACTCGTCGTGCACGGCCGCGCAGTCCCAGTTGAAGTCGGGCTGTTCGGGCGCGAAGAGGTGGAGGTACCACTCGCCGGGGGCGCCGTCCGGCTCGGTTGTCCTGGTCCAGGCGGGGCCGCCGAAGACGGACTCCCAGTCGTTGGGCGGCAGTTCGCCGTGCGCGCCCTGACCGGGACGGAAGTGGAAGCGGCGGCGCAGCGGGGAGCCGGCGCCTTCGCGCAGTGCCTGCTTGAACCACTCGTGCTGGTCGGAGCAGTGGTTGGGCACCAGGTCCACGATGACCCGCAGACCCAGGGTGTGCGCTGTCCGCACCAGGTCGTCGGCGTCGGGCAGGGAGCCGAACACCGGGTCGACGGCGCGGTAGTCGGCGACGTCGTACCCGGCGTCGGCCTGCGGCGACGCGTAGAACGGTGACAGCCACACGGCGTCCACGCCCAGTTCGCGCAGGTACGGCAGCCGGGCGGTGACGCCCGGCAGGTCACCGATGCCGTCGCCGTCGCTGTCCGCGAAACTGCGCGGGTAGACCTGGTAGATGACCGCTTCGCGCCACCAGTCCGCGCGCTCGGCGGCGGCTGCGGTCGCGGCGGAGCTGGGCGTGTCGGTGAGGTGCTGGCTCATGGACTCTCTTCACTACGTGGAGTTGAGACAGGTGACATGGGTGGGGAAAGCGGCGCTCGGCAGGGGGAGCGGCGCTCGGCCGGGTCAGCCTTTCGCGCCGCCCGCGGTGAGTCCGGCGACCAGATGCCGCTGGACGAGCAGGAAGACGATGGCCGCGGGTATCGCGATGATGACGGAAGCCGCCGTCATGGCGCCCCAGTTGGCGCGCTGGTCGGAGGCGAAGGTGCGGATGCCGGCCGCAAGCGTGTAGTGGTCGGCGCCCATGAACTGGCTGGCGTAGGCGACTTCGCCCCACGCGGTGAGGAAGGTGTAGAACGCGGTGACGGCGAGGCCCGGCCTGGCGAGCGGCACGATCAGCCGCCAGAACGTGCCGAACGGGTTGAGGCCGTCCACCCGGCCCGCCTCGTCGATCTCGCGCGGGATGGTGTCGAAGTACCCCTTGAGCATCCAGGCGCAGAACGGCACCGCGATGGTGCAGTACACCAGGATCAGCCCCAGATAGCTGTCGATGAGTCCGAACCGCGCGAGCAGGTTGTAGAGCGGCACGATCAGTACGGCGACCGGGAACATCTGGGTGAGCAGGAAGGTCCACATCAGCGAGCGGTGTCCGGGGAATCTCATCCGGGAGATGGCGTAGCCGGCGCTGGCGGCGATCAGCACACCGAGCACGGTGGTGCAGCCGGCCACGATCAGCGAGCTGAGCATCCAGCGCGGGAAGTGGCTGTGGAACAGCACGAACCGGTAGTTCTCCAGGCCGAGATGGCTGAGCACTTCGCCGGGCTGCTGCCAGGCGGTGCCGGGGCCCAGCGAGATGAAGACGATCCACAGCACGGGGAAGACGGCGGTGGCACTGGCCGCCAGCAGGGTGGCGTGCAGCAGGACGGAGGCGCTCCGGCCGCGCTCGCCTCTGCGCCGGTAGGTGCGGCGGGCGCCGCCGCCGGTGTCCCGTACGGTCTTGCCGCTCGGCGCGCTGGACGCGGCGAAGCCGCGCTCGGTGGTGACGCTCATGGTGGTCCGGCTCCTAGTCCTGCGTCTTCAACTGGCGGCGGTAGAAGGTGGAGAAGGCGACCAGGATCAGCAGGATGACGATGCCGTAGGTCGCGGCGCCCGAGTAGTCGGACACTCCGGTGAACGCCTTCTGGTAGGCGTAGGTCACCAGGATGTCGGTGTCGCCGGTGGTGTTGTTGCCGAGCAGCAGATAGATGATCGGGAACATGTTGAACGTCCATACGGTGCTCAGCAGGATCACCGCGGCGGTGACCGGGCGCAGACCGGGCAGGGTCACGTCGCGGAAGCGCTGGAGCGGTGAGGCGCCGTCCATCTCCGCTGCCTCGTACAGCTCGTTGGGGATGGCCTGGAGGCCGCCGAGGATGGCCACCATCATGAACGGCACGCCGCACCAGACGTTCACCATGATGACGGCGATCTTCTGGGCGAAGGGGGTGCCGAGCCAGTCCTGGGAGGGCAGTCCCGCCGCGTTGACGAGGTCGTTGAACACGCCGTACTGCGAGTTGAACATCAGCCGCCAGGCGAAGACGCCGACGAAGGCGGGCACGGCCCAGGGCAGGATCAGCGCCAGTCGGTAGAACAGCCGGAATTTCACCGGGCGGTTGAGCAGGTTCGCCAGTGCGAGGCCGATGGAGTAGGTGATCGCGACGCAGGAGACCGTCCAGATCACCGTCCACGCCAACCGGGGGTAGAAGTCGCCGTCCTGGCCGGAGACGATCTTCCAGTAGTTGTCGAGGCCGACGAACTGGTAGGTGGCCTCGGCGTGGAAGGCGCCGATGTCCTTGGCGACGTTGGCCTCGGTGGCGTCGGTGAACGACAGGTAGAGCCCGTAGCCCAGGGGGTACAGCACCAGGACACCGATCACGATGACGACGGGGGCGACCATGGCCCAGGCGTACCAGTGCTTGTCCCAGGACCGTTTGAGCAGTGTCACGGGCCCTGGCCTGGGTGCGCGCGGCTCGGGGGCCGTGTCCCGGGCGGGTTGGTCCATGGTGGCGGTGGTCATCGCTCCTCGGCTCTTTCGGCTGTGCGGGGTCGGTGGCCGGCGTCGGCCGGGCGGGGGTGGACCGGACCGGCCGGCCGGGCGCGTGGACCCCGCGCGCCCGGTGGCGGACGGAGTCCCGGCCGGCCGGCCCGGCGTGGGGGGACGGCCTACTGCACGCTGTAGCCGGGCAGCAGTTTGCCGAACTGCTCGGCGGCGGCGTCCAGTCCGGCCTTGACCGGGGTCTGGCCCTGCAGGATCTTGATGTACTGCTGCTGGAGCGGTACGAACAGGCTGCCGACCTGCGGCAGTGCGACCCGGGGCCGTGCGGTGTCGAGGATCGGCTTGAAGCCGGCGATCTCCGGGTCCTTCAGCACCTCGGGGGTGTAGGCCGAGGTGCGGGTCGGCAGGGTGCCGTTCTTCAGCGCGATCTGCTGCTGGCTGGCCGACGAGGTCATGAACTGCGTGAAGAGGTACGAGGCGTCCAGGTGCTTCGAGCCCTGGTAGACGGCGAGGTCGTGGCCGCCGGTCGGGGCGAGCGCCTTGCCGGTGGAGCCGGCCGGGACGGGCGCGTAACCGAGGTTGGACTCCTTGCCCTTGAAGGCGGATCCGGTCAGGTCGTCGGCGACGGACCAGGGGCCCTGGATCAGCATGGCGACCTTGCCGGTCCTGAACGAGGTCTGCATGTTGTCGTACGCGCTGGCGAAGTCGACCTTCAGCGAGGAGGTGTCGTAGATCTCCTTGGCCTTGGTGACCGCGGCCACCGCCTGCGGCGAGTTGATGGTGATCTTCTTGGCCGCCGGGTCGGCGAGGTCGGCGCCCTCGCCGAACAGCAGCGGGAAGAGGAAGTACGAGTCGGGGTTGACGTAGGTGCCGGCGACGCCGGGAACCTTCTTCGCGATGGTCTCGGAGTCGGCGATCAGCTCGTCCCAGGTGGCCGGCGGCTCGCTGATGCCGGCCTTGGCGAAGATGTCCTTGTTGTAGAGCAGGGCCAGCGTGTCGGTGACCGAGGGAGCGCCGTAGCTCTTCCCGTTGTACTTGGTCGTGTCGAGCGGCCCTTCGACGAAGTCCTCGCTCTTCGCCAGCGCCGGGGTGCCGTCCAGCGGGGCGATGTAGTGCAGCGACGCGTACTCGGGGATGAGGCCGACGTCGGTGCGGATGACGTCGGGCGCGCCCTTGCCGCTCTGGGCCGCCGCCTTGAACCGCTGCTCCACGGTGGTGAAGTCGACGTTCTGGTACGTGACCTTGATCTTCGGGTACTTGGCCTCGAACTGCTTGATGAGCGCCTGGTAGGCCGGCGCCTCGTTCTTGGCGTCCGAGGTGTCCCAGTAGGTGATCGCGCCGGAGACCGACGCGGGGTCGGCTGCCGAACCCCCGTCACTCTTGCCGTCGTTGTCGCTGCCGCCACAGGCGGTGACTCCGAGCGCGATGGCAGCGGCCATCGCGACGGCGGACATGCCGCGTCGCATACCTGACTCCTTGAAGAGGGTGGTGCCCGTTCGGACTTGGTGGACCGTAACAGCGCTGCAATCTCTTGCGAAAGAGTCTGCAAGGAATTTTCTCGCCGCAACGGCGGCCTCGCGTACGGGGAGGTACGGGAGGCCGCCGGGTGGCGGACAGCCGCGGGTGGGCGGCGGATCGCGCTACTTCCAGGTGTCGTTCAGGGTGAGGGCGCCGGAACTCCCGCTGTTGGCGGTGCGGTTGCCACCCGACTCCCAGGTGACGCTGCCGGAGCCGTCCTTGAGGATGTACTTGTACTCGAACGAGGTGTTGGGCGGAAGGCTGACCGAACCCGCCCACGCGGTCTGGTTCGTGGAGGTCAGCGCGACGGCCGAGCCGGTGTTCCAACTGCCGAGCGCGGCGATCGATCCGACGACGTACACCTTCTGGCTGCCGGAGACCGACTTGCTCTCGTGGAAGGCCACGGCGATCTGACCGCTGCCGTCACCGGACGACTGCGTGCCCCACGAGTCGTTCCGGGTGCCGCCGGAGGCTCCGGTGCCGGCCGTGTGGTTGTTTCCGGGCTCCCAGGTGACGTTCCCCGAGGCGTCCTTGACGAGGTACTTGTACTCGAACGAGGTGTTCGCGGGGAGGCTCACCGAGCCGGTCCAGTTCGCCTGGTCGGAGGAGCTGAGCGCGATGGCGGCGCCGGTGTTCCAGCCGCCCAACTCCGGTATGGAGCCGACCACATAGACCTTCTGGCCGGCCGGGACCGCCTTGCTCTCGTGGAAGGTCTCGGTGACGCTGCCGGCCGGCGGATCGGTCGGCGGGTCCGTCGGGGTCGCGTTGCCCGCGCCGTACAGCGCGACGGAGTCATGGGCGGCCACGGTCGTCGCCGCGTTGCCCGAGGAGTCGACCGTCACGGTCGGGCCCGAGCAGGAACCGGACCCGGCGAGGTCGCCGTGGATGATGTCGCAGTAGGTGCCCGCGGGCAGTCCCGTCGTGAAGGTCCGGGTGACGGCGGCGCCGCTGTTGTTGAGGGCGATCCACGCCGTGTCGCCGCGGCTGAAGGCGACCGTGTTGCTGCCGTCGTCCCACCAGTTGGCCACGGACTCGCCCTTGGCCGCGTTGTGCCAGCCGACCATGTTGGCGATACCCCGGGTACGGTCGGTGCAGACCCAGGTGGTCGCGCAGTCGGTGCCGGTGACCACCCCGTTGGAAGCGGCGGGCGGCGAGTCGTCCGAGCCGTTGAAGGCGAACCCCGAGTAGACCGTCGGGGCCCCGTAGCCGTAGGCGAGCATGAACTCGTTGGCGAGCGTGTACGTGCTGCCGTTCTTGTAGTTCAGGGTGCTGCCGTTGCGCTCGGTGTCGTGGTTGGTGACCATGGTGCCGTTCTTGGCGCTGGGCTCAAGGCCGGAGGTGGCCAGGTTCCGCAGTCCCGCGATGCTGCCCTGGAAGGCGGACTTGAGCGCGTTGGCGTAGTCGAAGCCGATCACGCTGCCGTTGGCCTCGAAAGCGGCGGGCGCCAGATTGCCGCTGCCGCCCAGCGCGATCTCCTGGAGGATGTACGGACGGCCGCCCCACTGGGTGTTGTTGAGGCGGGACTCGATGTTCGCCATGTCGGCCTGGTTGATGTGCTTGGCGGCGTCCACCCGGAAGCCGTCCACGCCGTAGCCGATCAGCTTGTTGAGATAGCCGGCGATCTTCCCGCGCACCCCGTCGGACTCGGTGTTGAGGTCGACCAGGTTCGACAGGAAGCACTCCTGCACCTGGGCCTGGTTGTTCCAGTCGTTGATGGCCAGGTTCGAGGTGGGGCAGCTCCCCGGATAGCTGTGGAAGTCGCCTGAGCTGTACGGGACTTGGCTGTACGTCCGGGAGCCGACGTTGAAGCTGTCGCCGCCGTAGGAGTCCGTGCTGGGCTGGTCGGCGCCCGACATGTGGTTGATGACGGCGTCCGCGTAGACCTTCACACCCGCCGCGTGGCAGGTGGCGACCATGGAGGAGAACTGCGCCTCGCTGCCCATGCGGCTGTTCAGGTCGTAGCCGACGGGCTGGTAGATCTCCCACCACGGATGGGCTCCGGAGAGCCGGATCGAGTCCTGCGGCGGCGAGACCTGCACGGCGCCGTACCCCTTGGGGCCGAGGACATTGGTGCACTCCGAGGCGACGGACTGCCAGTTCCACATGAACATGTTGGCCGTCACATCACCCCCGTTCCCGGCCGCCTGGGCGACGCCCTCCTGGAGGAGGGTCAGCGGTACGACGGCGCCGGCGGTGAGCGCGCCGACGGCGAGCAGACTGCGCAGGCGCCCGGAACGGCGCCGCCGCTCGCGGGTGTGCGGCTCGGCGCGACCTGGTGATCGAAACATGGACGACTCCCACATGATGATGGAGAACTCCGGCATCCTGACTGGTCGCCCGGACCGACGCGCCTCGGTGTGGGCGGGGCCAAACCGCTCCCGTCAAGGGGCAGTTGGGCGAGGAAGACCTTGCCGGGGAAGCCAGTGGGCGTCAAGGCCCGCTGCAAAAGATTTCTGCTCTTTGCGGAAACCCTCTGCCGTGAACTGCCCGTGGTCCCGGCCTCGGCGGGCGCCTGGAGGGCGTCCGACGGGGTCCGGGACCACGGGTGTCAGCGATTCACCGGCATGACCGGCTCGTCGCGGGCCCTAGCGTTTGCCGCCCGCTGTGCCGCCGGGCGTTTTGGCCGCCGACTTGGCCGCCGCGGCTCCGCCGGTGATCACGAACTGCGACCCCGGTTGGGTGACGATGTTGCCGTCGGCCGAGTTGGTGATGGTCACGTTGCTCAGCGCCGCGCTGCCGCGCGCACCGCTCATGGCGAGGATGCCGGCGCCGTTGTTGGACTTGTCGATCTTCACGTTGCTGACGGTGACCCCGGGCATGTTGCCGCCGCCCGTCTTGAACTGGATGCCGTCGTACGTCGAGTCGTAGATGTCGGTGTCCCGGATGGTGACCCCGGTGATGTCCCGGCTCGCGGCGAACAGCGTGATGGCGCCGAACTCCTGGTCCTCGTTCCAGAAGGCGCCGCCGGTGCGGTGCAGTTCGTTGTTGGCGATCAGGGTCTGCCCGGAGAAGGGCAGCGGGTCGTGGTCGGTCGCCAGCATGATGCCGGGGTAGTTGGCCGTGTCGGAGACGACATTGTTCTCGATCTTGTTGCCGTAGCCTCCGTAGACGGCGATCCCGGTCGCCCGCCAGGGCAGTTGGATGGTGTTGTTGGTGAACTGGTTGTCGTGCGCGATGTCGACCGAGGTGTCCTTGACGTACCGGTTGGCCCAGACCGCGAGTGAGTCGTCACCCGTCGTGCGGAACGACGAGTTGTACACCTTCGAGTTCCGGGTGCCGTTGCTGAAGTTGATGCCGTCGGCGTAGGTGTCGCGGATCCGCATCCCGCTGAACTCAAGGCCGTCGGCGGGGCCCCAGAGGTCCGGGATGTTGTCGTAGTCGCGGCCGACCCAGACCCCGACGTTGGAGTGCTCGATCCAGACGTTGGAGATCTTGGTGTTCTTGCCGAACCGGCCGTTGAGGCCCACGCCGCCCTCGGCGTTGCCGTCACCGCCGCGGATCCGGCCGGAGCCGAAGATCGCGATGTCGGATATCTGGGTGTTGTTGTCGATGTCGAAGCCGAAGTTGCCTTCGTGCGGGTGGTTGATGCCGCCGACCGCGTTCTGCGGTTCGGTGAGTGTGTAGAGCTGGGAGTGCCACATGCCGGCGCCCCGGATGGTGACGTTGCTGATGCCGACCTGGTTGTACTGGCCCCTGTTCAGCGGGTCGTCGGTCAGGATCTTCTTCTCCTGGCGCCACTGCCCCGGCGGGATCCAGACGCAGGCGATGGCGCCGTTCTGATTGTCCGTCACGGCCCGCTGGATGGCGGTCGTGTCGTCGATCCCGTCGTCGGGGACCGCTCCGTACGAGGTGATGGAGGTGCACTCGGCGGGCTTGCTCGTCGGGGGCGCCACCTGCTCCAGATCGATCAGGTCGATGATGTAGAACGAGGCGGTGTCACCCGCGTCGCGCTGGAGCCGGAACTTGGTCCCCGCCGGGTAGGTCTGCGACAGCAGGGCGTGCGACTCGTCGAAGAGCCTGCGGGCGTCGGCCTGCGGGGTGTTGGTCAGCGCCTCGGGGCCGTCGGTGTTGCCGTACAGCCAACTGTGCTTCGAGGAGAGGTCGAGCTTCTTGACGAAGGTGTCGTTGACGTAGAGCCCGATGGTGGCGTCGATGCCGCCGCCGTTCGGCGCGTCGGGGATGGAGTTGCGCACGACGATCGAGTTCGACGGGTTGGTCGAGGTGAACTCGACGAACTGGCCTGTGCTGTTGAGCCGTACCGACTTGCGCCCCGAGGACTCGGAGGCGAAGTTGGTGTGCCCGAAGGTGCGTTCGGCGTCGGCCTCCAGCAGGGTGCCCTGGTAGCGGCCGGACTCGGCCTCGTACTCGACGTACGGTACGGCGGCGCCGCGACCGACCACGATCGCCCGGGAGAAGGCGTTGTTGGTCTCGTTGGTCTCCGTGACGGCGTTGGTGGCGTCAGCGGTGGCCACGAGGGTCGCGCCGCCGCTGGTCGCCGTCCAACTGCCGTTGACACTCACATTGGTGGTGGCGCCTGCGGCGATGGACGGGGTGTTGGTGTTGAGCGTGGTGCCGCCCACCGTCAGCCGGGTCACCGTGGTGGCGCCCGACGCGGTGGTGCCCCGGTTCTTGACGGCCACGGCGAACTGGACGGCCGCTCCGACCGCCGGGTTCTGCGGCGTCGAGGTGATGCTCAGGACCTGGAGGTCGGGACCCGGGCTCTGGCCGACGACCAACTGCCCGGCCGCCGTGAAGCTGTTGTTGTTGTTGTCCTGCTCGACGACCGTGTCCGTCGGGTCGACGATCGCGGTGACCTTGTAGCTGCCCTCGGCCCGCTTGCCCACCACGACCGGGACGGTCGCCGAGGCACCGGCGGCCAGTGCGCCGACCGAGGCGCTGCCGGCGACCACACCGCCCACACTGACATTGACGGTGGTCGCCGCGGACGCCGCGGTGCCCGCGTTCCGTACGGTGGCGTTGACCGTCGTCGTGTCGGTCTCCACCGGTGCGGCCGGCGTCCACGTCAGGCCGGTGACGGTGAGGTCCGGATTGGGCGCGAGCGTGCCGATCACCTGGAGTTCGGCGACCTGCCCGCCGGGCGCCCCGGTGTTGCCGAAGATCTGGAGCTGTAGGTCGGAGGCGCGGCCGGTGACCGGGATCGTCACCGTGTTCTGGTTGGACGAGGGACCGAACGCGTAGTCGGCGCGGGCCTTCAGCGAGGTGAAGCCGGACGCGCTCTGGGCGCGGCCGAGTACCTGGATGTTCTGGGTCCTGTTCCCCCAGGCCGTGTCGGGGTTGAGCCGGACCACGACGCCGGTGACATCGGCGTCGGCGCCGAGCTTGACCGTCAGGGTCGACGGCTGGCCGCCCGCCTCCCAGTACGTGTCGAGCTTGCCGTCGTTGGCGTTGGGCGCGACGAACGTGAAGACCGACGAGGACGCCTCGATCGGCTTGCCGCGCGCCAGGTCCGTACCGGCGACCGGACCGCCCGGGTCGACGGGACCACCGGGGTCGCTGTCGACGGTGCCGTAGATCCCCAGTTCGGAGAGCTGCCCCGCGGGCCAGCCGGTGTTGCCCGTGATGTTCAGCCGCACGTAACGGACGCTGCTCGCGGTGAAGTTGACGGTGACGGTGTTGCCCGACGCCGGGGTGAACGAGCGCGCCTGGGCGGCGGACAGGGTGGTGAACGTGGTGCCGTTGGTGCTGCCCTGCACCGCGACGGCCTGGGTGCGGGCCTCCCAGGTGGTGGGGAGCTTGAGCACCACCTGGTCGACGGTCGCGTTCTTGCCGAGGTCGACCTGGAGCCAGGCGGGGAAGGCGTTGTTCGGGCCTTCCCAGTAGGTCTGCTGGTTGCCGTCGGTCACGTTGGCCGCGGGATGGCTCCCCTCGGACCCGCTCGCCGACGCCGGTCTGCCCACGGCCAGATCGGCGCGTTCGGCGGCCGAAGCGGAGACGGGCAGGAGGCCGAAGGCGATCATGCCGGCCAGCACCAATCCGGTGACGAGCCACCGGCCGAACTGCTTCCGTTTCATGGTGTCCTCTGTTCTGTCGGAACGAGACAGCGGCGGCCGCAGTGGCCGGGGTTAGCTCTTGCCATGAACTTGCATAGAAATTGAGCCCGTTGACTCCTTTTTTGCGATTCACAGGTTGCGATCCTGTCACCAGTTTGTCAATACTTTCCGCACGATGATCGACTTGTTGTGCCGTGAGCGGGCATGACAAAGCCGGGGCAGACCGCGTGAGCGGCCTGCCCCGGCTGCGGGCCGGTTGCTGCTAAGGCGTCGTCACAGCGTGCGTTCCAGCCGGCCGGCCATCAGCTTCACGAACCGCGCGGGGTCGCTCAGTTCACCGCCGTCCGCGAGGAGGGCCATCCCGTGGAGGAGTTCGGCCGCCTCGGCGAGCCCCGCCTCCGCCCGCTCCTCGCTGTGCGCCTGCCGCAGGGCGGCGACCAGCGGATGCGTGGGGTTCAGCTCCAGGATGCGCTTGATGTGGGGCACGTCCTGGCCCATGGCCCGGTACATGTTCTCCAGGGCCGGGGTCACATCGTGGGTGTCGGAGACGATGCAGGCCGGCGAGACCGTGAGCCGCGACGACAGGCGCACCTCCTTCACGCTCTCGGCCAGTTCCTTCGTCATCCAGCCGAGCAGACCGGCGAACTCCTGCTGCTGCTTCTCGCGTTCGGCCTCGACCTCCTTCTTCTCCTCGTCGGTGTCGAGGTCCACCTCGCCCTTGGCGATCGACTGGAGCTGCTTGCCGTCGAACTCCGGTACCGACTGGACCCACACCTCGTCCACGGGGTCGGTCAGCAGCAGGACCTCGAAGCCCTTCGCCGCGAACGCCTCCATATGGGGCGAGGTCTCGATGGCCGAGCGCGACTCGCCCGTCATGAAGAAGATGTGCTGCTGGCCCTCCTTCATCCGCCCCACGTACTCCTGGAGCGTGGTCTGCCGCTCCTCGTCGTGGGTCGAGGCGAACGACGAGATGCCGAGCAGCGCGTCGCGGTTCTCGTAGTCGCTCAGCAGGCCCTCCTTGAGGACCCGGCCGAACTCCTTCCACAGCGTGGCGTAGCGCTCCGGGTTCGCGGACATCATGTCCTTGACCGTCGAGAGCACCTTCTTGACCAGCCTGCGGTGCATGAGCTGGATCTGCCGGTCCTGCTGCAGGATCTCCCGCGACACGTTGAGGGAGAGATCCTGCGCGTCGACAACACCCTTGACGAAGCGCAGGTATTCGGGCATCAGCGCTTCGCAGTCGTCCATGACGAACACGCGCTTGACGTAGAGCTGGACTCCGCGCTTGTGCCCCTGCGTGAAGAGGTCGGGCGAGGCGTGCGACGGGACGAAGAGCAGCGCCTGGTACTCGAACGTGCCCTCGGCCTGCATCCGCACGGTTTCGAGCGGGTCGGTCCAGTCATGGCTGATGTGCTTGTACAGCTCGCTGTACTCGGCCTCGGTCACCTCGTCCTTGGACCGTGCCCACAGCGCCTTCATCGAGTTGATCGTCTCGGGCCCGGCGGGGGTCTTCCCGCCGTCCTCGCCGTCGGCTGCCGAGCCGTCGGCCGCCGCGCTGTCGTCCTCGGCCGCCATCCTGATCGGCCAGGTGATGAAGTCCGAGTAGCGCTTGACGATTTCCTTGATCTTCCAGCTCGACGTGTAGTCGAAGAGCTGGTCCTCGGTGTCCGCCGGCTTGAGCCGCAGTGTGACGGCGGTGCCCTGCGGCGCCTCGGCCACCTCGTCGACCGTGTACGTGCCCTCGCCGCTGGACTCCCAGCGGGTGCCCCGGGTCTCCCCCGCCCGCCGGGTCAGCAGCGTGACCTCGTCGGCGACCATGAAGCTGGCGTAGAAACCGACGCCGAACTGGCCGATGAGTTCCTCGGACGCCGCCGCGTCCTTGGCGCCCTTCAGCTCCCGCAGGAACTTGGCCGTACCGGAGTTGGCGATGGTGCCGATGAGCTGCACCACCTCGTCGTGCGACATGCCGATGCCGTTGTCACGAACGGTCAGTGTGCGCTGTTCCTTGTCGATCTCGATGTCGATGTGCAGATCGGACACATCGGCCCGCAGCTCGTTGTCACGCAGAGATTCCAGACGCAACTTGTCCAGTGCGTCGGAGGCGTTGGAGACCAGCTCCCGCAGAAATACATCCTTGTTCGAGTAGATCGAATGGATCATCATCTGGAGGAGCTGGCGCGCTTCCACCTGGAACTCGAATGTCTCGGCCGGCATACCTGCGGATCCCCTTCATCGTGAGTGGTCAGCGTCAAGTCACTGAGCTGTCTCACATCGTAGGGCGGCCGCCACCCAGCGTGCTGCCCCGGCCCGTTCGGCGACCGCCGCAGCGCGCCGGTGGTGTGCCGCGGCCCGGCCGCGCCGCCCGAGCGCCGCGGCCAGCAGGCCGAGGTGGTACGCCGTCGGGCCGAGGGTGAGCAGCCCGCTGCCCGCGCCCGCCAACTCGTCCTCCGCTGGCAGCAGTTGCTCGTAGAGGCGGTCCATCGCCGGCCGGTCCCCGAGGTGGATCGCAGCCGTCGCGTGCAGACACGTGCGTACGTCGAGAAGCAAGTCGCGCGGGGAGTCGGGGACGGCGCGTACGGCGGCGAGCGCGCGGTCCCTCTCGCCCCTGCCGAGCAGCACGAGCGGGCGCACCCAGCTCTCGTACGGGCCCCAGTCCGCGTCCCGTACAGCGGTCCGCAGCAGGTCGGGGGCGTCGAGCGAGAGCAGCGCGAGCGGCAGGACGCCTTGCTCCATACCCGGCATACCGGACCCGGTCAGCCGGTCGGCGGCTGTGCGGTACGCGGCGCGCGCCTCGTCCGTCCGGCCGGTGACCGCGAGCCGCAGCGCGGCGTACCAGTCGGTGAACACACCGACGAGCGGCAGACCGCAGCGGTCGGCGAGTTGGTCGGCCGCCGCCGCGTGCCGGTCGGCAGCCGCGAGATCGGCGAGCGCGGCGCCGCTCTGCACGAGGATCAGATGAGCGAGGACTTCGTAGCTGACCAACTCGCCGTGCCGGGTGGCGAGATCAAGGATCTCCTCGCCGATCTCGGCCCGGTGCGGGGCGAGTCCTGCGCGCTGGAAGGACTGCATGAAGCGGCCGTTGAGCGCGTACGCCAGCAGGGCCGGGTCACCGAGGGCACGTGCGGCGCTCTCCGCCTCCCGCGCCGCCCGGTCGCCGCGCGGTCCGCTGTCGGCGCGCCGCTCCATCGCGATGGTGGTCAGCAGCCTGGCCCGGTCCGCCGTGCGGTCGGCGGGCAGGGCGGCCAGGGTGTGCTCGGCGGCCGTCACCAGCCGGGCCGACAGCTCCGGGTCGTCGTTGGCCGGCCAGATCGCCGGGACGTCGAAGGACCCGATCACACGGGCCGTCAGCAGCGGATCGCCCAGGGCCTCGGCCGCGGTGACCGCCTCGGCGCGGCGGCGCCGCGCCTGCGGCAGGTCGCCGGTCACGGCCAGCGCCCTGACCAGGCCCATGACGGCCTGGAGCCGGTCGCGCGGGTCGCCGTCCGCCGAGCGGTCGAGCGCCGCGACCGTCTCCCGCCACAGCCGGGCCGCCTCGTGCGGGGCGGAGCGCCGCTCGGCGCGTTCGGCGGCTGCGCGGGTGTAGTGCGCGGTACGGGCCCCGGGGGCGCGGCTGCCGGCCCGCAGCAGATGGTGGGCGATGGCCGTGACGTCGTCGGGCCGTACCTCTTCGATGATCCCGGCGACCGACGCGTGCCACCGGGCGCGGCGGGCGAGCGCGATGTCGTCGTACAGCGTCTCGTGCACCAGGGCGTGGGTGAAGCGCACCCGGTCGGCGTCCTGTTCGACCAGGAACCCCGCGAGGAGCGCCGACTCGACGGTGTCCAGGACGAGTTGTTCGTCGCCCGCGAGCGGGATCAGCAGATCGAGATCGATCTCGGCTCCGATCACGGCGGCCTGCCGCAACTGCGTCCGCGCGGTCTCGGTGAGCGCGGCGAGCCGGTGCCGGATGGTTTCCCGTACGCCGGGCGGCACGGTGTGCAGACCGGCTTCGCCCTCGCTCTCCCAGAGCCGGGTGAGTTCCCTGACGAAGAAGGGGTTGCCCGCGCTGCGTGCGTGGATGAGCCGCGCGGCGTCCGGGTCCGGCTCGCGGTCGGTGAGCGCCCGTACCAACTCCCGTACCTGCGGCTCGGGCAGACCGCCGAGATAGAGCCGGGCGGGTTCGGCGCGGGCGGCGCGGCCCAGCGCCTGCGTCAGGGCCGCCGAGGTCTCGGTCGTCCGGTACGTCCCGACGATCAGCACGGGTCCGGTGCCCGATTCGGTGGCGAGCGCGGTCAGCAGGGCGAGTGTCTCCTCGTCCGCCCAGTGCAGGTCGTCGAAGACCAGCAGGACCGGGGCCCGCGCGGCGACCGCGGTCAGATACGACACGGCCGCGCGCTGCCGCCGGAACCGTACGGCGGCGGGGTCGTCGCCTGCGGCGGTGCTCCGACCGGCCGCTTCGGCCGACTCCGCGGGTACGGGCCCGTCCTGACCGGCAGCCGCGAGACTCGCGCGCATCCGGGTCCACGGCCAGGCAGCGGGCGCACCCGCCGGTTCGGGGCTGGCGCCCCAGGCGGTGGTCCAGCCGGTGGCGGCGAGCCGTTCGGTGAGGGCGCAGGCCAGCGCCGTCTTGCCCGCCCCCGCGGCTCCGGACAGCAGCACCAGCCGCGAGCGGCCGGTGGCGGCCGCGTCCGCCGCGGCCCCGTCGAGCGCGGCCAGTTCGGCGCCGCGGCCGACGAACGGATGCGCGGGGGAGCGCGGCCGGCCGGCCGCCTGGGGCGCCGGTCGCGTACGGTGCGCCGGGGCGACCGGCGGTGCGGTGAGCCGCGCCGCCTGGCCGAGGATGTCCGCCTCCAGTTGCCGCAGGGCTGGACCGGGGTCGACGCCCAGCTCGGTCCGCAGCGTGGCCTGGGCGCGGCGGAGCGCGGCGAGCGCGTCGCCCTGGCGACCGGCCCGGTAGAGCGCCAGCGCGAGCAGCCG
Organism: Streptomyces sp. NPDC087906; assembly: GCF_055584925.1. NCBI lineage: Bacteria > Bacillati > Actinomycetota > Actinomycetes > Kitasatosporales > Streptomycetaceae > Streptomyces > Streptomyces sp. NPDC087906. The sequence goes on from NZ_JBVJLC010000002.1 coordinate 368,090, forward strand.
CCAGCCGTCCTCGCGCAGGGGGCGCTCGGCCACAGCGGCTTCCAGTCCTGGCACCGCCTCGGCAGCCTGCCCCAGGTCGAGCGCCGCCTCGGTGCGCCGCGCCACGGCCAGCAGCCGCAACTCGTCCAGCCGGTCCGCCTCGGCGCGCGCCCAGTGCGTCTCGGCGAACTCCGCGTACGCGGGTCCGCGCCAGTCGCCGAGCGCGCCGTCCAGCAGAAGCCGGACCTCCTCGGCCCTGCCCTCGGCGAGCAGCGGGGCGGAAGCGGCGACAGCGGCCTCGAACCGCCAGGCGTCCACCGTCCCGGGGTCGGCCCGCAGCGCGTAACCGGGGTCGGCCGTGACCAGCAGCCGGGCCGGGGTGCGGGGCGGCCGGTCCGGCTCCAGGGTCTTGCGCAGCGCGCCGACGAAGGTCTGCACGGCGCCGAGGGCGCCCTGCGGCGGCTCGTCCCAGAGGTCGTCGATCAGCCGGGTCACGGGGACGACCCGGCCCCTGGCGATCAGCAGCCGGGCCAGGACCGCGCGGTGCCGCAGCCCCTTGAGATCGACGGGACCGTGCGCGCTCCGGGCGGTCAGCGGGCCCAGCACACCGAAGCTGATCACCGGCTCACCCACCTCCCTGTCCCCGCGTCCGCACACGCGCCAACCTATCCGGGCGCCGCCGAGGTCAGCTCGCCGAGCCGCCGCTGATCCGGCACTGATTCGCCGCTGATCCGCCGCTGATTCGCCGCTGATCGGCGGCCCGCAGACTCGGCCGTACCGACCCGTACAGAACACACCAGGAGCAGCTATGACCCCGCAGATTCCCGGCTTCACCCAGCGGCGGGTGACCGTCGCCGACGGTGTGGCGCTGAATGCCGCCGTGGGCGGCTCGGGCAGCCCCGTCGTCCTGCTGCACGGCTTTCCGCAGACGCATCTGATGTGGCGGCATGTCGCCGCCGATCTCGCCGCCGATCACACGGTGATCTGCCCGGACCTGCGCGGCTACGGCGCCAGCGACAAGCCGGCGGAGACGGACGGAGAGACGTACTCCAAGCGCACCATGGCCGCCGACGTGGTCGCCCTGGCGCGGGCCCTGGGCCATGAGCGCTTCGCGCTCGCCGGACACGACCGGGGCGCCCTGGTGGCGATCCGCGCGGGGCTCGACCATCCCGGAGCCGTCACCCGTCTGGCGTCGCTCGACGTCCTGCCGACCCTCGACATGTGGGAGGTGATGCACGGTACGTCGGCCGCCGTCGGCTTCCACCTGTATCTGATGGCCCAGCCGCCCGGCCTGCCCGAGGAGCTGATCAGCGGCGCGCCCGACGCGTTCTTCGGCCACTTCCTCGACCTGTGGGCGATCGACCCGGCCGCGATCCCCGCCGACGTACGCGCCGCGTATCTCGACGCGTGCCGTGCGGCGGTCCCCTCGATCGTCGCCGACTACCGCGCGTCGGCCGGGGCCGACGTCGAACACGACCTGGCCGACCGGGCGGCCGGCAACCACCTGCGGATGCCGGTGACCGTGCTCCAGCAGGACTGGGGCGCGGCGCTGGGCTTCGACGCGGCCGAGCTGTGGCGGGCCTGGGCACCGGACCTGAAGCACATCCCGGTGTCCTGCGGGCACTTCATGGCGGAGGAGTCACCGGCCGAGGTCATCGGCGCCCTGCGCGACCTGCTGGCGCGCTAGCGCAGCGCCCGGCGTCCGGCGCCGGACCGGGGCAGGGGCAGCGGCAGCGGATCGGGTCAGGAGCCGGTCTGCCGGTTGCTGTACACCCGGTCCGGGCTGACGAGCACCGCGGTACGGCGCTGCTCGGCCATCACCCGGTCGTACTCGTCCCAGTCCTGGTGGGTGCCGCCGGCGGCGACGAAGACCGACCGCAGCAGGAGCCGCAGCCCTTCGGCGTCCAGCCAGGGCCGCGGGTCGTCGGGCCCTGCCAGCTCGGCCCGGCCCTCGACGGTCGCCCACTGCCAGCCGCTGCGGAACGTCGCCGTCACCTGGGGCCTGACCCGCAGATTGGCGAGCTTCACCCGGCCGTACGTGACGAAGGCGAGCACCGGCTCGGCCGTGACCGGATGGGCGAGTACGCCCGCGTTGACGAGCGAGCCCTGGATGGTGGAGTCGGCCCGCAGCGTCGAGATCACCGCGAGCCCCTGCTCGTTGCGGCCCAGCGCCGCCGCGTCGTCCAGTGTCGTCATCGGGGCTCCTCGTACGTGAAGGCCGGGCGTGCGCGCGATGTCGGCATGATCGTAGCCGGGCCTGGCCGCTACGCGCCCGAGGGCTTGAGCCCGCGCAGCGGTCCGTCGAGTTCGCGCCGGTAGAAGTCGATGAACCCGTCCGGGTCGGGTCCGGCGTTCTGCATGACGAGCCGGTCGAAGCCCGCGTCCACGTAACTCTGGGCGACCTGGAGATGGCGGGCGGGGTCCGTGCCGCAGGCGAACTTCTCCATGATGTCCTCCTCGCGCACGGTCGTGGTGGCCGCGTCGAAGTTCACCGGGTTGGGCAGCTCGCTCATGACCTTCCAGCCGGTCAGGGCCCATCGCGAGGTCTCCAGCGCCGTCCGGGCGCCGGTGTGCTCGTCGGGCGCCCAGGCCACCGGGACCTCCGCGTACCGGGGGCCTGCACCGCCCGCCGCCCGGTACTCCTGGACGATCTCGGGCTTGTCCTCGGTGGCGAACAGCGCGTCGCCCAGCTCGGCGGCGATCCGGGTCGACGGCGGCCCGCTGGCCGCCACGGCGATGAGCGGCAGTTCGCCGGGCAGGTCGAAGACGCGGGCGTCGTCGAGGGTCAGGTGCTTGCCCTCGTACGAGTGGTAGCCGCCGCTCCACAGCAGCCGGATGATCTCCAGCGCCTCGCGCAGCATCTCGTGCCGCACCCGGACCGTGCCGGGGTAACCGGGACCCACCACATGCTCGTTGAGCCGCTCCCCCGATCCGACACCGAGCGTGAAGCGGCCGTCGGAGAGCAGGGCCAGGGTCGCCGCCGCCTGGGCGATGATCGCCGGGTGGTAGCGGACGGTCGGACAGGTCACGCCGGTCGCGAGGCCGATACGGTCGGTCTTCGCCGCGATCGTCCCGAACACGGTCCAGGCGAACGGCGAGTGCCCCTGGTTGTCCAGCCAGGGGTGGAAGTGGTCGCTCATCTCCACGAAGTCGAAGCCCGCCTGCTCCGCCAGGACCGCCTGCCGCACCAGCTCCGCGGGACCGAATGCCTCGGCCGCCAGTTTGTAGCCGATCTCCATGTGCGTCGCCTTCCGGTTCGGTGCGTGGTCCCGCCAGTCGTGTCGGGCCAGTCGTGTCGGGCCTGTCGTGGTCGGGCCTGTCGTGGTCCGACCAGGAATACCCGCGTTCGGCGTGCCGTAACGGAGCCCGGCGCGGGGCCGGTGTCAGGGAGGCCGTTACGGGCAGGAGCGCCGTACGATCGGGCGGTTCGATGCCACCGCCCGCCTCGCGGCAAAAGGACGATGAAGTGAAAGCAGCTCTGTACGACCGTCTGGGTTCCGCCCGTGATGTGCTGCGGGTCGAGGACGTCGACCGCCCCGAACCCGGCCCTGGCCAGGTCCGGGTCAGGATCGCCCTCTCCGGGATCAACCCCACCGATGTGAAGTCGCGGGGCGGCGCGACCGCGGGAGCGCCGACCGGGTTCCAGGTCCCGCACCACGATGCCACCGGCCGGATCGACGCCGTCGGCCCCGGTGTCGACACCGCTCGCGTCGGACAGCGCGTCTGGACGTATCTCGCCGCGTTCGGCAACAAGTGGGGGACGGCGGCCGAATGGAGCGTCGTGCCGCAGGAGCGCGCCGTGCCGCTGCCCGACGGCATCGACGACGAACTGGGCGTGTGCCTGGGCGTGCCCGCGCTGACCGCGCACCACTGCCTGTTCGCCGACGGGCGGCTCAACGGCCGTACGGTGCTGGTGGCGGGCGGCGCGGGAGCCGTCGGCCACTTCGCGATCGAACTGGCCAAGCACGCCGGCGCCCGGGTCGTCAGTACCGTCAGCGGCCCCGAGAAGGCCGAGCTGGCCCGCCTGGCGGGCGCCGACCTGGTGGTCAACTACCACGACAAGGACGCCGTGGACCAGGTGAAGGGCTTCGCCGCCACCGTGGACCGCGTCGTGGAGGTCGCCCTCGGCCCCAATCTCGATCTCGACCTCGCGGTCAGCGGCCCGCGTACGGTGATCTCCACGTACGCGGCGGCGGAGGACGTCTCCCTGCCGGTGCGGCGGCTCATGACGGCCAATGTGCGGCTGCGGTTCGTCCTGCTCTACGGGTTCCCTGCGCCGGACCTCGCCGACGCGGTGGCCGACGTGGGCGCGGCGCTGAGCGCGGGCGCGCTGAGCGCCCTGCCGGTACGGCGCTTCCCGCTCTCCGAGGTGGCGGCGGCGCACGAAGCCGTGGAGAGCGGCGCCGTGGGCAAGGTCGTCGTCAACCCCAACGCCTAGGGTCTGTCGTGTGGATCTTGCCGGGCTCTCGGGCCCTGGCACCGCTCCCTGATCCGGCCTGATCCGAACGACAGACCCCAACTCACCCGATCGGACGCGCCTACCGATCTACGGGCGGGGCACTCGAACTGTGCACGGTCGGCCACACCATGCTCGGGGAAGAGCACGCCGTGCAGCCTCCGGGGCAGGGGGCAAAAACGCTCGGGGCGGGTCCGGCACACGGTCCCGCCCCGAGTGCCGTCCGTGCGACGCGCCTGACCGCGCGCGTCGGGGTCCCCGGCCGAGGTCGACACCCGGCGGGGCCGCCGTGTTGGATGACCGTATGACAACACTCGGCGCTGTGTTCCGCCCCCAACTGCCCCCTGAGCGACTGCGTGACGTGGCGCGCGCCGCTGACGAGGCCGGTCTTGAGGAGCTGTGGCTCTGGGAGGACTGCTTCCTCGAAAGCGGAATCGCCAGTGCGGCCGCCGCCCTCGCCTGGACGGAGCGGCTGCGGATCGGGGTCGGGCTGCTCCCCGTGCCGCTGCGGAACGTGGCGCTGACGGCGATGGAGGCGGCGACGCTCCACCGGCTCTTCCCCGAGCGCGTCCTGCTGGGCGTCGGCCATGGCGTCCAGGACTGGATGGCGCAGGTCGGCGCGCGTGTCGAGTCGCCCGTAACACTGCTGCGCGAGCACCTAGAGGCGCTGCGCGCGCTGCTGCGGAGCGAGTCCGTGACGACGGACGGCCGCTATGTGAAGCTCGACGGCGTCGCCCTCGACTGGCCGCCGCCTGCGGCGCCCGGCATCTACGCGGGAGCGACAGGACCGCGCTCCCTCCGGCTGACCGGGGAGGCCGCCGACGGCACGATCCTCACCGGCGGTACGACACCGGACGGGGTGCGCCGGGCCCGCGCCCTGATCGACGAGGGCCGCGCGGCGGCGGGGCGCACAGGACCGCATCCGGTGGTGGTGTACCTCCTCACGGCGACCGGTCCCGACGCGGCGGAGCGGCTGCGCCGGGAACTGGCGCGGGAGGACCTCGCGCAGACCCCGGAGGCGGGAGTCGCGGGCGACGCGGACGCCGTCGCGAAGGCCGTGGCGCGCTTGGTGGACGCGGGGGCGGACACGGTGGTGCTCCAGCCGACGGCCGACGAACCGGACCCGGAGGGCTTCGTCCGCTTCGCGGCCACCGACGTCCGGCCCCTGGTGGGTGCTTGACCGGTGAAGGGGCGGTGCCTCAGCTCGCGAATGTCGTGCCCTGGGTGAAGTAGAGCTTCCAGCCCTCTTCGGTGTTCTTCCACAGGGAACTGCGATGGACGTCCCGGCCTCGTACGGTGAGGTCGAAGGTGAGGTGCACGAGATCGGGGCCGAGCTGCGCCGCCGTCATCCCCGACACCGTGCCGGGCGGTGTCGACGCGCCCCACGCCCGGAGTTCGGCGATGTACGTCTCGCGCGTGTACGCCGTGCCGGACGAGCCGAACGAGGTGAAGTCGTCGTGGAGCAGCTCGCCGAGGCGCGCGGGCGACGCGTACACGGCGGGGTCGAGAAACCGCAGCTCGCCCTCGACGGCGGCGGAGACGGCAGGCGTGGGATCCGAGATGGCCATTCCCCCATCCTCTCCGACGAGGCCGCCGGACGCGTTCGGCCGCGGGCTGTGTCCGGCGGGCCTGTCGTGTCCCGCCGGCCGGCCGTCAGCGGTGCAGCAGCCGCGCCGTCTCCGCCCAGAGGCGGTCGGCCTCGTGTGCGTCGAGGGCGTAGGACGCCACACCGCTCCTGCCGTCGCCGGGCGCGGTGACGGTAGCGGCTTCGGCGCAGTCCTCGAAGTAGCGGCCACTCACGCCTTCGACCAGGGGTGAGGCGGCGAGCAGGACCGTGGTGGCCGCTCCCTGCTGCGGGGTCTTCCAGCCCGGGGGGACGTCCAGGCGCCGGCCCTGGTCGTCCACGGCGCCGACGAACCGGAGCTGGCCTTCGTCCAGATGGCGCTGGAGGTTGGTCATGATGCCCCCGGGGTGGAGCGCGTTGGCCGTGATGCCGTCGGACGCCCACCGCTTGGACAGCGCTACGGCGAAGAGGATGGTCGCCGTCTTCGACTGGCCGTACGCGGACCACGCCTCGTAGGGCCGGGCGGTGAAGTGGATGTCCTCGAAGACGACCGGGGACATCAGATGGGCGGACGAGCTGACGGCGACCACCCGGGCGCCACCGGCGGCGGCGAGCGCGTCGTGCAGTCCGAGGGTCAGGGCCGCGTGGCCCAGATGGTTGACGGCGAACTGCGTCTCCCAGCCCTCGGCGGTCGTGCTGCGCTCGGGCAGGGCCATGGTCCCGGCGTTGTTGACCAGGATGTGCAGGGGTCCCGTCCAGTCCTCGGCGAACGCGTCGACGGTGGTGAGGTCGGCCAGGTCGAGATGGGCGACCCGGGTGTCGCGTCCGGTCGCGGTGCGGATGTCGGCCGCGGCACGCTCGCCGGCGGCGGTGTCCCGTACCGCCAGGGTGACGTCGGCGCCGGCGCCGGCCAGCGTACGGGCGGTCTCCAGGCCGATACCGGAGGCGGCGCCGGTGACGACGGCGCGCCGGCCGGTCAGGTCGACACCGTCGATGACCTCGGCAGCGGTGGAGGTGCCGGTGAAGGGGGTGGTGGTGACCGGGGTGGTGGTTCGGGGCATGGCTGTACTCCGTGGGTCGGTGTGCGGGGCCTGGAGGCCGGGGTTCGGAGGCCGGGGCCCGGAGGTGTCGGGGCGGCGGCTGTCAGCCGGCGGCGCGGCAGATCAGCCGGACGGCACGTCTGATCCGGTCGCGGAACTCGGCGCGGGTGGCCGAGGTCTGCTTCCAGGTGAGGGCCGCGGAGAAGATGACGTCCATGACGTCGTCGGCGGTCAGCTCGTCGGTGAGCAGGCCGGGCGGGGCCAGTGCCCCGACCCGGTCGCTGATCGTCGCCCGCGCCTGCTCCTGGTGGTCGTGGAACATCGAGCCGAGCTGCGGTCCGCTGTTCTCCAGCAGCTCACCGAGGTCTCTGGCCACCTGGGTCTCGACGTACTGGCCCATCAGGGCGTCCAGCGCCGCCACCGTGCGGTCCTCGAAGCTCGCCGACGGGTCGTCGAAGCTCGCCTCCATGCCCTGCTGGGCACGTTCCAGTACCCCGCGCATCGTGGCGCGGTACAGCTCCTCCTTGTTCGAGAAGTGCAGGTAGAGGCCGGGCCGGGACACGCCCGCCGCTTTGGCGACCGCTTCCATGGACGTCTTCTGGAATCCGTACCTGCCGAACACGCCGAGGGCTGCCGCCAGCACGGCGGCGCGCTTCGGGTCGTCGGACTTCTGCTCAGGACTACTCACACCTGACACATTAGACAGCCGTACGAACTTTGTCTAACGCGTCAGCTTGAGCGCTTCCCGTGCTCCCCCCGCTCCCCGCGTCCCCAGCGGGAGGCTTCCTGGGCGGCGGACCGCACCCGGCCCCGCAGGCCCGCCGGCAGCTTCCCCATGGCCGTACGGACGAGGCGGCGTATCCCGGGACGGGTCGCCGCGGACGCCACGAAGTGCCGCAGCCAGAGCTGGCGGCCCGGCTGACCGGCGGTCAGTTGGAGCTGGGAGTGCGGCCCGAACCAGTTGGGGACGAGGATGCGGCCGCCGATGCGCCGCACCGGGAGATGGGGCCGGTCGTCGCTGGCGACTCTGGCCCGCCGACCGAGGCCCAGCACCTGGTAGTTGAGCCACACATGGTGGCGACCGCTCGCCAGCGGGTTGCCGCCGGCGAGCGAGTGCGGGTCGAGCAGGGTCTCGCCCGTGATCACCACTTCGTGCCGTCCCGCGCCGAGCGGCCGCAGTTCCGGGGTCAGTTCGCTGTCGGGATACCACCAGTGGCCGTCGGAGGTGTTCTGTACGAGCAGCTCGCCCGTGGCATAGGAGAAAGGATCGGTCACCTCGAAGTCCTCCGCGCCTTCGATGCCCGCCAGCAGTTCGGGATCGAGGAACATCTTTCCGTCGCGCTGCACGAGAACCAACGGCTCACCATTCGGCCGGACATGACGGACCGTGGTGCGCACCACGAGTTTGTCCTGCCGCCAGAAAGGCTTCTCCATGTCGAGCCGCGGTCTGATTCCGCCGGTGCGCCGGGCGAGTTCGACAAGGGATTCCAGCCGGCCCTCCTCCAGCAGGGTGGCCCGCAGTCCTCCGACGGCCGGCATTCCCTCTCTGACCCCCGGTGGGAAACATTCAAGCGCCATCCGCCGAACGACATCGAAATACGTGCGCAGTTGAGTCCCGGTCCGTTGCAGAACGCGCGGCTCGGTCACCGGTCGGAGTAATTCCACCCGATAGGAGCGCCGTAGCAGTCTGTCGCGCAACTCCCCCGGTTCGGTGCCCTCCTTGATGGCGTCGACAACGTGCCGCAGATGGCGGTAATACGTGTCGGCCGTCGTGGCGCCGCTGCTGCTGTTGCCGCCGTCCGCCCGGCGGACCCAGCGGTAGGTCGGATAGTCGCCGAGAATGGAGACGGTTCGCGCGCGGGTGTACGCGCGCGCCATGAAGAGCTGGTCTTCGAGCCGGACGCGCCCTTCGGGGAATGTGATGCCGTGATCCAGCAGAAAGGATCTTCGGAACATCTTGTGCGGCGTCAAACTCTCGATCAGCGGCGCGTCCTTGACCGTGCAGCGCTCGACGGTCCGCTTGAACACGTTGCTCGGTCCCGTCATCGTGCCGTACATCTTGCCGAGCACGATGTCCGAGTCGTTCCGCTCCCCCAGTCTGACCAGGCGTTCCAGCGACTCCGGGGCGAGTTCGTCGTCCTGGTCCACGAACTGCACGTACTTGCCGCGGGCCAGTCGCACGCCGACGTTGCGGGGTTTGCCGGGCCAGCCGGAGTTCTCCTGATGGTGGACGCGCACATGCGGGTGGCGGGCGGCGAGCCGGTGCAGCCGATCGGCCGAATCGTCCGTCGACCCGTCGTTCACGTAGAGAATCTCGTAGGCGTCGGATCCGAGGCTCTGGCCGGTCAGTGATGCGGCGCAGCGGTCCAGATGCTCTCCGGCGTTGTAAACCGGAATCACTATGCTCACTTTCAGCATTCGGGCTCCCTCGTCAACAGCGGCGGTCACCGAGTGAGATTCATCCACACCCTAGAAGGTTGTACGTAAATATGACTTCGACACGACGGATGCCGTTTCCCCGCCGTTCATTCGGCCGAGCCGGCACGTCGGGTCTGCGCCGGGCCCGGAGGGCGTGGCGGATGGCGACTTGACGCCTGTTCAGAAACGGCCCGACGGGCTATCGTCCGCAGGGATCGCACTCTGCGCATCGTTGCCGATGCGTCCCACCGCGGGCAGGAGTCACGCCCCGCTCCGAGACCCGGAGGCCCGGCGATGCTCTTCTGGACCCTCGCCCTGCTGCTCACCCTGATCGCCTTCGGCAGCATCGGCTACGCGATGGCCGGGCTCGGCCGGGGCAGCGGACGCACCGGTGCGCGCCGTGTCGGCGCCTGCGTGACGCGCCGCATCCCCAGCATGCCGAACGGACCCACCCCCGCCGGACGTGTGCGTCGTCCGGCCGGAGTGGGCCCGTCGGGTGGGTGAAGGTCCGGTCAGTAGGGACCGTTCACGTTGTCGATCGAGCCGTAGGTGGCAGCCGCGTAGTTGCACGCGGCGGTGATGTTGGCCACCGGGTCGTAGCTGTCCATGGACGTGCCGTCCACGTGGTACGCCTGGAACGTCGGGTCGATGACCTGCAGCAGCCCCTTGGACGGCGTGCCCGCGGCGGCGTTCGAGTCCCAGTTGTTGATGGCCGCCGGGTTGCCGGACGACTCCCGCATGATGTTGCGGTAGATGCCGTCGTAGCTGCCCGGGATGCCGTGGGCGGCCATGATGTCCAGCGACTCCTTGATCCAGCCGTCCAGGTCGTTGGTGTACGACTTCGCCGCCGTCTCGATCGGGGTGGTGCTCGTACCGCCCTGGGCGCTCTTGCCGGACGCCGAGGGGGCGGCGGCGGCCGCGGCCGGCTTGGCCTCGGCCTTCGGAGCGGCCTTGACGGCGGTCCTGCTCGCGCTCTTGGCGGCGGTCGTCGCGGCCGGCTTCGACGCGGCCTTGCCGCCCAGGGTCAGCTTGAGACCGGGGTGGATCAGCGACGGGTTGTCGCCGACGGCCTGCCGGTTGTCCTGGTAGAGCTTCTTCCAGCCACCGCTCAGCGAGTGGCTGCGGGCGATCTTGGCGAGCGAGTCGCCGTGGACCACGGAGTACGTCCTCGAAGCGGCCTTCTTGGCGGCCACGACGGACGCGGGCGCCGACTTCACTGCCGATGCGACGGCCGAGCTGTGTACGGACGGCGCCGCTGTGGCGGTGGTGGCGGCCACCAGCGGAATGGTGAGCGCCGCACCACCCGTACCGAATGCGATAAGGCGTCGGGTGAGCCGGCCGGTACGGGGACGACGGTGCTTCCTGGGCATGACTAATTCCTCTCCGTCGCCTACGAGGTGAGCTGTCGGGTTCGGACTGGAGATGTCCGGCCGCACCTGAATGCGACTTCACCCCTAGCCGGTCCTGGATGAGGACCGGCGGCTTACCTTGGTTCCCCCGCTCCTGCCGTAAGTGAGTGGGATTGGGTTTTCCGGACGGCGGCAGGATTAGGCGGTCCACCCGGAGTGACGTGAACGTAAGCGACAACAGTCGGCCGGAACAAGTCCCGCATTACAGAAACATCTCGAATCAGGAATGCGAAGGAGCGGCAATCCCGTTACCCGCAGGACGTTCGAGAACTCAACTTTCCTTCTGTGCGAGGGAAATGGCAGCGGACCGCTCTCCCGACCGACATGTCCTTACGTGACACACATCACGGAGATATGGCGCAACCGCGCGCTTCAACGAGGAACGGGGGGCGACAAGTTGCTTTTTCGGTGGCTATACGGACGTGACGGTTAATACCGTCAAATCGCCCATATGGGCGGTGTTCGTGCGGTCGCCGGTGAGGCAAGTGCCGTTGCCGCGCGGGGGTATCCTTCCTGACGGCCGTCCCAGCCCGCCAAGCCCACTGACAGCTCTGGACGGGCCGTTTCGAGGAGCAAGACGCGTGAACGAGAACGACGCACTGATCGCCTTCGTCCGGGCCCGGCTGGACGAGGAGGAGCAGATCGCGCGGGGCGGTGGCGGCGACACGTGGCGCTGCCCGCCGGAGCGGCCGGGCGAGGTCCACAGCACGACGGGCCCGATCGCCTTCAGCATGAAGGACTACGGCTACGACCGGCACATCGCCCACCAGGACCCGGCGCAGACCCTCCGCCGCATCGAGACCACCCGGGTGCTCCTCGGTGAGTACGCCGAGGTCGCCGAGTTGGACGTGGACCGCCCCGCCCGCGATTTCCCCTCCGGGCGCGCGGTCGGCCTGGGGTTCGTCGTCCGGCAGATCGCGGCCGAGCACGCGGGACACGCCGACTACCGGGTGAAGTGGCTCCCCCGGTTCGCGGGTTGAGCTGACGGACGGCCGGGACCGCCGCTCGCGGCCCTGCCGCGTGACCGTGATTTCCGCAGTCGTGCGTTGAACGAAACGCATCGCTGGGCCGTACACCAGTCTGCGGCCCCGACCCTCTGTGCCTGGTCCGCGATGTCACCACCGGGCCTCGCGCGGAAGGAACTTGGGTTGTCGCCCTTCATGAAGTCTCGTCAACTGCCGGACACGGACAAGACCGGCGAGAAGGGGAACCCCGGCCCCGACGGCCCTGTCGACGGCTCCCCCGACACACCAGGCGCCGACACACCAGGCGCCGGCACTCCCGGGGCCGGGGCTTCCGGCACCTGGCGGGAGAGGCGCCCCGGCGTCGCCCGAGCTGCGGCGCTGGTGCTCACCGGGCTCGCCGCCGTGCTCGTCCTCCTCGCGCTGCTGCTGCCGAACAACCTCACGGATCCCACCGTCTCCGCCTTCCTCCGGATCCCGGTGGAGGGCTTGGTCGGCGCGGCCGTACTGCCGTTCCTGCCGCAGCGGGCGCGGCGGGTGGTGGCGATCGCCGCCGGGGTGGCCCTCGGTCTTGTGACCATCCTCAAGTTCCTCGACATAGGTTTCTACAACGAGCTGGACCGGCCGTTCGACGCGCGGCTCGACTGGTTCCTGTTCGACGACGCCGAGGCGTTCCTGCGGGACTCGGGCGGCCAGGCGCTCGCCGTCGGCGCCGTGATCGGGGTCATCCTGATCGTCGCCGCCGTGCTCGTCCTCATGCCGCTCGCGGTGCTCAGGGTGAGCCGTCCCGTGGTCCGCGACACCAGGGCCACGCTCGGCACCACCGCGGTCCTCGGCGTCGCGTGGATCATCTGCGCCGCGCTCGGTACGCAGCTCGCCGGGGCGCCGGTGGCGTCCCGGAGCACCGGCGAGCTGGTCTACAGCCATGTGAAGCAGGCGCGCGACAGTCTGCGGGACGAGCGGCAGCTCGCCAAAGCCGCGGCCGTCGACCCCTTCGGCAAGACGCCGCCCGACCAACTGCTCACCGGGCTGCGCGGCAAGGACGTCATCTTCGCCTTCATCGAGAGCTACGGCCGCAGCGCGGTCGAGGATCCGTCGATGGCGCCGCAGATCGACGCGATGCTGGCGGAGAACACGAGCAAGCTGCGCGCGGCCGGGTTCTCCTCCCGCAGCGCGTTCCTCACCTCGCCGACGGCGGGCGGCGGGAGCTGGCTGGCGCACTCCACGTTCCTGTCCGGGCTGTGGATCACCAACCAGCGCAGCTACGAGACCGTCACCTCCGGCGACCGGATGACACTCACCGGCGCCTTCCAGCGTGCCGACGCGTGGCGGACGGTCGGGATCATGCCGGGGGTCACCCGGGCCTGGCCGGAGGGGAAGTTCTTCGGCCTGGACAACATCTACGACTCCCGGCAGCTCGGCTACCAGGGCCCGTCCTTCGGCTGGTCCCGGATGCCCGACCAGTTCGTCCTGTCGTCCTTCGAGCGGCTCGAACACGGCACACCGGGCCCCAAGCCGCTGATGTCGGAGATCATCCTCACCTCCAGCCACAACCCGTGGGCCCCGCTCCCCACGTCGGTCGGCTGGGACCAGGTCGGGGACGGCTCCGTGTACGACGCCATCCACGCGGCCGGCAAGGACCCGCGCGCCGTGCTGCGCGGCAGGCCCGAGGTCCGGGGCGACTACGCGGACTCCGTCGAGTACTCGGTGAACAGCCTCGTGTCGTACGTGGCCAAGTACGGCCACGACAACACCGTGCTGGTCTTCCTCGGCGACCACCAGCCCATCCCGAAGGTCGCGGGTGACCACGCGAGCCGGGACGTGCCGATCGCGATCGTGGCCCATGACCCGGCCGTCCTCGACAAGATCGCCCCGTGGGGCTGGCAGGACGGTCTGCGGCCCGGCCCGCACGCCCCGGTCTGGCGGATGGACACGTTCCGCAACCGCTTCCTGACCGCGTACGGCCCGCAGCCGGCGGCCGGTGCGGCGCCGGCGGCGCCGTGACCGGTTGCGCGCGGACGGCGACCTAAGGACGCAGTTCGCGCAGGACCTCACGGGCCGCCCGCGCGCCGGAGGCCAGTGCGCCCTGGACGGATCCGGTGGCGCGGTGGTCGCCGCAGACGAAGCGGCCCGGCGCGAGCTGCGCCGGGGTGCTGAGGCGGTGCGGCGGCGGCATGGCGGGCAGCGCGTCCTCGATGGTCCGTACGGTCAGCAGCCGCCACGCCGAGGCGTCCGTCCCGTACGCCTCGGCGAGCGCCGTCCGGAGCCGGGCCTCGCGGCCGGGGGTGTCCGTGCCGAGCACGGACGTGGCGATCAGCGCGGTCCCCGCAGGGGCGTAGCCGGGGACGACCTCGCTCAGTACGCAGGTGTTGAGGAAGCGGCGGCGTTCGTCCGTGAGCAGCGTGGGCTCGGCCAACGGCGAGCTGTCCGCCGTGTGGTAGTAGGTGGTCGTCGTCCGGTACGGGCCGATGTGCGCGGCCGGCAGGAGGGCCGCAGCGGGGCCGGGCCCGGTGGCCACCACCACGGCCTTCGCGGCGAGTTCGGCGCCGGTCGCCAGCAGGACGCCGTCGTCGGTGAGCCGGTCGACCGGCGACTCCAGCGTGAGGGTGCCGGCCGGCAGGGCGTCGGCGAGCTGCCGGGGTACGGCGCCGATGCCGTCCGTGGGCAGGCACAGCGTGCCGCGCAGCATGCTGCGCCAGACGAGGTGGAAGACCCGGCTGGACGTTTCGAGTTCGTCCTCCAGGAAGACCCCGGACAGGAACGGCCGGAAGAACCGTTCGACGAATTCCTCCGAGAGGCCGGCCGCGGCGAGCGCCGAGCGGGTGGTGCGCTCCTCGCCGCGTTTGAGCAGCGCGGCGGGGGCGAGCATGTCGCGGGCCGAGAGGACGCCGAGTGCCAGCAGGTCGCGGGGGCCGGCGAGCCTGCCGGGCAGCAGGTCGGCCGCTTCGCGCGGGCGGCGGGTGGGGTCGCTGAAGCGGAGCCGGCCCCGGTCGGTGTGGATCAGCACCCCGGGGGTGAACGGGCGCAGCGCGAGGGCCCGCAGGTCGAGGCGCCGGCGGACCTGCGGGTAGGAGGTGTTGAAGACCTGGAACCCGCGGTCGATGACGAATCCCTCGTACCGGTCGGAGCGCATCCGGCCGCCGACCGCGTCGGACGCTTCGACGAGGCGTACGTCGAGCCCCGCCGCCAGCAGGTCGCGTGCGCAGGCGAGCCCCGCGAGACCCGCGCCCACCACCACCGCGTCGAGCGCTCCGCTCGTCGTCGCCATCGGGAACCGTCCTTGTCGTCAGTGTCGCGTCGGAGATGTCCGTGTCAGGGGTGTCTGTATATCCGCATAGTGCCGGTCCGCAGCGCCTTGTCGGCCTTCGGTCAGCCGTACGGGTGACTCCCGGTGGCGGGCCCGTAACGCCCTGGTCGGCGGGTGCCCACCCCCCGTTCCGGTACCCCGGTGCCCCTTTACGATGCGGGGGTGGCTCACCCGCGGACCTTCAACGAGAACGACGTCATCGATCGCGCCATGGAGCTGTTCTGGACGAAAGGCTACGAGGGCACCTCGGTCGCCGAGCTGAGCGAGCAGTTCGCGCTGCACCCCGGCAGCCTCTTCCGCGCGTTCGGTGACAAACACAGCCTGTTCCTGCGGGCGTTGGAGCAGTACCGGGACTCGCAAGCCCGTGCGGTGGCGCCCGCGCTGCTGGGCGAGGGCCTGGTCGTGCCCAGGATCAGGGCCATCATGCTCGGCTATCTGCAGTTGGCCGCCGAGGAGGCGGAGCCGCGCGGCTGCCTGATCGCCAACACGGCGGGCGAGCTGCTGCCCGGCGATCCCGCGGTCGCCGACTGCCTCGCCGAGGTGCTATCCGTGGTGGAGGAAGGGCTGCTGAGCGGATTGCGGCACGCGGTCCGGCAGGGCGAGATCCCGGCGGCGCTGGATCTGCCGGGGTACGCGGCGATGCTCACGATGATGCTCCAGGGACTCCAGGTCGTGGTGAAGGTCGATCCCGACCCGCTGCGGCTGGCCGGCGCGGTGGACGCGG
This sequence comes from Streptomyces sp. NPDC087906, assembly GCF_055584925.1. Classification (NCBI taxonomy): domain Bacteria; kingdom Bacillati; phylum Actinomycetota; class Actinomycetes; order Kitasatosporales; family Streptomycetaceae; genus Streptomyces; species Streptomyces sp. NPDC087906. The sequence continues at coordinate 383,949 of NZ_JBVJLC010000002.1, forward strand.
CGCTCGCGGGGCTGACCGGCCGCTGACGGAGCGTCAGGCCCGTACGTCCACGGAGCGCATCCCGGCGACGATCATCGCGGTGCCGCGGGCGTAGTACACCTCGTCGCTCGCGCAGTCGGCCAACGCGTCGGCCGCGGCGACGACATGGGGGTAGCGGGCGGGCGGGAGGGCGGCGAGCGCGGCCCGCTTGGCGATGATCTCCTCGTCCCGCTTCTCCTCGTCGGCGATGGCGGCGCCCCGGCCCGGCTCGGTCAGGACGAGCGCGACCAGTGAGCTGAGCGCCTGGCTCGACGCCTCGGCGGCTCGGTCGACCGGGAAGCCGGCCTCCGCCAGCAGCGCCAGGGCGCGTTCGGCCAGCGCGAGGCCCGGGTCCGAGCTGAGCACCCTGCTCAGCACGAGCGCGGCGGCGGCCGGGTGCGGGCGCAGGGCGCGCAGCAACGCGTCGAAGACGTCCCGCAGTTGCTCGTGCCAGGGCCGGTCGTCCGGTGCGGGCAGGTCGGCCTCGGCGAGCAGCCGTTCGGCGACGGCGTCGAGGATCTCGTCCTTGTCGCGGAAGTGCCGGTAGAGGGCCATGGGGGTCACGCCGTGGTGCTGGGCGAGGCGCCGCGTGGTGACGGCGTCGAGCCCGTCCGCGTCCGCCAGCTCCAGCGCGGTGGAGACCAGCGTCTCCTTGTTCAGTCGTGCCTTCGCACCCATGACCTCGGCCTCTTCCCGTAGCTCGGCCCCTTGAGTATACGGCGCACACCTCGCCGTGTTTACTATGTACGCTTACACCGCATACTCAACCGGCGGTCTCCCTGTTGTGAGGTAATCCGTGCGACGCAGTCCCTGGGCCACGCTGGCCGTTCTGGCCTTCGCCCAATTCATCGTGGTGCTCGACGTGACGATCGTGAACGTCGCGCTTCCCGACATCCAGACCGATCTGCGCTTCTCCTCGGAGAACCTGCAGTGGGTCATCAGCGCGTACACGCTGCTCTTCGGCGGCTTCCTGCTGCTCGGCGGGCGCACCGCCGATCTGCTCGGCTCACGGCGGGTGTTCGTCGCCGGGCTCGCGCTCTTCGGCGTGACGTCGCTGCTGGCGGGGTTCGCCGACTCCCCCGGTGTGCTGATCGCGGCGCGTGCCGTGCAGGGGCTCGGCGGCGCGATGCTGTCGCCTGCCGCGCTGTCGATCCTGACGGTGACCTTCCCGCACGGCAGGGAGCGCACCATCGCCATGGGCGTGTGGGGCGGACTCGCCGGTCTCGGCGGCACCCTCGGTGTGGTGGCCGGGGGGCTGCTGGTCGACTCCCTCGACTGGCGCTGGGTGTTCTTCGTGAACGTACCCATCGTCGCTCTGATCGTGCTGCTCACGCCGACCTTCGTGCGGCACATCCCCGGAGTCGGTGCCGGGGCACGCGACTTCGACGCCCTCGGTGCCACGCTCGGTACGACCGGGCTGCTCGCCGTGGTCTACGGCGTCGTACGGGCCGAGCCCGCCGGCTGGGGCTCGCTCGAGGTGGCCGGCTTCCTGCTCGGCGGCGCCGTGCTGCTGGCGGCGTTCGTCGCCGTCGAGTCGCGCTCGCACGCCCCGCTCGTACCGCTGCGGCTCTTCCGCTCCCGCGCCCTGTCGACGGCGAGTGTCGCGCTCGGCCTCAACGGAGCCGCGTTCCTCAGCATGTTCTTCCTGACGTCCATCTATCTCCAGCAGGTGCGCAGCGACTCGGCGTTGGACGCCGGTGTGCACTTCCTGCCCATGGGGGCGGCCGCCATCGCGGCCGCCGTCGGCGCCACCCAGCTCGTCCAGCGCTTCGGCACCCGGCCCGTCCAACTGGGCGGCGCGCTACTGAACGTCGCCGGTCTCGCGCTGCTGATGGGCGTCAGCGCACACGGCTCGTACGCGAGCGAACTCCTGCCTGGACTGGTGCTGTTCGGCGTCGGCATCATCGGACTGGGCGTACCGGCCCAGATCGCGGCCGTCGTTGACGTCGAGAACCACGAAGCGGGCGCGGCCTCCGGTGTGGTGACGGCCTTTTACCAGGTGGGCGGCGCTCTCGGGCTGGCCGTGGTGACCACGCTGTCCCTCTCGCACACCACGGCGGCCCTGGCGTCCGGAGCCTCGCAGGAGCAGGCGCTGGTCGACGGCTTCCACCGGGGCCTGCTCGTGGCTGGGGTGTTCACGGTCGTCGCCATCGTGGTGACCTTCGCCTCGCCCAGGATCTCCCCCAGCGCCGAGCAGTTGGCGAAGGCGACCGCCGCCGCGTGAGCGGACGCGGCCCCGTACCGAGGTCGAGGTGAACCGGTGGCCCGGGGCGTTCAGCCGCCCCGGGCCACCGTTGCCCGGCTCAGCCCTCGGTGCGGATGAGTACCAGTGTGCTGCGGGCCTCGGCGCGTACGGTGGCGCCGGCCTTGAGTTCCGACTCGGCGGAGGCGTCCTTCTCGTCCGCGGTGTTCACCGCGACCTGCCAGCTCACCCCGTACCGCTCGGCGGGCAGCCGGAAGTCGAGCGGTTCGTGGTGGCCGTTGAGCAGGATCAGGAACGAGTCGTCGGTCACCCGGTCGCCGCGCGGGTCCGGCTCGGAGATGGCGTCGCCGTTGAGGAAGACGGTGATCGCGCGGGCGTCGCCGCGCTGCCAGTTGGTGTCCTGCATCTCGCCGCCGTCCGGCCGGAGCCAGACCAGGTCGGCCAGTCCGTCGGCGCCGGTGTCGCCGCGGAAGAACCGGCGGCGGCGCAGCACGGGGTGGTCGTCGCGCAGCCGGATCAGCCGCCCGGTGAAGTCGAGCAGGTCCTGCTGTTCGGCGTCGAGGTCCCAGTCCACCCAGGCGAGTTCGTTGTCCTGGCAGTACACGTTGTTGTTGCCCTGCTGGGTGCGGCCGAGTTCGTCGCCGTGGGCGAGCATCGGGACGCCCTGCGAGACCAGCAGGGTGGTCAGCAGATTGCGCTGCTGTCTGGCGCGCAGGGCCAGGATGTCCGGATCGTCGGTCTCGCCCTCGGCGCCGCAGTTCCAGGACCGGTTGGCGCTCTCCCCGTCGTTGCCGTCCTCGCCGTTGGCCTCGTTGTGTTTGTCGTTGTACGAGACGAGGTCGCGCAGGGTGAAGCCGTCGTGCGCCGTGACGAAGTTGATGCTCGCCAGCGGCCGGCGCCTGTCGTGCTGGTAGAGGTCGGACGAACCGGTCAGGCGCGAGCCGAACTCGGCCAGCGCCGACTCCTCGCCGCGCCAGAAGTCCCGCACGGCGTCACGGTACTTGCCGTTCCACTCGGTCCACAGCGGCGGGAAGTTGCCGACCTGGTAGCCGCCGTCCCCGATGTCCCACGGCTCGGCGATCAGCTTCACCCGGCTGACGACCGGGTCCTGCTGCACCAGGTCGAAGAAGGCCGAGAGCCGGTCGACCTCGTGGAACTGCCGGGCGAGGGTGGCCGCCAGGTCGAACCGGAAACCGTCGACCCGCATCTCCAGCACCCAGTAGCGCAGCGAGTCCATGATGAGCTGGAGCACGGAGGGGTGGCGCATCAGCAGGCTGTTGCCGGTGCCGGTGGTGTCGTAGTAGTGCGCGCGGTCGCCGTCCACGAGACGGTAGTACGCGGCGTTGTCGATGCCCCGGAAGGACAGCGTCGGGCCCAGCTCGTTGCCCTCCGCCGTGTGGTTGTAGACGACGTCGAGGATGACCTCGATGCCGGCCGCGTGCAGCGCCTTGACCATGGTCTTGAACTCGTCCACCTGCTGGCCGCGGGTGCCGGTCGACGCGTAGGCGTTGTGCGGGGCGAAGAAGCCGATGGTGTTGTAGCCCCAGTAGTTCGACAGGCCGCGCTCCCGCAGGGTGCCGTCCTGGACGAACTGGTGCACCGGCATCAGCTCGATCGCCGTGATGCCGAGCCGGGTCAGATGCGCGATGATCGCGGGGTGGCCGATCCCGGCGTACGTACCGCGGATCTCCTCGGGCAGGCCGGGGTGGGTGGCGGTGAGGCCCCGGACGTGTGCCTCGTAGATGACCGTCTCGTGGTACGGCCGGTTCGGCGGCCGGTCGTCGCCCCAGTCGAAGTACGAGCCGGTCACCACCGACAGCATGGTGTGCCCGAGATTGTCCTTGGTGTTCTGCTCGTCGGGCCGGCCGAACCGGTAGCCGAACAGCGACTCGTCCCCGTCGATCTGGCCGTCGACCGCCTTGGCGTACGGGTCGAGCAGCAGTTTCGCCGGATTGCAACGCTGCCCGTCGGCGGGCGAGTGGGGCCCGTGCACCCGGTAGCCGTACCGCTGGCCGGGCCCCACTCCTGGCAGATACGCGTGCCACACGAACCCGTCGACCTCGGTGAGCCTGACGCGCTCCTCCGTACCCTGATCGCTGATCAGCGCGAGTTCGACCTTTTCCGCGACCTCCGAGAACAAAGCGAAATTGGTACCTGAGCCGTCATAGGTGGCTCCGAGAGGATGAGAATTTCCTGTCCACGTTTGCACGCGATAACATTAACGGATTCTCCGCCGGGCTAATGTATTGACTGCCGTACGCGAGTTTCAGACGCGGCGGTGGCGGCCGTAATGCTCGCCCACCTGGTGGTGATAGGCGGCGTCCCCCACATGCTTTTCCTTGTCGAACTCGGGAGCCTCCTTGATCTGCTCCTTCGTACGGTCGACATAGATTTTCTCTTCTGCCGGGTCGACCCGGCTCACGGTGCCGGCCGGCAGCAGTACGTGCTTGCCGAAGATCCAGACGCCCGTGTCGACGACGAGGTAGGCGGAGCCCACCTCGTCGGAGTGCTTGTCGACCTTCCCGACGGTGCCGTCCGTCGCCTCGACCTTGTAGCCGGTCAGGGTGTTGCCCGCGGTGTGCCCCGTCGCCGGCTGGTAGCCCCACATGTTGTCGCTCATCAAACGGCTCCCTCATCGGCGTGTACGGATTGTTCCTCTCTGCGCCGACTGCCCCCTGTTCCGGGGTTCACGCAAGGAAGATCGGCGGCCCGCCGGTTGAGAATCCGGCGCCGCCCGCCCGTACCTCCCGGTGGACAGGACGGACCTGTCCCTCTCTGGAGGGCCGTGAGTTGAGCCACCGACATGTGAACAAGCGGACCGGCCTCGCCGCCGGGGCCTGCGCGATCGCCATCGCCGGAGCCGCCATCGTGCTGCCGAGCGCCCAAGCGAGTTCCGAACACGACCAGCCAGGTGACAGGCGTACGGAGAGCCGCGTGCTCACGCCCGACGCGGCGGCCCGGCTGGGTACCGCGCTCACCGCGACCCTCGGGAACGGCGCGGCGGGCTGGTACTACAGCGCCGGCGCCAAGCAGCTCGTCGTCAACGTCCTCGACGCGCGGAGCGCCCGGAGCGTCGAGGCGGGCGGCGGAGTCGCGCGGGTCGTGCAGAACAGCACCGCCGAACTCAAGGGCGCGGCACGGACCCTCAAGGCCACCGCCTCGGTGCCGGGCACCGCGTGGTCCGTCGACCCGAAGACCAACACGGTCTCCGTACTCGCCGACAGCACCGTCACGGGTGACCGGATGGCGACCCTGAACCGGGCGGTGGACGATCTCGGCGGTCTGGTGACCATGAAGCGCAGCGCCGGCGTGTTCCGGCCCTTCGACGGCCACCACCGCGGCGACCAGGGCATGGACGGGCAGGGCTCGGACGCGCAAGGTACGGGCGGGCAGGGTACGGGCGGCCAGGATCCCGGCGACCAGGGCACGGGCGGCCAGGACCAGGGCGGGCAGGCCGTCGGCGGGGTGAGCGGCGGTGACGCGATATTCGGCGGCGCCGTCCGCTGCTCCCTCGGCTTCAACGTCGACGTCGCGGGCGCGCCCGCCTTCCTCACCGCCGGGCACTGCGGGAACGAGGCCGACACCTGGTTCGCCGACCCGGACGGCACCGTACCGCTGGGCGCCGTCACCGTGTCGACGTTCCCCGTCGCCGACTTCGCGCTCGTCACGTACGACGACGCGGCGACCCAGCCGCCCAGCGCCGTCGACCTGGGGGACGCCGGTTCGCAGGAGATCACCCGGGCCGTGGACGCGAGCGTGGGGCTTCAGGTGACGCGCTCCGGCAGCACCACCGGGGTGCGGGGAGGGACGGTGACCGGCCTGGACGCCACGGTCAACTACGGCAACGGAGACATCGTCAACGGTCTGATCCAGACCGATGTCTGCGCCGAGCCGGGCGACAGCGGCGGCGCGCTGTTCGCCGCCGACGCCGCCGTCGGCCTGACCTCGGGCGGCAGCGGCGACTGCACCAGCGGCGGTGAGACGTTCTTCCAGCCGGTCACCACGGCGCTGGCGGCCACCGGCGCGACGATCGGCGCCTCGGACGGCTCGGACGGCTCGGACCAGGGCGCCTCGGACACCGTGGTCAGCGAAGAACCCGACATGATGGACAACTGACCGTCGCCGCACCTCCCGTCGGCGGGGTCAGCCGCCGACCGGCGCGCCGGCCGCGGGGACCTCGTCGCCCGCCCGTACCGGCAGGCCGTGCTGGGCAGCCGCTTCCCACTGGCTCCTGCCGGTCGGCTGCCACCGGTCGCCGTTCTGCTCGGCCAGCCCGTAGCGGGCCAGGCCCTTCAGATGCTTCGTGATGGTCGGCGCCTGGTAGCCGGCGGCCGCGCACAGCTCGTCGACACTCAGCCCCGACGCGCCGGCGGCGGTCAACTCCCGCCAGGTCCTGGCCGCGTGGAGGCCGAGACCGCCGTTGCGCGCGCTGTTGTAGAACACCGGCCCCGCCGGCTCCTCCTGCGCGGCCGGCGCCCCCGGCCCCTGCGGCTCACCCGTAGCCGTATGGGCCGGGGGCGGGATCATGCCCCTGGCCGCCGGCGCCGCGGCGCGCCGTCCCGCTGCGGGGCCGACCGGCCGGGGCGTCCGGTTGACGGTGCGGTGCTTGCGGCCCTTCTTGTGCTTGCTCATCGTGTGGTCACCTTCCCAGCAATATTGATCACACCGGGCCAACGAGCGGCGGCGGGCGAAGGCCATCGGCCATCGGAGTGTCGCACCGGAGTGATTCAACCGAATTACCTTTGTATCGTTGTCATATCTATCGTGAGCCGAGTCGGCACTCCTTTCAATTCACTCGGATGCGTTGAATACCGGCGCGGATTTCGTGCTTAATATTCCGGCGACAGATGTGGCAGCGCTTAGACCCCGTGCCGCCCGTAAAAAGAACATCGACTCTGACAGGATCTGGGCCCTCGATGAAGCCGAATTTTCTGCGTTCGCCGCAACGACACCGGATGTCCCGCTGGACAGCCGTGGTTGTCGCGCCGCTCGTAGCCGCCGCCGTAGTGGCGACGACATCCACTCAGGCGAGCGCCATCGCAACTCCCGTGCCGCTGGGCACGGCGGCGAGCTTCGCCGTACTGGCCGGTCAATCGGTCACCAACACAGGCCCTTCGGTTCTCACCGGAGACCTCGGGGTGAGTCCGGGCACGGCCATCAGCGGGTTCCCGCCCGGCATTGTGAACGGTGCGCAGCACTCGGCGGACGCGGTGGCCCTGCAGGCCCAGTCCGACCTGGTGACGGCGTTCAACGACGCGGCGGGACAGGCCACCGACGCGGCGCTGCCGCCGGACGCGGGCGGTCTGACCCTGGTCCCCGGTGTGTACACGGCCTCGTCCACACTCGGCCTCACCGGCACCCTGACGCTGGACGCCCAGGGCGACCCCAACGCGGTATGGGTCTTCCAGGTGGGTTCGGGACTGACCACGGCGTCCGCGAGCCGGGTGCTGCTGGTCAACGGCGCGCAGCCGTGCAACGTGTTCTGGGAGATCGGCAGTTCGGCCACGCTGGGCACCAACTCCACGTTCGTCGGCAACATCCTGGCGCTGACCTCGATCAGTGTGACCACGGGTGCCTCCATCGACGGCCGTGCGCTGGCCCGTAATGGCACGGTGTCGCTGGACACCAACAGGATCACCAGGTCGACCTGCTCCACCACCACCGGCGGTACGACCACCGGCACCACGACCGGTACGACCACGGGCACCACGACGGGTACCACCACCGGCACGACGACCGGAACCACCACCGGCACCACCACCGGCGGTACGACGACGGGCGTCCTCGGGGGCGTCCTGGGCGGCGTGCTCGGCGGCGTGACGACGGGCGGCGGCACCGGCGGCGTGCTCGGCGGGGTACTCGGCGGAGTCGTGACGGGCGGCACCACCGGCGCCACCGTCACGGGCGGCACCACCGGGGCCACCACCACCGGCGGCACCACCGGCGCCACCACCGGTGGCGGGCACGGCCACGGACACGGGCACGGCCACGGCCACGGCCACGGCAAGCCGCCGGGCCACGGACACGGCAAGCCGCACAAGCCGGCCCCGTACGGCGAGCAGCCCGGCCAGCACGAGGGCTACGGCGACCAGCCGGACAAGCACTGAGCAACCCGGACAGCGACAGGCGCGTGGCGGAATCGAGGCCGATTCCGCCACGCGCCGCCGTCCCCAGGCAAGAAAGGCCGGGTGGAGCTGTGCTGGTCGGCACGGAACCAACGGATGTAACTGAACAGAGCCGCCCTGACGCAGAGCCGGCGACGCCGTCCCGCGGACCGACGGCGGGGCTCGGGGCCGCCGTCCTGCTGTGCGCGGCGGCGGCGCTGGCCCATGTGTTCCTGGTGTTTCTGCATGTGGCCCCGGCCAACGCCGTCTCGCGGCAGTTCAGCCGGCAGGTCGACGCGTGGGTCTACCCCTTGTTCGAACAGAACTGGAAGCTCTTCGCACCGGATCCCGAGTCGGTCAACCAGCGGATCTCGGCCCGTACCGCGCACACCGACGCGGCCGGGGCCGTCAAGGTGAGCGGCTGGTTCGACCTGTCCGCCGTGGACGACGAAGCGGTACGGCACAATCCGTTTCCCAGCCACACCTCGCAGAACATGCTGCGCAGGGCCTGGTCGTCGTACCTCGAATCGCACGGTGGGGACGACCAGCCGCACTCGGACCGTGCCGTGCTGCTCCAGGAGTATCTGCGCGACATCGCGACCGACCGGATCGCCGCGCACCGGCGCGGCGCCTTCGAGTCCATCCAACTCCGGGTCGTCACTGAGCAGATCCCGCCGCCGGGCGCTACCGGCACCCCGCACCCCGCGGCCCAGCCGCCGTCGCCTGCGAACACCCGTTATCTGCCCTGGTGGACGGTGATCTCCCATGACAACGACTGAGCACGCCCCCCGCGCGCTGGCCGCCGTACGCGACCGGGCCGCGCGGCTCTACGGCCTGCTGACCGAGCGGCCGGTCTCGCTGTACGCCGCGTCCGTGCTGCGTATCGGGTACGGATTCCTCTATCTCGCCTTCCTGCTGCGCGAGTTCCCGCACCGTGCCGAGATCTGGGGTCCCGACTCGCCGTGGACCCCCGCCATGGCAAGGCGGCTCTTCGCCGAGACCGGCTGGGCCAGTGTGCTGACGCTGTCCGACAACCGGGCCTATTTCGAGTGCTGTTACGCCTTGGCGGTCGTCGTCTGCGCGCTGTTCCTGCTGGGCTGGCGAACCCGGGTGACATCCGTGCTGTTCGCCGTCGTGGTGGCGTCGTTCCACGCGCGGGCGATCTTCATGACGGACGGCGGCGACAATCTGATCCTGCTGATGGCGCTGTATCTCACCCTCACCGGGTGCGGGCGCCGCTGGTCCCTGGACGCGCTGCGGGAGCGGCGGCCGGTGGTTGACGCGGCGCCCTCGCGGCTCGGCGCCGCCCGGCGGACGCTGGTCACCACCGTGCACAACTGCGGGATGTTCGTCATCGCCGCCCAGGTCTGCTTCCTGTACGGCTCGGCGGGACTCTACAAGGTGCAGGGCGGCAAGTGGGGCGACGGAACGGCGCTGCACTACGTCATGAACCTGGAGCTGTTCCGGCCGTGGCCCGCCCTGTCCCATTTCGTGGACGGCCACGCGGTGTTCATGGCGGTGGCCGGCTATCTGACGGTCCTGTTGCAGGTGGCCTTCCCGTTCGTGCTGTTCGGCAGGCTCAAGTACCCGGTGCTGGTGATGCTGCTGGGCATGCATCTGGGTATCGCGCTGCTGCTCGGGCTGCCGCTGTTCTCCGGCGCGATGATCGTCGCCGACGCGGTGTTCGTCCCTGACCGGTTCTGGCTCCGGGTGCGCGGGCTGCTGCGGTTCGGCCGCCCGGCCGCCGCGCCGCCCGGCCAGGAGAGCGGCAGCCTGCCCGGCCCCCGGGCCGCGGTGAGCGCGCCTGCCGGGGGCAGGACCGGGCCGAGGAGCTAGCCGATCCCGGACAGGGCCTGGGTGAGCGGGATCGGCACGGTCTCGCCGATCCGGGCCCTGTCCGGTGATCGTCTTCGTCGCCGCACCGGCCTCATCCACCTGACGTCGCGGCGACGCGCCGGGAAACGACGAGATCGCACCGTGCCGCCGAATGCACCGCCATGCTCGTGCCGAGTCGTGAAAAACAATCGACCGGAGGAGCGTCGCAATTGACCACCATGGGTACGGCAGGACCGACCGGGACCGAGAATTCTTATCAGAACAAGCGACCGGGAAAGCGCCGAAAAATCGGGACGATCGTGGTCAGTTGGACGACCGCGACCGATCATAAGACGATCGGCTCGATGTATCTCATCACATCGTTCGTATTCTTCATTCTCGGTGGCATCATGGCGCTCGTCATGCGCGCCGAACTCGCCCGTCCCGGCACCCAGATCGTGTCGAACGAGCAGTACAACCAGGCGTTCACCATGCACGGCACCGTCATGCTGCTGATGTTCGCCACACCGCTGTTCGCCGGTTTCACCAACTGGATCATGCCGCTGCAGATCGGCGCGCCCGACGTGGCGTTCCCGCGGCTGAACATGTTCGCCTACTGGCTCTACCTGTTCGGCTCGACCATCGCCGTAGGGGCTTTCCTGACGCCCGACGGCGCGGCCGACTTCGGCTGGTTCGCCTATTCGCCGCTGACCGACGCGGTCCATTCGCCCGGTATCGGCGGGGACTTGTGGATCATGGGTCTGGCCTTCTCCGGATTCGGTACGATCCTCGGTTCCGTCAACTTCATCACCACGATCATCTGCATGCGCGCGCCCGGCATGACGATGTTCCGGATGCCGATCTTCTGCTGGAACGTGCTGCTCACCGCGCTGCTGGTGCTGTTCGCCTTCCCCGTGCTCGCCGCCTCGCTCTTCGCGCTGGAGGCCGACCGGAAGTTCGGTGCGCATATCTTCGACCCGGCGAACGGCGGGGCGCTGCTGTGGCAGCACCTCTTCTGGTTCTTCGGTCACCCGGAGGTGTACATCATCGCCCTCCCGTTCTTCGGCATCGCCTCCGAAGTGCTCCCGGTCTTCAGCCGCAAGCCGATGTTCGGCTACATCGGACTGGTCGCGGCGACGATCTCCATCGCGGGCCTGTCCGTGACGGTGTGGGCGCACCACATGTACGTCACCGGCGGTGTGCTGCTGCCGTTCTTCTCCTTCATGACGTTCCTCATCGCGGTACCGACCGGGGTGAAGTTCTTCAACTGGATCGGCACGATCTGGAAGGGCTCGCTGTCCTTCGAGACACCGATGCTCTGGACGATCGGATTCCTGGTCACCTTCCTTTTCGGCGGTCTGACCGGCGTCATTCTGGCCTCGCCGCCTCTCGACTTCCACGTCTCCGACTCGTACTTCGTCGTCGCGCACTTCCACTACGTCGTCTTCGGCACGGTGGTGTTCGCGATGTTCGCCGGATTCCACTTCTGGTGGCCGAAGTTCACCGGCAAGATGCTCGACGAACGGCTCGGCAAAATCACCTTCTGGACGCTGTTCATCGGCTTCCACGGGACCTTCCTCATCCAGCACTGGCTGGGCGCCGAAGGCATGCCGCGCCGGTACGCCGACTACCTCGCGGTGGACGGGTTCACCACCCTCAACACCATCTCCTCCATCAGCTCGTTCCTGCTGGGGCTGTCGATGCTGCCGTTCTTCTACAACGTCTGGAAGACGGCGAAGTACGGCAAGAAGGTCGAGGTCGACGACCCGTGGGGGTACGGCCGTTCGCTGGAGTGGGCGACGTCCTGCCCGCCGCCGCGGCACAACTTCGTCACCCTCCCCCGTATCCGCTCCGAGTCGCCGGCGTTCGACCTGCACCACCCGGAGATCTCCGTCATCGACGAGATGGCCACCCGTCCGCAGACCTCGGTCACCGTGGCGCCCGGGGACAAGCAGGAGTAGGAGGAGACCGCGTGGAACCGGACAAGGACAGTGCGCGAGGGCTGGCGCAGCTCGAGGGCTATCTCCTGTGGAGCACCGAGGTCCATGAGGCGCGGCGCCAGGCGGCGCTCTTCGCCGAGCAGTTGCCCTGGCTCACCACGGCGCAGCGCGAGGAGGTGGAACGGGTCTACGCGGCCGACCGGGTGCGGGTGTCACGGGCGGTGCTCGTCCGGATCCGGGAGCGCAGCGTGGAGCTGCGGGACGAGTACACGGCGCGCTACGAGCAGCTCAAGAGCCGCTGTGTGGCGCTCACCGTCGTCGCCGTCGGCGGCGCCGTGACGGGTACCTGCACGGCGCTTCCCCTGCTGACCCGCTGACGCCGCTCCCCGGCCCTGACCGGCCCGGACCGTCCGGCCGGGCCGGTCCGCCCGTCCACCTGTCTGAGAGGGTGGCAGGTGAACCGGCCCGCAGGGGGCCACTCGGAAGGGCAGGAACAGCCATGGCTTCGGCATCGGCGCTCGTCGTACAGCACGGGCCGGCGGGCGGCCCGGGACGCTGGGAGCGCTGGCTGGCCGAGGGCGGTCTCGGCCTGTCCGTCGTACCGGCGTACGACGGCGCGCCGCTGCCGCCGAAGCTGGCCCACCGGGCGCTGATCGTGCTCGGTGGTGCCTACCTCCCCGACGACGACGCCCGCGCACCGTGGCTCGCGCCGACCAGGGCCCTGGTCCGCGATGCCCTGGACACCGGGGTGCCGGTGTTCGGGATCTGCCTGGGCGGCCAGATGCTGGCGCAGGTCGCGGGCGGGACGGTACGCGGCGAGCACGGCACGCCCGAGTTCGGCAGCACCCGGCTGACGCTGCGCGCCGAGGCGGCGGACGACCCGCTGTTCCGGGGGCTGCCCGCGCATCCCACGGCGATCGAGAACCATGTGGACGCGATCACCGAACTGCCGCCGGGGGCAAGCTGGCTGGCCCGCAGCGAGCACTGCCCGTACCAGGCGTTCCGGCTCGGCGCGAACGCCTGGGGCGTGCAGTTCCACCCGGAGGCGGCGGCGGAGCGGATCAGCGGGTGGAGCACGGAGCGGCTGGAGAAGTACGGCGCCGACCGGACGGCACTCGCCCGCGCCGCCGAGCGCGACGAACCGGCGTCGGTGGAGGTCTGGCACGAGGTGGCACTGCGGTTCGCCGCGGTGGCGAAGGGCGAGGGCTGACCCTTCGCAGGAGCCGACCCGCCGGTCAGGAGCCGTTCGAGGGTCAGGAGCCGTTCGACGGTCAGGAGCCGTTCGACGGTCCCGTCGTACGGCTCCCTGGTTCCGGACGTTTCCCCGCCTTTCACGCGGGGCTCATCCGTCACACGGCTGTGACGGCTACGTTCCCGTCGGTGCGGCGGGCGCGAACGCCCGGTCAGCAGGGGCCAGGACCAGGGCTGGCGCCGTTGCGACATGTCCCAAGCGCGCCAGCCGGAATCCGTGACAGCCCGTCGTGAGCTGCCGGACTCTGAGCGGAGCACGTGACAGCGGCGTGGGACGAAAGGGCTGCACCTATGAGACGGACCCGCCTTTCGGCGGCGATAACGACGGCGTTGCTGATGACGGCGGGCGCCCTGGCACCCGCGTGGGCATCGCAGGCGCCGCACACCGGCAGCGAAGCGAGCGCCGGGGCCCGTTCGGCGGCCGGGCAGGCCGGCCCGACGGCGACCGTACGGCTGATCACCGGGGACCGGGTGACCGTCGGGGTCGGCCCTGACGGCAAGCGGACGGCCTCGGTCGAGCCCGGACCCGGCAGGGACGGTGTGCTGTTCCGGACCGCCGAGGAGGACGGCGAGCTGACGGTCCTGCCGTCCGACGCGCTCGACCTGGTCTCCACCGGCGCGCTTGACCGGCACCTGTTCGACGTCAGCGCCCTGGTGGCGCAGGGGTACGACGAGGCGCACAGCGACGGTCTGCCGCTGATCGTGTCGGACCCGGAGGCCGGGTCGGCGGCGGCCGGCACCGCGAGGGAACTCACCGCGCTGGGCGACGACACCGCGCCCTCGCGGCGTCTCACCAGCATCGGCGCCCGCTCGGTGCGGGTCGCCGACGGTGATCTCGCCGCCTTCTGGCACGAACTGGCGCCCGGCGACGGCGAGCTGACCGCCAAGCGGCTGTCGGCGACGCCCAAGGTGTGGCTCGACGGCCGGGTGAGCGCGTCCCTGGACCGCAGTACGGGGCAGATCAACGCGCCGGCCGCCTGGGCGCTCGGCTACCAGGGCAAGGGCGTCAAGGTCGCCATCCTGGACACGGGCGTCGACCAGACCCATCCGGACCTGGCCGGACGGGTGTCGCTGACCAAGGACTTCTCGGGCAGTGGCGGCACCGCCGACGTCTTCGGCCACGGCACGCATGTCGCGTCCATCGTCGGCGGCACCGGCGCCGCTTCCGGCGGCAGCCGCAAGGGCGTCGCCTCGCAGGCCGACCTGCTGGTCGGCAAGGTGCTCGGGGACGACGGCTTCGGCAGCGAGTCGCAGATCATCGAGGGCATGGAGTGGGCGGCGGCGCAGGGCGCCAAGGTCGTCAACCTGAGCCTCGGCTCTGACGAGACGACCGACGGCACCGACCCGATGAGCGCGGCGGTCGACAAGATCACCGAGCGTACCGGCACGTTGTTCGTGGTGGCGGCGGGCAACAACGGCGAGGCGGGGACGGAGACGATCGGCTCGCCCGGCGCCGCCGACGACGCGCTGACCGTCGGCGCCGTCGACCGCGACGACTCGCTCGCCCCGTTCTCCAGCCGCGGTCCGCGCGTCGGTGACGGCGCGGTGAAGCCCGATGTCACAGCTCCCGGCGTTGACATCGTTGCCGCGCGCGCGGCGGGTACGACGCTGGGCACGCCGGTCGACGAGTACTACGTCGCGGCTTCCGGCACGTCGATGGCGACACCGCACGTGGCGGGAGCAGCGGCGCTGCTCGCGCAGGAGCATCCGACCTGGGGCGCGCGGGAACTCAAGGACGCGCTGATCAGCACCGCCCACCCCGTGTCCGGCGATCTGCCGACCGAACAGGGCGGCGGGCGTATCGACTTGGCGAGCGCGACGACCGGCCCAGTCACGGCGACCGGCACGGTCGCACTCGGTCCGTTCCAGACGGGCGGCGCGAAGCAGTCGGCCGACGCCGCGAACGCCACGATCCATTACACCAACCAGTCGGACAAGGCGGTCTCGCTGCGGCTGACCGCCAAGCTCGCGACGACCGGCGGCCGTGAACTCGGCACCGGCGCGCTCACGTTCGGCAACGGCGCCGTACAACTGGCACCGGGCGCCTCGGCCGATGTGCCGCTGGGCGCCGATCCGGCGCGGGCCGAGCGGGGCGAGTACTACGGCTATGTCACCGCCGCCACGGCGGACGGCACGGTCGTCGCCCACACCACCGTCAGCTTCGTGGTGCACGGTCCGATCCACCGGCTCACCGTCACGTCCCTGGACAAGGACGGACACCAGGACGGATCGCTGCCGACCATCTGGGGCCCGGACGGGTTCGTGGACTACCTCAGCACCGATCCGGCCGTCGCCGAGGTCGAGGAGGGGACGTACCAGCTCAGCAGCTCGTCGGTCGACGAGGGCACCGACGGGCAGGAGTTGCGGAACGTCGTCCTGCCCGAGGTGAAGGTCACCAAGGACATGAGCGTCACGCTGGACGCGCGGAAGACCACCCAGGTGCGGATCCGCACGCCCAAGCCGGCCGAGCAGCGCGGCGCCCCGAGCTACCAGACCTACCGGCAGATCGACGGGCACAGCCTCACCCAGGGCGTGATGTACTTCGACATCGCCAAGCGGCTGTATGTGAGCCCGACCGCCAAGGTCACCGACGGCACCTTCGAGTTCGCTTCCCGCTGGCAGCTCGTCGCACCGCTGATCAAGGCGGAGGTCGTCGGCGCCGGCATCGATCTCAACCCGTACTACACCAACTCCTCGCCGCTCTACGCCGAGAAGGGCGTACGGCTGACGGCCGTGGACGCCGGTACGAGCGCGGCGCCGGACCTGCGGCCCGCCAAGGTGCGCGGCAAGCTGGCCGTCGTACGGGACGACGGCTCCGACGAGCGGCAGCTCGCCGACGCGGCGGCGAAGGCCGGTGCGAAGGGGCTGCTGCTGGTGTGGCCGACGAAGTACCCGTGGACCAGATGGCGTCCTGACTCGGAGCCCAACGCGCTGCCGACCGTGCGGGTGAGCGCCGAGGGCGGCGCGGCCCTGCTGGAGCGCGTCAAGCGCCGCAGCACCACGGTCGCCTTCTCCGGGACCGCGCGCAGCCCGTATCTCTACGACGTGATGCAGACCTCGGTCGGGCAGGTCCCGCAGAACGTGGTCTACACGGTCTCGGACCGCAACACCGCCCAGGTCCGCACCACGTACGCGGACAACGGCGGCCTGCCGTGGGCGAGCGAGCAGCGGTTCGGCTGGCGCCCGTACCAGGACTACGCCTGGAACCAGTACAGCCGTTTCGTGCCGACCGGCTTCCAACGCACGGAGTACGTGAGTGCCGACGACACCGCATGGCAGCACTACGTCAGCCACACCACCGCTTTCGACGTCGACGTGCCGCTCAACAACGGGATGCGGGACGCCCCGCGTTACTACAAGGCGGGCGCCAGGAGCGACGAGAGCTGGTTCGGCGCCGTGGTCCGGCCGTCGATCCCGGCCGGTACGGCGACCCCGTCCGCCCGCGAGGGCGATGTCCTGTCGCTGCGGATCCCCGAGTTCACCGACGCGACGGCGGGTCACTGGTCGCGCACGGTGGTCGACGGCGGCGGTATCGGTACGTCAGGTACGGCGGGTGCGGCGCAGGATCCGCTGCCGGCGGGTGACGCCTCGTCGGCGAAGCTGTTCCGGGACGGCGTCCAGGTGGCCACGGCCGACAGCGCCTGGGCCGATGTCGAGGTGGCACCCGGCGCGGCCGGCTACCGGCTCGACCTGTCGACGTCCCGCACCTCGGGGGAGTGGGCGTTCGGCACCCGTACGGCGACCTCGTGGTCGTTCCGCTCGGGTACGGCGTCGGCGCGGACCGCGCTTCCGCTGCTCCAGGTCGACTACGACGTACCGGTCGACGCGGACAACGCGGTGCGGGAGGGCCGCCGGCACGACATCGGTCTCACCGTGCGCGAGCAGCCCGGTGTGGCGGCTCCGCAGGGCGTCAAGGTACGGGTCGACGCCTCGTACGACGACGGCAGGACGTGGACGGCGGCGACCCGGATCGCCGACCGGGGCCGCAACCGGTTCGCCGCGACCCTGGAGCAGCCGAGGCGCACGGCGGACGACGCGTTCGTGACGCTGCGGGTGACCGCCACGGACAAGGCGGGCAACAGCGTCCGGCAGACCGTGGAACGCGCCTACCGCCTCGGCGGGTAGCACCCGGCCGGGGCCCGTCCGGCGGAATGGGGACGGGCGGGCCCGGGGCCACAGCGGCGGGTACGGGGGTCGACCGCCCCCGTGCCCGCCGCTTTCTGACGCTCCGGCACCCGGTGCCACCAGGCGTATAGTGCCGTTTCCTGGCGTCGGCGCCGACGGATCGGGCGACCCTGACCCTCTCGGCGCGGGCGCCGCCCCCTCGGACATGACGGCGGTGCGCCGGAGAGGAGCGGCAATGCTGGAGGCTGTGGGCCTGACCGAGACGGAGGAATCCGTCTACCGGCTGCTCGTGACGACGCCCACCGCCGCGGCGGACGAGATATCGGAGCGAGCCGGTCTCAGTCCGCACGAGACGGAGCGCGCGCTGGCCTCGCTCACCGACAAGGGCCTCGCGACCTGGACGGACCGCACCCCGCGCAGCTTTGCCGCCGCTCCCCCGGACGTCGCCCTGATGCCGCACCTGCAGCGCAGGTCGGACGCGCTCGACGAGGCACGCGCCGCCGTGACCGATCTGGTGGAGACGTACCGGCGTACCCGCCGCCGCAGCGACCCCGACCAGCTCATCGAGGTGATCACCGGCGCCGAGGCGCTGCGCCAGCAACTGCGGCAGATCCAGGACAACACCCGGCACGAGATGCTGTGGTTCTGCAAGGCGCAGTACGTCGCGATGCCGTCGGGCAGCAACAAGGCCGAGTTCGACGCGCTGGCCCGCGGGGTGCGCTACCGGGTCCTGTACGAGCGGGCGTTCTTCGACGACGCGGGGGCGGTCGACAACGTGGTGGAGGGGGTGCGGGCCGGCGAGATCGCTCGCGCCGTGCCGCATCTGCCGCTCAGGCTGGCGGTCGCCGACCGGTCCATCGCGATCTGCCCGCTGGTTCCTGGCGGCCCCGGCGGCAGTTCCGAGGAGCCGACGACGGCGCTGGTGCGCGGGAGCAGTCTGCTGGAGGCGCTGGTCGCGCTGTTCGAGCGGTACTGGGAGGACGCGGTACCGCTGGACGTCAGCGCTTCGGGCGAGGTGAGCGGTACGGACGGCACGACGCCTGGGCAGGTGCTGTCGGCGACGGACCGCCAGTTGCTTTCGCTGCTGGTGGCCGGGGTGGCCGACAAGGCCATAGCGAGTCAGACGGGGCTCAGCAGGCGGACGGTGCAGCGGCGCATCCAGGGGATGATGACGGCCGTCGGCGCGACGACCCGGATGCAGTTGGCGTGGCAGGCGGCCCGCAGGGGGCTGATGTAGCGCGGCCGTCAGGCCTCGGGCAGCTCGTCGGGCAGCTCGTCGGGCGGGGGCTCGGCCGGGTCGGCGGGTTCCGTGGGCGGGGGTGTGGCGGGGGCGGTCGGGCTCTGCGGGGGCGGGGTGGTCCCGGGCGGCTTCGACGGCGGGGTCTGCGTCGCGGGGGGTGTGGTGCGCTGTGTGGGCGGCTCGGCCGTGGCCGAGGGTTCGGGCGCCGGCGTGGTCTCCGTCTTCCCGGCCGGGCTCGCTGACCGAGCAGGGCCGGACCGTGCGGCGGGCCGGGCGGAGCTGCCCGCTTCCGCCGAGGCCGGCGGAGCGGGGCGGGCCTTCCCGGTGGCCGCCGCGGGCGGCTTGGGCTTCGCGGCCGCGGGGGTGCGGGGCGCCGTACTGGATCCCGCGCCGCGCTCCGTACCCGTGCTGTTCCCGTCCCCGGACGATACGGCGGTGAGGCCGGCGATCGAGACGGTGGCGACAGCGGCGACGACCGTACCGATGACGGCGTGCGCCCGGCGGACGCGCCACCGGCGGACCGGCGGCCGGCTCGGGTCGGGGGCCGTTCCCGGAACCGGAGCCGCTCCCCCGTGCGGGGCCGCCGCGGGCAGGGGACGGGTGGCGCGACGGGTGGTGCGCCGCGCGGCCCAGCGGTCGGGGGCTGCCAGGAATCCGGCGGCCTGCCGGGCGGTGGGGCGCTCGTCGCTGTCCTTGGCCAGCAGCCGCAGGACGAATTCGTCGAACGCCTCGGGCAGGTCGGAGTGGTAGCGCCCCGGCGGGTCGGGGGTCACGTCGACGTGCTGGTACACCATCGCCGTGGGCGTGTCCGCCTCGAACGGGGTGTGCCCGGAGAGGAGTTCGTACAGGACGCAGCCGAGCGCGTACATGTCGGCGGGCGGTCCGGCCGGGCGGCCGAGGGCGCGCTCCGGTGAGAGGTAGGCGCTGGTGCCGATGATCTGGCCGGTGGTGGTGAGCCCCGCCGACGACTCGTCGGCGAAGCGGGCTATGCCGAAGTCGCCTATCTTCACGGTGTCGTCGGAGTTGAGCAGCAGATTGCCGGGTTTGACGTCGCGGTGCACGACGCCCTGCCGGTGGGCTGCGGCGAGTCCTTCGGCGACCTGGCCGCCGATCCTGGCGGTGCGCCAGGAGGGCAGCGGTCCGTGTTCGGATATCTCGTCGGCGAGGCTGCGTCCCTCCAGCAGCTCGGTGACGAGGTACTGGCGGTCGGCCTCCGTGCCGGTGTCGTACACGGCGACCACATGCGGGTCGCTGAGCCGCGCCGCCGTCTGGGCCTCCAGGTGGAAGCGGGCGATGGCCGCTTCGTCGGCCTGCCGGTTCAGCAGCAGTTTGACGGCGACGGGCCGTCCCAGGACCTCGTCGACGGCCCGCCAGACCTCGCCCATGCCGCCGCGGCCGAGTCTGCTGAGCATCCGGTAGCGGCCGGCGAGCAGGAGGGGCGCCGTCGTCCCCGCGCGCCCCTGTGGTCCGTTGTCGTCAACGTGCATGGGAGGGACCCCCTGACAAACGGGTGCGCGGGCAAGGACGAGCGGTCATTGCCTTCTTGTGCCCCGTGTTCGCGACCTCATCCTGCCGTCCGGGGGGTCGGCCAGGTTCGCCGCTTGGGCAGTGGCCTGGCGTAACCCCCGGTACGGCTCGTGTTCAGCTCCAGGGCCACGAGCGACTCCGCGAGGCGGACGGCCGCGGCGACCCCGTCCACGACGGGCATGGCGAGGCGCCGCGCCAGCGCGGTCCGCAGTCCTGTCATTCCGGCGCAGCCGAGGACCAGCACTTCGGCGCCCGCTTCGGCGGCCCGTTCCGCCGCCGCCAGGAACGCCTGCGTGGTGCGCTGTTCGTCGCCGAGGTCGAGTACGCCGAGTCCGGTGCCCTCGACGGCGGCGCAGTTCGCCGCGAGCCCCGCCGTGTGGAGGCTGTCCTCGATCTGGCCGCGTGAGCGGTCGAGCGTGGTGACGACGCCGTATCTGCGCCCCAGCAGGCAGGCGAGATGGGCCGCGGCTTCGGTGATGTCGACGACGGGTACGTCGAGCAGTTCGCGGGCGCCCTCCCTGCCGTGTTCGCCGAATCCGGCCATGACGACGGCGTCGTACGGCCCTTCGTAACCGCGGAGCGTGTCGAGGACCGCGGCGGCGGAGAGATAGCTGTCCAGCCAGCCCTCGGCGGACTCGGGCCCCCAGCCGGGGGTGAGCCCGGTGATCGTGGTGCCCGGACTCGCGACCGTCCGGGCACCGCGCACGATCTCCTCGGTCATGGACCGGGTCGTGTTGCAGTTGGTGACGACGATCCGCACGCCGTTCAGACCTCCGCGAGTGCCGTGGGAAGGGCTTCGGCCCGTTCGGCCCTGCCCAGCGCCGCGTACAGGGCTGCGGCGGCAGCCGTACCGATGAACCAGGAGTACGGCGCGACGTCGCCGAAGTAGGGCACGAGCGCGAGTACGGCGGCGACGGCGGCGGACGGCAGGAACGCCCACAGCGCCTTGGGGTTGACGCCCTTGCGGTAGTAGTAGCGCGAGCCTGGACGTCCGTCGAAGAGCGCGTCCGCGTCGACGCGTCCGCGCTTGACCCAGTAGTAGTCGACCATGATCACCCCGAACAGCGGGCCGAGGAAGGCGCCGAGGCCGCCGAGGAAGTAGTTGACGACGTTCGGGTTGGAGTAGAGGTTCCAGGGGGTGACCAGCAGCGCGGCGACGGTGCTGATCATTCCGCCGACCTTGAAGGTGATCTTCTGCGGCCAGACGTTGGCCAGGTCGTAGGCGGGTGAGACGAAGTTCGCGACGATGTTGACCCCCATCGTGGCGATGGCGAAGGTCAGCGCGCCGAGGACCAGCACCCAGGTGTTGCCGACCTTCGCGACGAGCAGCGCGGGATCGGTGATGGCCTCGCCGAAGACCTCGATGGAGCCAGCGGTGACGACGACGGAGACGATGACGAACGCCGTGGAGTTGATCGGCAGGCCCCAGAAGTTGCCCCGGCGCACCGTGCGCTGGTCGGGCGCGAAGCGGGAGAAGTCGCAGAAGTTGAGCATCAGCGTGCCGTAGGTCGCGAGGATCAGCCCGATCGCGCCGAACCACTGCCGGACCTGCTCCCCCGTGGAGACGGGGTGCGGGGTCGAGGTCAGGGAGATGCTCCAGCCGGCCTTGGCGAGCACCCAGACGGCGAGGGCGATCATCACGAGCCAGATGGCGGGTCCGCAGAAGTCCTGGAACTTGCGGACCGACTCCATGCCCTGCCCGATGATCAGCGCCTGGAGGACCCAGAGGGTGAGGAAGGAGGTCCAGCCGAGCGCGTCGAGCCCGAGGAAGGAGTGGTGCGTCCAGGAGACCAGGCCGGGCGCGGCGGCGAGCAGCATCACGTTGACGGCGACGGACGCGAGGTAGGTCTGGATCCCGTACCACATGATGGCGATGACGGCGCGGATCAGCGCGGGGATGTTGGCGCCCCAGACGCCGAAGCTGATCCGGCTGACGACGGGGAAGGGGACGCCGTGCCGCTGGCCGACGCGGCCCATCAGATTCATGCCGACGTAGATGATGACGAAGCCGACGAGCAGCGCGGTGAAGATCTGCCAGGCGTTCATGCCGAGGACCAGCAGCCCGGCGGCGAAGGTGTAGTTGCCGAGGTTGTGGACGTCGGACATCCACATCGCGAAGAGGTCGAAGACCTTCCATTTCCGGCTGCCGGCCGGGGCCAGGTCGGCGTTGGTGAGCCGGGGGTCGGGGACGAACGTGCTGGTGCCGGTGGCTGCTGCGGGGTCTGCGAGGGACACGGAGCCTCCCGATGAGGGAACGGGGACGGGCGTGTTTGGTATACCAAACACGCCGTCATGGTCCCGCCGCCGAGTGCCGCGGGCCGTGTCCCGGCGGTTACGGCTCCGTAAAACGGCCCGCGCTTCGTGGATCATTGGCACCATGACCACCGCCGAACCCCTGGGCGCCGTGCGCGCGCGGGTACTCGCCGAGCTGCGGAACGACATCATCGGCGGCCGGCTGCGGCCGGGCGACCGGCTCGTCGAGCGCGAACTCGCCGACCGCTTCGGGGTGTCCAGGGTCCCGGTGCGCGAGGCCGTACGCGCGCTGGTGGCCGAGGGTTTCGTCCTCTTCGAGACGCCGCGCCGCGCCGTGGTGCGCCGGCTCACCCCCGGGGACGTGGCCGAGCTGTTCGAACTGCGCGAGGCCCTGGAGGTCTACGCCGCGGGGCTCGCCGCCACCCGCGCCGACCGCGCGGGGCTGGCGGAGCTGGCCCGGCTGCTCGACGAGGCAGCGTCGGCGACCCGTACCAGCGACGCCGAGCGGATCACCGACATCAACACCCGCTTCCACGACCAGGTGCTCGCCATGGCGGGCAACAGCCTGATCGTGTCCGTGCTGGAACCGGTCGACGGGCGGCTGCGCCTGCTCACCCGGCAGAACGAGGAATGGCCGCAACTGCTGAGCGAGCATCGCGAGTTGTACGCGGCCATCGCCTCCGGCGACGCGGACCTGGCGCGCACGAGCGCGCTCGCCCACGTACGCGCCAGCCATCGGGCGACCGCGCGCCACCTCTTCGGCGACGGCGCGGGCGCGCCGTAGCGGCCCGGAATTTCCCGGGCCGCGCGCCGGTTGCCCGGAGGTCGCGGGCACAATGATCGCGTAGCCCGCCCCCTTACGCAGAGAAGTGCGAAGAGTCCATGGAAATACGCCCCGTCTCCTTCGGCCACCCCGACGCCGTCAAGCTCAACGACCGCGTGCAGCTCGAATACGCCGAGCGCTACGGGGACGGCGGCGATGTCACGCTGCTCGATCCCGACATGTTCGCGCCGCCGCGCGGGCTGTATCTGATCGCGTACGACGAGTACGGCACCGCGCTGGCCACCGGCGGCTGGCGGGCCCAGGACCGCAACGACACCGGGTACTCGGACGGTGACGCGGAGATCAAGCGCATGTATGTGACGCCGGAGGCCCGCGGCCTCGGTCTCGCCCGGCGGCTGCTGGCCGCGCTGGAGGCGGACGCCACCGCGGCGGGACGCACCAGGATGGTGCTGGAGACCGGCACCAAGCAGCCCGAGGCCATCGCGCTCTACGAGTCGAGCGGCTACGCGCCGTGCACCAAGTTCGGCGAGTACCGGTTCGAGCCGCTGAGCCGCTGCTACGCGAAGGCGCTGAACCCGCCCGTCCCTGACGCGCCCGGCACGGCAGGTGGTACGGCATGAGCGCGCCGGAGCCGACGATCGTCGCCACCTCGGGCGGGCTGCGCCTCGGTGACCGTACGCGCGTGGCGTTCGACGCCCTCGCCCATCACGCCGTCGAACTGTCCGGCGTCCACGGCCGCCGGCCGCGGGTCATGTACGTGGGGACGGCGATCGGCGACGACGAGCACTTCGCCGCGCGTATCACCGAGGCCGCACGGGTCGCCGGGTTCGACCTCACGCCGTTGCAGCTCTTCCCGATGCCGAACATCGAGGACATCGGGGCGGCCGTGCTGGAGCAGGACGTCGTCTGGGTCATGGGCGGTTCGGTGGCCAATCTGCTGGCCGTGTGGCGGGTCCACGGACTCGACACGATCCTGCGGACCGCCTGGCAGTCCGGCGTCGTGCTGACCGGGGTCAGCGCGGGGTCCATCTGCTGGTTCCAGGGCGGTACGACCGATTCCTTCGGCCCCGAGCTGCGCCCGGTCACCGACGCGCTCGGCTTCCTGCCCTACGGCAACGGCGTCCACTACGACAGCGACAAGGGCCGCCGCCCGCTGGTGCACCGGCTCGTCGCCGACGGCACCCTGCCGCTCACCCACTGCACCGACGACGGGGTGGGCCTCGTCTACCGGGGCACCGAGCTGGTGGAGGCGGTGTCGGAGGCGCCGGGCAAGGGCGCGTACATCGTCAGCCGTGCGGGTGACCGGGCCGTCGAGGAGCGCATCGAACCCCGCCGGCTGCCCTGATCTGCGGGCTGCCCTGACCTTGCGGGCCGGACGGTGCCGTCCGGCCCGTGCGGAGGCGTCAGGGGGCCGCCTTGACCAGCTTCATGTAGCGGGTCCAGTCCCACAGGGCGCCGGGGTCGGTGTGGTCGGCGCCGGGGACCTCCACATGGCCGATGATGTGGGCGCGGTCCCTGGGGACGGCGAACCGGTCGCAGACGGCGGCGGTCAGCAGCGCCGACTGCTGGTACATCTTGTCGGTGAACCAGGAGGCGTCGTCGATCCAGCCCTCGTGCTCGATGCCGATGCTGCGGGTGTTGTAGTCCCAGTTCCCCGCGTGCCAGGCGACGTCGCGCTCCCGTACGCACTGGGCGATGTAGCCGTCGGCCGACCGCACGACGTAGTGTGCGGCGGCCGCGTGCGCGGGGTCCTGGAAGAGTCTGACGGTGTCGGCGAAGGTCTCCTGGGTCACATGCACCACGACCATCTCGATCGGGTACTCGGTGGGGCGCTGCGCCGCCGTGTAGTTCGACGTGCTGGCCGGGGTCCAGTGGGTGGCGGGGTAACCGGCCGCCGAGCGCGGGGAGTTGCGGGGCACGGCGGCAGCGGTGGCGGCGAGCGGGGTGAGGGCGGCGGACGCGGCGAGCGCGGCAGCTCCGGTGAACAGGCGCCGGCGGGCTGGGTGGTGGCGTGCGGGCTCCATGGTGACTCCTGACAGGGACGGCGTGGGGTCGCGTACATGTCACATTCATGCTGTGCGCTCATGATGCTCAACACCACATGCCCTGCCAAGGGAACGGCCCATCTGCCAATGGGCCGACCAAAGACAGAACGCCCCTGGTCAGAGGGGAAATCCACCTGACTGGCCGTCACTCGGACGCATCAACGGCTCTGACCTGAGGAAACGTCAGGCCGCCTTCACGGAGCGACCGGGTGCTCGCTGCGCTCCTTGAAACCGGCCGCTTCCTGTCGGATGTAACGCTCCGTCAAACCGCCCGCCAGGGCGCCGGCCACCGGGCCGAGCAGACCGCGCTGCTCGATCGTCAGGGTGAGCACCGCGCCGCCGGACTCCTCTGTCACCTCATGGGTGCCCCGGGTGCGGACGGCGGCGCCGCCGGACTCCCAGGCGAAGAAGCGGCCGGGCCGCACGTCCGTCACGGTCCAGACCGCCTTGCGCAGCCTCGGCTGGTCGAGCAGGAACTTGTTTCCCGGGATGATGCCCCAATCCCCCACGGCGACAAGGGAATTGATCGACGGCGTGAGCGCGGGCCAGCTCGCGACATCACTCACCACCGCCCAGACACGCGAGGCCGGCGCTTCGATCCTCAGCGAGTACGTCCGAAGTGTCATGGGGCGATCTCCTTGGCTGCTGGTGGGGGGCCGGTGCACACGGTGTGTCCAGTATCGGGCGTGTGCCATGCTCTGTACCTGGTTTCGTCCGGGCAAGGGGCCCGGTGTTGACGGGGGTATGGCATGGTCACTGGTCGCGTGGTGCGCTTCGACGGGGCGCGGGGTTACGGGTTCATCGCACCGGATCGCGGCGCGGATCACGGTGGGGAGGATGTCTTCCTGCACGTCAACGACCTCCTGATCCCCGAGTCCGCCGTGCGCTCGGGTCTGGTGGTGGAGTTCGAGATCGAGGAGGGCGACCGGGGGCTGAAGGCTTCCTCGGTGCGGCTGCCCGAAGGGGCGGAGCTGCCGCCGGCCCCGTCGGCGTTCGGCGCCAGGCAGCCGGCCGGCGACGACTCGATGTGCGACCTGCTCAGCGCGGAGGAGTTCCTGCACGAGGTGACCGAGACGCTGCTGGCGTCGGAGCCGTCCCTCACCGGTGACCAGATCCTGCGGATCCGCCGCGGCCTGCTCCAGTTCGGCAAGGGCCACGGCTGGACCGAGGGCTGAGCCCTTCCGAAGGTGTCGCGTGCGGCGGTCGGGTCCTCCGGGGCCCGGCCGCCGCCGTGCGTCCTGGCACACCACCGTATAGCTCACTTGTTCGAGTGTGTGGTTATGCTGGGTGATATGTCGACTCATCTACAGGGGTCTCTCTTCGACCAGGGCGACGCGGTACGCGTCGGCCCGCTGCACGACGTCCGGCGTACGGCGCTGGGCGACGGGGCCTGGATCGATCTGCTGCCCGGCTGGCTCAGCGGCGCCGCGGCGCTCTTCGACGAGCTGGTGGCGGACGTGCCCTGGCAGGCCCAGCGCCGGCAGATGTACGACCGCGAGGTGGCCGTACCCCGACTGCTCTGCTTCTACCGGGACGGCGCCCCGCTGCCGCATCCCGCGCTGGAGACCGCACGCGACGCGCTGTCCGCGCACTACGCCGCCGAGCTGGGCGAGCCGTTCGCCACCGCCGGGCTCTGCTACTACCGGGACGGCAGGGACAGCGTGGCCTGGCACGGCGACCGGACGGGGCGCGGTGCCCGGCAGGACACCATGGTGGCGATCCTCTCCGTCGGCGAGCCGCGCGACCTCGCCCTGCGCCCGGCGGGCGGCGGGGCGCCCGGCCGGCGGGTGCCGCTCGGCCACGGCGACCTGATCGTGATGGGCGGCTCGTGCCAGCGGACCTGGGAGCACGCGATCCCGAAGACCACGCGCGACGTGGGCCCCCGCATCAGCGTCCAGTTCCGGCCGCCCGGGGTGCGTTGAGGCCGATGCGTCCGGCGGACCCACGCGCCGTGCCCCACCTGCGAGTTGCTACGGTGCGGCGATGCCTTCCTCCTCACGCGACTCGGCGGCCGGCGCCGGCTGGCACGGCCAGCGGCCCGGCAGCTACGAGAGTCTGCTGCCGCCCACCGCGAAGAAGCTCTCCTGGTTCGACCCGGGCACGCTGTGGAAGGCCCGCAACGGACCGCTCGCCTCCCTGTTCGGGGATCCGACGGGCGAGGACAGGCGCCGCTGGGTCAAGGCCCAGCTCGACCGAGGCGTCTCCCCCGACCTGCTGATCGAACGGGACGACCCCGACACCTTCTCCTTCATGCTCTTCGGTGACACCGGCGAGGGCGACGCTCCCCAGTACGCCGTGGTGCCGGGCTTCCTCAAGGCGAGCGAGGGGACGCGCTTCACCGTCCTGTCCAGCGATGTGCTCTACCCGGTCGGCAGCGCCAACGAGTACGGCACCAAGTTCTTCCAGCCGTACCAGCGTTACCAGGCGCCGATCTACGCCGTACCCGGCAACCACGACTGGTACGACGGCAACACCGGCTTCATGCGCGTCTTCTGCGACGCCCCTGCCCTGCCGCCCGCCGCACCGCCGGCGAAGCTGTCGCGCGCGTGGTGGCGCGGACTGCTGTGGAGGCGGCCCGACGTACCCGCCGAGAAGCGGCTCGCCGAGGCGCGGGCGCTGCGCTCCGCGCCGGCCCAGCAGGCCGAACAGCCGGGCCCCTACTGGGCGATCGACGCGGGACCGCTGCGGATCATCGGGATCGACACCGGGCTGCTCGGCACGATCGACGAGGAGCAGGGGCAGTGGCTGCGCCGGGTCTCGCAGGGGCCGAGGCCGAAGATCCTGGTCACCGGATCGCCGATCTACGTCGACAACAAGTACGAGCCGTGCGCCATCGAGGGCGGCGGAACGGTGGACGAGATCGTCCGCGATCCGGACTGCCACTACGTGGCGGCGATCGGCGGCGACATCCACAACTACCAGCACTACCCGGTCGATGTGCACGGGCGCACCGTGCAGTACCTGGTGTCCGGCGGCGGCGGTGCCTTCATGCACGCCACGCACACCATCGCCCGCATCACCACCGGCGGGGTCACCGAGGACGAGTTCCGCTGCTACCCGCTGCGCGGTGACTCCCTGGCGTTCTACAGCGGGGTGTACGGCCGCCGGTTCCATCTGCGGCGGTTCTTCGAGCTGACCTCCGAGCAGGCCACCGCGGTGATCTCGAAGCGGCTCGGCATCCGGCCCACGCGCGGCACGGAGGCCCGGGTGACCCTGCGCGTGCGGCTGGTCGCGGCGCTGCTGGGCGTGGCGAAGCAGCGCAGGCGCAGGTCGTGGTTCCGGCTGCCGGTGCGCAAGATCTACGCGCAGCTCTTCTCACCGGGTTCGGTGACCTTCACGCCGCCGTTCTTCAAGAGCTTCCTGCGTCTCGACGTCACGCCGCAGACGCTGCGGATCCGCTGCTTCGCCGCCACCGGCAATCTCGAACAGGAGCTGGACCCGCCGGTCGAGGACGAAATCGTCATTCCGCTCGGCTGACCCGGGCAGCCCCAACGTCGCCGCGAATCACGGGCGTTGGGGCCGCCGGCGCCCACCGGACGTTCTCCGGTACTTCATCTGGACGGCGCTTCGGGCGCCGTCCCGCTTCCCTACACTCGCGGTGCACCTCCCCGTCCCCCCGAACCGGAGGTAACCCGTGTCCGGCTTGTCCGCACGATGGCCGTCGCCCCGCCGCTCCCGTACCGTCATCGCCTCGCTCGCCTGCTTCGCCGCCGCCTGCGCCGGACTCTGGGCCTCTCTCGGCGGCGCTTCGAGCGCCCAGGCCGCCGGCAGTGTGCCGACCCCCGACCATGTGGTCGTGGTGGTCATGGAGAACCACGCCTACAGCCAGATCATCGGCAGTTCGAGCGCGCCGTACATCAACTCGCTGAAGTCGGGCGGCGCCAACCTCACCGCCTCGTACGCCATCACGCACCCCAGCCAGCCCAACTACTTCGCGCTGTTCTCCGGTTCGACGCAGGGCATCACGGACGACGGCTGCTACACGCCCGGTTTCTCGTCGGCGGCGAACCTCGCTTCCGAGCTGACGGCGGCGGGCAAGACCTGGGGAAGCTACAACGAGACGCTGCCCAGCGCCGGTTCGACCACCTGCAACAGCGGCAAGTACGCCCGCAAGCACAACCCCTGGTTCGGCTTCAAGAACGTCCCGACGTCGACGGCGCGCACCTTCGCGCAGTTCCCGACGGACTTCGGCCAGTTGCCGCAGGTCTCGTTCGTGACACCGAACCTCTGCAGCGACATGCACGACTGCTCGGTCGCCACCGGCGACACCTGGCTGAAGAACAACCTCGGTGCCTACGCCACGTGGGCGAAGACGCACAACAGCCTGCTCGTCGTCACCTTCGACGAGGACAACTCGCTCTCCGGCAACAAGATCACCACAGTGTTCTACGGGCAGCCGGTCAAGGCCGGTTCGTCGTCCTCGACCAAGTACACCCACTACAACGTGCTGCGCACCGTCGAGGACATGTACGGCACGGCGCACGCGGGTCAGGCCGCCAACGCCACGGACATCACGGGCATCTGGGCCTCCTGACGTGTACGTAGCGGACAGTCGCGGCGCCCCCGCGGCGGCGCCCGCCCGGGGAGGTTCCGGGCGGCGCGCCGCTGTCGCGCCCACGGTGCTGGCCCTGGGCTCCGTCAGCCTCATCACGGACGTCTCCTCCGAGATGGTCACCGCCGTGCTGCCGCTCTACCTGGTGACCGGGCTCGGCCTCTCGCCGCTCGGCTTCGGGCTGCTGGACGGCGTGTACAACGGGTTCAGCGCGCTGGTGCGGCTCGTCGGCGGCCATCTCGCCGACCGCGGCGGCCGCCACAAGTCCGTCGCCGTCCTCGGCTACGGCCTCTCGGCGATCTGCAAACCCCTGCTCCTGCTGGCGGGTTCACTCCCGCTGATCGGCGCGGTACTGGCCGCCGACCGGACCGGCAAGGGGCTGCGTACGGCGCCGCGCGACGCCATGATCTCGCTCGCCTCGGCGCCCGAGTCACGCGGCAGGGCGTTCGGGGTGCACCGGGCCATGGACACAGCGGGCGCGCTGCTCGGACCGCTGGTGGCGTTCGTGATCCTGCGGGCCACGGTGGACGGGTACGACGCGGTGTTCACGGTCAGCTTCTGCGTGGCGGCGGTCGGCGTGGTCGTCCTGGTGCTGTTCGTGCCCGGCAGCCGCGCGGGGACAAGCACCGCGGCAAGCACCGCGGCAAGCACCGATGGTGTCTCGCTGCGGGCGGCCGTCGGGCTGCTGCGCCGCCGGGACGTGCGGCGTTTGTCGGTGTGCGCGCTGCTGCTGGGCCTCGCGACCGTCAGCGACTCGTTCGTCTATCTGCTGCTCCAGCACCGGCTCGGCGTGCCCGACCGGTTGTTCGCGCTGCTCCCGCTCGGCACGGCGGCGGCGTTCCTGCTGCTGGCCGTACCGCTCGGCCGGCTCGCCGACCTGGTGGGGCGCTGGCGGGTGTTCCTCGGCGGCCATCTCGCGCTGCTCGCCGCCTACGGGCTGATCCTGTCGTCCTGGCACGGCGCCGCCCTGCCCTACGCCGTGCTCGCCCTGCACGGCTGCTTCTACGCGGCGACCGACGGGGTACTGATGGCAGCGGCGGCCGGCTGTGTGCCCGCCGAGCTGCGGTCCAGCGGTCTCGCGCTGGTGCAGACGGGCCAGGCCGCCGCGCGGTTCGCCTGCTCGATCGCGTTCGGCGCCGCGTGGAGCGTCTGGGGCGACAGGAGCGCGCTCGGCGCCGCGGCCGCCGCCCTGGCGGTGTGCGCGGTGTTCTCGTACCGGCTGCGGCCGGAAGGCGCATCAGGAGTCGCCGCGTGACGTCCATCGAGGGGGTGGCGTCCATGGCGCTCCGTACCAAGCTGCTCGTGCTGCTCACGGCGGTCGTGGTGCTGGCGGCGGTGGCCTGCGCCGCCCTGCTGCGCGCCGGTGACCGCGCGGCGGACCGGGACCGCCCCCAGGCGGGCGGCCCGCCGGTCGTCGCCGGGCAGGTGTCGCTCGCCCGCACGGCGGCGCCGCTGATCGTCTTCAGGAACATGGCGTACGGCCCGCACCGCGACGAGCTGAGCACCGTACCCGCCGGTGATCCGGCCGGCCGGCGCACCGCTTCGGGAGTGAAGTGCCTGCGCTTCCACGCCGCCGCCGGTACCGGTATCTGCCTCCGGGCGGAGCACGGCGCGCTGACGGACAGCTACCGGGCCGTGGTCCTCGACAGCAGGCTCAAAGAGGTCGCCCACTACGCGCTGCCCGGGATCCCCACCCGGGCCCGGGTCTCCCCGAGCGGCCGGCTGGCCGCCTGGACCGTCTTCGTCGGCGGCGACTCCTACGCGGGCACCGACTTCTCCACCCGCACCGCGATCCTCGACACCCGCACCGGGCGGCTCGATCCGTCCCTGGAGGCGTACCGGGTCACCAGGGACGGCCGTACCCTGCACGCCGCCGACCTCAATTTCTGGGGCGTCACCTTCGCCGACGACCGGACCTTCTACGCGACGATGGCGACCGGCGGAAAGACGTATCTGGTGCGCGGCGATACGACGACGCGCTCGCTCAGCACGCTCCACACGAACGTGGAATGCCCGTCGCTGTCGCCGGACGGCACCCGGATCGCGTACAAGAAACGGGTCGCGGGGCTGCCCGCCGACTCGCCCTGGCGGCTGTACGTGCTGGATCTGCGGACGATGCGCGAGACCGCGCTGGCCGAGCCGCGCAGCGTCGACGACCAGGCGGTGTGGCAGGACGGCCGGACGGTCGTCTACTCGATGCCGAGCGACTACGGCTCCGACCTGTACGCGCTGCCTGCCGACGGCACGGGCGCCCCCCACCTGCTGATGCGGGCGGCGCTCGCCCCCGCCTATCAGCGCTGACGTGCTCCCCTGCTCCCGTGCGACTGATCGACACGGCGCGTTAACACTCTCTTACCGAGGGCGACGACTACCATGTCCCTTTCGCGGTTCCCGGCGAAAGGCGTGCGGTGAGCGATCACGGATCCGGACTCAGGGAATGGCTCGCCCAGAAACTCAGGCCGAGGCTCGCCGTACCGGCGCCCGCCGCGCCGCCCCGGCGGTACGGGCCGCCCGTCCTGACCGCCGACTTCGCCAGCGCCGACCAGTGGGTGGCGGGCCGCTCCTGGGCCTATCCGGACGGCGGGCCGACCAACCCGGGCGACAACAAGCTGGACCATCTCGTGGCCGATCCGCAGTTCAGCAGGGGCGGCACCTTCCGCGCCTGCCGCCGCGCCGACGGCGACTGGGACACCGGGCTGCTGACCACCGAGGGCAGCGCGGACGGCTTCATGCTCCGCGCCGGCGACATCCTCGACACCCGGGTGCGGCTGCCCGTGGAGACCGGCGCGTGGCCCGCCGTCTGGACCTGGTTCGAGGGCGGCAACGAGGTCGACGTCTTCGAGTACCACCCGGACAACCCCCATCTGCTGGAGCTGACCAACCATGTCAGGGGCGGCCACCGCGGCTACACCCACGCGTCCGTCGCGCCGGGCGCCTGGGTGGATCTGAAGGTGGAGTTCGGGGCCAGGTCCGTCGTCTGGTGGGTCAACGGGGTACGGGCCTTCGCCGACGGCCGGGGCGTGGGCCGGCAGTGGCGGGCGTATCTCATCGTGAACCTGTCCGTCTGCGCCGGGATGTACCACCCGGCGCCCGCGCCCGACCTGACGGCGATGTCCTTCACCGTCGAGCATCTTCATGTCCACAGGGGCGATGACTTCTGACCGCCGGAGCGGTCAACAGTGGCAGACGGACGACGCGCCCCTGACGGACGCGCCCTGACGAAGGAGAGCGCCATGCCCCGGATTACGCCCAACCTGTGGTTCGACACCCAGGGCCTACAGGCGGCCGAGTTCTACATCTCCGTGTTCCCGAACTCGAAGATCACCAACATCACGCACTACGGCGAGGCTGGCCCCGGCCCGGCCGGCTCGGTGCTGACCGTCGATTTCGTGCTGGACGGCCAGCCGTACACGGCGATCAACGGCGGCCCGCACTTCACCTTCGACGAGGCGATCTCGCTGCTGATCAACTGCGCCGACCAGGACGAGGTCGACTACTACTGGGACAAGCTCACGGACGGCGGCGAAGAGGTCCAGTGCGGCTGGCTCAAGGACAAGTACGGGCTGTCCTGGCAGGTCGTCCCGGTCGGCATGGCGGAGGTGCTGGGCGACCCGGACCCCGCGCGGTCCGAGCGCGCCGTCAAAGCCATGTTCGGCATGAAGAAGATCGACCTGGCGGCGCTGCGGGCGGCGGCCGACGACGCGAACGGCTAGAAGATCGTGGCGGTCGTCTGCGCGCCGTCGGCGCTGCCGGCCAGCCACTTCGACCACGACAGGTTGAAGGCCGCGTACCCGTTGTCGGCGGCGGCCTTGCCGCGCGGTGAGCCGGTGATGGTGACCGGGTCACCCTGCTTGACGTAGTTGTAGAACCACTTCGCGTCGGCCATCGACAGGTGGACGCAGCCGTGCGAGCCGACGCTGTGCCCCGGGTACGGGTCGCCGGTGGAGTAGTGGATGTAGGTGCCCGACGTGGTGAGGTGGACGTCCCAGGGCAGCTTCAGGTCGTAGAAGTCCTTGTCCTTCTTGTCGCAACTGATCCCGACGCTGCACGAGGTCATATGGACGGTGCGCTCCTTGTCGATCACCGCCATGGTGCCGTTCCAGGACGGCCAGTCCTTGCTGCCCGCGTCGATCGGGAGCGTACGGACGGGGGCGCCGTTCTTGGTGATCTTCAGGGTGTGTCCTGGCACGGAGACGGCGGCCTCGACGTCGTCCCCGATGGTGAACGAGTGCTCGTAGTCATGGGTCCCGAGGCGGCCGTTCCCGTTGCTCACGCCGGTCAGCTCGGCGTCGACCCTGACCTGCGTACCGGACTTCCAGTAGCTCTGCGGCCGCCAGTCCACGCGGGTGCCGCTGAACCAGTGCCAGGCGCCGGTGGTGGGCTCCGAGGCGGACACCTTGAGATGCTGCTCGACGTCCGCGCGCGCCGAGGCCGCCACCGGGTTGCTGAAGACCACCGAGATCGGCATGGCCACGCCGACCGTGGCGTCGTTCTTCGGGGTGATCGTGTTCAGCAGCATCGGCTGCGCGGGCTTGGGGTCGGGCTTCGGCTGCGCGGGCGTCGATGACGAGGCGAGCGCGGACGCGGAGAGAGAAGCGGAGGGGGAGGCGGCGGCCGGCGCGGAGGCGGAGGCGGATGCCGATGCCGATGCCGATGCCACAGGCTGCTGGTGCGCGCTCACGGTCGGTGAGACCGGTGGCTTCGCGTCGGCGGCGGCCGAGACGCTGCCGCCGCAGGCACTGGCGCCCGCGATCACCGCGCCCGTCGCCAGTGCGATGCCTATGCTGCTCCTGCTTCGGCCCATGCGCATGCGCATATTCCACTCGCCACTTCTTCAGAGGTCCGATATCCCTGGAGATACGGATTTCCGTGCCCATGGTTACACGAATGGTGTATATCAGTCACCAAAGATGGTCAGGTCGTGACCGCAATCACGCGCCCGGTACCGATCGCCTCGGTCAGCGCGCGGTGGTCGCGTTCGTTCTGGTCGGCGTAGCTCTCGGCGAACCGCGCCAGCGCCCGGTCGAAGGCGTCCCCTGCGCCCAGATAGGCGGCGACGGCGATCCGGTCCCCCGACCTGGCGTGCGCGCGGGCCAGGGTGGCGCCGCAGAGTTCGCCGAAGACCCGCATCCCGCGCGGCACCATGATCTGGGGTACGGCGACACCCTTCCAGTCGTTGAACTGCCGGATGTAGAAGTCCCGTTGCCTGCCGTCGAGGCCCTTGGCCCGGTCCCAGCCGAGGAAGATGTCACCGACGGACTGCATGAGCCGCTGGCCGGCGACGACCCGGCGGCCCTGGTTGTCGTAGGCGCTTGTGCCGACCTGCTCGGCGAGCACCGAGGTGTCGGCCTCCTTGGCCTGGAGGATCAGCGGGTCCTGGTCGTCCTTGCCGAGGAGCAGCACGATCCAGCAGCGGGTGCCGACGCTGCCCACACCGACCACCTTGCGGGCGATGTCGACGACCCGGTACTGCCGGAGCAGATGCTGCCGGTCCATGGACAGACTGCCCGCGTAGCGGTCGACGAGTTCGCGCAGGCCCGCCTCCAGCCGGTCGCGCTCGGCGCCGGGCAGCATGTCGTCGAGCGGCACGATCAGCGGCGGGTCGGCGAGGAAGCGGCGTTCGCCGTGCAGCAGGCGGGTGAGCTTTTCGAACGCCCGCAGATTGTCCCTGGTCCTGGCCTTGCCCACCGCCTTGGTGACCCGGCCGCGGCCCCGCTTGTCGAGCCGCCCGGCCGCCGTGGCGCGCAGTTCCTCCACGTCGGCGCGCTCGTACCAGACGGCGAGGTTGCCGAGCCCGGCGAAGTACCGCATGCGCTCGCGGTACGCGCCGACGGCGGCCCGGACGATTCCGGCGCGCTCCTTCGCCGAGTAGCCGTTCTCCCGGCCCGCGATGACGAGGCTGGCGGCCAGCCGTTTGACGTCCCACTCCCAGGGGCCCGGCAGCGTCTCGTCGAAGTCGTTGATGTCGAACATCAGCCGCCGCTCGGGCGAGGCGAGCAGCCGGAAGTTCATCAGATGGGCGTCACCGCAGAGCTGGGCGGTGAGACCGGTGTGCGGCGCCGCGCCCAGGTCGGCCGCCATGATCGCGGCGGCGCCCCGGTAGAAGCGGAACGGCGACTCCGCCATCCGCCCATAGCGGATGGGGACGAGATCCGGTACGCGGGTCGCCGACTGGCCCTCGATCACGTCGATCGGGTCGGGGCGGTCGGTAGCGGCGGTGAATTCGCCGTGCGCCGATCTCGGCAGCGTCCGGCGGGCCGCCTTGCCCGCTGCCGCGCGCTCGGCCGGGGTGAGATACGTTCCGCCGGCGGCCGGGCTGGTGGAGGTCTGCATGGCGGCCCTTCCCGTCGTCCCGACGAGCTGGACGCTCTCGCCCCAGGGGCTGGCCTGGCCCGTTCCATTCTCCGCCGCCCGCCGTGCGACGCATCTCGGCAGCCCCCGGCCGCCCCGGTAGCCGTGGACAGACGGGTGGCCGGGCACCAGGGGTGCCCGGCCACCGGGTCGCTGACGGAGCCGCTCAGTGCAGCAGGTCGTTGCCGGACTTCACCACCTGGGTGCCGCCCTTGACCACACCCTGCACCGCGGCCGCCTTCTCACCCAGGGCGCCGTCGGCCACGGGCTCGACCTGTCCGCCGGCTGCCGCCGCCGTCTGTGCGGCACCGCTGAGGGTGCCGCCGAAGTCGAGGGCCTGGGCCGAGGGGGAAAGGGCGGCGAGGAAGGCGGAACCTGCCGCCGCGGCAGTGAGGATTCGACGCATGTTCATGATCCGTACAACGCACGGGCCGGGCGGAGGTCACGGTTCCGTCCGGGTCAGGGCTTGAGTCCCACACCCGCGACGGACTCCACCCGGCCGAAGTCGCCGGTGTCGTCCGGGTCCGGCCGCCACTCCGACGTCATGACGATGCCGGGCTCGACCAGTTCGAGTCCCGTGAAGAACTCGGTGATCTGCGCCGGCGGCCTGAGATGGTACGAACTGGCCGAGTTGGCGTTGTAGACGGCGATGGCCTGGTTCGCCGTCTCGTTGCCGTCGGTGCCGTCGCTGAGCGCCAGATAGCTGCCCGAGGGCAGCGCCGCGAGCATCTCCTCCACCACGTCCTGCGGCTTCTCCGCGTCGGAGAGCTGACCCAGCATGCCGAGCATCGTCAGCCCCACCGGACGGCTGAAGTCCAGCGTCTTGGCCGCCTCCGCCAGGATCTTGCCGGCGTCCCGCAGATCGGCGTCGATGTACGCGCACGCGCCCTCGGAGGTGCTGGTGAGCAGCGCCCTGGCGTGGGTGAGGACCAGCGGGTCGTTGTCGACGTAGACGATCCGGGACTCGGGCGCCAGCCGCTGGGCCACCTCGTGGGTGTTGTTGGCGGTGGGCAGGCCGGTGCCGATGTCCAGGAACTGCCGGATCCCCGCCTCGCCCGCCAGGAAGCGGACCGAGCGGGCGAGGAAGGCCCGCTGCGCGCGGGCGATACGGGCGATGTCGGGGAACGTCTTGAGGATGACGTCGCCGGTCTCGGCGTCGACGGGGTAGTGGTCCTTGCCGCCCAGAAGGTAGTTCCATACGCGCGCCGAGTGCGGACGGTCCGTCTTCAGTCTGAGGGCGAGGGGGTCTTGAGGAGTGCTCATGGCCAAAGCTTCACATATCGAGTGGATGTGTAACCAGCGATTGCGCAAGGCCTGTTCGATTAGGCTCACCAGCCCCGACATGACCCAGGAGTTCTCCATGACGTACGACGTCGAGGCGGTCCGCGCGCAGTTCCCCGCCCTGCGGGCCGGGTGCGCGCATTTCGACGGACCCGGCGGTACGCAGACGCCTCGGCCCGTCATCGACGCGATCGGCGCGGCGCTCGCGGCGCCGCTGTCGAACGGCGGGGGCGGCAGGACCGCCGGGGAGCGGAACGCGGGCGAGCTTGTCACGGCCGCGCGCCGGGCGATGGCGGATCTGCTCGGCACCGAGCCTTCGGAGATCGTCTTCGGCCGCAGCGCGACGCAGCTCACGTACGACCTGTCCCGGACGCTGTCCGCTTCGTGGGCGCCGGGTGACGAGGTGGTGGTGACCACGCTGGACCATGACGCCAATGTGCGCCCGTGGATCCAGGCGGCGGAGGCCGCCGGGGCGACCGTGCGGTGGGCGGACTTCGACCCGGCGTCGGGCGAGCTGACCGCCGACGACGTACGCGCCGTCCTCTCGGAGCGCACCCGGCTGGTCGCCGTCACGGCCGCTTCGAACCTCATCGGCACCCGCCCGCCGGTGCGGGAGATCGCGCGGCTCGTCCATGAGGCGGGTGCGCTGCTCCATGTCGACGCGGTGCACGCGGCGGCGCACACGTATGTGGACAGGGACGCGCTCGGCGCGGACTTCCTGGTCTGCTCCCCGTACAAGTTCTGCGGGCCCCATCTGGGGGTGCTCGCCGGCCGGGCCGCGCTGCTGGAGGGGCTGCGGCCCGGCAAGCTGGTGCCGTCCGCCGACACCGTGCCCGAGCGCTTCGAACTGGGCACCCTGCCGTACGAATTCCTCGCCGGGGTGCGCGCGGCGGTGGACTTCTTCGCCGCGCTCGCCGGTCCCTCGGACGGCTCGCGGCGGGCGCGGCTGGCCGGGTCGTTCGCCGCGCTGGAGGCGCACGAGGACGTCCTGCGGAGCCGGATCGAGGAGGCGCTGAGCGAACTGCCGGCCGTCACGCTGTACTCGCGGGCCCGGCACCGCACCCCGACGCTGCTGCTGACCTTCGACGGCCGCGACGCGCGGGACGCGTACCGCTTCCTGGCCGACCGGGGGGTCGTCGCGCCCACCGGGTCGTTCTACGCGGTGGAGGCGTCGCGCAGGCTCGGCCTCGGCGACACCGGCGGGCTGCGGGTGGGGCTCGCCCCGTACACGAACGACGACGACGTCGAGCGGCTGATCGGCGGCCTCGGCGACTTCCTGCGCAGGGCCGCGTAGCGCCCCGCGCGCGCCGCGCCGTCAGTCCCCAGGGCCCTCCGGAGCGACCGGCGGCTCCTCCGGCGGTTCCTGGGTGATCGGCAGGCACACCTCGAACCGGGTGCTGCCCGGCTCCGAGTAGACCCGGATGTCGCCGCCGTGCTTGTTGACGACGATGCGGTGCGAGATGTCGAGGCCGAGGCCGGTGCCCTCACCGACGGGTTTCGTGGTGAAGAAGGGCTCGAAGATCCGCGGCCTGACCTCGGGCGGGATGCCGGAGCCCGTGTCGATCACATCGACGAGCACCCGGTCCGGTTCGTGCCTGGTGCGCAGGGTGAGCGTGCCCGTGCCGTCCATCGCGTCCAGGGCGTTGTGGATCAAGTTGGTCCACACCTGGTTGAGTTCGGCGCCGAACGCCCGGATGCCCGGCAGGTCGGGATCGTAGTCCTTGACCACCTTGACACCCTGGGGGATCTTCGCCTGGAGCATGGTGAGCGTGGCGTTGAGCAGGGCGTGCACGTCGACGGTCTGCTGCGCGGCGCGGTCGAGCTGCGAGTACTGCTTGGCGGCCCCGACCAGACCGGAGATCCGGGTCACCGCGTCGTCGATCTCGCCCATCAGCAGTTCGGTGTCGATGGTGTACGCGATCCAGCGCACGGCGGAGTCCAGGTAGGCCGCGCCGACCGTGTCCTCGACGGTGGCCAGCCAGGGGACGCTGATGCCGCCTGCCGCCATGGCGGGCGCGAGGTCCCAGGCGCCCGATACGCCGTGCTCTTCGAGCCAGTCGGCCAGTTCGTCCTCGGCGTCGGCAGCGCCGAGCGCGGTCTGCGGCGGGGCGGCCGCCGCCTGCTTCACCGCCGCGTCCTGCAGTTCCACCAGGCCGTGCAGCCGGGTGCCGTCGACCCGGCCGTCGGCGATGAGGGCGAGCTTGTGCCGCATGCCGGCCACCCGGTCGCGCAGCGCCGCCGTGGCCCTGACGGCGGAGGCGGCGGGGTTGTTCAGCTCGTGGGTGAGGCCGGCCGACAGTGAGCCGAGGGCGATCAGCCGCTCCCGCTCCCCGACGATGGTGTTGGCGGCGCGGGTGCCGAAGAACAGCCCCTCCAGCAGATGCAGCGCCATCGGGAACCACTCGCGGACGGCCGTGGCGAACTCGTCGGCGGGCAGCACGAAGAACGTCGCGTCGCTGACGGCCCGCAGCGTGTTGGCGTACAACTGCTCGACGCGGTCGCCGAGATACGCCTGCATGGCGCCGCTGTAGACACCGCGCTGGTCGGTCCTGCTGACCTCGATGTCGTCGCCGTGCAGCCGCCTGTTGAGCGACACGGCGCCGCTCAGCAGGACGAAGAAGCAGGTCGCCGGCTCGCCCTCCTCGTAGACGACGCTGCCGCCTGCCCGCTCCTCGACGCTCCCCCGCTCGGACAGCCACACCAACTGGTCGTCGTCCAGGGCCTCGAACAGGAACAGGGTGCGCAGCTCTTCCGGACTCAGCCGGACGGTGTCGGTCACTGTGCCTCCAGATAGCGGTGGACCAGCGAGATGGCCATCGCGCCTTCGCCCACGGCGGACGCGACGCGTTTGAGCGAGGTGGCGCGGACATCGCCCGCCGCGAAGACACCGGGCACGCTGCACTCCAAGTGGTACGGGTCGCGCGGCAGTTGCCAGGACGCGGGCCGACGGCCCGCCGCGACCAGGTCGGGTCCTGTGAGGACGAACCCGCGTTCGTCGCGCTCGACCACGCCGTCCAGCCACTCGGTGCGGGGCTCGGCGCCGATGAAGACGAACAGCCAGGACGTCTCGACGGTTTCCGTGTCGCCGGTCCTGGTGTCCCTGAGCGTCAACTGCTGGAGGTGGTCGCCGCCCTTGCCCTCGACGACCTCGGTCCAGGGGTGCACGACGACGTTGTCGATGTCGCGGAGCTGGTCGATGAGGTAGCTGGACATCGACCGTGCGAGATCCTCGCCGCGGACGAGCAGATGCACCCGGCGCGCGTAGCGGGAGAAGTAGACGGCGGCCTGGCCTGCCGAGTTGGCGCCGCCCACCAGGTACACGTCCTCGCCGGAGCAGGTGTGCGCCTCCGTGACGGTGGACCCGTAGAAGACCCCGGCGCCGGTGAACTCCTCAAGGCCCGGCGCGGTCAGCCGGCGGTAGGAGACTCCGGTGGACAGGACGACGGTGTGCGCGGTGATCGAGGTCCCGTCGCCGAACCGCAGCACCCGGCCCGAGCCGGGCGCCTCCATGGAGATGACCTCGC
Organism: Streptomyces sp. NPDC087906; assembly: GCF_055584925.1. Taxonomy (NCBI): domain Bacteria; kingdom Bacillati; phylum Actinomycetota; class Actinomycetes; order Kitasatosporales; family Streptomycetaceae; genus Streptomyces; species Streptomyces sp. NPDC087906. The sequence goes on from NZ_JBVJLC010000002.1 coordinate 424,962, forward strand.
GGGTGGAGAGGATCTCGGCGCCGAACTTCGTCGCCTGCCTGCGGGCCCGCTCGGTGAGCTGGGCGCCCGAGACCCCGTCCGGAAATCCCAGGTAGTTCTCGATGCGCGAACTCTGGCCCGCCTGGCCGCCGGTGGCCTGGCGCTCCACCAGGACCGTACGCAGCCCCTCGGAAGCGCCGTACACGGCGGCGCCGAGTCCCGCGGGCCCGGCGCCGACCACGACGAGGTCGTAGAAGTCGGCGGTGGGTGTGGTGGTGAGGCCGACATGGGCGGCGAGCTGGGCGTCGGTCGGCGCCATCAGGGACGCGCCGTCGGCCGTGATCACCAGGGGGACGTCGCCCTCGGCGGCGCCCGCCGCGTCGAGCAGCCGCCTGCCCTCGGGCTCGTCGGCCTGGAGCCAGCGGTACGGCACGAGATTGCGGGCGAGGAAGTCGCGTACCGCGAAGGAGGGGGCCGACCAGCGGTGGCCCACGACCCGGGTCTCGGTGGCCGAGGGGTCGGGGGTGGCGAGCCAGAGGTCGAGCAGCCCGTCGATGACCGGGTAGAGGTTCTCCTCCGGCGGGTTCCACGGCTTGAGCAGGTAGTGGTCGAGATCGACCACGTTGATGGCGTCGATGGCCGCGCCGGTGTCCGCGTACGCGGTGAGCAGCACCCGCCGGGCGAGCGGGAAGAGGTCCATCGCCGCTTCCAGGAACTCGATGCCGTTCATCTTCGGCATCCGGTAGTCGGCGAGGATGATCGCGAGCTGGTCCCCGCGCAGCTTGATCTCGCGCAGCGCCTCCAGCGCGTCCTCTCCCGAGGCCGCGCGCACGACGCGGTAGCGCTCGCCGTAGCGCCGCCGGATGTCGCGTGCGACGGCTCGGGAGACCGCCGGATCGTCGTCGACGGTCAAGATCGTCGGGTTGACCATGCCACCACCCCTGAACTGGTCGTCTCCTCGATGCGCCCGGGGCTATCAGCCTACGCCGGGAGGCCGCGGGACGGGCCGCGAACGGGGCGGGGCCGGGGAATGGCGGAGCCCGGCGCACTGTTGTCATGAACATCCAAGGAAGGGAGCGGGCCATGAAGGTGCGCAAGTCGTTGCGGTCCTTGAAGTCCAAGCCCGGGGCGCAGGTCGTCCGCAGGCGGGGCCGCGTCTTCGTGATCAACAAGAAGGACCCCCGGTTCAAGGCCCGCCAGGGCTGAGTGCGCGATCCGCGGGAAGGTCGGCGACCGGTGTGCGGGGCGGCGGTCCGCGGGTGAGACTCGGTGGATGAAGGCCGAGGACTATCTGCCGATCGCCGAGCACGGCCTGATCGGTGACCTGCGGACCGCGGCGCTGGTCGGTACGGACGGCCGGGTGGACTGGTTCTGCGCCCCCCGGTTCGACTCCCCCAGCGTCTTCGCCTCGCTGCTGGACGCCGGCAAGGGCGGCTACTGGGAGATCGCCCCGTCCTGCCGGATCGCCAAGCGGCACCAGTTCTACTTCCCCGACACCAACATCCTGGTGACCCGGATGCTCACCGAGGACGGCATCGTCGAGATCCAGGACTTCATGCCGGTCCTGCGGGCCCGGGACAGCGAGCACCGCCAGCGGCTGGTGCGGCGCGTGGTCAACGTACGGGGCCGGATGCGGATGTCGGTGCGGGTGGCACCGCGCATGAACTACGGCCGCGACCGGCACACCCTTGCCCGGGTGCCGGACGGGGTGGTGTTCACCGGCGAGACGCTGTCCCTGTCGGTGCGCTCGACGGTGCGGCTGGACATCGAGGGGGACGACGCGTACGGCGCGTTCGAGCTGGCCGAGCGCGAGAGCGCCCTGTTCGTGCTGGAGGCGGCGGCCGACGGCGCCGAGTTCCCCGATGAGCCGGTGGGCCCCGAGGCGGCGGAGGTGCTGTTCGACGCGACGGTGGCGTTCTGGCGCCGCTGGCTCTCCCAGTCCGGCTACACGGGCCGCTGGCGCGAGATGGTCCACCGCTCGGCGCTCACCCTCAAACTGCTCACCCACGAACCGACCGGCGCCGTCATCGCCGCGCCGACGCTGGGCCTGCCCGAGCGGATCGGCGGGGGCCGCAACTGGGACTACCGGTACGTGTGGATCAGGGACGCGGCGTTCTCCCTCTACGCGCTGCTGCGGCTCGGCTTCACCGACGAGGCCGAGGCCTTCATCGGCTGGCTGACCGAGCGGCTGCGCACGGCGACCGACCAGGGCGCCGGGCCGCTGCGGGTCATGTACTCCATCGACGGCGACGCGTACCTCCCCGAGGAGGTGCTCGGCCATCTGGAGGGGTACCGGGGCTCGTACCCGGTCCGCACGGGCAACGACGCGAGCTGCCAGCTCCAGTTGGACATCTACGGCGAGCTGATCGACTCGGTCTATCTGTTCAACAAGCACGGCGGCGGCATCTCGCACGAGGGCTGGACGGATCTGTGCGAGATCCTCGACTGGCTGATGGACAACTGGGACACCCCCGACGAGTCCATCTGGGAGACCCGGGCCGGCCGGCAGCACCACACCTACTCGCGGCTGATGTGCTGGGTGGCCGTCGAGCGCATGATCAGGATGGCCAGGCAGCGCGGCCTGCCCGGGGATCTGGGCCGCTGGACCCAGGTGCGCGACCGGATCTACCACGCGATCATGGCGCGCGGCTGGGACCCGGTGGCGGGCACGTTCGTCCAGCGGCTGAGCGCCGAGCCCGACGGCGAGGTGGAGATGATCCTGGACGCCTCGGCGCTGCTCATGCCGATGGTCAAGTTCATCTCCCCCGCCGACCAGCGGTTCCACTCGACCGTCGCGGCGATCCGGGGCAGGCTCGTGGCGGACAGCCTGGTCTTCCGGTACGACCCGGAACAGGCGCCGGACGGTCTCGACGGCACCGAGGGCACGTTCTCCATCTGCTCGTTCTGGTGGGTGGAGGCGCTGGCCCGCTCGGGTGACGTGGAGGAGGCGCGGGTCGCGCTGGAGAAGATGTTCACCTACGCCAATCACGTCGGGCTCTACGCCGAGCAGATCGGTCTGACGGGCGAGCATCTGGGCAACTTCCCGCAGGCGTTCACGCATCTGGCGCTGATCAGTTCGGCGATCAACCTCGACCGCGCGATGGGCTGACGCGGGTCTGGCGACAGAAATAGATGCGTGGTACACCTTATTTTGTGACCGACAGTGAAAACGCCTCAGCGCCCCTCCACGAGGCGGCGCACGGCGGCGCTCCCGGCGCCCCGAGCCCGTTCCGCCAGCCGAAGGCCGTCTGGGCGGTCGCCTTCGCCTGTGTGATCTCCTTCATGGGGATCGGACTCGTCGACCCGATCCTGCCCGCCCTCGCCGACGGGCTGAAGGCCAGCCCCAGCCAGGTGACCCTGCTGTTCACCAGCTATCTGGTGGTCACCGCCGTCGCCATGCTGTTCACCGGCTTCGTCTCCAGCCGGATCGGCGCCAAGCGCACGCTGGTCGCCGGGCTGATCCTGATCGTCGCCTTCAGCGCGCTGGCCGGCGCCTCCGGCAGCATCGCCGGCATCGTCGGCTTCCGGGCCGGCTGGGGGCTGGGCAACGCGCTGTTCATCGCGACCTCGCTGGCGGTCATCGTCGGCTCGGCGAGCGGCGGCTTCGCGGGCGCCATCATCCTGTACGAGACGGCGCTCGGCATCGGCATCGCCATCGGCCCGCTGCTCGGCGGGGAACTCGGCGGCATCAGTTGGCGCGGCCCGTTCTTCGGCGTCGCCGTCCTGATGGCGCTCGCCCTGGTCGCCACGCTCACCCTCGTACAGCCGACGCCGCCGCCCGCGCACCGGACGTCGGTCCTCGACCCGCTGCGGGCGCTGCGCCACCGCGGCCTGCTGACCATGGGGCTGACCGCGCTGCTCTACAACTGGGGCTTCTTCACCGTGCTCGGCTACGCGCCGTTCCCCATGCACCTCGGGACCCATCAGCTCGGCTACGTGTTCACGGGGTGGGGCGTGCTGGTGGCGCTGTTCGCCGTCTTCGGCGCGCCCAGGCTCCAGGCCCGGCTGGGCATCGCCAGGGCGCTCTACCTCAATCTGGCGCTGTTCGCGGTCGACATCGCGGTCATCGCCGCCTTCACGGATTCGCGGACCACGCTGATCGTCGCCGTGATCGTCTCCGGCGCCTTCATCGGCATCAACAACACCATCACCACCCAGGCCGTGATGACGGTCGCGCCGGTGGAGCGTCCCGTCGCCTCGGCGGCGTACGGCTTCGTCCGCTTCATCGGCGGCGGTCTCGCGCCGTACGCGGCGGGCAAGCTGGCCGAGCACTACACCGTGCATGTGCCGTTCTGGCTGGGCGCGGGGGCCGTGCTCGTGGCGATCGGTGTGCTGGCGACGGGCCACTCGCTGCTGGCCGACGCCGAGCGCACCCAGCAGGCGGAGGTCCGGCCCCCGGCGGAACACACCGGGGACCGGACCGTGGCGCAGGGCGGCTGAGCCTCGCGCGCTCCTCAGGGCCGAGCGGTCAGGGAGTGATACGGAAGGCGTCGATCATGCCGACCGATGTGCTCTTGTTGACCACCTTGATCGTGTGCGAGCCGCCGGCCAGTCCTGACTTCTGCCAGACGACCTGCTGCGCCTGTCTCGCTCCCGAGACGTACAGATCGACCGTGCCCTGCAGCGCGTTGTCGAGATAGACGTCGACCTTGCCCATGTCACCGTTGCGCTCGGACAGGTACTGGATGCCCGTGCCGGTGAAGGTGTACTGGGCCGTCGCGCCCACGACCGTGCTGTGGTGGGTGTCGTCGTTGTAGTCGCCGTAGCCGCGGGCGCTGGTGCCGTACCAGTTGCTGTCGTACGTCACCGCCGAGTCGTTGACCATCGGGTTGGCCGTCTTGCCGATGCCCAGCGTCGAGTTGGTGCCGGCCAGGGTCTTGGCGTCCTGGTTGGCGGTGCCGGTCAGCGTGGTCGCCGAGTAGCCGCTGAGCGGCTTGGCCGTGCGCTCCACGACGTACACGGTGTTCGCCGCCGTGGTGAGCTTGAACTCGGGGTCGCTCGTGGTCAGTACGGTCGAGTTGTCCGACGCCTTGCGGACCCGGACCTGCTGGTTGCCCCACGGGTTCACGACCGTGGTGCTGTTGCCGTACTGGCTCTTGAGCCCGACGTACTTGACCTCGCCCGCCTCGCGCTCGGACGACACGGTGAAGCCGCCGCTCGCCTGGAGGGTGAACTTGCCGACGAAGCTCGAATCGGACGGCACGGCGGGGAAGACCCTGATCTTGCCGTTGTACGACTGGAGCAGCGACTCGTTCATCGCCGACAGATGCACACCGAAGTACTCGAACACACCGTTGGTGTTGTCGGTCAGACCGTTGGGATACGTCTGGTACTTCTTCAGCATCGTCTTCATGCCGTCGAAGGTCTGGTTCCCGAGCCCCAGCCGGGCCGCCTGCACCGCGTCGTTGGCCCACACGTTGCCGTACGGGAACGGCCGCGCGTTCCAGGTGTTGACGGCCTTCTGCTGGTCCGGGTAGCCGATGCCGGTGATGTTGTACGGCCAGATCAGCTCGGACGCGACGTTCTCGTTGTTGCGGGTCTGGGCGATCGGCGGGGTGTGCGGCAGATAGGTGTTCGCGTCCGACGGGTAGGCGATCAGGTTGTCCAGGACCTTCTGCCACTGCGGGACGAGCGACGCGTCCTGGCCGAGGTCCTTCGCCGTCTGGATGGCGATCGGGAACAGGCTGCGCACGGCGGCCAGGTCGGTGATCGCGTTGGGCACGTTCCAGTACGTCTCGTGCGAGTTGGACGACGCCACGTAGTACTTGCCCGCGCTGTCGACCGAGAGCATCTGCGTGTAGAACTTCGCGACCTCGCGCATGAACGGATAGGCCGTGTTGCGCAGGTAGTTGCTGTCGTTGGTGTACTTGTACTGCTGGTACATGTTGAACGCGGCCTCGTAGCCGGTCGACCAGATGTTCTTGGTGTAGTCGCTGTTCACCGTGCCGCGGGCGTTGCCGTCCCAGCCCATGGTCTCCGGCACCCAGATGCCGTCGACGTTGTACCGGGTCTTCGTGTACGCCTTGAGCGTGTTGAAGTTCCGGCTGTACAGGTTGTTGAAGGTGTTCATCACGTCGGCGTGGTTGGACGCAAGGAACGAGTTGTAGACGTCCCGTTGGTTCCAGTACCAGTACGCGTTGCTCCACTTGGTGGTGTCGCCGGTGGCTCTGAAGTCACCGTTGATGAAGTGGAACGGGTAGTTGCCGAACCCGCCCGCGGCGATCATGTACGTGCCGAGGTAGTAGGCGTTCTCCATGTAGTCGGCGTCGCCGGCCGCGTTGGAGTACTGCACGAACGACTTCTGCCAGAACGAGTGCCACCAGTTCTGATAGCTCGTCAGGGTCGAGGCGTATCCGGTGCTCTTCACCGAACTCAGCGCGCTCTTGGCCGCGTTGACCGAATTGTGGTCCGACGCGTTCAGCCGGGTGCTGGTGGTGAACCAGATGGTGTAGCTGCTCGACGGGGTGATCGTCAGCCGTACGGTCTTGGAGTCGACGACCTTCGTGGTGAAGGGCGCGCCTTCGACGGTGGCGGCGAGCGTGTAGCCGAAGTTGTTCGGGTCGGCCTGTCCCCTGCTGATGCCGGCGCCGGTCGAGTCGGCGTAGGTGGACACGTTCTTCCAGGTGTCCAGGTTGGGCACGTCACCGCTGTTGCTGAGCTGGCTCAGGTCCCACAGGCTCAGGTCGAGCGAGACGCTGGAGACGCCGCCGCGGGTGTCGTCGACATGGACGCCCATCACCTCGGAGTTGGGCTTGCCCATGACCGTGACGGTGCGGTTGCTGTCGTACTTGGTGGTGAGGGTGCCGTTGTACAGCGACAGGCGCTGCTGGAACGTGCTGTAGCCGGTGTCCATCGCGGGCGTGGTGTTGAGCTTGACGAGCCCGGCGCCGAACGCCGTCTGCTCCGACGTGTCCACGCCGGACACCTGCATCTTCAGACCGTTGTCGTTCCAAGCCATCGCACCGGTCTTGCCGTTGCCCACCGTCAGACCGTAGTCGGGGTCGGTGTTGGGCCGGTTGTAGACGATGTCGTGCTTGGAGAGGTACTTCGCGTAGTCGACGTTGAGCCCGCCCGTCGCCGAGTTGAACGCGGCGTCGGTGGAGGAGGCGGACGCCGCCGGTATGCCGGCGAGGCCGCCGACCATACAGGCGGCGGCTATGGCGAGGGCGAAGAGTCGAGTGGGTCTTTTCATCGTATGTGTGTCACTCCCACGAGCGGCGATGGGCGGGGGGCGGCTGATCCGAAAGCGCGGGTGAGATGCGGAACCTGCCGGAGCGGGTCACCGGTCCCGACCGGTAACCCGCGCGAAACAGCGATGTGACAGGTACACAGCACGCAGTGAACATCGGAGGTCTGGTGCCGTCAAGAGGAAACGCACCAGTAATTACCACGCCGCCGCCCGCATTGATCGGATCTTCAGCTCGTGATCTTCGTCTGTGATCTTCAGACGGACCGCAGTTTGTTCCGCCGGACCGACGAGAGGAACGACCATCCGATCAGCACGACCCCGACGAGTCCGGTGATCAGCTCGCTGATCTCGTACTGGATGGTGACGAGGAGAATCACGGCGAGGGCGCCGATCGCGTAGTGCGCGCCGTGCTCCAGGTAGACGTAGTCGTCCAGGGTCCCCTGCCGCACCAGGTAGACCGTCAGCGACCTGACGTACAGGGCGCCGATACCGAGGCCGAGGGCCATCAGCACGATGTCGTTGGTGATGGCGAAAGCGCCGATGACTCCGTCGAAGCTGAACGACGCGTCCAGCACCTCCAGGTAGAGGAACATGAAGAACGCGGCCTTGCCGGTGAGGCCCGCCCCCGAGCCCGCCCCCTGCTCGGCGCCCGCCGTCTCGCGCTCCGCCTCCGCGCGTTCCTCGTCCTCCTCCAGCCGGTTCTCGAAGAAGGTGGAGAGACCGCCGACGACCAGATAGGCGATCAGTCCCGCCACCCCCGCCGTCAGGACCGTGCCGGACTTGTCGGCGTGGTGGCCGCCGTGCTGATGGGCGTGGGTGGCCACGGTCAGCGCCGCGATCAGCAGGACGATCAGCGCGACGCAGACCGAGAGCATCTCGACCCTGCCGAGCCTGGCCAGCGGGCGCTCCAGCCACGCCTGCCACTTGATGTCCCGCTCCTCGAAGATGAAGCTGAGGAAGATCATCAACAGGAACATCCCGCCGAAGGCGGCGATCGACGGATGCGCGTCGGTCACCAGTTGCTCGTAGCGGTCCTTGTCGTTGAACGCGAGCCGTACCGCGTCGACCGGATTGATCCTGGCCGTGATGGTGACGATCACGATGGGGAAGGCCAGCCGCATGCCGAAGACGGCGATCAGCACGCCGACGGTGAGGAAGATGCGCTGCCAGAAGGCATTCATCTTCTTCAGGATTCCGGCGTTGATCACCGCGTTGTCGAAGGACAGCGACACTTCGAGGACGGCCAGGATCGCCACGACCCCGAGCCCCGCCCAGCCGTCGTAGAGGACCCCGGCCGCCAGGCCGAGCAGGCTGATGAGGAAGGCCCATCGGAACGTCTTCAGAACCACTGACTGCCCTATCTGCTCGCAACGACCGGCCGCCCGCCCAACCTAGGCCCTGCCGTACGGATCTTGCTGGGCTCAGGGGGTGGCGTTCATCCGGTCGGGGTCGAACCCGGTCCGCTCGTCCCTGTTCAGCGCGGTGATCTCGGCGATGTCGCCCTCGGTCAGCTCGAAGTCGAAGAGGTCGAAGTTCTCCTTCACCCGCTCGGCCGTCACCGACTTCGGGAAGACGATGTCGCCGCGCTGCAGATGCCAGCGCAGCGTCACCTGCGCGGCGGACTTGCCGACCCGCTCGGCGATGCCGGTGATCGTCGGGTCGTCCAGGACCAGCCCCTGCGCGATGGGCGACCAGGCCTCGGTGGCGATCTCGTGCTCGGCGTTGAAGGCGCGCACGTCGTCCTGCGTCAGATACGGGTGCACCTCGATCTGGTTGACGGCGGGCACGATGACGCTGTCGGTGAGCAGCCTGCGCAGGTGGTGCGGCTTGAAGTTCGAGACGCCGACCGCCTTCACCCGGCCCGAGCGGTACATCTCCTCCATGGCGTGCCAGGTCTCCACGAAGTCGCCGACGGCGGGCATCGGCCAGTGGATCAGGAACAGGTCGAGATAGTCGATGTCCAGGTCTTCGAGGCTCTGCTCGAACGCGCGCAGCGCGTCGTCGTGGGCGTGGTACGGATTGTTCAGCTTGCTGGTGACGAAGACGTCGCCCCGGTCGAGACCGGACGCGCGTACCGCCTTGCCGACCTCCTTCTCGTTGCCGTACATCTCGGCCGTGTCGATGTGCCGGTAGCCGGTCTCCAGGGCCGCCAGCACCGCCGCCTCGGTCTCCTTCGGCGGGATCTGGAAGGTACCGAAGCCGAGCTGCGGGATCTCGACACCGTTGTTGAGCGTGATGGTGGGAACTGCGGGCACGTTGATGCCTCCGTCGGTCTGCCCCCGGTGAGTGTCAGAAGATCGCCTCCCCGGTGCGGGCGAGGGGAAACGCATCGGAGGCCGAGGCCACCTGGACGGCTGACAAGCCGAAACACCGGGGCGGGCGGCGCCGCGGCGGCAGCCGGACGGCAGGCAACCGGATCCGCTCTTCCGGGAAGCCGCCGCGAATGCCAGACTCCTGTGCGTGCGCGACTTCGACATGCTTGTCATCGGATCAGGCCCGGGCGGCCAGAAGGCCGCCATCGCAGCGACAAAGCTCGGCCGCAGAGTCGCGATCGTCGACCGGACCGACATGGTCGGCGGCGTCTCCATACACACCGGCACCATCCCGTCCAAGACGCTGCGCGAGGCGGTGCTGTATCTCACCGGCCTCACCCAGCGCGACCTGTACGGGCAGAGCTACCGGCTCAAGGAAGAAATCACCATCGCGGATCTGACGGCCCGTACGGACCATGTGATCAGCCGCGAGGTCGATGTGATCCGCAGCCAGCTCGCCAGGAACCAGGTCACCCTGCTGCCGGGGACCGGGCGGTTCATGGACGAGCACACCGTCGCCGTCAGGGACGCGGGCGGCGAGGACCGGCTGGTGACCGCCGAGCACATCGTCGTCGCCACCGGCACGCGGCCCGCGCGCCCGGCGAGCGTCGAGTTCGACGAGCGCACGGTCATGGACTCCGACAGCGTCCTCAACATGGACCGGGTGCCCCGGTCCATGGTCATCGTGGGCGCCGGCGTCATCGGCATCGAGTACGCCAGTATGTTCGCCGCGCTCGGCAGCAAGATCACCGTGGTCGAGCAGCGCGACTCGATGCTGGACTTCTGCGACGCCGAGGTGGTCGAGGCGCTCAAGTACGGGCTGCGGGACCTGGCGGTGACGTTCCGCTTCGGTGAGACGGTCGCCGCTGTCGAGCGGCACCAGCAGGGCACGCTGACCGTCCTGGAGAGCGGCAAGAAGATAGCCGCTGACGCGGTGATGTACTCGGCGGGCCGGCAGGGGCTCACCGACGAACTCGACCTGGAAAAGGCGGGGCTCACCGCCGACAAGCGCGGCCGGATCAGCGTGGACGAGCACTACCTCACGTCCGTGCCGCACATCTACGCGGTCGGCGACGTGATCGGCTTTCCCGCGCTGGCCGCGACCTCGATGGAGCAGGGCCGGGCCGCCGCTTACCACGCCTGCGACGAGCCGGTGAACCCGATGCACCATCTCCAGCCGATCGGCATCTACACCATTCCGGAGATCAGCTTCATCGGGAAGACCGAGGACCAGCTCACCGACGAGCGGGTGCCGTTCGAGGTGGGGGTGTCCCGCTACCGGGAGCTGGCGCGCGGGCAGATCATCGGGGACGCGCACGGCATGCTGAAGCTGCTGGTGTCCCCCGAGGACCGGCGGCTGCTCGGGGTGCACTGCTTCGGCTCGGGGGCCACGGAGCTGGTCCATATCGGGCAGGCCGTGATGGGCAACGGCGGCACGGTCGACTATCTGGTGGACGCGGTCTTCAACTACCCGACGCTCGCCGAGTCGTACAAGGTGGCGGCCCTCGACGTGACGAACAAGATCCGGCAGACCGACCTGATGGGGCGCTGAGCGAACGCGGCGCTGAGCGCGGCTGCTGTCCGGCGCCCGCGCTCAGCCCGCGCTCTTCAGGCCGAGCGCCTTGACGGCGGCCCTGGCCGCCTGCTCGACCACCTCGATCCCGGCCCGCTGGCCGGTGTGTCCCTTCGACAGCACCGCCAGCAGGCAGGCGTGTCCGCCCGCGGTCACCTTGCCGATGCTGTTGATGTCCCACAGCCCGGTCGCGCTCCTCGGCAGCCAGCCGTTCTTGAGTCCGTCGGTGCGGCCCGCCGCCGAGACCCCCCAGTCCTGCCCGGGTGATATCTCGCCCATCAGTCCGCGCAGATACGCCCGCGACGCCTTGTCGAGCGCCGAGTGGTCACCGAACACGGCCGACAGCAGGGTCAGTTGGTCCGCCGCCGTCGTCTGGGTGAGGCCCCACAGCCCGCCGGCCCCGGCGTCCGTCTCCTTCAGCCCCAGTCGGCGGTTGGCCGCTTCGAGCCCGCCCGCGCCGCCGATGATCTGCCACAGCGCGTCCGTGGAGTCGTTGTCGCTGACCCGGATCATCGCGCTCGCGTACGTCTTCTCCTGGGCCGTGAGCCCGCGTTCGCGGTCCTGTGCCCGCAGCAGCAGCGCGGCGAGGACGTCGACCTTGACGATGCTCGCCGTGTCGTACGTCCGGCCCGCTTGTACCTCGTACCGCGCGGTGCGCCCGTTTGTCATGTCGAGGACGGCGACCGAGACGGAGGCGGAGGTCGCCGCGTCGATCGGTGCCATCAGGTCGGCCAGCAGCTTCTGCGGGTCCTGCGCGGGTTTGACACCGGTGGCCGGTGCCGGTTCGACCGACGAGGTCCGCTTCACCGCGGCCCTTGGGGTCGGCGCGGCCTTCGGGGACGGCGCGGGTACGCCGGGGGGCAGCACCCTGGGCAGCGGTCCGGTGGGCCCGGGGGCTGCCGGGAACGACAGCGGGGTCAGCGGGCTGCTCGACCGGGGCGCGGGCGGCACCGCGCCGCTGGCCGGTGACTGGCCACCGTCCACCGCCGCCCAGACGACCACGAACAGGGCGATGGCGGCGGAGGTGTACAGCGTCGAACGGGGCATGTCCGAGACAGTAGAAACACAAACTGTGTCTCGGCTATAGCCAAAGTGAAAGCTATGTGACAAATAGCGTCACGCCGGGCTTCCGGGGAAGAATCGCGTGGTCAGGTCGTTACGGAACGTGCCCCGCGGGTCGTACGCGCTCGCCAGCGCCTCGAAGTCCGCGTAGTGCTCGTACAGCTCCCGCAGCCGCTCGGGCCCGGTCGTGAACAGCTTTCCCCAGTGCGGCCGGACGGCGAAGGGGGCCAGCGCCTCCTCCATGGCGGTCAGCACCGGCGTCACCGCTGCCGTGTCCGGCACCCAGGTGAAGTGGAAGGCCACCGAGTCGCGGCCGTACGCGGGGCTCAGCCACAGCCCGTCGGCGGCCACGGTGCGGATCTCGCCGATCTGCAGGACCGGGGCGATCAGCGGTGCGATCCGGGCCAGCGCGTCGAAGGCGGCGAGGCCGTCCTCGCGGGCGACGAAGTACTCGCTCTGCAGCTCGTCCCCGTTGCTCGGGGTGAACTCCGGCTTGAAGTGCGGCAGCCGCTCGTACCACGGTCCGGCGACCCCGCCCTGGACCGTGCAGGTCACCGGGTCCATCCCGGGCACCGGATGGCGCTGCCCGTCGGCGAGCGTGGCGCCGAGCCAGGTGCGGGGCGCCGGCTGCTCCTGGTCGCCCTCGCGCTGCTTCAGCCACACCTGCTCCATCCGCTCGGCCCGCCAGCGGGTGAAGAGGCTGACGCTGTACGCGGCGGACAAGACGTCCTCGAAGCTCTCCCGCAGCGCGGCGTACGACAGCCCCTCGTACACCCACTGCCGGACTTCGTAGCGCGGCACCAGGTCCAGGGTCATCCGGGTCACGACGCCGAGGGAGCCCAGCGCGACGACGGCGCCCGCGAAGTCGTCGTCGTCCCGGTCGAGGGTGCGCAGCGAGCCGTCGGCCGTGACCATCTCCAGGGCGCGTACGGCGGTGGCCAGCGAGCCGTTGCCGATGCCGGAGCCGTGGGTTCCGGTGGCGCAGGCCCCGGCGACCGAGATGTGCGGGAGCGAGCCGAGGTTGTGCAGCGCGAGTCCCGCCTCGTGCACGGCTCCGGTGAACTCGGCGAACCGCATGCCGCCGCCGACGGTGACGGTCCGCGCCGCCGTGTCGACGTCGATGGTCTTCGGCAGCGCGGCGACGGAGACGAGGTCGCCCGTGGTGTCGGCGATGGCGTTGAAGGAGTGGCCGCTGCCGAGCGCCCGGACATGGGCGCTGTTCGCGACGATGTCCCGCACCTGCTCCACCGACGACGGCGCGTGCACCCGGGCCGCGCGGAAGGAGATGTTGCGGGCCCAGTTCGTCACCGCCGGCGCCGCCTGACCGGATTCGGACCCTTCTGGCGTGTGGCGCACGGCGCTCTCCCTCACTGCGTTCGGACCTGGCTCACTCACCGGAACTCTTGCATGCCAGGTCAGCGGCGCGGCGCGGGGGCCCCCGCCGGACGGTGCCCGGCCTCGTCGAGCAGCAGCGCCACGCGCCGCAGCGCCTCGCGGACATTGGCCTCGTTCGTGGTCTCCATGGCCTCGGCGACGGTGAGCCAGCGGAGCGGAGCGTCGGGGTTCTCCGGGCGGGCGGCGTCCGGTTCGTCGGTGGCGAACACGAAGCGCAGATCGGCGTGTTCGTGCGCGGGCTCGCCGCGCCCCGCGGCGACCGGGACGATCACCACCTGGAGGAGGGAGGCGTCCGGCCAGGGCCGCAGATCGCTCAGCCCGGTCTCCTCGACGGCCTCGCGCAGCGCGATCGACACCGGGTCGCTCTCGCCCGGGTCGCCGTGGCCGCCGACCTGGAGCCAGGACCGCTGCCGGGCGTGCCGGCGCAGCAGGACCCGGCCGGTGGGCGGGTGGACGATCAGCGCGGACGCCGTCGTGTGCAGCGGGGTCGAGCGCAGCCAGGGATCCCCGCCGCCACCTGCCAGTTCCCGCACCCGCCGGGCGTCCGCCGCCTCTGCGGGACCGGCCGGTTCGTACCGGGAGAGTACGTCGACGACCGGGCCGCCGACGGTGTTCCGCGCGTTGTCCATGGAGGGACATTACGAAGGCGCAGGCTGCCGGGTCCATCCGTTTTGTTCAAGAGACGAATGCGTGCTGCCGGCATCCAACCCCTTGACGCCCCTTGGGCCCACGAGTTAACTCAAGCCTTGAATTAATCATGGAGCAGGGCCTGTTGGGCGATCACCGCCTTCGCGTTCCGGCGCGTGCCGCCCGCACAGCCCGCTTCACACCTTCCCTCCCCCCACATCGGAAGGCCCCCCACATGAGTTCAGCACGCCATGCCACATCCGCGAACCGGCGGTTGCTCCGCAGGTCGGCCGTCGCCGTCTGCGCCGCCGCCGTCGCGTCGGGCGCCACCTTCGCGGCCAACGCCTACGCCGCCCCCGAGGACGCCGCGCCGGCCGCGGCGCCGCAGGCCGTCGCCCCGTACCTGTACAACGGCTGGGGCAACCCGCCGGATCCGACCGAGGTCATGAACGCCACCGGTGTCCGCTGGTTCACCATGGCGTTCGTGCTGGACAGCGGCGGCTGCGACCCGCAGTGGGACGGCAGCAGGCCGCTCGGCGGCGGCGTCGACGAGCAGACGATCGACACCGTGCGGGGCGCGGGCGGCGATGTCGTCCCGTCGTTCGGCGGCGCGAACGGCAACAAGCTGGAGCAGAGCTGCGCGGACGCGTCCGCGCTGGCCGGCGCGTACCAGAAGGTGATCGACGCCTACGGCCTGAAGGCGATCGACATCGACATCGAGGGCGACGCGTACAACGACCCGGCCACGCAGCAGAAGACGATCGACGCGCTGAAGCAGGTCAAGGCGGACAACGCAGGTCTGGTCACCTATGTGACCTTCCCCAGCGACCAGTCGGGCCCCGACGACAGCATGATCGGGCGGGCCGCCGACTCGGGACTCGAGGTGGACGGCTGGACGATCATGCCGTTCGACTTCGGCGGCGCGGGCCAGAACATGGCCGACCTCACCGAGCAGGCCACCGACGGACTCAAGGACTCGGTCAAGAACGCCTACGGGTACAGCGACGAGGAGGCGTACGCGCACAGCGGGCTGTCCTCGATGAACGGCATCACCGACGTCCAGGAGACGGTGACCACGGACGACTTCACCGCCATCACCGACTACGCCCAGCAGCACCATCTGGCCCGGCTCTCCTTCTGGTCGGTCAACCGCGACCGGCCGTGCCCCGGTGAGTACCCGAACGACGACACCTGCTCCGGAGTGGACCAGGAGCCCTGGCAGTTCACCAGCATCATCGCCGGGTTCACCGGCTGACGGCGCGGCACACCGGAGAGGAGACCACCCATGAACAGCGACACACCCGCACTCCGGGCCGGTCGACGCCGGTTCCTGCGGCGCGGCCGCGTACTGCCCGTGGCGGCGGCCGTCGTCCTGCTGGCGTCGGGCGCCTTCGCCGCGCAGTCGGCCATGGCGGGCCAGGACCCGCGGAGCGCCGGGGCCCCGGCAGCAGCGCAGACCGGTAAGGCGTTCGCCGACCCGTCGGCCGACGCACCCGATCTCGGCCCGAACGTCGACGTGTTCGACCCGTCGACGCCGACCGCCGACATCCAGGGCCGGCTCGACGAGGTCTTCCGGCAGCAGGAGACCAACCAGTTCGGTGAGGAGCGGCACGCCGAGCTGTTCAAGCCCGGCTCGTACGACGTGGACGCGAACGTCGGCTTCTACACCCAGGTCGCGGGGCTCGGCCTGTCCCCCGACGACGTGGACATCAACGGGGCCGTGCACGCGGAGGCCGACTGGTTCCCGCCGCAGAACGCCACCCAGAACTTCTGGCGCGACGCGGAGAACCTGTCCGTCACCCCCACCGGCGGCGCCGACCGCTGGGCCGTCTCGCAGGCCGCGCCGTACCGCCGGATCCACCTCAAGGGGGATCTGGCGCTGGACGACGGCGGCTGGGCCAGCGGCGGCTTCATGGCCGACACGAAGGTCGACGGGCAGGTCAAGTCCGGTACGCAGCAGCAGTGGCTGTCCCGGGGCGACGAGATCGGCGGTTGGAACGGCTCCAACTGGAACATGGTCTTCGTCGGGGTGAAGAACGCCCCGGCCACGGGCTTCCCCAACCCGCCGTACACGACGGTCGACCAGGCGCCGGTCTCCCGCGAGAAGCCGTTCCTGTACATCGACGAAGCGGGCGCCTACCAGGTGTTCGTGCCCGCGCTGCGCGAGAACGCCTCGGGGACGACCTGGTCGGGCGGTGCCCCGGCGGGCGAGTCCCTGCCGATCGACGACTTCTACATCGCCAAACCGGGTGCGACGGCGGCCGACATGAACGCCGCGCTCGCCGCGGGCAAGAACCTGCTCGTCACACCCGGGGTCTACCACCTGGACCAGACGCTGAAGGTGACCGACCCCGACACCGTCGTCCTCGGTATGGGCCTCGCGACCCTGACCCCGGACGACGGGATCACCGCGATGTCGGTCGCCGACGTGGACGGGGTGAAGATCGCCGGTCTGCTGATCGACGCGGGTACCGCCAACTCGCCGACGCTGATGGAGGTCGGCGCGGACGGTTCGAGCGCGCGTCACGCCGACAACCCCACGTCGCTGAGCGATGTGTTCTTCCGCGTCGGCGGTGCCCATGTCGGCAAGGCGACAAAGAGCTTGGTCGTCAACAGCTCGGACGTCATCGGGGACCATCTGTGGATCTGGCGCGCCGACCACGGCGACGGGGTCGGCTGGGACCAGAACACGGCGGCGAACGGGCTGATCGTCAACGGTGACGACGTCACGATGTACGGGCTGTTCGTCGAGCACTACCAGGAGTACCAGACGATCTGGAACGGCAACGGCGGCAGGACGTACTTCTACCAGAACGAGATGCCGTACGACCCGCCGTCGCAGGGCGCCTGGACGAGCGGTGACACCAAGGGCTACGCCGCGTACAAGGTGGCGGACGGCGTCACCGACCACGAGGCGTGGGGGCTCGGCAGTTACTGCAACTTCACGGCCGACAGGTCGGTGGTCGCCGAGCACGCCTTCGAGGTTCCGGACACGCCGGGCGTGAAGTTCCACGACATGGTCACCGTGTCGCTGGGCGGTGCGGGCACCGTCAACCACGTGATCAACGGGGCCGGGGGCCCGTCGAACAGCGGAAGCCAGGTCGCGAACCTGGTCGGCTATCCGTAACCGCCGCCGGCCGCGGGCGCGTTGCGGGCCGGGTCCGGTGGCTGAGCTACCGGACCCGGCCCACGCCGCACCACGTACACGATGCGGGCGTCGGGGGCGACGGACTGCGCGACCTCCTCGTCACAGCCTCCACACCCGTTCGAGGCATAGCATCAGTGATCGACATGGACGGTACAGGTGTATGGGGGTTCGTCGCGCTCGCGGCAGCGGCGGCGCTGGTCGGTTTCTCCAAGACGGCGGTGAGCGGGGCCAATACGGTCAGTCTGGCGGTCTTCGCCGCCGTGCTGCCCGCGCGTGAGTCGACGGGGGTGCTGCTGCCCGTACTGATCGTCGGGGATGCGCTGGCCGTGCTCACCTACCGGCGGCACGCGCACTGGCCCACGCTGTGGCGGCTGTTCCCCGCGGTCGCCGCCGGGGTGGTGGTCGGCACGGTGTTCCTGCTGTGGGCGGACGACGCCGCGGTCCGTACGTCGATCGGGGCGATCCTGCTGCTGATGGCGGGCGTCACGATGTGGCGGCGGCACACGGCGACGCGGGCCGCCGCCGACAGTCCAGGCGACGCGGCGGAGCCGGCCAACAGCCGTCTGAAGGCCCGCTCCTACGGGGTGCTCGGCGGCTTCACCACCATGGTCGCGAACGCGGGCGGCCCGGTCATGTCGCTGTATCTGCTGTCCGCCGGCTTCCGGAAACTGAGCTTCCTCGGCACGTCCGCCTGGTTCTTCCTGATCGTCAACACCGCCAAGGTGCCCTTCAGCGTGGGGCTCGGGCTGATCGACGGACGCTCCCTGCTGCTGGACGTGTTCCTCGCGCTGTTCGTCGTGCCCGGCGCCCTCATCGGCAAGGTCTGCGTCAACCGCATCAATCAACGGGTGTTCGAACGGCTGGTGATCGGGGCGACCGTCCTCGGCGGCGTGGAGCTGCTGCTGCGCTGAGGGCCCTGCGCGGCGCGCCGCGCGGCCTGGCAGAGTAAGGGTCAAACAGGCGGTCGGACGAAGACGGAGTGAGCGGTGTTGGAGCGGGACAAGACTGATTCGCAGACAGTGGCCGGGGCGCCGTGCTGGGTGACCCTGTTGTCACGTGAACTCGCCGCCTCCCAGCTCTTCTACGGCGATGTGCTCGGCTGGACGTACCGCGCCGCCGGGCTCGGGGACGACTTCTGCGTGGCGCTCACCGACGGGCTGCCCGTCGCCGGCATCGGCGCGCTCGCGTCGTCGCTCCAGGTCGCCGTCTCCTGGACGCCGTACTTCGCCGTGGCCGACGTGGACGCGGCGGCGGCCCGGATCAGGGAGCGCGGCGCGACGGTGGCCGTGGGCCCGCTCGCCTTCCACACCGGCCGCGCGGCGCTCGCCACCGACCCGGACGGCGCGGCCTTCGGGATCTGGGAGGGCGCCGTGCGCTCCGACTGGACGGTGGGCCGCGGCAGCGCCCCGGCCTGGCTGGAGCTGCGCACCCGCGACACGTCGGACGCCGCCCGCTTCTACAGCCAGGTGCTGGGCTGGGCGCCCGAGGGCGAGGGCGACTTCACGCTCGTGCGGGAGGACGACAGCGCGGTGCTGCGCCAGGAGGGCCATGTGGTCGCCAAGATCCGGGGCGGCGCCGTCCAGGCGATGCCCGATCCGCAGTTGCGGCCGCGCTGGCACGTCTACTTCCAGGTGCCGGAGGTGGCGGAGTCCGTCGCTGCGGCGACGGCCAGGGGCGGCGTGCTGGTCTCACCCGCCGAGGCCGCGCCCACGCTCCGCGAGGCGACGCTGCGCGACCCGGACGGCGCGCTGTTCACCGTCACGTCGGCCTGACCCGACACGCCGCGCGGCCTGAGCCGACGCGCGCTCGGGCGCGGGCGAAACGCCCGGCCGGCGGGCGTCGGCTCCGGCCGGGCGGGCGCGGCTCGCGGCGCGCTGGTCGTCGGGAGCGGTGGGTCAGTGCTCGTCGGGCTGCTCCGGGCGGCCCAGCGCCCAGCCGGCCACGTCGGAGAGCCTGCCGCGCCACACCGGCACCTCCACGTCGGGGCTGACACCGCCCGTCGTCACGGTGACGTTGCGCAGATGGATCCAGCGCGGCAGGTGCTGCGACCCGTCGTCGCCGCGCAGTTCGTCGACGGCCTGGTCCACCGTCTCGGGGAACCTGGCGAGCAGGTTCGAGCCGACGCTCCGCACCCGGCGCAGGCTCCGCGCCCAGTCGGCCTTCCACGCCTCGCGCGTGATCAGGTCCCCGTACACCACACCGCCCGGCACGTTCAGTGTGATCGGCAGCCATGATCTGGGGTCCTCCCCCAGCAGCCTGATCAGGAGCTGGAGCTGGAGGTCGGAGACCGGTTCCGTGATGGTCGGCGTCGAATCCTGCGATGTCTGCTCGGTGGAGCCGTTCATGCCGCACTTCCCTTCCGTCAGACAACGGCCTGCCCCCGAAACGCGGTAAAAGTCCTCCCCGCGTCCGGCGCGGCGGAGCGGCGGGTGCGGCGCGCCGCCGGGGGATGCTGAGCTGGGCGGGGACGCCACCACGACGACAGCGACGAGAGGCCGGCCGACATGCGTATCTTCCTGGCAGGAGCCACCGGTGTCATCGGCAGCCGGCTGCTGCCCCTGCTGCTCGCCGACGGCCATGACGTCGTCGCGCTGACCCGCCGCACCTCGGACGCTGAGGCGCTGCGCTCGAAGGGCGCCGAGGCCGCCGTCGCCGATGTGTACGACGCCGAGGCGATCACCCGTACCGTCAGGAACGCGTCACCCGAGGTCGTCATGCACCAGCTCACCGACCTCAGCGGCGGCAGCAGCGAGGCGAACGCCGCGATGCGGAAGATCGGCACCGCCAATCTGGCCAATGCCGCGCTGTCGGCGGGCGCCCGGCGGATGGTGGCGCAGAGCATCGCCTGGGCCTACCAGGGCGGTGAGGGGCCCGCCTGCGAGGAGACCCCGCTGGATCTGACGGCGGAGGCGCCGAGGTCGACGACCGTACGGGCCGTGGCGACGCTGGAGGAGACGGCCCGGGAGCTGCCCGAGTGGGTGGCGCTGCGGTACGGCGTGCTCTACGGCCCCGGCACCTGGTACGCGCCCGGCGCGCTGATGGCGGAGCAGGCGCTCGCCGGGGAGCTGGTCGCCGACGGTGACGTGAGCAGCTTCCTGCATGTCGACGACGCCGTGGCCGCGGCTGTCGCGGCGCTGGAGTGGCCGTCGGGCGCGGTGAACGTGTGCGACGACGAACCCGCGGCGGGCCATGACTGGATCCCGGCGTTCTGCGCGGCTGTCGGCGCGCCGCTGCCTGAGCACGCGACCGGGCCTGGCCCCCGGCACGACTGGGCGCGGGGCGCGAGCAACCGCCACGCCCGCGAGGACCTGGGCTGGACGCCGCGCGTGCGGTCCTGGCGTGACGGGTTCGGCGCGGCCTCCGGCGGGTCTTGAGCGTACGGGTCCCGATCAGCGGCCCCGATCAGCGGACCCGGCCGGCGGCCGGGATCAGGCGGGGCGGACCGGGCCCATGCCCTCGACCTCGAAGACGACCTCGTCCTCGTAACACCACCACCAGCCCTCACCGGGCTCGTAGGAGCGGATGAGCGGGTGCCCGGTGGCCTTGTTGTGCGCGGTCGCGTGCTTGTTCTTGGAGGAGTCGCAGCATCCGATGTGCCCGCAGGTCTGGCACTCCCGCAGATGCACCCACGTGTCGCCGAGCGCCACGCAGTCCAGACAACTGTCCTCGCTGTCCGGGGTCACAGGTTCCACGTCAGCGAGGTGGCTGCAGATCATTCCGCCGCTGCTTCCTTCGTGTGCCATGGTGCCGCCCGCCCGTCCCGACCGCGTCGGTCGCTATCGAGTCAGTCAGTCCAGTCGTGGTTCAACCGTACGGCCGGTTCTGCGCCGTCGCCAGCAGAACGCGGCGCCGCGGTGGCCAGGGGCCTTCTTGACAGCCGTCCGCCGTCGGAGAACCGTGGACATACGGGGCCTGGCCTGCGCCGGGCGGGGGAATTCGGGGGGCGTTATGGGGAAGTACACGTATGCGCGCATGTCCGCACTGGCTCTGGCGGCGGTGTCGCTGGCGGCGTGCGGATCAGGCGGCGGATCAGGCGGCGGCTCGGGCGGCTCGGGCAGCGGATCGGAGCCTTCGGCCTCCGTCAGCAGCGGGAGCGCGGAGCCGAGCCCGACGCCCACGGTCGATCCGGCCGTCTACGGCAAGGCGCTGACCACGACGCTCGCGCCGGTCGACCGGGCGCTGCGTGCGGTCGACCGGGCGCACGAGGGCAAGGAGCTGGCGAAGGCCCTGGGCGCCGCCGCCACCGCAGCCACCTCGGCGGCCGACTCGCTGGACGGGGTCCCGACGCCCGACGACGCGGCGACGGGGAACAACGATCTCGCCATGGCGCTGCGTGATCTGAGCGGCGACCTCACGGACGCGGCGCCGGACAGCGGACGCTGCGCGACGTCGCCCCGGGTGGAGCTGGGCGGCGGTGCGGGGCCCGCTGCGGTGCGGAAAGCGACGGAATCGCTGACCACGCTGGGCTATCCGGCCGAGCTGAAGCCGCCGCGCACCGAGAAACCGCTCCACCGCCGGCTCGGGAACGGCCATCTCGTGAAGGACTCCGGCCGCTCCGGGCTCGGCAAGCTCACCATCGACAACGGCACGGACAGCGACGCCGTGATCGCCCTGACCCGGGGCAAGAAGAGCGTCTTCACGGTGTACGTGCGCAAGCACGACCGTGCTACGGTGCGCAGCGTCTCGAACGGCTCGTACACGGTGTACTTCACGACAGGCGCTGACTGGAACGGGGCGAAGAAGTCCTTCACGCGTGACTGCAGCTTCCAGAAGTTCGACGACAGGGCGGTCTTCCGCACGAAGCAGGTGAGCGGCGGTACGCAGTACGACGTGCTGACGTTCTCGCTGGCCAAGTCGATCCTGGGCAATGCCACGACCAGCGAGATTCCGGAGGACCAGTTCCCCTCGTAGGAACCTGCCGGGAACCTCGCCGGGGCCGGGGAACAATCGGCGGGGGCCGGCCGTTGGACTGGGCGTGGGTGTGGATGGGAAGTGTCCCCGGGCCCCAGATAAAAATCGCACATGGGGACGATCGTTCGGCTGAAGCCCCATGGAGCGCATCGCCGCGAGGCGACCGCCATCCGCACCCTTCCCCATACGGCCCCGACCGGTCTCCCCCGTCCGGTCGGGGTCTCTTTGCTGCCCGTTCGACGCTGCCCGTCCGGCGCCTCGCCGCCCTACCGCGTATCGGCGCCCGGCGCCGCTACCAGCCGATCTCGCCTTCCCGGTCGACGAAGCGGCCGGAGCCCGAGCCCGGCTTCTCCGTGACCAGCGCGACGATCGCGTCCGTCCCCTCCGTGACGGTCTGGTGGCCGCTGTGGCCGTTGAGGTCGGTCGCCGTGTAGCCGGGATCGGCGGCGTTGATCCGGATGTCCGGCAGCGCCTTGGCGTACTGGGTGGTCAGCATCGTGAGCGCCGCCTTCGACGCGGCGTACAGCGGTGCGACGACGGACGACTCGACCCGCTCCGGGTCGTGGGTGAACGCGAGCGAGCCGACGCCGCTGCTGACGTTGACCACGACGGGATCGGCCGACCTGCGCAGCAGCGGCAGGAAGGCGGTGGTCGTACGGACCACTCCCGCGACGTTGACGTCGAGGACACCGAGGGCGTCGGCGCCGGTCAGCCCGTCCGCGGCAGTGGCGGGGCCGAGGATGCCCGCGTTGTTGACCAGCACGTCGACCGAGCCTTCGTGCGCGGCGACGTCCGCCGCCGCGGCCGTGACCGACGCGTCGTCGGTCACGTCGATGGGCACGAACCGCGCGCCGAGTGCGGCGGCGGCCTCCGCGCCCTGTTCGGGGTCACGGGCTCCGGCGAGGACGGTGTGGCCCAGCTCGACGAGCCGGCGGGCCGTCTCACGGCCGAGCCCCTTGTTCGCTCCTGTGATGAAGATGATCGTCATGCCTTCAGTCTTCGTCCGGCCGGGGCGGCCGACCAGAGAAGGTTCGACGGTAGGAACGGCAGTACCACCATGGGCGGCGCCGGGCGGCCCCGGGATGCGGGAGCATGGGACGTATGAAAACGACCCCCGGAGCCGGGCTGGGTGCGATGATCCGCACCTGGCGGGACCGGCTGCCCCCGTCGGCCGCCGCACTGCCGGTGGGCCACGCGCGCCGCGCCGCCGGGCTGCGCCGCGAGGAGCTGGCCGAACTCGCCGGGGTGTCGGTCGACTACGTCGTACGCCTGGAGCAGGGGCGGTCCACGACGCCTTCGGCCTCGGTGGTGGCGTCCCTGGCCCGCGCCCTCCAGCTTTCGGCCGCCGAGCGGGACCACCTGTACCGGCTCGCCCACCTCGTTCCGCCGGGGGACGACACGATCCCCGGCCATATCCCGCCCGGTGTGCAGCGGGTGCTCAGCCGGCTGGCGGACACCGCGGCCGCGGTGTTCGCCGCCGACTGGCAGCTCATCTGGTGGAACCGCGGCTGGGCCGCGCTGCTGGGCGACCCGTCGGCGATTCCACCGCGGCGGCGCAATTTCGCCCGCAGCAGGTTCCCGCAGGACGCGGGCCCGGTCCGGCTCGCGCTGTGGCCGGTGATCGAGGTGGACAGGGCAGCGACGGACGCGGCTGTCGTCTCCGATCTGCGCCGGGCCACCGGCCGCTTCCCGCACGACACGCACCTGGCGGAGCTGATCCGCGAACTGACCGCGGGCAGCGAGCGGTTCGCCGAGCTGTGGGCGGCGGGTTCGGTGGCCACGCACCGCGAGGACCACAAGAGGATCGAGCACCCGTCGGTTGGGACGGTCACGGTGGACTGCGACACCCTGACCGACGGTGACTCCGAGCTGAAGATCGTGATCATGACGGCCGTGCCAGGCAGCGAGGACGAGACCAAGCTGCGGCTGGCCACGATCGCGGGACCACCGGTCGCCGCGGGCCCGACCGGCGAGAAGTCGGTGAAGTAGCCGGGCCCGGACCGCGGTTGCTCAGTTCATGTCCAGCCAGACCGTGCTGTCGGCGGGCAGGACGCCGCCCTCGGGGCTCTCGTCCAGCGGTCCGCTGCTGAGCAGCACCTGCCCGCCCGCAGGCAGCGGAACCGGCGCCTCCGTCGCGTTGACCAGGCAGCGGAAGCCGCCGTCGCGGTCGAAGCAGAGGGTCCCCGGCGGGCTGTCGACCCAGGTCAGGGTCTCCGGCAGGCCGGTCAGGCGGGCCGAGCGCAGCGCCAGGGCCGCGCGGTAGAGGGCGAGGAACGAGTCGGGGTCGGCGGCCTGTCGCGCGGCGCTGAGCGCGGCCCAGTCGGCGGGCTGCGGCAGCCAGGGCGCCGCGGTGGCGCCGTCCGGTGAGAAGCCGAGCGCCGCGCCGCCGTCCTGCCAGGGCAGCGGGATGCGGCAGCCGTCGCGGCCCCGGTCGGCGCCGCCGGAGCGCACATAGGTGGGGTCCTGGAGGAGTGCGTCCGGCAGGTCCTGGACCTCGGGCAGGCCCAGTTCGTCGCCCTGGTAGATGTACACCCCGCCGGGCAGCGCCATGGTCAGCAGCGCAGCGGCGCGGGCTCTTCGGCGGCCGAGTGCCAGGTCGCTCGGGTCGCCGAGCCGCTTGTCGCCCATATCGAACGAGGTGTCGGCGCGGCCGTAGCGGGTGACATGGCGGATGGTGTCGTGGTTGGAGAGCACCCAGGTGGGCGGCGCGCCGACCGGGCCGTGTGCGGCGAGCGTCGAGTCGATGACGTCGCGCAGCGCGGCCGGCTCCCACGAGCTGCACAGGAAGTCGAAGTTGAAGGCGGAGTGCAGTTCGTCGGGGCGCAGATAGCGGGCGAACTGCTCGGCCGACGGCAGCCAGACCTCGCCGACGAAGATCCGGTCGCCGGGGTAGCCGTCGAGGATCTTGCGCCAACTGCGGTAGATGTCATGGACGTCGTCGTGGTCCTGGTAGGGCAGATCGGTCGGGTCGGGGTCGGGGCCGATGTCGGGCAGTCCCGGCTTCTTGGCGAGGCCGTGTGCCACGTCGATCCGGAAGCCGTCGACGCCGCGGCGCAGCCAGAAGTGCAGGATGTCCTCGAACTCGGCGCGGACCTCGGGGTGTTCCCAGTTCAGGTCGGGCTGCTGCGGGGCGAACATGTGCAGGTACCAGGGTCCTGGGGTGCCGTCGGCCTCGGTGATCCGGGTCCAGGCGCTGCCGCCGAAGTAGGAGTGCCAGTCGTTGGGCGGCAGTTCGCCGCTGTCGCCGCGGCCCGGCAGGAACCAGAAGCGTTCGCGTGCGGCGGAGCCGGGTCCTGCGGCGAGCGCTTCCTGGAACCAGTGGTGCTGGTCGGAGCAGTGGTTGGGTACGAGGTCGACGAGGACGCGCAGTCCGTGGGTGTGGGCGTCCTCGACGAGTTGCTCGGCCTCGGCGAGGGTGCCGAACAGCGGGTCGATGTCGCGGTAGTCGGCGACGTCGTAGCCGCCGTCGGCCATCGGTGAGGTGTACCAGGGGGTGAACCACAGGGCGTCGACGCCCAGTTCCCGCAGATAGGGCAGCCGGTCGCGGACGCCGGCGAGGTCGCCGGTGCCGTCGCCGTCGCCGTCGGCGAAGCTGCGTACGTAGATCTGGTAGATCGCGGCATGCCGCCACCAGTGGGTCACAGGAACTCCTTGTTCGATGAGGTGGTGCCGGGGCCCCCGGGGTCGCGGGGGCCCCGGCACCGGGGGCGGTTACCAGCCGGAGTTGCCGGCTCCGCGCGTGATGGCGAATCCGCCGCTGCTGTTCAGGCCACCGGAGGCGGCGCCGCTGACCGTGACACCGGAGAAGGTGCCGGATCCCGCGGACTGGATCTCGATGCCGTAGAGGCCGGTGTTCTGGATCTTGATGTTCTTCAGGGTCAGATTGCTGACCGTCTTGTTGAAGGAGATCAGCACCCCGCTGTAGGTGGAGTCGATGATGTCGATGTCCTGGACGAGGACGGGCGCTGTGATGTCGGAGGAGTCGGCGTAGATCCACAGGGCGCCGAACTTGCTCTGCCAGTTGGGTTCGAAGCCGCCGGTGCGCTGGAGTGTGTTGCGCTGCACGGACGTGGTGCCGCTGAACGGTACGGGCGCGAAGCGGCTGCTGATGGCGATGCCGGCCGAGCCGGTGACGGTGTCGGAGAGGAGGTTGTCCTCGACGCGGTTGGCGTTGCCGCCGTAGATGCCCACGGTGTTGGCGAGCAGCGGCACCTGCACGGTGTTGAAGCGGAAGGCGCTGCGGGTGACCGCCTGGCCCTCGGAGAACATCGCGAGTCCGTCGTCGCCGGTGTTGCGGATGCTGGAGTTGCGCAGTTCGGTGTCGGTGGTCCCCTTGTGGAGGTTGACGCCGTCGGCGAAGGTGTCGCGGATGCGCAGCCCGGTGGCGTACAGGCCGTTGGTGGGTGCGTCGATCCACAGACCGACCTTGGTGTGTTCGATCCAGATGTTCTGGAACGTCGAGCCGTTGCCGAAGTTGCCTTCGATACCGGCGTCGAAGTTGGCGTCGTCGCGGTAGGACACGTCACCGGCGATGGTCAGGTCCTGGACGGTGCTGGTGCCGCCCTGGCCGAAGAGGCCGCCCTTGCCGTTGCTGCCGCGCAGTACGGTCGACCAGGCGCCGGCGCCGCGCAGGGCGATCCCGGTGAGGTTCACGTGCCCGGAGATGTTGTACGTACCGGCGGGCAGCCAGAGCCCCTTGCCCTGCGACTTCACGTTCTGCACGGCCGAGTTGAGGGCTGAGGTGTCGTCGCTGTTGTCGTTGGCGGTGACGCCGAGGGTGGTCGCGGAGACGAACCCGCTGGACGGCATGGCCTGGTCGGCCGCGACGGTCTCGGTCTCGACGAGGTCCAGGGTGTACGAGGCGGCGGTGTCCCCCGCGTCCTTCTGGAACTTGAGCACGGTCCCGGCGGGGAAGCTGCCGATGAGGGCGCGGGTCTCGTCGAAGAAGTGGTGGCCGGAGCCCTGCGACGAGTCGTTGTTGTACGGGTACGCGCCGTACACCCAACTGTACTTGGTGGTCAGATCGAGGTCGCGGACATGGGTGGAGCCCGCGTACACACTGAGGGTCGCCGAGGGGGCGGTGTCCGGCAGGGAGTAGCGCAGGGTCAGCGCGTTGGCGGGCTTGGTCAGGGTGAACTGGACGTACTCGCCGGTGCTGTCGAGGACGACCGCCTTGCGGCCCGACGCCTCGGACGGCACGGAGAGGTACGTGCGGTCGGGGCCGATGGTGGAGGCGTTGGTGGCGCCGGACTCCGCCTCGTACGTGGTGTACGGGACGGTCGCGCCGCGGGTGGCAAGGGCGGCCGACCCGGTGACGGTGACGCCGTCCAGTTGCAGGGCGCCGTTGTCACCCGACTCGGTGCGCAGGGTCAGTGTGTTGAGCTGGGCCCGCAGCGGGGCGTCGGTGGTGGCGTCCTTCCACGCGCCCGAGGTGCCGGGCAGCGAGAGCTGGCGGACCTTGCTGCCGTTGGCGGTGAGGCTGATGGTGGCGGCCGATCCGCCGTCGGTGCGGTAGCGCACGACCACCGGATAGGTCTTGGCGGAGGCGGTGTTGACGTCGTACACGGAGCGGGCGCCGCTGGTGGTGAAGCCGGTGAGGTAGCCGCTGCCGGTGAAGCCGGCCGCCGAGGTCGCGACGGAGGCGCCACCGGAGAAGTAGGCGCTCTCGGCCTGCAGGGCGGGCGATCCGGCGGGCGGGTCGGTCGGCGGGTCGGTGGGCGGATCGGTCGGTGTGCTGTCCGGCGTGGTGGCGACGACGTTGTCGAGGTTGACGTTGCCGCTGTCGGCGGTGGTGAAGGTCAGGGCGACGGTGTTGGCGCCCTGCCGGTAGGTCAGCGCCTCGTCACGGGTGGTCCAACTGTCCCAGTTGGCCGTGGGGGGCAGGCTCACCTGGCGGACCTTGGTGCCGTTGGCGTAGAGGCTCAGGGTCATCGTCGCCGTGGTGCCGTTGGCGTAGCGGATCTTCACCGAGCCGGCGCCGGCCGCTGCCGACTGGACGGTGAACGAGGTGGACGCCTTGCCCTTGTTGGCGTCGGTGTAACCGCCGACGAAGCCGCTGCCGGTGTAGCCGGGGTGCTCGGTGGAGACGGCGGCGCCGCCGGACAGCGCGGCCGACTCTGCTTCCAGGGTGCTGCTCGCCGCGTGCGCGCCGGGGGCCAGCGGCCCGGTCAGCGCGTAGGCCAGGGCGCAGATCAGGGCCACCATCAGGGCGGATATGCGCAGAAGGGCCGTAGAGGGGGAGGGAGTTGGACGTGTTCTCGGTGCTGGTGACACGACAGTGTGTCCTTCCAGGAGGGGGGAGACAGGAATCAGCCTTTGAGGCTGCCTGCGGTGAGGCCGGAGATGATGCTGCGCTGGAAGATCAGGAACAGGACGAGCAGCGGCACACTGGCCATCACCATGCCCGCGAGGAGTTGGTTCGCGGGCATGTCGAGGGAGAGCCGGTTCAGCGCCACGGTGATCGGCTGCCGTGCCGGGTCGGGCAGGACGAGCATCGGCCAGAGGAAGTCCTTCCAGACTCCGACGACCGCGAAGATGGACACCACGGCGAGGACCGGGCGGGAGAGCGGCAGGATGACGGAGACCAGGACCCGTACGGTGCCGGCGCCGTCGATCCGCGCGGAGTCGAGCAGTTCGCCTGGGATCTGGTCGAAGAACCGCTTGAGTATGAAGATGTTGAACGCGTTGGCGCAGGCCGGCAGCCAGATCGCCCACGGGGTGTTGATGAGGTTGGCGTGCACCAGCGGCACGTCGACGACGGTCAGATACGTCGGTACGAGCAGCGCGGAGACCGGCAGCATCAGGGTGGCGAGCATCATGCCGAGGACCACGTTGCCGAGCACGGGCCGCAGTTTGGACAGCGCGTAGGCGGCGGCGACGTCCACGACGAGCTGGAGGAGCCAGGCGCCTGCGGCGAGCAGCAGTGTGTTGAGGAAGTACTGGCCGAGTCCGACGCTGGACCAGGCGTGGGAGTAGCTGTCCGGGTGCCAGGTCTGCGGCAGCAACGTGGGGTGCGGGGCGGCGAGTTCGGCGGAGGACTTGAGCGCGCCGGTCGTCATCCAGTAGAGCGGGAAGACGAAGGCGAGGGTGAATCCGGCCAGGGTCGCCGTGAGGACGAAGCGGTAGAGGAACCTGCCGGTGCGGCGGGTCATCTCGGTCGGGGCTATCAGGGTGCGTACGGGCGTTTCGGCGGCCATGGCGGTGCTCAGCTCCTGGTCCTGGTGAGGCGCAGATAGATGCCTGCGAAGGTGCCGAGCACCACGAAGAGCAGCGTGCTCATGGCGCTGGCCAGGCCGAAGTCGTTGTAGACGAACGCGTAGCGGTAGAGCAGCAGCAGGACGGTGACCGTGGCGTCGTCGGGGCCGCCGCCGGTGAGGACGAACGGCTCGATGAACACCTGCATCGTGCCGATGATCTGGAGCAGCAGCGTGATCATCAGGATGAAGCGCATCTGCGGCACGGTGACGTGCCACAGTCTGCGGGCGATGGACGCACCGTCCAGCTCGGCCGCCTCGTACAGCTCACCGGGGATGCCGCCGAGCGCCGCGAGGTAGATGAGGGTGGTGGTCCCCATGTTGGCCCAGGTGGAGACGAGGACCAGGGAGACCATCGCGAGGTTCTCCGACTCCAGCCACTGCTGTGCGGGCAGGTGGAAGACGCCCAGCACGTTGTTGAACAGGCCGGGTCCCGGGTCGTAGAACCAGCGCCACAGCAGCATCGTGACGATCGGCGGCAGCATCACCGGCAGGTAGACGGTCATCCGCAGATACGACCTGGCGTGCCGGAACTCGTTGAGGACGAGGGCGGTCGCGAAGGGCGCCGCGAAGCCGAACACCAGCGCCAGCAGCGTGAAGTAGCCGGTGTTGCGCCAGGCCGTCGTGAACAGCGGGTCGTCGAAGAGCCGTTGGAAGTTGTCGAGCCCCACCCACCTGGCCGGTTCGGCGAAGTTGACCTGCTGGAAGCTCAGCAGGACACCGCGCACGATCGGGTACCAGGAGAAGAGCGCGAAGCACAGGATCCCGGCGGCGAGGAAGAGATAGGCGACCGCGTTCTCGCGGATCCGGCGTGCGCGCCGGCCGGCCGGGCGGTGCGCCGGTCCTCCGCTGTTCTTCGCGCGGCTTCCGGCGGGTCCGCGCACGGGGGTGCGCTGCGTGGTGGAGGGGGGTGCGTCCGTTGCCATCCTCAGGTCAGCTCACTTGGCCGTGGCGAGGATGGTGTCGACCTTCTTCTGGGCGTCGCCGAGGAGCTGGTCGAAGTCCGCGTCCTTCTTGGTGAGTACGGCCTGCATCACCCCGTCGAGGACGGTGTATATCTGCTGCGCGTTGGGCGGCTCGACCTTGACGGCGACCTGCGGGCTGCGGTCGACGAAGGGCTTGTAGTTGGCCTGCGGCACATTGGCGTACTTGGCGTGGATCGCGTCGTTCTTGGTCTGCGCCGCGCCGTCGAAGAGGTTGGGCTGGGGCAGTCCGATCGGCACTCCGAGGGCGGCGAACTTCTTGCTGTTCGCCTCCTCGCGGTCGGGGTTGAGGTACTTCCACTGGACCCACTGGAGCCCGGCCTTGATCTTCTCCGGGGACGCCTTGGGGTTGAACATGAAGCCGTCGCCGCCGCCGAGGGTCGCGGTGCCGGGCAGTGCGGCGAGGCCGAACTCGTCGTACTTGCGCTCGAACTGCTTGACGATGGTGGGGATGTTGTCCGGGCCCGCCATGTACATCCCGAGCTTGCCCGCGCCCATCAGCTTCTGGACGTCGCCGATCTCCAGGAGCTGGCGGGTGCCCATGCTGTTGTCGGTCCAGCGCATGTCGTGCAGCGCCTGGAGCGCCTTGCGACCCGCCTCGCTGTTGAACGCGGCCTTCCAGCGACCGCCCTGCTGGGTGGCGACGTCGCCGCCCATCGAGTAGATCCACGACGTCAGGTGCCAGCCGCCCTGGTTGTTCTTGCTGTAGTCGGCGTAGCCGACGGTGTCGTCGCCGAGCGCGCTGATCTTCTTGGCGGCGGCGCGCACCTCTTCCCAGGTGGTCGGCGGGGCGTCCGGGTCGAGTCCGGCCTTCTTGAACAGCTCCCGGTTGTAGAGCAGACCGAGTGAGTAGTTGCCGGTGGGCAGGCCGTAGACCTTGCCGTCGCTCTTGAAGACGTCCTGGAGTTCGGGGCGGATGTCGTCCAGGTACGGCACGCCCTTGAGGTACGGGGTGATGTCGGCGGCCTGGTGGCGCTGGATCAGTCCCGCCGGGTCGGTGAAGTAGACGTAGAACACGTCCTCCAACTGGCCGCCCGCCAGCTTCGCCGCGAAGGTGCTGGGGTCCATCTGGCCCTCGTGGGCGACGATCTTGATCTTCGGGTGGCTCGCCTCGAACTGCTTGACCAGCTCTTCGTAGTCCTTGCGGTCGGCGGGCTGGGTCTTGGCGGGCATGCCGTTGACCGTGATCGTCACGACGCCGTCCTTGCCCACCCCGCTCCCGCCGGACCCGGACGAGCCGCCGCAGCCGGCGAGTCCCAGGGTGAGGGCGGTGGCCGCGGCCAGACCGAGGGCTTGGCGTCTTGTGATGCCGTCCATGGAGATCCCATGCCTTCCTGCAACGGGTTTGCGTGACTTGCAGGGGCACGGCCTCTGCGTCATCTCAACGGCGCTGACAGTAAAAGCGGAGGACGCAAGAAGTCAATGAGTCTGCGCAAGAACTTAATCTGCGACTCGGCCGCCTGTAACACACCGTCACTAGGGCGGACAGCACCGAGGGGCCCGGCGGACGGCCGGGCCCCTCGGTGGCTGCGGGTAGGGCGAACGGGTGCGGCGCCGGGCGGTCACCGGCTCCGGGAACGCGACGGCGGGGCCGTTGAACTGCGCACAATCAGCTCCGTGTCGAACATCATCGACTCCCCCTCCGTCGCGTGGCCCTTCATCTGCGAGACCAGTGAGGCGATGGCGGCGGCCGCCATCGCCTGCACCGGCTGGCGGGCCGTCGTGAGCGGCGGGTCGGTCGCGACCATGTACGGAGAGTCGTCGAAACCGACGACCGACAGGTCCTCGGGGACCCGCAGCCCCTGCCGCCGCGCCGCCCGAATGGCGCCGAGCGCCAGTGCGTCGCTTGCGCAGACCACCGCGGTAACCCCGCCCTCCAGGAGCCGCGGCAGCGCCGTCGCGCCGCCCTCCATCGAGAACAGCCCGTGCGCGACCCGCTTGCGCCACTCCCCCTCGCTGTCGCCCTGCCGGGCGCAGAACGCCTGGTAGCCGGCGAGTTTGTGGGCCGACGGCACATGGCCGACCGGCCCCAGGATCATGCCGATCCGCCGGTGGCCGAGCGCCGACAGATGGGCCAGCACCTGCTGCGCCGACGCCGCGTCGTCGATGGACACCTGCGCCACGCCCGCGTTCTCGTCGGCCGCGTTGAGCAGGACGATCGGTATCTGGCGCTCGCGCAGCGCCCTGCCCTGCTCCGGTCCCGCGTCGGCGTAGCTGGCGCCGATGAAGATGATCCCGCCGACGTTCTGTTTGAGGATCATGTCGATGTAGTGGGCCTCGGAGACGCCGTCCGCGGTGCGCGTGCAGAGCACCGGGATGAAGCCGCGCTTGTTGAGGAGTCCCGCCAGCGCCTCCGCGAAGGCGGGAAAGATCGGATTCTGCAGGTCGGGCACGACGAGCCCGACCAGGGCCGCCCGCTCCTGCTGCAACTGGCGGGGCCGTTCGAAACCGCAGACGTCCATGGCGGTCAGCACCGCGTCCCGGGTCGCCGGTGACACGTCCGTGGCCCCGTTGAGCACCCGCCGCGCCGTGGTCTCGCTGACGCCGGCGAACTCGGCCACCTGAGAGAGTCTTTTCTTCACGCCACCAACGTACCAACTCACCACGCAAGAAATGAAGGACACTTACGCAAATAGCCAACATGGGCTGGCGCGGAACATCGGATGTCAGCGGTTGCTGGCAGAGTCGCGGTCATGACGGGCGACGAGGAGACCGGGACGCGGGCAGCCGAGGTCCGGGTGGCTTTCGAGGGGCTGCTGCAGATCCGGCGGCTGACCAACGAGGGCCCCGGCGATCCCGCCGCCGTCCCCGCGGAGTGGGAGCTGACGCGCATGGTCCGCGCCGTGGCGCTCACGCTGGAGGCGGCGGGGCTCGCGCGGTGCGAGACGGACGGCTCGGACGCGCCGCTCACGACCGGCTTCCGGGTCACGGACGGCGAACGGCCGGAAGCGGTACGGGTGGAGTGGCTGGGCCCGGCCGGCAGTGGCGCCGCCCAGGAGGAGGAGCGCGCGCTGACCGCGTGCGCCGCCGCGCTCGGCCGGATGGGCTGGGAGGCGCTGCTCTACCGCGGCCCCCGCAGACGGCGGTTCCTGGAGGTGGAGGCGGCCCGCTGAGCCGGAGCACAACACCCCGGGGCACGCCGTGAGCCACGCCCCGGGCCGGGGCCCGGGGCGTGGTTCTCGTCGGTTGCTCTCATCGGTTGCCGAAGACGGTGTCAGGGCTTGTCAGGCCGCGTTGACGGTCCACTTCTGGTTGCTCGCGCCGGAGCAGGTCCAGATCTGCAGCCGGGTCAAGTTGGCCGAGTTGTTCCCCGTGACGTCCATGCACTTGTTGGCCTGGATGTTCACGATGTCGCGCGCCTGGGGGACGGCCCAGCGCTGGCTGGCGGCGCCGTTGCAGTCCCACAGGTGGAGCTGCGCCCCGTCGGCCGTGCTGCCGTCCTTGACGTCGAGGCACTTGCCGAGGGCCCGGATCGTGCCGTCCGAGCCGACCGTCCACTTCTGCGCGGCGGTGCCGTTGCAGTCGTACAACTGGACGGGTGTGCCGTTGGCCGAACTCGCCGCCGCCACGTCGACGCACTTGCCGCCGAGTCCGGTGATGGAGCCGCCGGTACCGCCGGTGCCTCCGTTGCCGGTGGTGACATGCACGTAGTCGATGACGAGCCGCTGCGGGAACGCGGTGTTGCCGTCGGGGTCGCCGGGCCAGTAGCCGCCGACCGCGAGGTTCATGATGAGGAAGAACGGCTTGTTGAACGCCCAGGTCTTGCCGCTCACATCGGCCGGTGTGCGGCGCTGGTAGACGTTGCCGTCCACCGACCAGGTGATGGAGTCGGGCGCCCAGTCGACGGCGAACGTGTGGAAGCCGTCGGCGAACGCCTGGCCACCGGGCAGCGAGTAGCCCGCACCGATGCCCGCGGCACCCGAGTAACCGGGGCCGTGGATGGTGCCGTGCACGGTGTTCGGCTCGAAGCCGACGTTCTCCATGATGTCGATCTCGCCGCTGTTGGGCCAGCCGACGCTGCCGATGTCGTTGCCGAGCATCCAGAACGCCGGCCACATGCCCTGGCCGCGCGGGATCTGCATCCGCGTCTCGACGTGCCCGTAGGCCGCCGAGAACTTGCCCGAGGTGTTCAGCCGGGCCGAGGTGTACTCGCACCGGCCGTACCAGCACTGGTAGTTGCCCGGGTTCTCCTTGCGCGCCGTGATGACCAGGTGGCCCTGGCCGTCGAGCGCGGCGTTGGTGTTGCCGGAGGTGTAGTACTGGCGCTCGTGGTTGTCGACGTTGTCGCCGGTCTCCGTCTGCCACTTGGAGCCGTCGGCCGCGGCTCCGGCGGGACCGTCGAAGTCGTCGGTGAAGGTGGCGGCCGCTGCCGCCGGGCGGGGCTCGGGTGCGGGGGCGGCCGAAGCGGCGGCCGGCATCGCGGCCACCGCGCCGGAACAGCAGATCAGCGCAGCGGCGTACAGCGCCGCCCGGCGCCGCCAGGGAGTTCGCACAGGTCATCACATCACTTCGAGTGGGGGGTCATGCGCATGACATTTCAGGGTTCTTTCAGTACTTGATTTAAGGGAGGCGGGGAGGCGCAGTCAAGGAGTTGGTATGGACCAAAGAGGCGCCGACCGTGATAGTTACCATCGGGTAGACACGATCGGAGCCCCGCATGCCGCGCACCTTCACCGTTTCGGACAGCATTGTCATCGCCGCCCCGCCGCACACCCTCTACGAACAGCTCAGCAGCCCTGCGGAGATGGGCCGTTGGAGTCCGGAGAACCTGGGCGCGACGGTACAGGACGGCGAGCGCACCGCGCGGGTCGGCATGGTCTTCGTCGGCCGCAACAAGCGCGGCCCCGCCCGCTGGACCACCCGCTGCACGGTCACCGCAGCCGACCCCGGCGAGCGGTTCGCGTTCCGTGTGCATGCCATCGGTCTGCGCACACCGCGGCTGCGCGGCCCCATCGCGAGCTGGGAGTACCGCTTCGAGCCGGTCGCCGGCGGCACCCGCGTCATCGAGACCTGGACGGACGACCGGCGCTCCTGGCCGGACGCCGTGGCCAACGTCTTCGACCGGATCGCGACCAGCGGCCACACCTTCGCCGCCTTCCAGGCGAGGAACATCCGTACGACCCTGCGCAATCTCAAGCGAGTGATGGAGGAGCCGACCGCCGCCGGCTGAGCGCCGGGCGGGCGGAACGGGCCGTACCGCCGCCTCCGGCATATGCCAGATGCACCGTCGCGCCGAGTGTCGCCAAACGGCTTACGGGGTGTCAGCGCCTGTGCGACAGTCGTTATGGTCCACCGTCCGGACCCCGCAGTACCGCGCCTCTACCGGAGAACCAGATGCCGTCCCCTCTGTTCGCGGACCGCCCCGCCCCGCAGCCTCCCGAGCGGGGCGAGATGGACGCGCTCATCGACCGCACCCGCCTCCTTCGCGGCTCCGTGGACGCGGTCCGCAGGAACGCCGCGGCGGCCGAGGACGACGCGGTCTGGCGCTGGCAGCGCGCGCTCTGCGATCTCGCCGTGCACCAACTGGACGACCTCGGCGCCCACTTGAACCAGTTGAAGGCCGGCAGGCCGGACGAGTCGCCGGAGCGCGCGCCGCAGGAGGGCGCCCCAGGGGAGAGTGCCCCGCTGGGCGGCGCCCCGCAGGACGGCGCGCCGCCCAGCCGGGTCGGCAGCGCCGAGTGGGACCTGCTCAGCGACGAGGCCACCTGGTCCGAGGAGCTGTACCGGATCTTCGGCCGCCCGCAGGAGTGCGGTCCGATGTCGCTGGACGAACTGCCGTCGCTGGTGTTCCCCGAGGACCGGTCTCTGCTCACGTCGATGGTGACGGGCTGCCTCGTCGACGGCAGCCCCATCGACGGCGAGTTCCGTGTCGTACGGCCCGACGGACAGATCCGTACGCTGCACATGACGGGCGAGCCCGTCCTCGACGGCGCGGGCGCCACCGCCTCCATGTGGGCGGTCCTGCGGGACGTCAGCGAACTGCGGCGCAGCGAGCGTGCGGTGAGCGAGTCGCGCGACTCGGTGCGGCGCGTCCAGCACATCGCGCAGACCGAGCGGCGGCTGGTGACCGAGTTGCAGGACGCCGTACTGCCCTCGCGTACGACGTCGTTACGGCTGACCCGCGACGGCAGGGGCGCCCTTGACCTGACCGCGCACCGGCTGCCCGCCGCCCATGCGGCGCCGCTCGGCGGCGACTGGTACGACGCGCTCGAACTGCCGGGCGGCGACACGCTGTTGACCGTCGGCGAGCTGACGGGCCACGGAGTGGGCGCCGCCTCCACGATGGCGATGCTGCTGGGCGCGCTGCGCGGACTGGCCGTGGCGGGGATCGAACCGGGCGCGCTGCTGGGCCATCTCAACCAGCTCCTCGACACGGCGGAGCAGCCGACGCTGGGCAGCGCGCTGTGCGCCCGCTACCGCCCGGCGACCCGCACGCTCGTCTGGGCGCAGGCAGCGAGCCCCGCCCCGCTGCTGTTCCGCGATGGGACGGGGCGCGCGCTGACCCAGCCGGACGGCGTCCTGCTCGGCGCGACCTCGGGGGCCGGCTACGAGCAGGCCGGCGTCCAACTGCGGCCCGGTGACACGCTGGTACTGCACACCGAAGGACCGGCCGGCGGCGACGGCGCGGGCACCGGACAGGACCGGTTGCTTGCGCTGGCCCCTCGACTGGCCGACGCGCGGACCTCGCAGGCGGCCGCGCGTGCGGTCGTCGGGGAGTTCGGCGGGAGCGGGCGTGACAGTGCCGCGTGCGTGCTGGTCGCCAGGATCGGCTGATCCGGGATCGGCTGACCGAGACCGGCTGGCCGAGGACCCGGCTGACGCAGGATCGGCCGGCCGAGGACCGGCTCTCCGGGCCGCGTTCTCCTCCGCTCAGATGCCGGCGGTCCTCGCCTTCCTCGACGGGCTCTTCGGCAGGGAGAGTTCGATCTCCTCGCGCAGGTCCTCGATCTTGCCGTACCCCGCGTACTGGCCGGTCAGCCGGTACATCTCGCGCAGCCGGTCCCAGGTGCGGTGCGACGAGGTCTCCCCGATCGACACCAGCGCGAGCCGGGCGTACGTGTCGGCCTGCTCGGGGTCGTCGGCGATGAAGCACGCCGAGGCCAGCGAGATGTAGTCGAGGATCTGCGAGCGCCGCCGGTCG
The DNA here is from genome assembly GCF_055584925.1 of Streptomyces sp. NPDC087906. Lineage (NCBI taxonomy): Bacteria > Bacillati > Actinomycetota > Actinomycetes > Kitasatosporales > Streptomycetaceae > Streptomyces > Streptomyces sp. NPDC087906. The sequence goes on from NZ_JBVJLC010000002.1 coordinate 462,535, forward strand.
TTGGCCCGCAGCTCCAGCGCCTGTTTCGCGTGCTGCTGGGCGAGTTCGGCGGCCGACGGGTCGTGATCGGCGAGGGTCCGGAAGGCCAGCGCCTCCATGCCGTGCAGATCCGCCTCGTCGAACATCTGCATCCAGCTCGGCGGCGGCACGTCCCCCCGGTCCGAGACGAAGAGGTCCTCCGCCTCGCCCAGGGTGCGGCGCATGGCCTGGCCGCGCCCCATGGACGCCTGCGCCCACGCCTCGATGGTGCGCAGCATCGCGCGGGTACGGGGCAGGGTCTCGTCGCCCGAGCCCGACTTGGCGAGCTTCATGAGGTCGAGCGCGTCGTCGGGGCGGCCCAGATGGACCATCTGGCGGGCCGCCCTGGACAGAGCCTCGCCGGCCCGCGGCCGGTCGCCGCCCTCGCGCGCCGCGTGGGTGGCGATGACGAAGTACTTCTGTGCGGTGGGTTCGAGGCCGACGTCGTGGGACATCCATCCGGCGAGTACGGCGAGATTGGCGGCGACGCCCCACAGGCGCCGCTGGAGGGAGTCGGGGTGGCGGTAGGCGAGCATGCCGCCCACCTCGTTGAGCTGGCCGACCACTGCCTTGCGCTGCAGCCCGCCGCCCCGCGCGGCGTCCCATTTGCGGAACACCTCGACGGAGCGCTCCAGCGCGTCGATCTCCTGCGACCCGATGGGGGCCGCCTCGTAGCGGCCGAGGGCCGCCGGATCGGCGTGCAGCGGATCGCCGAGCCTGGGGGCGTCGGCGGCGAGCACGGGGTCGGAGTGCAGCCAGTCGTGCATGGCGCTGCTGAGTGCGGAGCCTGCGGTGAGCGCTGCGCCCGCGCCCACCAAGCCGCGTCGGTTGAGCATGAGGTCCATTCCCGTGAATTCGGTGAGGACCGCTGCCGTCCGTTCAGGCGCCCACGGCAGGGCGTCGGGATTGTTCTCGCTCCCGGCGTCCTGCCGCTTCCCCGCGCGTCCTTTGCGTACGAACCCGAGGTCCTCGATGGTCACGACACGACCGAGCCGCTCGGTGAACAGAGCCGCCAGCACCCTCGGCACCGGTTCTCGCGGGGTCTCCCCCATGTCGATCCAGCGCCGCACCCGCGAGGTGTCAGTGGCCAGTTGCGGGTGGCCCATGGCCGCCGCCTGCCGGTTCACCAGTCTCGCGAGTTCGCCCTTGGACCAGCCGGCCAGGCCGAACAGATCCGACAGACGGGTGTTGGAATCTCCGCTCACGTCAAGCCCCCAGGTTCTCGGCTGAGTTGACAGTAACCCCCTGTCACGTGGGTGGCGACTATTCGCCAGGGTTCGCCAGGGTGCGCCAGATGGTGTGCCACCCGCGGCCCGGTGTCAGGTAGGAACGCGCCACCCCGGCCCGGCAGCCGGACGTACTCCCCAGGGTGCGGACCGGCCGCCGTGCCGGGACGGCGCACGCAATTCGTCGGCACACGAAGGGATCTGTATCGCCCATGTACACAGCATCGTCCTCCGTGTCCGCCCCGCCCCGGCCCGGCGGACCGTATCTGGACCCCACGCACGTAGGCCGGGGGCGGCGCTGGGCGGGGACGGCCGCCCAACAGGTCAGCGGGAGAATCGACTTGTCCGGCCCTCAGGGCGCGCAGTTGCGGATGGCGATCGCGTCGGTGCACCGGATCTGCCCGGAGTTCAATCCGGTGCAGGTGCTGCGCCGCAGCGGCCGCTCCGTCCTGCTCGTCGGCGCCACCGGGCGCACCACAGCCGTCGCCAAGTGCCTGCTGGACCACTCGCCCGTCTGGGTGGAGCGGTTCCGCCACGAGATAGCGGCATACCGGGCCTTCGTCCGGCACCGTCCGCCGGTACGGGTGCCGCGGCTGGTCGCCGCCGACCCGGAGAACTGCACGCTGGTGGTGGAGCGGATGGCGGGCCGGGCCGCCGCGCTGACCCGGCATCCGGTGGAGGCGCCGCCGCGCGCCGACATCCGTACGGTGCTCGGCGCGCTCGCCAGGCTCAACACCTGGCGGCCCCCCGCCGGCCTGTTCGACGCGCCGCTCGACTACGCGTCACGTATCTCGCGCTACCACGAGCTGGGCCTGTTCACCGACCGGGACCTGGGCGATCTGCAGAAGCTGCTGCACGGCCTCTCGGGCGGCAAGCAGAGCATGGGCCAGTTCTGCCACGGCGACGCGCTGCTGTCGAACATCCTGCTCTCCCCCGCGGGTCCCGTGCTGGTCGACTGGGAGCACGCCGGCTGGTATCTGCCCGGCTACGACCTGGCGACCCTGTGGGCGGTGCTCGGGGACGCGCCGGTGGCGCGCCGGCAGATCAGCCAGCTCGCCCAGGCCAAGGGCCCAGCGGCCAGGGACGCGTTCCTGGTGAATCTGATGCTCGTACTGACCCGGGAGATCCGGATGTACGAGACGGCCGTGCAGCGCGCCATGCGGGAGACCCCGGCGCCCGGCGGCGGTGCGCAGGAGCGCACGGGCACCGCCCAGCCGAGCGGCGCTTCGACGGGCGAGGAGCAGCGGCTGCTGCTGCGCCGGCTGCACGACGACTGCGCGCTGGCCCGGCGTGCCGTACGGGCCGCCGTCGGCACCCGCTGAGCCGTCCGCCGAGCCGCCGGACGCGCCTGGCCCGGCGCGTCAGGGGAGGGTGTCCGCCCCGTGCCGACACACGGGGCGCGCGGCCTTCGGAGCTGGGCGCGCGAGCTGCCATTGGGCTAATCCACTGACGCGCCGCAGGCCCGGACCCTGCCGCGGCGAAACCCGGCGACACGCGCGCTGACGTGCGAAGTCGCCGCCGGGGCGGCTGATTGACGGATCGTTCGTGAGCCGATACCTCTGTAGGCGAGTACGGCCCTGCGGTTCGCGCTTCACCCGTCACTGGAGGCTGCATTGCCCGGTTCCTTCCCCCCACTTCCGCGACCGGCCCACAGACACCTGCTCAGGGCCGGGGGTGTGGTGGCAGCGGCCGCCCTGCTGCTGCCACTGGTCTCGGCCGCGCCCTCCGCCACCGCTGAACGGCCCGCGTCCGACGCGCTCCAGCGCGACTTCGCCGCCGCAGCGGCGCAGTACCGGGTGCCGGGCAGCGTGCTGCTCGCCGTCTCGTACCTGCAGTCGCGGTGGGACACGCACGGCGGGGCGCCCAGCGTCAGCGGCGGCTACGGCCCGATGCATCTGACCGACGCCGCCACGGCGCTCGCCGCAGCGCCGCGACAGCAGCCGCAGCCGAGCACCGAGGACGCGCGCGGTGACACGTCCAGGGCGGCGAAGCACGCCACGCCCGCCGCGTCCGCCCTGCCGAAGCCGTCGCAACTGCCCGCCCGGCTGCGCACCCTGGACCGGGCGGCGAAGCTCAGCGGCCAGCCGGCCGAGGAGCTGCGGGAGAGCCCCGCGGCCAACATCAAGGGCGGCGCCGCGCTGCTCGCCGCGGCGCAGCGGGAGCTGGGCAAGCCGCTGGGCGGTGACCCGGCCGACTGGTACGGGGCGGTGGCCCGGTTCTCCGGCGCCGACGACTCGGCGACGGCGGCCGGTTACGCGAACGACGTGTACGCCGTGATCCGCGACGGCGAGCGGCGCACCACCGACAGCGGGCAGCGGATGGCGCTGGCCGCCGCCCCGAAGATCGCCCCCGACACGGCGCAGGTGTCCCGGCTCGGGCTGCGCAAGGCGGCGGCCGGTCCTGTGGAGTGCCCCCGCACGGTCGCCTGCGAGTGGATCCCCGCGCCGTACGAGGAGTTCGGCGAGGGCGACTACGGCAACCACGACCTCGCGGACCGGCCGAAGTCCCAGACGATCGACTCGATCGTGCTGCACGACACGGAGGCGGACTGGGCCACCACGCTCCAGCTCGTCCAGGACCCGACGTATGTGTCCTGGCACTACTCGGTCCGCTCGTCGGACGGGCACATCGCCCAGCATGTGGCGACCAAAGACGTGGCCTGGCACGCGGGCAACTGGTACGTCAACGCCAAGTCGGTCGGGGTGGAGCAGGAAGGATTCCTGGTCACCCCGGACGCCTGGTTCACGGAGGAGATGTACCGCGCCTCGGCCCGCCTGGTGGGGTACCTGTCGCGCAAGTACGACATCCCGCTGGACCGGCAGCACATCCTGGGCCATGACAACGTCCCCGGCACGACGGCGGCGACGATCGCCGGGATGCACACCGACCCGGGCCCGTACTGGGACTGGTCGCACTTCTTCACCCTGCTCGGCAAGCCGTTCACGGCGACGGCGCGCGGCAAGGCGGCGGCGGTGACGATCCGGCCGGACTTCGCGGCCAACAAGCCCGCGTACACCGGCTGTGTGACGGCAGGTGAGACCTGCGCGCCGCACGGTTCGACGGCGGTACGGCTGCACACGGCGCCGCAGGAGAGCGCGCCGCTGGTGAAGGACGCCGGGCTGCGGCCCGGCGGCGAGGACTCCACCATCGACGTCAACGACGTCGGCGCGCGGGCGTCGACCGGCCAGCAGTACGCGGTCGCCGGGCGCTCGGGCGACTGGACGGCGATCTGGTACCTCGGCCAGAAGGCGTGGTTCCACGACCCGGCCCGGCAGCCGGTGGCGGTGCCCGCGAAGGCGCGCCTGGTGACCCCGAGGCCGGGGCTCGCTCAGGTGCCGGTGTACGGCAGGGCGTACCCGGAGGCGGCCGCGTACCCGGCGGGCGTTCCGGTGCAGGAGCAGGCGGCCTTCCCGTACACGTTCCTCGCCGGGCAGAAGTATGTGACCGGCGGGAAGGTGCCGGGCGAGTACTTCTACTCGCCGACCTTCGACACGTCGGTGCACCGGGTGGTGCGGGGCACGGAGCAGTACTACGAGATCCAGTTCGGCCACCGCGTCGCGTATGTGAAGGCGGCGGACGTCCGGCTGGTGCCGGCCGGCTGACCTGGCGCAGCGGGTACGGAACCGGGCGCCGCCTCCTCACCACGAGGGGGCGGCGCCCGGTTTCGTCAGTAGCGCAGGACCGCGGCGGTCCTGTCGTACCCGGCAAGTTCGTCGTCCGGCAGGAACACCACTTCGGCGCCGCCGTCCAGGGCCGTCTCCACCAGCTCGTCCACGATGTCCTCGCGCACGTCGGGGCTGTTGACCAGGGACGGGTCGACGGGGACCAGATGCCCTTCGGTGACCCGGACGGTGAGCTGGTGGTGCTCCTCGACGGCGACCAGCTCGGCCCGCTTCTCCCGTACCGCCGCCCATACCTCGTCGAGCCCGGCGGCGAAGGTGCGGCGGCCCTTGGCCGCGTCGAGGCGGCTCAGCACCTCCTCCTTCTCGCGCCTGGCGTACTCCTCGACGACGGGCTGGAGCTCCTTCAGCAGGACAGGGGCGGGACCGTCGGTGAGTCCGCCCTTGACGAGCCGCCCGACCGCGTTGTGGGTGGCGGCGCCGCCCGCCTGCTCCAGCAGGGCGAGCGCGGGCGCGAGCCCGACGAGATGCAGCGGCCGCGGCCTGCGGGCGAGGACGGCGCCCATGGTCTGGTCGACCGCGCGCAGGAAGCGCCGGGTCTCCTCGTCCTGGAAGGTGCTGGGGGTGTCGCCGATCCGCTCCTGCCGCTCGGGGTCCCAGCTCTCGGGCTCGGGCGACATCGGGAAGCCGTCGTGCGGGTGCTCGTGCAGGGAGGTGCCGGAGCCGCTCCACAGCGTCGCGCGGTCGGCCGCGACGCCCAGCACCCAGTACGGGCGCGACTGCGCGGTGGCGGCCACCAGATTCCCTGTGACGTAGGTGTCGCTGAGGACGACCCGCTCGGGCACGTCGCGCGGCAGGTACCAGACCCGGTACTCGTCGGCGTCCGCGAGGATCAGCAGGCCGTCGAGGGCGCTGCGCAGATCCACCTCGGCCACCGCCCGGGTGAGCTGCTGCCTGACCGCGAGCCTGGCGGCCTTCGACACCTGGGGGTCCGCCTCCAGCCGCTGGCCGGCTTCGGCGAGGAGATTACGCAGCCGTACCGCGTCCTGCTCGTGCCCCGGCTCCCGCCGGTGGGTGGGCATCGTCAGGGACACGGCCGGGTAGGGGCGCGGGGTGCGCAGTTCGCGCAGGATGTCGGGCGTCAGACTGTTGCTGTCCATACTGACCCTTCACTCGGTCGTGCATCCATCTTGCGCGATGGTGACCGGTTCCGCAGGGGGACAGCGGGTGGACAACCCGGACGGGTCCCTCAGCCCTGCTGGAACAGCTCGGCCGGCAGGGGCTTCAGCAGGGCGTACAGATCGTCGGTGATGGGCCGGTCCCAGCTCGCGATGGTGACGAGCACCTGGTCGCTGCGGTCGAACTGCACGCAGGAGATACGGCTTTCCGAGAGCTTGAGGCGGCGCACGATGAGCAGGTTGTCGCCCTGCATGACCGGCATGTCCTCGGCGCCGACCACCTCGACCGGCTCCTCGTTCTCCAGGGCGAGCAGGAGCTGTGCCACCTCGAAGGGGACCTGGCCCTCCTCGATGTCCCTGGCCTGGGAGCCCGCCGGCAGATTCCCGATGATCATCGCGGGGCCCCGGCCGCCGAACAGGTCGTAGCGCAGGAAGACGCCCTGGCAGCTCCCGTCGGGCGCGGGCAGCAGCCCGGCGCCGAGGTTGCCGGGCCAGTCACCCGGGTCCATGGCCAGGACGTCGAAGTCCGGGCCCGCGGGTGTGGCGGCGCTGCGGCGGCGGAGAAAGGACATCCCACTATGGTACGTGTTCGTTCCGCTACGCAGGAGCCGGGTGACTGCCCCCATTTGGGCCCGGACGGGCGTTATTCGGCGGCCGTCCGGGCGGTCGCGGGCGCCGCCCCCGGCGTACCGGACGCGCGGTGCCGCTCGTGGTGCCTGGCGACCCTGGCCCGGTTGCCGCAGGACGGTTCGCACCACTCCTGGCGCGGGTGCTCCTTGATGAAGTACCGGGCACAGCGCGGCGCGTGGCAGGCGCGCAGCCGCTCCCTGTCGGGTCCCGCCAGGAAGGCGACGGCGGACCGGGCGAGGGTGGCGGCCAGCGCGACCCGTCCCGGCACCGGTGCGGCGGGGCGGGTGGCGGCCGACGGCGGGGCGCCCTGCGGCCAGTCGAGGCGCGGTACGGCGGGGACGGTGGCCGCCGCCGCGTTGAGCCGGCGCAGCGCCTCGGCCGGCGCCAGCAGCCGGCGCGCGTCGGCGGGGCTCGGCGCCTCGGGGCTGACCGCTCGCGCGAAGAGCGCGCGGACGGCGGCCCGCAGCTCCCGTACGGCGGCGAGCGCGCGGTCGTCGGCCGTGAAGGCCGGTACGTCGAGAGCGCCGGCCAGCTCGTCGGCGTGGTCGTGGACCCAGCGGGTCAGCCCTGCGGGTTCCGAGAGGTCGTCGGCGACCCCGCCGTGTCCGTCGTGCCGGAGGGTGAGGGCGAGATCGAGCGTCAGCGCACGGGCAGCCATGACCTGATGGCCCCTTCCGTTCGAAGCGTTGGTTTCGCCGAATGCGGAAAGTCCTACCGAGGAAGACGTATGCCCGGGATGCGGGAGATGCTGCGCGAACTGCCGCTCTTTGGCGGCGAGTTGCCCGAGAGGCGCTGCTGGGCAGGCCGAGCGTGCCCAGCTCGGCGGCAGGCGGGCAGGCGGGCAGCAAGCGGGCCCGGCCGGGCGGCGGGCAGCGCCACCGCACCCGGATCACCTGCCGTCGCGGCGGGAGGGGACCGGATGCGGGAGCTGCTGCGGCTGAGCGCCGGGGTGCGCCGGGGTGCGCCTGGCGGGCGCCGTCAGGTGAGGTCGAACTCCCCGTCGCGCGCGTTGATCACGAAGGCCCGCCACTCGGCCGGGCTGAAGATCAGCGAAGGGCTCTCCGGCCGGCCGCTGTTGCGCATGGCGATGAAGCCTTCGACGAACGCGATCTGGACATCGCCCGCCCCCTGACTGCTCGATCGCCAGTCCGCGTTGCTCAGATCGAGGTCCGGCTTGTTCCAGCCCGAAAGCGGCTGGTGGGTCGTAGTGGTGCTGTCGCCCACGTCGTGCTCCTCCCGCTGCGTCGTCCGGGTCCAGCCTAGCGATCGGGGCCGGTCCCGGACAGGTCGCGGCTCTTGACGCTCCCCCGGCGGTGCTGAATAACTGATCCTGGAGCTTGTCCGACCGAATGATCGGTCGAGACATTGCCGGAAGATTGCCGGACCGACCGGGAGTACGCCATGACGCCTCTGCTGGACGCCGCCGAACAGCTCGGCCGGGAGGAGCTGGCCGCCCTCCAGCTTGAGCGGCTGCGCGCGACCCTGCGGCACGCCTACGAGAACGTCGGCTTCTACCGGCAGGCGTTCGACAAGGCGGGGCTGCGTCCCGAGGACTGCCGCTCACTCGCCGACCTGGCGCTCTTCCCCTTCACGACCAAGGCCGACCTGCGGGACAACTACCCGTTCGGGATGTTCGCCGTCGACCAGTCCGAGGTACGGCGGATCCACGCGTCCAGCGGCACGACGGGCCGGCCCACCGTCGTCGGATACACCCAGCGGGATCTGGACACCTGGGCCGACGTGGTGGCCCGCTCGATCCGCGCGGCCGGCGGCAGGCCCGGACACAAGGTCCATGTGGCGTACGGCTACGGGCTGTTCACCGGCGGCCTCGGCGCGCACTACGGCGCTGAGCGGCTCGGCTGCACGGTCATCCCCGCGTCCGGCGGCATGACAGCGCGGCAGGTGCGGCTGATCCAGGACTTCCGCCCCGAGATCATCATGGTCACGCCGTCGTACATGCTGACGCTGCTCGACGAGTTCGAGCGCCAGGGCGTCGATCCGCGCGGCACCTCGCTCCAGGTCGGCATCTTCGGCGCCGAGCCGTGGACGGAGGCGATGCGCCAGGAGATCGAGGAGCGGTTCGCGATCGACGCCGTCGACATCTACGGCCTGTCGGAGGTGATGGGTCCCGGCGTCTCGCAGGAGTGCGTGGAGACCAAGGACGGGCTGCACATCTGGGAGGACCACTTCTATCCGGAGATCGTCGACCCGTTCACCGGCGAGGTGCTGCCCGAGGGCGAGGAGGGCGAGCTGGTCTTCACCTCGCTCACCAAAGAGGCGATGCCGGTGATCCGCTACCGCACCCGGGACCTCACCCGGCTGCTGCCGGGCACCGCGCGCGTCTTCCGCCGGATGGAGAAGGTGACGGGGCGCAGCGACGATCTGGTGATTCTGCGCGGGGTCAATCTCTTCCCCACCCAGATCGAGGAGATCGTGCTGCGCACCCCGGGGGTGGCCCCGCACTTCCAGTTGCGGCTGACCCGCGAGGGCCGGCTGGACGCGCTGACCGTACGGGCCGAGGCCCGCGCGGGGACGAGCGGGGAGCAGCGAGCCGCCGCCGCGCTGTCGATCGCGGCGGCCGTCAAGGACGACGTGGGTGTCTCGGTCGGGGTGGAGATCGTCGATCCCGAGACGCTGGAGCGCTCGGTCGGCAAGTTCAAGCGGATCGTGGATCTGCGGGAGCGGTGAGGCGCTCCCGCAGCGCGCGCTTGCGGATCTGGTCCGCGCCTCAGGGGCTGATGGCGAGGAAGACGAAGGCGGCGAAGATCCCCAGATGGACGCCGCCCTGGAGGAGGGTCGCCCGGCCGGGCGAGATGGTCATGGCGCCCACGACGACGGTCAGGGCGAGCAGCACCATATGGGTGGCGTTCAGCCCGAGCACCAGCGGTCCGTCGAGCCAGATCGTGGCGAGGGCGATGCACGGGATCGTCAGGCCGATGCTGGCGATGGCCGAGCCGAGGGCGAGGTTGATGCTCGTCTGGACGCGTTCGCGGCGGGCGTTGCGTACGGCGGCCAGCGTCTCGGGCAGCAGCACCAGCAGGGCGATGACGACGCCGACGACGGCCTGCGGCAGTCCGGCGGACGAGACGCCCGACTCGATGGTGGGTGACACGGCCTTGGCGTTCCCCACGACGGCGATCAGCGCGACGAGCAGCAGCAGAAGGCTGAGTCCTGTGGCGCGCCGGGTGGGCAGCGGCGCGTGCGCGTCCTCCTCGCGCAGTTCGCCCTCCTGGGTGAGGGGCAGGAAATAGTCCCGGTGGCGCACGGTCTGCACGGCGACGAACAGCCCGTAGATGACGAGCGAGGCGACAGCGGCGAAGCCCAGTTGCGCGGGTGAGAACTGGGGTCCCGGCTTGCTGGTGGTGAAGGTCGGGAAGACCAGGGTGAGGGTGGCCAGCGTGGCGACGGTGGCGAGCGCGGCGCCCGAGCCCTCGGCGTTGAAGACGGCGACGCGGGTGCGCAGCGCGCCGATCAGCAGGCAGAGCCCGAGGATGCCGTTGCAGGTGATCATGACGGCGGCGAAGACGGTGTCCCGGGCGAGGGTCGCCGTCTTGCCGCCGCCGTCGACCATCAGGGTGACGATCAGCGCCACTTCGATGACGGTGACGGCGACGGCCAGCACCAGCGACCCGAACGGCTCCCCCACCCGGTGGGCGACCACCTCGGCGTGGTGCACGGCCGCGAGCACCGCCCCGGCGAGGCAGAGGGCGACGACGGCGACGGCGCCGCCGGGCAGGTGCCGCCCCCAACTGAAGATCAGCGCGACCACGGCGACCAGCGGCACCCATACGGTCCACCGGGAGGTCAGCGACCGGATCAAGGTGCTCGTCGTCATGCGGCACACGCTGCCAGAGGTGGTGACGGCACGCGCGGCGAGCGACCGGGCGCTACCGGGGGGCTCGGGCGGCTCCGGGGTGGTTCAGTTCCCGGAGCCGACGACGGCCGTGACGCGGATCTCCACGCGCATGGCGGCGAGGCCGAGGACCGTGACGCCGGTCTCGGTCCAGATCGGCGCGCGGCCGGCGAGGCGGCGGCGGAACTGCTCGGCCATCACCCTGTTGTGGTCGTCGCCGATGGCGTCGTCGCCCGGTGCGACCTTGTGGTACGAGTTGACGTGGATGACGTCCTGCCAGCTCGCGCCGACCGTGGCGAGCGTGCGCTCCACGTTGTCGAACGCCTGGACGATCTCGTCCTCCAGCTCGTCAGGGACGACCAGGTCGTCGTCGACCCCGGCCTGCCCGGAGGTCTCGACCCGGTCGCCGACGCGGACAGCCCCGCTGTAACCGAGGGCCGCGCGCAGCTTCTCGCCGTAGCCCGCGGTGACGCCGAAGGTGACGGTGCTCATGATGGTTCCTCTTCCTGTACCCAGAGGCGCGCTTCCTCCTGGATGACTTCACGCGTAAAGTAAGACTAGCGAGCAATGACTTCAAGCGCAAAGTGATGGCGGGCTTCGCCCGAGGGGTTGGAAGAGCCATGAGCAGTACGGGAGGGCCCATGAACGGCACAGGCGGGACCATGAACGGCGCAAGCGAGCACGCGGACACCGCGGAGCCGCGCTGGCTCGACGCGCAGGAGAAGGCGGCCTGGACGGGGCTGATCTCCCTGGTCCTGCTGCTGCCCGGCAAGCTGGAGTCACCGCTGCGGCAGGAACACGGCCTCACCCTGTTCGAGTACCTGGTACTCAGCCACCTCTCCGAGGCCCCGCAGCGCTCACTGCGGATGGGAGAGCTTGCCTTCCTCGCCAGCGGGTCGCTGTCCCGGCTGTCCAACGTCGTCAAACGCTGCGAGCAGCGCGGCTGGGTCGCCCGGAGACCCGATCCGGCCGACGGCCGCTACACCCTCGCCGAACTCACCGACGCCGGCTTCGACCTCGTACGCGAGTCAGCACCCACCCATCTGCGCGCCGTGCGCCGCACCGTCCTCGACTCGCTCAGCACGGCCGACCAGAAGGCGCTCGTCCGGATCGCGGAGAAACTCCGCATCGTGCCCGACGACTTCGGCTGACAGCCGTCCCGTAGGCTCCCGCCATGACGAACGGCGCACTGGTTCTGGCCGGCGGGGGTCTCGCGGGGATCGCCTGGGAGACGGGAGTGCTCCTCGGCATCCAGGATGTCGAACCCGGGGCGGCAGCCCGCATCATCGGGGCGCCGACGACGCTGATCGGCACGTCGGCCGGGTCGACCGTCGCCGCCCATATCTCCACGGGTGCGCCTCTCGAAGAGCTGTTCGCTCGGCAGCTCGACGAGGAATCCGGTGAGATCTACGTCGAAGCCGACTTCGAGGCGTTCATGGCGAACATGGCCGCGGCACAGAGCGAGGCGACGTCACCGGACGACGCGCGCAGCCGGATCGGCACGATCGCCAAGAACACCGCGACGGTCGACCGCGCCGTTCGCCGCGGCGCGATCGAGGCTCGGCTTCCCGGCGCGGTGTGGAGCGACCGCGATCTCCGCATCACCGCGGTGGACGCCGACACCGGGGTGCCGGTCGTGTTCGACCGCGCGTCGTCCGTTTCGCTCGTCGACGCGGTCGAGGCGAGTTCGGCCGTGCCGGGGATCTGGCCCGTCGTGCCGCTCGCCGGCCGCCACTACATCGACGGCGGGGTGCGCACGATGGCGAACGCCGACCTCGCGGCCGGTTTCGACCCTGTCCTCGTACTCGTCCCGCAGCCTGAGCGCACGGCTGCCGGATACTCGATCGATCCCGCCGACCTCACGTCGCTCGCGCCGTCGCGCGTGCATGTGGTGTACGCGGACACCGCGGCGGTCGCCGCTTTCGGCACCAACCCGCTCGATCCGGGCGTGCGCAAGCCGTCCGCGCTCGCCGGCCGCGACCTGGGACGAAGCGTCGCCGCGCAGGTCGCCGCGTTCTGGCGGGGCTGACGCACGACTTAGGGCTGCGCCTCGGTGGTCGGAGCCGCCGTCGCGGGGGACGGGACGGTGGCCGTCGGCGCCGGGGCGGCTTCGGTGGGCTGCGGCGTTCGTACCGTGCGGACCTGGGGCGACAGCAGGGCCGCCGCCGTCGCGAGGACGACCAGGGCCCCGCAGCCCGCGAGCGCCGTGCCGGTCCCGACAGCGGCGGCGATCGGGCCCGCGACCAGCAGCCCGAGCGGCGCGAAGGCGAGTGACCCGAACAGGTCGTAGGCGCTGACCCTGGACAGCGCCTCCTCGCGCACCTCGTGCTGCATGGTCGTGGCCCACAGCACCCCGAAGACGTCGTTGGCGACGCCCGAGCAGAACATGGCCGCGGCGATCACCCAGACCGGCGCCGCCGCGCTCAGCAGGAAGATGGGCACGGCGGCGGGGAAGGTGACCAGCACGGCCACGAGGATGGGCCTGCGCACCCGGATCCGGCCGGCCACCCCGGCGCCCGCGATCATGCCGAGCGCCTGGGCGGCGACGATCACGGACCAGGCGCGGGCTCCGCCCAGGCTGTGCTCGGCGGTCAGCGGGCCCAGCACACCGACGTTCGCGTTCATCGCGGCGACGACGACGGCGTACTGCGCGACCACGACCCACAGCCACTGCCGGGAGGCGAACTCGTGCCAGCCCTCCCGCAGGTCCGCCCAGGTGGTGGTCGCGGCGCGCGGCGGCCGGGCGGCGAGCTTCAGCCCGTTCACCAGCAGCGCGCTGATCACGAAGGACGCGGCGTTCAGCGCCAGGGCCCAGCCCGCGCCGACGAAGGCGACCGTCACGCCCGACAGCGCGAGGCCGAGCAGCATGGAGCTGTTCGTCCCGACCCGCAGCAGCGCGTTCGCCTGCTGGAGCCGCGCCCGGTCGACGACGAGCGGGACGACCCCGGCCATCGCGGGCAGGAACATCGCGGTCGCCGTGCCGGCCAGCACGGCGAGGGCGCACATGGCCCACAGCGGCGCGTACCCGGTGAGCACCATCGCGGCCAGTCCGCCGTACGCGGCGACCCCGACGGCGTCGGAGAGCACCATCAGCAGGACGCGTGACATCCGGTCGGCGATCACGCCGCCGATCAGGATGAACACCAACTGCGGCAGCGCCTGGCAGGCGAGGACGAGCGACAGCTCCCCGGGGCCGGCTCCCGGCAGCGCGAGGACGGCGAACGCGAGCGCCACCCGGGCGAAGCCGTTGCCGAGCACCGAGATGGTGCGGGCCGAGACCAGGAGCACGAAGGGACGATCACGCCAGAGCGACGCCGCCGGGATGTCAGTTGCCACGGGCAGCCACCCTAGGGGTCGACGCCCTTGCGGCGAGGGAGGGTTGACATCATCCCGGCCCTGCAAGAAAGTTTCGCTGTCGATCGTGATCGCGAAAGATACTTTCAGGGAGGGTGCCCCATGACGGAGGACGCTGCGAGCAGAGGCATCAGCCGGCGCAGACTGGGCGGTGGCGTGCTCGCCCTCGGCGGTGCCTTCGCGCTCGCGACGCTCCCGTTCGCCGAGACCGCCGCCGGAGCGGAGCTGGGCGCGGGCGCCGGGCCCGGCGCCGCGAACGGCCCGGGGCACGGGCGACCGGCGACGACGCTGCGGCACGGCTCCGCCGAGCGCGCCGGGCTGATCGCCGGGGAGCTGGCGGCGCTGGTCACCGACGCCGCCGCGTATCTCGGCCCCTCCCCCAAGCACCCGTACTACGCGGGCGCCGTCCTGCTCGCGGGCCGCGGCGGTACGGTGGCGCTGCACCGGCCGATCGGCAAGGCCGTGCGCTACGCGGCGTACGACGACACGACCGACACGGGCGTGGAGTTCCCCGCCGACCAGCAGATCGCGGCGGCCGAGGACACGCTCTACGATCTCGCCTCCCTCTCCAAGCTGTTCACCTCGCTGCTCGCCGTCCAACTGGTCGAGCGCGGTTCGCTGGCGATCGAGGAGAAGGTCGCCGCCTACCTTCCCGAGTACGCGGCGGCGGGCAAGCAGGACATCACGATCCGCCATCTGCTCACGCATGTCTCGGGGCTCCAGGCCGACCTGCCGTTCTACGACCAGCCGACGCGCGAGGCGATGCTCCAACTCCTGTGGAACGAGCCGCCGGTGAACCCGCCGGGCACGGTCTACCTCTACTCGGACCTCAACATGATCTCCCTCCAGTTGGTGCTGGAGCGGATCACCGGACGCACCCTCGACGCGCTCGTGCGCGACGAGATCACCGCGCCGCTCGGGATGCGCCGCACCCGCTACAACCCGCCCGCCTCCTGGAAGCCGAAGATCGCGGCGACGGAGGACGCAAGGGCGCCGTGGTCGGCGCTCGACCGGGGGCTCGTCTGGGGCGAGGTGCACGACGAGAACGCGTACGCGTTCGGCGGTGTCGCCGGTCATGCCGGGGTCTTCTCCTGCGCCTGGGACCTCGCGGTCCTCGCCCGTACGCTCCTCAACGGCGGCGCGTACGGGAAGGTCCGCGTCCTGTCGGAGGAGTCGGTGCGCTCCCTGTTCACCGATTTCAACACGGACTTCCCCGGTGACGCGCACGGCCTGGGCTTCGAGCTGTACCAGCACTGGTACATGGGCGCGATGGCGACGCCCGCGACGGCGGGGCACACCGGCTTCACCGGCACCAGCATCGTGCTCGACCCGACGACCGACTCGTTCCTGATCGTCCTCGGCAACTCCGTGCACCCGGTGCGCAATTGGCGCTCCGGCAGCGCGCCGCGTGTCGCCGCGGGCAACCGGCTGGCGCGGGCCGTCGCCGTCCGGCCGCAGGACGGCCGTACCGCCTGGTTCTCCGGCATGGCGAGCGCCACCACCGCCACGCTCACCCTGCCAGCGCTGACCCCCGCTTCCGCGCACCCGCGGCTGCGCTGCGAGCTGTGGTGGGACACCGAGCCCGGGTCCGACACGCTGTTCCTGGAGGCGTCGGCCGACGCGGGGACGGTGTGGGAGCCCGTCCCGTTCACCACGGTGTGCGCGGGACAGGAGCCGCAGAGCCATCCGGCGGGCTCGGCCACCGGCTGGTCGGGCCGGGTCTGGCACCATCTGGGCGCCGACCTCGCACCGTGGCGCGGCCGGCGCGTCGTGCTGCGCTGGCGGTACGCGACCGATCCGCTGTACGTGGGACGCGGCGGCTACGTGGACGCGCTGCGCGTGGACGACGGCGGACGCGTCCTCTTCGACGAGCGGCGCAAGGAGGACGCGTCCCGGATCGAGGCGAAGGGCTGGGCGCCGTCAGCCGACTGACGGTGCGTCAGCAGGGCGGCGGCGTACGGCCCGTCACCTGCCCAGCGCCGCCATCGCCGCGTTGTGGCCCGGTACGCCGCTGACCCCGCCGCCGCGCACGGCGCCCGCGCCGCACAGCAGCACATTGGGGTGCGCGGTCTCCACACCCCAGCGTCCGGTCTCCTCGCTCGCGTACGGGAACGACAGGTCGCGGTGGAAGATATGGCCGCCGGGCAGCCGCAGTTCGCGTTCGAGGTCGAGCGGGGTCTTCGCCTCGACGCAGGGGCGGCCCTCCTCGTCCAGCGCCAGGCAGTCGGCGATCGGCTCGGCCAGCCGCTCGTCCAACTGGGCCAGCGTCGCGGCGAGCAGGCGCTCCCGTACGGCGTCGTTCGTCGCCGCGTCGGCCGCGCCCCCACCGGCTCCCGCGAACAGCCGTGCGGGGGTGTGCAGTCCGAACAGGGTCAGCGTCTGATAGCCGCGCCCGGCCAGCTCGGGGCCGAGGATCGACGGGTCGGTGAGCGAGTGGCAGTAGATCTCGGACGGCGGCGCCGACGGCAGCGCGCCCGCCGCCGCCTCCCGGTAGGCGGTGGCCAACTGCTCGTAGCCCTCGGCCACATGGAAGGTGCCGGCGAACGCGTCGCGCGGGTCGACGGACGTGTCGCGCAGCTTCGGCAGCCGGTGCAGCAACATGTTGACCTTGAGCTGGGCGCCCTCGGGCGCCGGGGGCGCCGCGTCGCCGAGCAGCCCGGCCAGCGCCTGGGGCGACGCGTTGACCAGCACCTGTGCCGCCGCGACCGTACCGTCCCCGCCGTCGCCCTCGGTGCGGTACGAGACCTCGGCGCGGCTGCCGTCCGTCTCGATCCTGGTCGCCTCGTGCCCGGTGGCGATCTCGGCGCCCGCGGCCCTGGCGGCGGCGGCCAGCGCGTCGGTGAACGCGCCCATCCCGCCGACCGGCACGTCCCAGTCGCCGGTGCCGCCGCCGATCACGTGGTAGAGGAAGCAGCGGTTCTGCACCAGTGACGGGTCGTGGGCGTCGGCGAACGTCCCGATCAGGGCGTCGGTGAGCGCCACACCGCGGACCAGGTCGCTGCTGAACCGCTTCTCGATCGCGATGCCGATGGGCTCCTCGAAGAGCATCCGCCAGGCCGCCTCGTCGTCGATCCGCAGCCGCAGCTCGTCCCGGGTCAGCAGCGGCTCGGTCAGCGTGGGGAAGACCCGCTCGGCGACGCGCGTCGTCGTGCCGTAGAACTTGCGCCAGGCGACGTACTCGGCGTCGTCGCCGGTCAGCGCGGCGAACGAGGCGCGGGTGCGGCCCTCGCCGACGAGCAGCCCCGTGTCGCCCTGCGGGGTGTACGAGGACACGGTCCGCTTGCGGACGGCGAAGCGCAGGCCCAGCTCCTGCACGATCTTGTCGGGCAGCAGCGACACCAGGTAGGAGTAGCGGGAGAGCCGTGCGTCGACCCCGGCGAACGGGCGGGTGGAGACCGCCGCCCCGCCGGTGGTGCCGAGGCGCTCCAGGACGAGCACGGAGCGCCCTGCGCGGGCGAGATAGGCGGCGGCGACCAGTCCGTTGTGGCCGCCGCCCACGATCACTGCGTCGTACGTGGCATGTGCGGGCATGGCTCTTGGTAACACGCCATTGATCGGTCGGCCAGAGCGCGGAGCGTCCACCTGCGGTAACGATCCGGTACACGCTCCGTCAGGAACTGTCGTCGTGGCGCCGCCGCAACGCCGCCACCTGCCGGTACAGCTCCACCGCCTCCGCGGTGCGGCCCAGTTGCTCCAGGCAGTGCGCCTCGTCGTTGCGGCTGGACAGCGTGTCGGGGTGGTCGGCGCCCAGCACCCTGGCCCTGCCGTCGGCGACCTGCCGGTAGGCGGTCAGCGCGTCCGTCCAGCGGCCGAGCCAGCCGAGGCCGACGGCCACCTCGCGCAGGCTGACGAGCGTGTCGGGATGGTCCTGGCCCAGCACCCTGGCCCGGATCGCCGCCACGTCGCGCGACTCGGCCAGCGCCTCCTCCCAGCGGGCCAGCCGGCCGAGGTTGACGCCGAGGCCGTGTCGGGCGCGCAGCGTCTCCGGGTCGGCGGGGCCCTGGATCCTGGTCCGGTCGGCGGCGAGGCCGCGGTACAGCTCCAGGGCCTCCTCGCTGCGGCCGAGCCTGCCCAGGCAGATGCCGATCTCGTAGCGGGTGGCGAGGGTGTCCCGGTGGTCGGGGCCGAGCGCCGGCGCGCGGGCCGCGGCGACCTCGCGGTAGCCGGTCAGCGCCTCGGCCCAGCGGCCGAGCCTGCCCAGCGCGTACGCGACCTCGTAGCGGGTGACGAGCGTCTCGGGATGGTCGGCGCCCAGCACCCGGGCGCGGGCTGCCGCGACCTCCAGAGCCATCCGGTAGGAGTCCTCGATCCGGCCGAGCCTGCTGAGGTTGAAGGCGAGGTTGTGCCGGCAGCGCAGGGTGTCCGGGTGGTCGGGGCCCATCGTGCGCTCACGGGAGGCGAGCACCGCCGCGTACACCTCGTGCGCCTCGAAGTGCCGGCTGAGCCGGCCGAGTACGTACGCGGTCTCCTGGCGGGCGGCCAGGGTCTCCGGGTGGTCGGGGCCGAGGCTGCGCGCGCGGCCCTCGGCGACCTGGCCGAACTCGTGCAGCGCGTCGGCGGCCCGGCCCGTCTTGCTGAGGGTGAAGCCGATCTCGTACCTGCTGTCCAGCGTGTCGGGGTGGTCGGGGCCGAGGATCTGGGCGCGCTCGGCCGCGACGGCGCGGTGCGTCTCGCCCGCCTCCTCCCAGCGGCCGAGCCGGCCGAGCCGCAGCCCGGCGTCGTGCCGGGCGGCGAGCGCGGCGAGCTGCTCCGGCGGCGGGGTGGGGCGCTGCGCCGACGACAGGTCTCCCCCGGTGGGCGCGCTGGTCCACTCGCCGGTCAGGGCCGCGGTGGGGTCGGGCACGAGCTGGTCGGGCGGGGTGGTGCGCAGCAGCGTGGTGCCGGTCGCCTTGTGTCCTGTCGTCATGCCCCGGGTCCAGGCGGGCAGCCGGTGGTCCTGCGGCGACCTGGCGCCGACGGGCACCGGTGTGTCGCGCGGCGGCCGGGCCGCGGGGGGCGGCCCGTCGTCGGTGACGGCGGTGGCGTGGCCGGCGGTGGAGCGCGCCGCCCCGATGCGGCGGCGCAGCTCGCCCGCGTCGGCCGGCCGCTCGTCGGGCTCCTTGGCCAGCAGGTCGAGGACGATCCGGTCGAAGTACGCGGGCAGGTCGGGGCGGTGGTTGCGGGGCGGCTCGGGGTCGGTGTCCCGGTGGCCGACCAGCACGGACCAGGCGTCGCCGAGGTCGAACGGCGGTGCGCCGGTGGCGAGTTCGTACAGGACGCAGCCGAGTGAGTAGAGGTCGCTGCGGTGGTCGACGCTGCCGCCGCCGATCTGCTCGGGCGACATGTAGTGCGGGGTGCCCATGGCCACGCCCGTGCCGGTGAGTTTGGCGCTGAAGCCGACGTCATGGCCGAGGCGCGCTATGCCGAAGTCGCATATCTTCACCGCGCCGTCGGGCAGCCGCATGATGTTGGCGGGCTTCAGGTCGCGGTGCACGATGCCCTGCCGGTGGGTGTAGGCGAGGGCGTCGGCGACCTGCTCGGCGATGTCGACGACGTCGGCGACCGGCAGCGGCCGCTGGTCGTTGTCGGCGAGCATCTGGCCGAGGTCGCGGCCTTCGAGCAGTTCCATGACGAGGTACAGGACGCCTTCGTACTCGCCGAAGTCGTGGACGACCGTGACGCCGCGGTGCTGGAGCCCGGCGGCGACCCTGGCCTCCCGGCGGAAGCGCTCCCGCATGATCCGGGTGAAGGAGTGGTCCTGCTCGGGTCCGAGCGGTTTGAGGCACTTCACAGCGACGCGCCGGCCGAGCGATTCGTCGCGGGCCAGCCACACCTCGCCCATCCCGCCGCGCCCGATGAGTTCGAGCAGTCGGTACCGGCCCTGGATCAGCCTGGTGTCGTCCGCCATCGCGTGCTGTCGCCCCCGTCTCGCTGCGCCCTCCCCGGCCCGTCCAGTATGGCGGCCCCCCGGCCAGGTGTGTACGGGTCGGGCCGCGCGTCAGGGCCGAGTCTGGCCATTGCCCCGAGAATGTGCTTCGGCGGCAACTGCCAGCGCAGCCGGGAGGGCAGCAGGCGCAGCAGCCTTCCCGCGACGGTCAGCCGGTGGGTGACCTTACCCGCAGCGGGCGCCGGCCTGCCGTACAGGTCGTGGGCGTACGGCGGCAGCGACGCGTAGGCGAGCGCGGCGACCTGACGCCACAGCAGCGCGCGCAGCGGCCGCAGCGGGAGGGGGACGGGCGGGCGGCGCAGGAAGTCGTCCACCTCGCGGGCGTCGGGGCCGCAGGCCAGCTCCGGCAGGACGGCGGCGAAGTACGCGTCGAGTTCGGCGGTGGTGCCGGGGACCCGCGCCGGGTCGAGGCCGACGAGCCGGGCGCCGGTGCGGTGCTCGGCCACGTACCGGTCGGCGGTGGCGTCGTCGATCGGCAGCCCCGAGCGGCGCAGCACGTGGAGGTAGGAGTCGGCCTCGGCGCAGTGCACCCAGAGCAGCAGTTCGGGGTCGTCGATCCCGTAGCTCTCGCCGGTGGCCGGGTCGGTGGCCTTGAGCAGCCGGTGGATCCGGCGGACCCGGGCGCCGGCCCGCTCGGCGGACTCGGCCGTGCCGTAGGTGATGGTGGCGACGAACTGGGCCGTACGGAGCAGCCGGCCCCAGGCGTCGGCGCGGAAGTCGCTGTTCTGCGTGATGCCGCCGAGGGCGCGCGGGTGCAGCGCTTGGAGGTAGAGGGCGCGCACCCCGGCGATCCACATCATCGGGTCGCTGTGGAGCTGCCAGGTGACGGAGCCGGGGCCGAAGAGGCCGGGGTCGGGCGGCGGCGCGGGCGCGTTCATCTCCACCTCCCCGGACGGCAACGGTCCGGTCAGGTTACGGCGTGGCCGGTGGGGTACGCGCACCGGGCGGCGGGCCGGCCGGTCCGCCGTCGGGCGGGCGGAGCGGCGTCCGACGTTGCAGGATGGCTGCATGCTGCTGGCACCACTGGCCCGTGTGTCCCGTGAGGTCGCCGAGACATCGGGGCGCACCCGCAAGATCTCCCTGCTGGCCGGCCTGTTCCGGGCGGCCGGTCCCGAGGACGTGCCCGTCGTCATCCCGTATCTGGCGGGCCGGCTGCCGCAGGGGCGGATCGGGGTGGGCTGGAACGCCCTGAAGGACCCGCCGCCCGCCGCCGAAGAGGCCACCCTGACCGTGCACGAGGTGGACACGGTCTTCAGCACGCTCGCCGCCGTGGAAGGCGCGGGGGCGCAGGGCGAGCGCAGGCGGCTCGTCCAGGAGCTGCTGGCCGCCGCCACCGCCGAGGAGCAGCGCTTCCTCGTCGGGCTGATCTCGGGCGAGGTGCGGCAGGGGGCGCTGGGCGCGCTCGCCGTGGAGGCGCTTGCGGTGGCGTCGGAGGCCGACGGCGACGCGGTACGGCGTGCGGTGATGCTGGCGGGCTCGCTCCAGCCGGTGGCCGAGCGGCTGCTCGCCGAGGGGCCCGAGGTACTGGCGGAGTTCCGGCTGACCGTGGGCCGTCCCGTGCTGCCGATGCTGGCGCAGAGCGCGGGCAGCGTGGCCGAGGCGGTGGGCAGGCTCGGGGCGTGCGCGGTGGAGGAGAAGCTGGACGGTATCCGGGTGCAGGTGCACCGCGAGGGGGACACGGTGCGGATCTTCACCCGCACCCTCGACGACATCACCGACCGGCTGCCGGAGGTGACGGCGGTGGCGCTGGCGCTGGACGGGGACCGGTTCGTGCTGGACGGCGAGGTCATCGCGCTCGGCGCCGACGGCAGACCGCGGCCGTTCCAGGAGGTCGCGGGGCGGGTGGGGTCGCGTACCGATGTGCGGTCGGCGGCCGAGGCGCTGCCGGTCTCACCGGTCTTCTTCGACATCCTGGCCGCCGGGGGCGCCGATCTGCTGGGGCTGTCCTGCGCGGAGCGGCAGGAGGCGCTGGCCGCGCTGGTGCCCGAGCCGATGCGGGTGCGGCGCGTCGTCGTGGCGGAGGGCGAGGACGCCGCCGCGGGTGAGGCGTTCTCCCGGGACACGCTGGCGCGCGGGCATGAAGGGGTGGTGGTCAAGAGCCTCGCCGCGCCGTACAGCGCGGGCAGGCGCGGTACGGGCTGGCTGAAGGTGAAGCCGGTGCACACGCTCGACCTGGTGGTGCTGGCGGCCGAGTGGGGGCACGGCAGGCGTACGGGCAAGCTCTCGAACCTGCATCTGGGCGCGCGGCGCGACGACGGTACGTTCGCGATGCTCGGCAAGACGTTCAAGGGGCTGACGGACGTGATGCTCCAGTGGCAGACGGAGCGGCTCGGGGAACTGGCGGTGCGCGACGACGGGTTCACCGTGACCGTGCGGCCGGAGCTGGTCGTCGAGATCGCGTACGACGGGCTGCAGCGCTCGTCGCGCTATCCGGCGGGGGTGACGCTGCGCTTCGCCCGGGTGGTGCGGTACCGCGAGGACAAGCGTCCGGAGGACGCGGACACCGTGGAGGCGGTGCTGGCGGCGCACGCTCCGACGGTGTGACGGGAGGACCCGGGGCGGGCGGTGTGCCCGGCCCCGGGCCGTCGTGTGCTTCCCGGCCCGCTCCGGTCTACTGGCCGCGCGGGACGACGGAGGAGAGCACGGCGGGCAGCGAACGCCAGTCGGCGGAGATCAGGCTGGCGTGGTCGGCGGCGAGCAGCGCGAGCCGGTCGCGGGCCTGCTGCTCGGTGGGGTTGGTGCCGTCGATGGCGGGGGCGACGTTCTGGGCGTCCGTCATCAGCACGAAGTAGTGGCGCTGGTCGTACCAGGCGAGGTCGATGCCGTTGTTGACGAAGGCGGCGGCGTCACCGTCGAAGAAGACGAACCAGGGCCGCAGTGTGGTGTCCGGGTACCGGGTGCGCGGGTCGCCGGCCGCGGTGACGGAGTGCACGGCGGGGAAGGCGGTGGCCTGGGCGAGGGTGCCGGCCGCCTTCAGGTCGCGCAGGTGGGTGGCGTACTCCTTGTCGGTCCAGAACGAGTCGAACGGGTTGCTCTCCTCGACCGTGCCGGGGATGAGTTCGACGATGAACTTGCCGGCGAGCTGGGACCTGGTGGGCCAGTTGCCCGCCTGGACCGCCTCGTCCAGGTTCGCGTGACTGCCCGTCAGATCCGCCGGGCGGAAGAGCGCGTCGCCGAGCTTGGCGTTGAGCAGCGTGTCGAACTGGACGGGGCCGCGGCTCGCGGTGCCCAGGAAGCCGTCCTTCATCTCGATCTTGAGGACGACGGGACGGTGGCCGGGGTGGGCGTCGTGCCAGGTTCTGATGTCGGCCAGGCAGCCGCCCAGGTCGCGGTTCTGGCTGTTGGTGCGCAACTGCGCCGGGGTGGTGGCGTTGGCGCAGTTGTTGTTGTTTCCGGTCGGGTTCTCGTGCGAGACCCGCCAGGACGCGCCGAACACATTGGTCCACACGTCGAGTTCGAGCATGCCCGCACCGGAGTCGAGCGCGTCGGCGAAGTAGGGGAACGCGGCCTTGTCGTACGAGTTGTGCACGCCGACGCCGGTCGTGGCGGAGTACGGGAGCTGGTTGGTGTCAACGGCCTGGGCCGGCGAGGTGACGAGGGCGAGTACCGCGACGGCGCCTGCGGCGACGGTGGTGCGAAGGAGCTTTGCCATGTCCGTTGTTCCTCCAGGTGCGCATGTGTGGGGCATGTCAACCGAGGAGGAGATTAGGGGAGTTGGATGACGTACGGGAGGCCGGGGTCTTATCCGGCCGGATCACCTGGGCGACCGGGAGGCGGTCCTGCGCCGGCCGAGCAGTTCGGCGAGGCCCCTGCGGGTCGCCGCTATCACCACCCGCTCCCCCGGCCGCAGCACCCGGCCGGCCGGCAGGTCCCAGCTCAGACCCGTCTGCCGGGGCTGCCCGTCCTGGCCGGGCGGCGCGGCGCCGTCCGGGGTGCGTCCCGCGCCGTCGCCGGTGTCGAGGGCGATGATCCGCCAGGCGCCCGGCGTGAACACCTCGCCGATGGTGCGTCCTTCGAGCCGCGGATGGCCGGCCACGTCGACGGACGCGACCAGCAGCACCTTGCGCTCCACCGGAATGGCGCCGAGCACCTGGCGTCCCATCATGGCGACGGCGAAGGCGGGCGCCGCCAGGTAGGAGACGCTGCGGCTGCGGGTCACCGCCTCGGGGTGCGCGGCGCGCAGGGTGCGGTAGACGGCGGTCGCGAAGTCGTCGTCGTACAGCCGCAGGACAACGGGCAGCCGGGGCGCGACGGAGCGCGCGTACAGGGCGGCTTCGAGGTTGGTGGTGTCCCGGCTGGTGAGGGCGAGCAACGCCTGCGCGCGGTAGATCTTGGCCGCCTCCAGCACGCCTTCCTGGGTCACGTCGCCGAGCACGGTCGGTACGTGGAGTCTGCGGGCGAGGGCCACCCCGCGCGCCTCAGGGTCCTCCTCGACGCACACGACGGGGATGCCGAGGTCGCGCAACTGCGTCAGCACGCGGCTGCCGATCTTGCCGAGGCCGAGCAGGACGACATGGCCGGAGAGCCCGCGCGGCGGCCTGCGCAGGGCGGAGGCGCTGCGGAACGTGCCGAGCGCTTCGAGGACGGCCGCCGTCACGACGGGCAGCAGCAGAAGTCCCGCGAGTCCGGTGAGCAGTTGCAGGACCTGCCGGGCCGTGGCGTCGCCGACCGCGGGGTCGTCGATGGCGAACAGGTCGAGCAGCGTGAGGTACAGCGCGCTGAGCGGACGCATTCCGGTGACCAGCGAGAGCGCGACCGCCAGCGCGAGCACGACGGCGACGATGCCCACGAAGGACCAGCGCAGCCGGCGGGAGAACAGCGAGGCCAGCGGGGCGCCCCGACCGCCGAACAGGCCGGTCAGCCACCCGCCGAGCCGGCCGCCCGCGCCGCCTTCCGGGTCGTTGCCGGTCTGCGAGACGGTCTCCAGGACGACCGTGCCGCGCCCCACCGCCGCTGCCGCGCTCGCGTCGTCGGGCAGCATCTGGGGCCCGCCGCGCCCGCTGCCGCCCGGTGTCTCGGCGCCGATCGGGTCGTCGGCCGTCGCCGAGAGCAGGGCGAGGGTGCACAGCCCCGGCTCGGCGAGCTGTCCCGGGCCCGGGTGCCGGTCGACGGCGCGCAGCATCAGACCGCCCGCCCTGATCACCTTGTTGGTGCCGGTGATGGCGGTCGCGGCCAGCGCGGGGGCCGCCGTGTCGGCGTCGGAGAGGACGGTGGTGGAGGCGTCGGGCGCCGCGGCGTCACCGTCGGACGAGGCGACGGCGGCCGACTGGTCGAGCAGCGCTTCGAGGTGCTGGCCGAGCTTGCGGTTGTAGAGCCGGATGACCAGCCGCAGCCGGGGGTTGAGCCGGCGGGCGGCGAGCGCGGTCCTGATGTTCGTCTCGTCGTCCTCGTGGACGACGGCGAGCGCGTCCGCGCTCTCCACCCCCGCGTCCCTGAGGACCGTGTCGTCCAGGTCGGCCGCCTCCACGACACGCGGCGGCGCCACCACACCGGCGAGGCTGTCGTAGGGGTTGGGCGAGGCTCCCGTACGGCCGACGGCCGCCGACATCCGGCCGATGAAGGCGGACGCCCTGCCCCGGTTGCCGATCGGGGCCCGCTCGCCGCCGGTTGCCCGCTGCGGCGGTACGACCAGGACGACCTGTTCGCCGTAGACGTCACGCAGTTCGACGGCCAGCCGGTGGGCCAGCGTGTCGTCGCCGCACACCACCATGTGGCCGACAGGGCTGCCGAGTTGGACCTGGTGCGGAAGTGAGGACACACCACCAGTGTGCGACACGGCGGTTGACGCGCCGACAGCCGCCCCGGCCGCGGGTGCGGCCGGGGCGGCTGATGTCGCGCCGGGGGGGCGCCGGTCTGACGAGTGAGCGTCAGTTCTTCAGCGTCGGCCTTCGGCCTCAGCTCTGCGGCCTCAGCTCTTCGACACCGAGTAGGAGTGCGCTCCCGTACCCGCGAGACCGCCGTTGTCGACGATCAGGTACTCCTCGCGGATCGGGGTGCCGTCGAAGAAGTTCTCCAGGATCTCCCGGGTGCCCGCCGCGTAGCGGGTCTGGGCCGAGAGCGAGGAGCCGGAGATGTGCGGGGTCATGCCGTGGTGCGGCATGGTCCGCCAGGGGTGGTCGGCAGGGGCGGGCTGCGGGTACCAGACGTCGCCCGCGTACCCCGCGAGCTGTCCGCTGCGCAGCGCGCGGTCGACGGCGTCCCGGTCGGCGATCTTCGCGCGGGCGGTGTTGATGAGGTAGGCGCCGCGCTTCATCGAGGCGATCAGCTCGTCGCCGAACAGCCCCTCGGTCTCCGGGTGGAGCGGTGCGTTGATGGTGACCACGTCGCAGTGCGGGACCATGTCCTGCGTGCTCTCGTGCCAGATCAGGCCGAGTTCGCGCTCGGTCTCCTCGGGCAGCCGGTGCCGGTCGGTGTAGTGCAGCTTGACGTCGAACGGCGCGAGCCTGCGCAGCACGGCGAGCCCGATCCGGCCGGCCGCGACGGTCCCGACGTGCATGCCCTCCAGGTCGTAGCTGCGGGCGACGCAGTCGGCGATGTTCCAGCCGCCGTCGAGGACCCACTGGTGCGAGGGGAGGTAGTTGCGGACCAGCGACAGGGTCATCATCACGACGTGCTCGGCGACGCTGATGCTGTTGCAGTACGTGACCTCGGCGACGGTGACGCCCGCCCCGATGGCGGCGTCCAGGTCGACATGGTCGGAGCCGATCCCGGCGGTGACGGCGAGCTTGAGGTTCTTCGCCGTCGCGATGCGCTCGGCCGTCAGATAGGCCGGCCAGAACGGCTGGGAGATGACCACGTCCGCGTCGACGAGTTCCTGGTCGAAGACGGATCCCTCGCGGTCCTTGTCCGACGTGACGACGAGCGTGTGGCCGCGGGACTCCAGAAAGGTCCGCAGGCCCAGTTCACCGGAGACGCTGCCGAGGAGCTGGCCCGGCGTGAAGTCGATGGCCTGCGGTGTCGGGGCGCTCTGGCCGCCCGCGTAACTCTCGATCTTGGGGATGTCGTCGCGGGCGTAGGAGGTCGGGTATCCGTCGACCGGGTCGTCGTACAGCACGCACAGCACCTTTGCCATGACTGCGGCTCCTCATCCGTTGCTGCGGAAAGTTGTTTCCACACTGCTCCTGACCAGGGAGGATGGCAAAGCGAAAGTTTCTATGCCCGGATAGGCTGCGGCTATCCGGGCAGCGCCGGGCGCAGATAGGTGTCGAGCAGCCGGTCCAGCGCCTCCCGTACGCCGGCTTCCCTGGCGATCTCCAACAGCCCTCGGGCCAGGACGGGTTCGGGGCTGCGGTCGGCGATGACCAGACCCACCCGCGGGCCGTGCGCCGGGGTGGCCAGCGGGATGACCCGCATCCCTTCGGGTACGCCGAACATGTGCAGCCAGGCGTGTGAGATGACACTCGACCACCGCCCGGCGGCCAGATGGGCGTAGAGGCCCGCCACCGAGTCGGTCTCGATCGCGGGTGCCACGGTGGATCCGCCGTCGGCCGCGAAGTACTCGTCCATGATGCGCCGGTTGCGCATCTCCCGCGACAGCAGGCACAGCGGCAGGCTGGCGATCTGCGACCAGCGCGCGACCTGCTGCCCCGACAGCGGTCCGTCCAGCGGCGTGAGCAGCAGATACCGCTCCTCGTACAGCGGGGTCCTGCGCACCTGGCCGAGGGTTTCGTCGTCCAGGTAGGTGAGGGCGATGTCGAGTTCGAACTCGGCGAGCCGGTGGGTGATGTCGCGGGACGACAGCGAGTCGATCACCACCCGCGCCTGCGGGTGCCGTTCGCAGAACGGGGTGGTGAGCAGGGAGGCCACGGTGAGCGCCGTGGGTATCGCGCCGAGCCGTAGGGTGCCGGCCAAACCGCCGCGCATCGCGGACAGTTCGTGGCGCAGCGCGTCGCGCTCGGCGAGGATCCGGTGCGCCCACAGCAGGACCCGCTCGCCCTCGGGGGTCAGCCCCTCGAAGCGGCGGCCCCTGCGCACGATGGGCACGTCCAGTTCGTGTTCGAGTTTGCGGATCGCCGCCGACAGGGACGGCTGGGAGACGAAGCAGGCGGCGGCGGCGCGCGCGAAGTGCCGCTCCCTGGCGAGCGCGACGAGGTACTCCAACTGGCGCAGCAACATCGCTCGCTCCTCACCGGCCGACCGGCCGCTCGGCTCGTTCACCCATCTATGTGGCTGCCGGGCGATCTGTCTACAGTGCGACGAGGGTGACCTCGGTGGCTTTGACGCTCGTCCAGACGGACACGCCGTCGGCCAGGCCCAGTTCGGCGGCCGCGGCCGGGGTGATCTCGGCGACCAGGTCGGGTGCGTCGCCCGAGGTGATCAGGATCCGCAGCCGGCTGCCGGAGGCCGTGATCTCCCGGACCGTACCCGGCCATACGTTGCGCGGGCTGCCCGTGGGGCGCTCCCGGTGCACGGCGACGGCTTCCGGGGCGATGATCGCCAGCGCGGCCGTGCCGGCGGGCAGCGGTTCGGCGACGACCAGCCGGCCGCCGGCCGCCAGGTCGAGTCCGTCCTGGCGGTACGTGCCGGGCCAGGCGTTGCGGCCGAGCATCCGGGCCACCCAGGGGGAGCGCGGGCTGCGGGTGACCTCGGTGGGCGGCGCGTCCTGGAGGGCGCGCCCCTCGTCCAGGACGAGCACCCGGTCGGCCAGCGAGAGCGCCTCGACCGGGTCGTGCGTGACGATGAGGCAGACCCCGCCGAAGTCCGCGAGATGGCCGCGCAGGGTGTGCCGTACCTGGGCGCGGGTGGTCTGGTCGAGCGCTGCCAGCGGCTCGTCGAGCAGCAGCAGCCGCGGCCGGGCGGCGAGTGCGCGGGCCAGCGCGACCCGCTGTGCCTGGCCGCCGGAGAGCTGGTGCGGCTTGCGGCCCGCGAGCTGTCCGACGCCGAGCCTGTCCAGCCAGCCCTGCGCGGTGCGGCGGGCCTCGGAGCGGCGTACGCCGTGGGCCCGCAGGCCGTACGCGGTGTTGGCGAGCGCGCTCAGATGCGGGAAGAGCGCGCCGTTCTGCGGGACCCAGGCGACGCCGCGCCGGTGCGGCGGCAGGGAGGTGACGTCGCGGTCCCCGAGCCGGATGTCGGCGTGGGCGCGCGGGGTGAGGCCGAGCAGCGCGCGCAGCAGGGTGGTCTTGCCCGCGCCGTTGGGTCCGACGACGGCGATGGTGGTGCCGGGGTCGGCGTCGAGGGTGAGCTGGTTGAAGCCCGTGACCTCGGCGTGCAGCCGCCAGCGCCCGGTGGCGGCGGGCGGGGCGGTCTCCTTCCGTACGGGAGGGTCGGCGAGGGGCGCCGCCGGGTCGTCCGGCGGCCGGGCGGCGCCCCGTACCCGCTCGGCGCCGCCGCCGGTCCAGCGGCCGCGCAGCGCGATGAGGACGGCCATGGCGATGGCGAGCAGCAGCAGCGAGACGGAGGTCGCCGCCTCGGGCGACGACTGGAGCAGCAGATAGACCTGGAGCGGCAGGGTCTGCGTGGTGCCGGGGAGATTGCCGGCGAAGGTGATGGTGGCGCCGAACTCGCCGAGCGCACGGGCCCAGGTCAGTGCGGCGCCCGCCGCCAGCCCCGGCGCGACCATGGGGAGGGTGACGGTCAGGAAGACCCGTACCGGCGAAGCGCCCAGGGAGGCCGCCGTCTCCTCGTAGGCGGGCCGCAGACCGGCCAGGGTGCCTTCCAGGCTGATGATGAGGAAGGGCATCGCGACGAAGGTCGCGGCGACCACGGCGCCCGCCGTGCTGAACGGCAGCACGATGCCGAAGGTGTCCTCCAGCCAGGGCCCGAGCAGCCCTCTGCGGCCGAAGCCGAGCAGCAGCGCGACCCCGCCGACGGTGGGCGGCAGCACCATCGGCAGCAGTACCAGCGAGCGGACCAGGGTCTTGCCGGGGAACTCGACCCGCGCCAGCAGCCAGGCCAGCGGTACGCCGAGCAGCAGGGCGAGGCCCAGGGCGCAGAACGAGACCAGCAGCGAGAGCTTCAGCGCCTCGACGGTGTCCGGGCTGCTGAGATGCGCGCCGAGTTCGCTCCACTCGGTGCGGGCGAGGATGCCGATCAGCGGCATCAGCAGGAAGGCGACGGCGAGCAGCGCGGGCAGCGCCAGCGCCACGGGTGCGCCGGTCCTGCCGGTGCGGGTGCGTCTCATCGGCGGCCCCCAGGGCCTCTCGTGCGGATCGGGCCGCTTCGGGCCGGATCGGGGCCGAAGATGTCGGGCTGGATCGGGCCGGACCGGGAAGGGCGCGGTCCGCGCCCTGCGGCTGTCCGGTCCCCGTGGCTGTCCGGTCCCCCGATCCGGACAGCCCGGGTGCGCGGTGGGGTGGTGCTACGGCTTCTGGAACCCGGCCGCCTGGAGGATCTTCTGGGCCTCGGGGCTGCTGAGCCAGGCGACGAAGGCGGTGGCCGCCGCGCTGTCCTTGGCCGTCTTGAGGGTGGCCGCCGGGTACTGGGCGACGGCGTTCTGCGCGTCGGGGATGCTGACGGCGTCGACCTTGCCGGTCGCGATGGCGGCGTCCGTCTTGTAGACGATGCCCGCGTCGGCCTCGCCGAGTTCGACCTTGCTCAGCACGGCGCGGACGTCGGCCTCCTGGGAGACCGGCTTCACGTCGATGTGCTGGGCGTCCAGCACCTGCTTGCTGTAGTTGCCGACCGGCACGGCGGGCGCGGCGAGCACCACCTTCAGCTTGGGGTCGGCCAGGTCCTTCAGGTTGTCGATCTTGTCGGGGTTGCCCTTGGCCGTGGCGATCACCAGCCGGTTCTTGGCGATGACCGTGGGGGTACCGGTGTCCGCCTTGACGCCGTCCATGGTCTTGGTGTCGGCGGTGACGAGCGCGTCGGCGGGCGCGCCCTGCTTGACCTGGGCCGCGAGGTCCTGCGAGCCGGCGAAGGAGAACTTCACCGTGGTGCCCGGGTGTTCCTTCTCGTAGGCGGCGCCTGCCGTCTTGAACACGTCGGTGAGCGAGGCGGCGGCCAGCACGGTCAGGCTGACGTCCTTCGGCGCGGCGGAGGACGGCGCGGCGGAGGGCGATGCGGAGGAACCGGCGTCGCCCTTCGCGTTGTCGTCGCTGTCGCCGCACGCGGCGAGCGGCAGCAGGAGCGCCGCGGTGACGATCGCGGTGGCGGCGCGGCGGCGGGTGAGGAAAGTGGACATGAGGGTGGGTACTCCTTGACGGGGCGCGCGCCGGGGACGGGCGCTCGGGCGGACAGGACCAGGAGCGCCGGGGACGGCGACGCCACGGGTGGTGGTACCGGGGGTCTGCACGAAGACCCCGCTCAGGTGCGGTCGATGTGCACGCTGGTGGACTTCACACGCGCGGTTGCCTGCATTCCTACCTCCAGGCCGAGTTCCTCCACGGCTTCCCTGGTGAGCAGGGAGACCAGCCGGTGCGGCCCCGCCTGGATCTCCACCTGGGCGGCGACATCACCGAGTTTGACGGCGGTGACGATGCCGGGGAACGCGTTGCGCGCGGAGGTGTACGAGGCTTCCTCCTCGCCGGCGCTCTGCTGGGCGACCTCGACGGAGAACGCGGCGAGATCCCGGCCGTCGATGAGCCGCCGGCCGCCCTCGTCGCGGTGCGTCTCGACCCGGCCGGCGTCGGCCCAGCGGCGCGCGGTGTCGGGGCTCACCCCGAGGAGCCGGGCCGCCTGACCGATTGTGTAGGACTGCATGTGCGACAAGATATGCCGATTTCGCTGGCATCTACAATTCTTTGTAGGATGCTCCGCCGCATATGCGACATCGGCTGGAGGAACGTCCAGGGATCCGGACGGCGGCGCGCCGATCAGTTTTTGACGGTCCGCAGGATGACGAATTTGGGGTCGCTGGTGACGACCTCGCAGTTGCCGAAGAGCCGCCGGAGCTTGGCGTGGTAGCCGAGGTGCCTGTTGCCGACGACCCACAGCTCGCCGCCGGGCCGCAGGGCCGCCTTGGAGCCGGTGAACATCCGCCAGGCCGCCGCGTCGGTGGTCGCCTGATGGCTGTGGAACGGCGGGTTGTTGAGTACGAGATCGACCGTGCCGGCCGGTACGCCCGCCATGCCGTCGCCGAGCACGAAGGCGGCGGGCGCCGCCGGGGCGCCCGAGGCGTCGGCCGGCGTGTTCTCGCGGAAGGTCGCCTCGGCCGACGCGACGGCCGAGAACGACTCGTCGATGAAGGTCACCCTGGCCTCGGGGTTGGCCAGGGCCACCGCCGTACCGACCACGCCGTTGCCGCAGCCGAGGTCGACGACATGCTCGGGTCCCGGCCGCCGGGGCAGGTTGCGCAGGAAGAACCGCGTGCCGATGTCGAGTCGTTCGGCGCAGAAGATGCCCGCGTGGTTGACGACGGTGCGGCCGGACACCGCGCCGAGCCCCTCGGGCAGCACGTACCGGTGCGGCCAGGGGGACGGGGTGCGCGGCCGGTCGGCCGCGGGTGCGCAGAAGACCAGGCGCGCCTTGCGCACGGCGAGCGACGTCCTGGTCGGGCCGAGGATCTGCTCGAAGAGCTTGAGGGTGGAGGTGTGGATCTCGGTGACCCGTCCGGTGGCGACGACGACGGTGTCCTGGTGGACGGCGGGCGCGAGGCGGTGGAGCTGGTCCTCCAGGAACGCGAGGCTCTTGGGGACCCGGATCAGCAGGACGTCGATCCGCTCAGGCGGGGTGTCGCGCGCCGACAGCAGCCGTACGGCGTCGGCTGCGGCGCCGCCGCGCCGCAGATTGGCCCGGGTCGACTGCTGGGTGAGGTACGAGTCGGTGATCTGGACGAGCGGCCCCGCGCTGAGCTGGTCGAGGCGGTGCGCGGCGAGCGCGGTGGTCAGCGCACCCCACCGGTCGCCCACGACGACCACGGTGCCCGACAGGTCGGTCGGCACCGTGTCGGTGTCGCCCTCCCCCGCGAGGTGTTCGAGCAGGTACTCGTCGGCCGAGTCCCACGCGCGCAGGGTCTCGCGGGGCTGGTCGGGGAATCGGGTGAGGCCGAACTCGCCCCATGAGGTCGTCAAACGGTTCATTGAGCGCCAGGCTAGCCCCCGTGATCAACCCCCCGGTGCCGGGGTGATCAGGAGCCGGGCTCGCGCGTCGTGTCGGCGCGCGCTCCGCGGGCGAGGTCCAGCGCGGTCTGCGCCTGCCGGAGGGTGAGGACGGCGGCGAATTCGGTGCGGGCGATCTCCAGCACCACAGCGGCGTCGGCGGGCGGGTGCGGGTGGTCGCGCAGGGCGATGTCGGCGGCGGCCCGCGCGAGCAGGTCGTCGTCGCGGGCGGCCCCCGGCTGGGACATCGTGCGCAGCACCTCGTGCCAGAGTCCGGCCATCGGTCACTCCCCCCTCCGCGGGCCCGCGCCGAGTGTGGCGAGCGCCTGGTGGATCAGTTCGTCGGCGAGCAGTTCCCTGGACAGCGAGGTGTGGTTGCGGGCCCAGTGGGCGACGAGTTCGTTGATCGCTCCGATCAGGGCGACCATGGCGAGGGTGTAGTCGCGCGCGACGGCCTCGCCGCGCACGACCGCCCGCTCGGCCTCGCCGGTCAGGAAGTCGGTCCAGAGGCTGCGCCACAGCAGCCGGTGCTCCTCGACCGCTCTGCCGACCCCGATGACCTCGACGAACGCGATCCTGGTGGCGGCGGGGTCGGCCGTGACGGCGGCGACGTAGGCGCGGGCGAGGGCGGCGATCCTGTCGTGGGTACCGGCCGCCTCGACCGCCGGATCGGCGAGCGCGCCGAGCGCGGCCGTCAGACCGGCCTGGGCCACCGAGTCGTGCAGGGCGATCAGCAGCGCCTCGCGGCTCTCGAACTCCTCGTAGAAGGCGCGGATGGAGACCCGGGTGGTGGAGCAGAGCCGTTCGATGGAGGTGGCGGCGTAGCCCCGGGTGGTGAACAGCTCCGTCGCGGTCGTCAGCAGCCGCTCGCGGCGCCGCGCCCGCCGCTCCGGTGCCCCGCCCGCCGGTTCCCGCACGTCCGCCCGACCTCCCCGTACCGCCGCCGTACCGCACCCGTGGCGCGCCCGTATCGCCTTGTAGACGCGCGGAGTTGCCGTCCGGCGCCTTCGGTAAGAGCGCTTATCCGAGGATGCCACGCGGGGCGCACCGGTTAGGGGCGATTGTGAGAACTGGCGTCGGTGCCGGTCTCGTGGGCGGTGGTCAGCCCGAGGGTGGTGACGAGCACGAGAGGCCGCGGGGTGGGCGGAGACCGGCAGGTCGGTCGACTTCGACTGAGCCCCGCGGGCCCGATGATCCGGGCCGGTCCCCGCCCGGCGGGTCACCAGTCGTGGACCGTGCCGTCGGTCAGCCGGTTCACCGGCAGGTAGGCCGGCTCGTACGGGAAGCGCGCCGCCGCCTCGTCGTCGAGTTCCACCCCGAGGCCGGGTGTGTCGGACGGGTGCAGCAGACCGTCCTCGAAGGTGAACGAGGTCCGGAAGACCTCCAGGGTCCGCTCCGTGTGCGGCATGTACTCCTGGATGCCGAAGTTGTGCACGGCCAGGTCGAGATGGAGGGCCGCCGCCATGCCGACGGGCGAGATGTCGGTGGGTCCGTGGATGCCGGACTTGACGCCGTGCACCGCCGCCAGATCCAGCAGTTTGCGCATCGCCGTGACACCGCCGACGTGGGTGACCGCGGAGCGCACGTAGTCGATCAGCCGCTCACTGAGCAACGGACCATAGTCGTGGAGGGAGTTGAAGACCTCGCCGATCGCGAGCGGGGTGGTGGTGTGCTGCCGCACCAGCCGCAGCGCCGTCGGGTCCTCGGCCGGTGTGCAGTCCTCCAGCCAGAACAGGTCGTACGGTTCGAGGTCCTTGCCGAGCCGGGCCGCCTGGATGGGGGTCATCCGGTGGTGGCCGTCGTGGAGCAGCGGCAGTTCGGGGCCGAACTCCTCGCGCACCGCCTCGAAGACGCGCGGCATGTGGCGCAGGTACGCCCGGGTGTCCCACTGCTCCTCGGGCGGCCGGGGGTGCGCGTCCTGCGCCCTGCGGGCCGGCTCGTAGTCGTAGCGCTGCCCCGGTTCCGCCGGGGACGCCACCCCGTACACCGAGTCGAGCCCGGGGATGCCGGACTGGATCCGGATCGCCCGGTAGCCCTGGGCGAGATGGGCCCGTACGGAGTCCAGGATCTCCGGGACGTCCCGCCCCGAAGCGTGCCCGTAGGCGAGGGCGCCGGTGCGCGAGGCACCGCCGATGAGCTGGTAGAGCGGCATCCCGGCCGCCTTCGCCTTGATGTCCCACAGCGCCATGTCGACGGCGGCGACAGCGGCCATGGTCACCGGGCCGCGGCGCCAGTAGGCGCCCCGGTACAGGTACTGCCAGGTGTCCTCGATCCTGCCCGCGTCACGGCCGACGAGCAGCGGTGCGACATGTGCCCTGAGATACGCCTCGACGGCCAGCTCCCTGCCGTTGAGGGTGCCGTCACCGAGCCCGGTGACACCGTCCTCGGTCGTGATGCGCAGGGTGACGAAATTGCGGCCGGGGCTGCTGACGATGACGTCGGCTGCGATGATCTTCATGACGGGCGCGGCTCCTGTCGGTGTGAAGTTCGTACCCGGACAGGATGACGCGCCGCACCGGAGCGCCCGCGCGCGGCCCCGACCGGTGGCTCCGACCAACGGCTCCGACCAGCGGCTCCGGCGACAGGACCGGCCGGCGGGGCCGGGAACATCTGGAGCGCCGCGTGGTGTTGCAGTGTGCGGCCATCACATCGAGCCGACACACAGGAGCAGCGACCCCATGTCCGACACACCGACACCCGCGAGCGCCGCGGGCACCTTCGTCATCGGCGGCGACCTGACCGTCAACCGCCTCGGCTACGGCACGATGCAGCTCCCCGGTCCCGGCGTCTGGGGCGAGTCGAAGGACCCCGAGGGCGCGGTACGGGTACTGCGCCGCGCCGTCGAGCTGGGCGTCAACTTCATCGACACCGCCGACGCCTACGGGCCGTTCGTCGCCGACCTGCTGCTCAAGAAGGCGCTCCACCCGTACGCCGACGATCTGGTGATCGCCACGAAGGCGGGCCACACGCGGACGGGACCGAACGCCTGGGTCCCCGTCGGCCGCCCCGAGTATCTGCGGCAGCAGGTCGAACTGAGCCTGCGGCACTTGGGACTTGAGCGCATCGACCTGCTCCAGCTCCACCGGATCGACCCCAAGGTGCCGCTCGCCGACCAGGTGGGCGAGCTGGCCGCGCTGCAGAGCGAGGGCAAGATCCGGCACATCGGCCTGAGCGAGGTCACCGTCGACGAGCTGGTCGAGGCCGGCAGGACGGCCCGGATCGTCTCGGTGCAGAACCTCTTCAACCTCGCCGACCGCCACTCCGAGGACGTACTGGAACACGCGCAGGCCAACGGCCTGGCGTTCATTCCCTGGTTCCCGCTGGCCACCGGCGCCCTCGCGGGTGCGGACAGCCCGCTGAGCCGGATCGCCGCCGACCGCGGTGTCGCCCCCTCGCAGCTCGCGCTGGCCTGGCTGCTGCGCCGCTCGCCCGCCGTGCTGCCGATCCCCGGCACCTCGTCCGTCGCGCACCTGGAGGAGAACGTCGCGGGGGCGGCCGTCGAGCTGACCGACGAGGAGTACGAGGCCCTGGCCCACGCCGCCGGCTGACCGGCGCACGAGCCCCCGGCCGTACGGGTGTTGGCGGCGTCCGCTCTGTGTACGCTCCGACCATGGCGGACCTGGTGACGGAACGGCTCGTACTGCATCTGCTCGACGTGCCGGAGGCCCGGCGGGTGGCGGCGCGCAAGCCGGCGCCGGACGACCGCTGGGAGCCCGGGTATCCGGAGGCGGGCGATGTGTCAGGAGCCGTACGGTTCCTGGCCGCCCACGCGGACACCGGGGATCCCGGGCGGTTCGGCGCGTACGAGATCCGGCGCCGCGCCGACGGGCGGACGATCGGCGGTATCGGCTTCCACGGCGTACCTGACGAGGAGCTGAGTGTCACCGTCGGGTACGGCCTGGTGGCGGCGGCGCAGGGCCAGGGCTATGCGTCCGAGGCCCTGCGCGAGCTGCTGCGGTTCGCCCGGTCGAGCGGTGTCGCCGCCGTACGAGGGGACGCGAACGTCGGCAACGTCGCGTCCCAGCGCGTCATGGCGGCGGCCGGTATGCGGCTCGTGGGCGAGGACCGGGAGCTGAGGTACTACCGGATCGACTACCCGGTCGACGACCGGGCCGACGACCCCCTGCGCTGAATCGCTCGGCGCTGGTTGCTCCGCGCCGGTTACTCCGCGCTTGTTACCCCCTGCGCTGGCCGGGCGTGTGGCGGCGCGCCGAGATCCGTTCGAAGAGGGCCTCGCCCTCGCTGTCGTCGTCGCCCTCGTTCAGCGGGGGCAGTTCGACGGTGTAGGCCGGTTCGAGGAAGATGCCGTGGTGCTGCGGGCGCACGGGGGCGTCAGCGGCGGCCGGTACCTGCATCGGATCCTGGCGGGACGGTGAGGAAGGCATGCACAACCGTTCGAAGTGGAGCGGCCGGACGGCCCGAATGCCGATCGACACGCTGGCAAGCTGGGTGCCCCATCGTTTCCCGTCGTGCATGACGGCGGTGGTCCGGAGCGCTGCGCGCCCGCTCACTGGTCGGTGAGCAATCCGGTACGGGACTCAGCCAGCGTACGCGAGTACAGCCGTGATACGTGCATCCGGGACGGGGAGAGCCGCAGCGGGTCTCCGTGGGCGGTCAGAGGAAGCCGGGCAGGGTGAGTGCGCCGAGCAGCGTCATGCCCGCGAGCAGCCAGGCCACGTAGTCGCCGATGTGCCCCGAGTGCAGCCGCCGCACGGGTCCTGACCAGTCAGGGAGCGCGCGGCGCCGGCGCGGCCGTGCCCGTACGGCGTAGCCCGCCAGCGCGACGGCGAGGGCGGCGGACAGCAGGCCCAGCAGCACACCCGGCGCCGTCCAGTGCGGTGCGCCGGCCGCGGTGCCGGGCAGCGCCTGGTCGACGGCGTGCGCGACCGCCGTGCCGATGCCGGGGACGAGACCCACCACGAGGCCGCCCGCCAGCAGCGCGGCGGGGACGGCCAGCATCGTGTCCGGCACCCGGCCGGGGCTGCCGTGGGACTCGGGTTCCTCCTCCTCGCCCTTGGTCTCGTACGTCCGGCCGGCCACCGGGCGCGGCCCGCGGGCGAAGAAGACCCGGGCGGCGACCCGCAGCACCGCTCCCCCGGTGACCGCCGACACGAGCACGAAGAGCGCGGTCACCCAGCCGTTCGCCGACTCCTCGGTGACCGCCTTGCCCAGCCCCGTACCGAACGGCGGCAGCCCGGCGAGCGCCAGCCCGCCGGCCACGAACATCACGGCGACCGGGGTCAGTCGGCGCGCCCGCCCGTACAGGTCGTGTTCGTCGACGCTGCCGTAGCGGTCGAGCAGGATGCCGGCGCAGGCGAACAGCGCGGCCTTCACACCGGCGTGGCCCAGCGCGTAGAGGGCGACGCCCTCGGTGGAGTCCGGGGTGAGCAGCCCGAGCCCGACGAGGAAGAGGCCCGTGTGGGCGACGGTGGAGAAGGCCAGCAGCCGCTTCACATGGCGCTGTTGCCAGCACATGAGCGCCCCGACGACCGCCGACATCGCGCCGAGCACCACCAGCGCCCGCTGGGCGTCGGCGGCCGGGACGCCGCCGGGGCCGTGGAAGACGGTCCAGTACACCCGGCCGGCGCCGTACACACCGAGTTCGACCATCACACCGGAGAGCAGCATGCACACGGGGGTGGGGGCGACGGCGTGCGCGTCGGGGAGCCAGAAGTGGAACGGCACGGCCGCCGCCTTGACCAGCAGTCCGGTCAGGACGAGTACGAACGCGGTCAGGACGAGCGCGTCGGGGCCGCCCTGCTGGTCGAGCCGCCGGCCGATCGCCTGCATGCCCAGTTCGCCGGTGCGCGCGTAGAGCAGCACGATGCCCGTCAGACTGACGTAGGCGCCGAGGGAGTTGATGACACCGAAGGTCAGCGCGCCCTGCACCGCCTTGGCCTCCTCCACCCGGTAGCCGGTCAGCGCGTAGGCGACGACGCCCATCAGCTCGAAGAAGACGAAGGCGTTGAACAGGTCGCCGGTGAGGGCGAATCCGCACATGCCCGCCTGGAAGAGCAGCACGAGCGCGGGGAACGAGCCGGACTGCCGGCCCGGTGGTTCGTCGAAGTACCGCCAGGAGTAGGCCAGTACGGCGACGACGAGCAGCGAGACGAGGGCGGCGATGCCCAGGGCCATCAGGTCGCCCCGCAGCACGATGCCGACGCTCTGCCCGCGGTGCGGCTGCCAGCCGCCCACCCAGTCGGTCAGCGGGGCCGAGGAGGCAGCCGCCAGCAGCCACAGCGTCAGCCCAGCGGTGGCGGACGCCACCGCGCAGGCCGTGGTCTCCGCGACCCGGCGCGGGACGACGCGTCCGGTGGCGACGAGCAGTGCGGCGCCGAGCAGGGGCAGTGCGACGACGAGCGGCAGCAGTTCGTTCATCCGCGCAGCTCGGACAGTTCGTCCGGATCGACCGTGCCGTGCCGCTTGTTGACCTGGATGACCAGGGCGAGCAGCAGGGCGGTGACGGTGGCGCCGACCACCACGTCCGTGAGGGTCAGCGCCTGGACGACGGGGTCGACGACCGGCCGGGAGCCCGGTGCGATGTCGGAGAAGACGGGCGCTGTGCCGCCGTCGCGGTAGCCGACGGCCATCAGCAGGACGTAGGTGGAGGACTGGCAGACGGCGAGACAGCCCACGGCGTGGATCAGATTGCGGCTGGTGGCGAGCCCGTAGCAGCCGACGAGGAAGATCCACGCGGCGACCAGGTACGGCAGTACGGACATCAACCCCTCCTCACTTCTCGCCCGGTCACTTCTCTTCCCGCTCCTCGATCTCGACGGCCTGGTCGAGGAAGCGGGCGAGGAGGACGACCACGGCGCAGGCGACCTCCATGCCGATGGCGGCGTTCAGCAGGGGCACGGTCCCGCCGGACGACAGGGTGTTGAACGTGCCGAGCGGCAGGAAGTTGGCGAGGAACGACGTGCCGCCGAGCAGCCCGGCGGCGCCCAGCACCAGATAGGCGCTCTCGCCGGCCGCGTCACCGATCTCGTACAGGCCCATCGGCCTGATCCGCTCCAACGCGCGGTAGTCGACGGCGATGTAGAGCAGATGCAGCGCCGTCGCCGTGACCACCCCGCCCTGGAAGCCGCCGCCGGGGCTCAGTTGGCCGTGGGCGACGACGTAGAGGC
Organism: Streptomyces sp. NPDC087906; assembly: GCF_055584925.1. Lineage (NCBI taxonomy): Bacteria > Bacillati > Actinomycetota > Actinomycetes > Kitasatosporales > Streptomycetaceae > Streptomyces > Streptomyces sp. NPDC087906. The sequence goes on from NZ_JBVJLC010000002.1 coordinate 502,444, forward strand.
CCACCACCAGGCTCACGGGCAGCAGGTACAGCGCGTATCTGCGCACCGCGGGCAGGACCACGGCGGGTGCGGGGTCGACCTGGCGTTCGTCGCGGGTCTGGCGCAGCAGGACGACCGTGCCGAGCACGGCCGCGAAGAGGATGCTCTCCTCACCGAGTGTGTCGTAGCCGCGCTGGTCGAAGTTGATGGAGGAGATGACGTTGGCGGTGCGCCGGGCGAGCGAGGCGTGCAGGGCACGGTCGCCGTACGGGTGGGAGGCGGCGCCGAAGTCCGGCAGGCCGGTGTAGGCCGTGCCGAGCAGCACGGCGACGCCGGCGAGGCCGACGGCCAGCAGCCACAGCCGCTGCCTGCGGGTCACTCGGGTTTCCGTCGCTCGCTCACCGGCGGCCGGGCACGGCGCCGGATCTTGCGGACGGACAGCAGCAGCAACAGCGGGGTGAGCGCCGAGCCGACGGCGAGTTGGGAGAGCGCCACGTCCGGCGCCTGGAGCACGATGAACAGCACGGCCAGCGTGAGGCCGAGCAGGGACAGCACCAGCGCCTGCCGGGCCGGGTCGCGTACGACGACGGCCGTGGTGGCCGCGGCGGCCACCAGCAGCAGCGAGATGACGATCAGCGCGTCGTTCACGACACACCGCCGCCGTCCGACGCCGGTGCGCCCGGGGGCTGTTCGCCGGGCGACCGCTCGCCCGGCGGCTGTTCACGCAGGGCCCGGGAGGAGATCAGGTTGCCCGCCACCAACAGCGCCCCGATGACGACGAGTTTGGCCATGGATCTGCCCGGCTCGGCGACCACGCACAACGGTACGACGACGGCGACGGCGGCTCCGGCCGACACCGCGTCGGCCAGCCGGCCGCGCGGCGGGTCGGCCCGCAACTCCTCGGCGAACAGCCGGGCATAGATGAGGGTGCCGGCCGGACCGAGCAGCGCGAGGACGAGCCCCGCGTCGACGTACGCCGTCCTGGCGTAGCCCTGCGCCAGCAGCAGGAGGACGAGGCAGACCGCCAGGGTGGCCATGTTCTGTGCGACCACCCGGCGTCTGATCGGTCCGGTGGCAACCGCCCAGAGCGCCGGTGCCACGCCGCCGGCCAGCAGCACGGCCGAAGCGAGCAGCCAGCCCTTCACCGGACGGTCACCGCCCGCCGCGCACCGCACGCCCCGACGGCGCCCAGCAGGGCGACCGCCGAGCCCACCACCCACTCCAGTGGTGTCACGGCGCTGATCAGCGTCAGCCAGAGCACGAGCAGCGCCGCCCACCAGGCGGCGAGTTCGGCCGCGAGGCTGATGATCCTGTGCGTCATACGCTCACCTCCGCACGCCACGCCCCGGGAATCCGGCCCATGAAAGCACCGCCGCACGGCCCCCGCTCCTGCGACGCGCCAGGAGCGGTCCAACGACCCGTCAATCCTCCGACGGCGCCTCGGTGATGTCGAGGTAGACCTGGTCCGCCTCGGGCCAGGTGTGGGTCACGGACTTCTTGATCCGTACGCAGACCAGCTCCACGGCCTCGCTGTCGAGGCCGGGCATCAGGTCGACCCGGGCGGCGACGAGCGTCGAGTCCATGCCGAGCTTCATGGTCAGCAGCGAGGCGACGTTGTCGATCTCGGGCTGCGCGGACAGCATCGAGCGGATCCGGCCGCTCATCTCCGGGTCGACGGCCTCGCCGATCAACTGGGTACGGGCCTCGGCGCCGAGCCGGTAGGCGATGTAGACGAGCAGCACACCGATGGCGAAGGACGCGCAGGACTCCCAGACGATGTTCCCGGTGATCCAGTGCAGCGTCAGACCCGCCATGGCGAAGAGCACACCGAGCACGGCGGTCGAGTCCTCGGCGAGGACGGTCCGCAGGGCGGGGTCCTCGGCGCCCTCCTTCTCGCCGCGCACCTGCACGATCGCCCTTATCAGCGAGGTGCCTTCGGCGAGCAGCGCGACACCGAGCACGACGAGGCCGATGATGTAGTCCGACGCGTGCTCGTGGGACTTCTCGCCCAGCGCCTCGAAGCCCTGGAAGAACGAGAAGCAGCCGCCCATGACGAAGATCCCGACGGCGGCGAGCAGCGCCCAGAAGTAGCGTTCCTTGCCGTAGCCGAAGGGGTGCTGCTCGTCCGGGGGCCGCCGGCTGCGGCGCAGCGAGGCGAGCAGGAAGACCTCGTTGAGGCTGTCGGCGACGGAGTGCGCGGCCTCGGACAGCAGCGCGGGCGACCCGGTGAACAGCCCGCCGACCGCCTTGGCCACCGCGATCAGCAGATTCGCGCCGAGCGCCACCAGGACGGTCACCTTGGTCTTGCTGTCGGACTCCGCCTGACTCCCGGACTCCGCCTGGCCGTCGGACTCCGGCTGGCTGCCGGGCTTCCCCTGGCTCTCGGGCTCTTTCTGGCTCTCGGACTCTGCCGGACTGTCGGACTCTTTCTGATTCAACTCGTCTCACCTTGATCAGTACGTGAAGTCATCGCCGGTGAACCGGGGTGGCTGGCCGCTCGACCCAGTTTCGGGTGCCACCTGAAATCATTTCCAAACGCGCGGCCGCCCCGGCGTGGCGACCGCGCGGAACGGATGACGGCTGCGACAAGGAGCACCCCGGTGCCGGCGGGGGCGCCGGCACCGGGGTGCTCGCGGGGTGTTGCGGGGGTGGTCAGGCGGTGGGCTTCTGCGCGGCCGGCAGGCGTTCCAGCAGGCCGCGCAGGTCGTCGGCGTGCTCCTCCTCCTGGGCGAGCAGGTCTTCGAAGACCCGGCGGGTGGTGGGGTCGCCGTCGCCGAGCCACTGGGTGATCTCGGTGTACGAGGCGATGGCCACCCGTTCGGCGACCAGATCCTCCTTGATCATGTCGATCAGGCCGGCGCTCGCGTCGTACTGCGCGTGCGAGCGGCTGGTGAGGGTGTCCGGGTCGAAGTCGGGTTCGCCGCCGAGCTGCACGATGCGCTTGGCCAGCTTGTCGGCGTGCTCCTGCTCCTCGGCCGCGTGTTCGAGGAACTCGGCGGCCACCGGTTCTGAGTACAGGCCCGACGCCGTGTAGTAGTGCCGCTTGTAGCGCAGGGTGCAGACGATCTCCGTGGCCAGTGCCTCGTTCAGCACCTGGATGACGCGCTCGACATCGGCGCCGTAGGCATCCGTCACCGGGCCCTTCTCGATCTCCTTGCGCGCCCGCGCCCGGAGTGTCTCGATGTCGGTGAGGAACTCAGCCATGGCCGTGCACATCCTTGTCTGTCTGCGGAACCGGATACCTTTCGTGCCCCTTCGACTGCCCTGTCCGTTCCCCGCCACTCCTGCGTTCTCCCCGTTCCCCCTGTTCGCGCGGCAGGCGTGGCCGCGCGGCCACGCGGCGCCCGCGCGCCCCGCGCGTGGCATCCTGGCGGCGCCCGTCAGGACCGCCCTGGAAGGAACCCCGTGAGTGGCACCCGAACCGTTCTCATCACCGGCGCGACCGACGGCCTCGGCCGCTCCCTGGCCGGCCGGCTGGCCGGTGACGGCACCCGGCTGATCCTGCACGGCCGGGACCAGGACCGGCTCGACGCGACCGCCGACGCACTGGCCGCGGCCGGCGCCGTACGTCCCGACACCGTGCTCGCCGATCTCGCCGACCTGGCCCAGGTGCGCCGGCTGGCCGCCGACGTACGCGGGCTCACCGACCGGCTCGACGTGTTCGTGAGCAACGCGGGGATCGGGTCGGGCGAGCCGGACGGGCGTACCCGCAGGACCAGCGCCGACGGCTACGAGCTGCGCTTCGCCGTGAACTATCTCGCCGGATTCCTGCTGACCGTCGAACTGCTCCCGCTGCTGCGGGCGTCGGCGCCCGCCCGCATCGTCAATGTGGCGTCGCTCGGCCAGAGTCCGCTCGACTTCGACGACCTCATGCTGGAGCGCGGCTACGACGGCGGCCGGGCCTACGGCCGGAGCAAGCTCGCCCAGATCATGTCCGGCTTCGAGCTGGCCGGGCGGCTGCCCGCCGCCGAGGTCACCGTCAACAGCCTGCATCCGGCCACCTACATGCCGACCAAGATGGTGCTGTCGGAGATCGGCCGCAGCGTCGACACCCTGGAGGAGGGGACGGCCGCCACCCTGCGGCTCGTTGCCGACCCGGCGCTCGCGGGCACGACCGGCCGCTTCTTCGACCGGACCCGCGAGACCCGGCCCGCGGCGCAGGCGTACGACGCGGCGGCGCGCGCCGAGCTGTGGCGGGCGAGCCTGCGGCTCACCGGGGCGGGCGACCCGTTCCCCGGTCCGGCGTAACGGGACCGCGGGCACGCAGGCCCGCCGCCTCCGCCGCTTCGGTCAGTACGTCACGCAGCATCGCCGCGGTGAGTTTGCCGGTGAACATGTTGCGCGGACTGACGTGGTAGCAGCCGAACACGTCGAGCCCCGCCCCGCCGTCGGCCGCCGCCAGCGTGATCCGGGCGCCGTGCCCGAAGACCGGCCTCGGCCGGGGCACCGACCAGCCGGCGGCGGCCAGCGCCGGAAAGACCGCCTGCCAGCCGAACGCCCCGAGCACCACGAGCGAACGCGCCGTGGGCCGCAGCAGGGTGAGATCGCGGACGAGCCAGGGCCGGCAGGTGTCGCGCTCCTCGGGGGTCGGCTTGTTCTCCGGCGGCGCGCAGTGCACCGGCGCCGTCATCCGTACGCCGTGCAGCCGCATCCCGTCGTCGGCCGACCGCGAGTCGGGCCGGCTGGCCAGACCCACCTCGTGGAGGGCGGCGAAGAGCACATCGCCCGACCGGTCGCCGGTGAACATCCGTCCGGTGCGGTTGCCGCCGTGCGCGGCGGGGGCGAGACCGACCAGCAGCATCGCCGCGTCCGGGGGACCGAATCCGGGCACCGGGCGCGCCCAGTATTCCTGCCCGGCATAAGCGGGCAATCCCTCGGCCGCTTTCCGTTCCCGCCAGGCAACCAGACGTGAACAGGCGCGACAATGCGTCACCCTCTCGTCGAGTTCCGTGAGATCGCCGGCGCGCGCCGCCTCTTCCAGGGGGAACCCCGCGTTCATTTCGAGCCTCGCATTCGGAACGGCGGTGCGTACGCCCCCGACGTTATGCGCCGCTGCTCCGTATGGACGCGACCGGCCGGGGTATTCGCGTCTCTCCGTGCGCGGTTCCGGTCCGGAGCGCCCAGGAGGGGGAAAGGTGACGAGGTGCGTGACGTCCGAGAAGCAATGAGCGCCCTGCCGGCGGACCTGGTCCGGCTGCGCCGTGACCCGACCGTCGCCCAGACGCTGCGCTCCGTCGTGGCGGCGACCATCTCGTACGTGGTGGCCCTGCGGCTGAGCAACGAGGCAGCGCCGCTGACGGCGCCGCTGACGGCGCTGCTCGTGGTGCAGGTGACGCTCTACTCCACGCTGACCACCGGTATCCGCCGGGTGAACTCCGTGGTGACCGGCGTGCTGATCGCCATCGGCTTCAGCGCGCTGGTCGGGCTGACCTGGTGGAGTCTGGCCATTCTGCTGCTGGCCGCGCTCGTCGTCGGACGGTTCGTGCGCGCGGGTGAGTTCGTGGTCGAGGTGGGGATCAGCGCCATGCTGGTCCTCGGCGTGAGCCAGGTCGCGAACACCGCCTGGGACCGGGTGCTGGACACCCTGATCGGCGCTGTGGTGGGGCTGCTGTTCAACGTGCTGTTCGTGCCGCCGGTGTGGGTGAGCACGGCCGGCGAGTCCATCGAGGGGCTGGCCCGCCGGATGCGCCAGCTCATCCTGCGGGTGAGCGAGGACCTGGGCGCCCCCAAACCGGTCGATCTCGCCGCCGCGCGACTGCACGAGGCGCGCCGGCTGGACAACGACATCGCCGAGGTCGACGCCTCGCTGCGGCAGGCAGAGGAGAGCGTACGGCTCAATCCGCGGGTCAGGGAGGGCCTGTTGCACCGGGTGGTGCTGCGCACGGGGCTCGACACGCTGGAGATCTGCACGGTGGTCCTGCGAGTGCTGGCGCGGACGCTCACCGACCTGGCGAAGGCGCGCAGGGAGGAGCCGCTGTTCCCGCACGAGATCGGTGCGGCGCTGGAGGAGCTGCTCGGCCATCTCGCGGACGCGGTGGTGAGCTTCGCCGTGCTGGTCACCAGCGATGTCAGCGCGAGCGCGGAGATGGCGGAGGGCCGGCTGGCCGCGGATCTGGCGGCGGCGACGGCGAGCAGGGAAGAGGTGGCGCACATGCTGCTGCTCCGGGTTCAGGAACGGCCCCGGCAGTGGCAGTTGTACGGTGCGGTCCTCACCGAGATCGACCGGATGCTGGACGAGCTGGACATGGAGAACCGCTCGCAGCGGCTCCTGGAGGAGCTGGACAGGGCGTCGCGCGAACAGCGCGAGAAGCACCCCCGGCTGGCGGCGTTCCGGCAGTGGACCGTGGGTGCGCTGCCGCGCGGGGGCCGGCGAACAAAACGCCGCTAACCGGACCAACACCGGTTCGCCGAAGGCGTGTTGACGAAAACTTTGCCGAATATTCTGTTACCTGTGATGAATACCGGCTGAGGTGCGCAAACTTACCTATCCTGCCGCTCCCGTACGACGAATTCCGGGCGTTCGGCCACTGTTTTCGGGCCATCGCGCACGTGGGAAGCGTGAGTTGGGAGGGGTGAGTGAGGACGCCAGAGGCGAGGGCGATACTGTGCGCCCGCGCCGTCAATGTGGGCGGCGCCGTTTATCGCGGAGGAATTCTGTGACTGTATTCAGAGGATCGTGGAGGCGCCCCGGCGCCCTCATAACGGTCGCCGCGGCAGGGATGCTGGGGGTCGGCCTGTCGGCCGTCCCGGCCGCCGCGCACACCCCGGCGTGGACGGTGGACTGCTCGTCGGTCACCGTCACGTTGAAGAACTACGACAACAAGGCGGGCAACACCGTCACCGTCACGGACGTGACGGACAGCAAGCCGCTGCTGGACTCCTCCTTCGAGCGGGAGTTCCAGAAGACGTTCAACCTGGAGAGCCACCAGGGCGAACTCAAGCTGCACCTCTCGGTGAAGTCGGCCGACGGCCAGGGCGCCATCGAGGAAGACAAGACCGCCCCGGCGTGCCCCGGCCAGGAGTCCTCGTCGCCGGCCCCGTCCGAGTCGACCCCGGCGCCTGAGACCTCGTCGCCCGCCGTCGAGTCTCCCGCGCCCAGCGAGTCGAGCACCTCCCCCGCCGCCGTGCTGCCCTCCTCGCAGCCCAGCCCGGCCGGTGACGACCTCGCTGAGACGGGTTCCTCCAGCTCCACCCCGATGATCGCCGGCGGCGCCGCTGTCGTCCTCATCGCCGGTGCGGGCATCCTGTGGGCCTCGCGCAAGCGTCGCGCCACCTCTGCCTGATCTCTGTCGGACACCCCCGGTTGTCACGACCGGAACAGCCGTGACCCGGATCTTCCTGTCCTTGTCGCCATGTCGGATCCCGCCCGGACCTTGCACCGCCAACACTCGGCGGCGGCCGGTCGGGACACCTCCGGCCGAGAGACGTGGACCGGACGACAGCTCGCCCAGCAAGCAGGGCGCTTCGGTCAGGCTCCACAGGTTCCATTCGACGAGGACCGCGCGCACCGTCGCGCAGGCCAAGGGTGCACGGCGCGGCAGTGTCGGCACGACCGGGGGAACGTCGAGCGGAGTTCGACGCGGTGGCAGGGCCCCGCGGGCAACCAGCCCGCGGGGCCCTGCCATGTCTCCTACTCCTTGCCGCCGCGTCCCGCCCACAGCGGCAGGAACAGCCAGCAGAACAGGTACCAGGCGAAGACCCCCGACACGATCCACGGCACGAGGTGGTTGTGGGTCGCCACCCGCAGGATCAGCAGCAGCGCCGTGACGAGGGTCGCCAGCAGCAGGGACAGGCCCGTGACGGTCAGTCGGGCCGCCCAGGTCACCGCCCTGGGCTTGATCCGGCGCCCGGAGACGACCCGGTGGAGGGCGACGGGGCCGATCAGCGCGCCGGTGGCGGCCGCGCCCAGTACCACCGTGATCAGGTAGATCGTCGTGTCCGACTCCGACAACTGGGCGAAGCGCGGGGTGAAGACCACGGTCAGCAGGAAGCCGAACATGATCTGCACGCCGGTCTGCGCGATACGTATCTCCTGGATCAGCTCCCCCCACTGACGGTCGGCACGCTCTTCGCGCGTCTCCTCCCGGCCGTCCCCGGGCGTCTCGTCCCGGCCGTCCGCGTCCTGCCCACCGTCTGCGTGCTCTTCGTCCCGGTGCGTCGTCACCGACATGCTGCCCTCCGTGGCGTACAGGTCAAGGTCTGGTCAAGCGATGGGCAACGGGTACCCAATACGCGCCGTCACAGGCAGTACGGAACGGGGCGGAATCAGCGGCGGGATGCGGCACGGCACGGCGGCGCCGAGAATGCCGGGAGGGGCCGGGAATGCCGGAAAGGACCGATACCCGGCCCGACACCCCGCCCGACAGCCGAGCCGACAGCCGAGCCGACACGCTGGGAGCGCCCATGGATCCGGTGCAGGCACTCGACAGGATCGCGTTCCTGCTGGAGCGGTCGGGGGCCGAGACCTATCGGGTACGGGCGTTCCGTACCGCCTCACAGGCGATCTCCGGCATGGCGGCCGACGAGGTCGAGCGGCGCGCCGCCGCCGGGACCCTCACCCGGGTGCCGGGGATCGGTCCCAAGACGTCCGACGTCGTACGTGCGGCGCTGAACGGCGCTGTGCCGGACTATCTCGCCCGGTTGGAGCGGGAGGCCGCAGGACCGCTCGCCGAGGGCGGAGAGAAGCTGCGGGCCGCACTGCGCGGCGACTGCCATCTGCACTCCGACTGGTCGGACGGCGGCAGCCCCATCGAGGCGATGGGCCGGACGGCCGCCGCGCTGGGGCACGAGTGGGCCGTCCTCACCGATCACTCGCCCCGGCTCACCGTCGCCCGCGGCCTGTCGCCCGAGCGGCTGCGCGAACAGCTCGACGTGGTCGCCGAACTGAACGCGCTCTGGGCGCCGTTCGAGCTGCTGACCGGGATCGAGTGCGACATCCTGCCGGACGGCTCGCTCGACCAGGAGCCCGAACTCCTCGCCCGGCTCGACCTGGTGGTGGTCTCGGCGCACTCGAAGCTGCGGATGGACGCGCGCGCCATGACCCGGCGGCTCGTCGCCGCCGTACGCGATCCGCACACCGATGTCCTCGGGCACTGCACCGGGCGGCTGTTGACCGGCAAGGGCCGTCCTGAGTCGGAGTTCGACGCAGAGGCGGTCTTCGCCGCGTGCGCGGAGTCCGGGACGGCGGTCGAGATCAACTGCCGTCCCGAGCGGCAGGATCCGCCCCGGCGGCTGCTGCGCCGGGCGGTCGCGGCCGGGACGCTGTTCGCCATCGACACGGACGCGCACGCGCCGGGGCAGCTCGACTGGCAACTGCGCGGCTGCGCGCGGGCCGAGGAGTGCGGCGTACCAGCCGACAGGGTCGTCAACACCTGGCCGGCCGAGCGCCTGCGGCAGTGGACCGGGTCCGGAGACGGGACCCGGCCCTGAAGGCGGGACCCGGGCCTGAAGGCGGGGCCCGGCCCTGAAGGCGGGGCCCGGCCCTGAAGGCGAAACTGCGGGCCTGAAGGGTCGACGACCCCGGGGTCCCGCCGTCAAGGCCCGGTGAATCAGCCGAACAGGCCGTCCAGCCGGCTCTGCCAGGCGCTCTCGATCTGCTTGGCGTCGGCGCCCGGCGCGAAGTCGTGGACGGAGACCCCGACCGGCGCGCCGAAGTGGTTCCTGCCGAACAGCCGGTACATCGCGTCGTCCGTGCGCAGTCCGAGGAAGTACGCGTTGCGGAAGTCGACCACGGCGTCGCCGCCGCGCCCGCCGGGCACCGCGAACGTCACCGTGTCGCCCGCTGCCGCTTCGTCCGGCACGCCGAGACCCCGGACCGCCGCGTCGAAGGCGTCCTCCGCCGTGGAGGCCGCAGGTCCTTCGACCGAGGCGTACGTGACGGCGCGGCCGGTGAAGTGCAGCAGGTACTGGCGCAGGGTGTGCAGGTAGAAGTCGGTGTGCTTGTCGGCGCCGTCGTACTGGTTCTCCCAGTCGTCGACGAAGATGCCGCTGTGCACGTAGCGCACCCATGAACCGCCGCCCTCGCGCGGCTCGATGACATGGTCGAGCTGGTTGAGCGTCTGCTGGTCCATGCCCTCCACGCTCTCGGTCCGCGCCGTCAGCCGGCGCTCCGGCTGCCACGCGGTGACCGTGCCGCCGAACGGCGCGGCGCCGCCCTCGCGGTGCTCGTACTCCAGGGGCCACAGCCAGGCGCCTGTGCCGGTGGTGATCGCGGCCCAGACCTCGGCGGGGCTCGCGTCGACCTCGAACTCGCGGACGATCTCAAATTCCTTCGACATGGTTCCTCCTCTGACCGGACTCCTCGGCCGGCTGTTCGCCGGGCTCTTCGGTGAGTTCGCCGGTGGTTCTGGCAGTGGTTTCTGCGGTTTTGTCGGCAGTGGGTCCGACGGCGCTGTCGGCAGTGGGTTCGACACCGGTTTCGGCAGTGGGTTTGACGGTGGGGTGCAGTGCGACGACGATCCGGTGGTCCCGGCCGCCCTCGGCGTCCGCCGTGTGGTACTTCGCCACCAGCGCGCCGACGCCCCGGGTCAACTCCTCGACGAACGCGGCCCGGTCGGCCGCCGACGCGAACCGGACCTCACCGTCGAGCGCGTACGTGGCGAGCCGTTTGCGGGCCTTGGCCGCGCCGGTGATGAGCGTGCCCACGTCGCGTACGAGTCGGGCGGCGACGGCGAGCATCCAGCGCGCCGAGAGCTGGTCGCGGAAGCGGTCCGGGTCGGGCTGGACCGCTGCCAGGGCGAGCGGCGAGATGACGTACGAGGCGGCGGTCGCCCGCATCAGCCGCTCGGTGACATTGCCTTTCCTGCGCTCCCCCGCCAGCTCCACCAGGTGGTGCCGTTCCAGCGCTCTGAGGTGGTAGTTCACCTTCTGGCGCGGCAGTCCGACCCGGCCCGCCAGCATCGTCGCCGACGCGGGCCCGGCGGCCAGCTCGGCGAGCAGCCGCGCCCGTACAGGGTCCAGTGAGACGGCTGCCGCCGTCGCGTCCTCGATCACGGTCACGTCCAACATGGCTCCACCGTCTCACCGAAAACTTTTTTTGTCCAGACGCATTAGATTGTCGGTGACAGACCATGACACGTACACCGCACGTCCGTCCTGTTTGATCGCGCCACCGGGGGCACACGGGAGAGAGCTTTATCCGGGACTTACAGGGAGGGGTGTGGCGTGACGCCCACACAGAAGAACGGTATGGCGATCGCGGCACTGACACTGGGGATCGTGTCGTGCGTGCTGTTCTGGACGGTGATCGGCGGGATCGTCCTCGGCATCATCGCCATCGTGCTCGGCATCCTCGCGGCGCGCCGGGCCAAGGGCGGTCAGGCACCGCATCGCACCATGGCCATCGTCGGTGCCGTGCTGGGCGCGCTGGGTCTGATCGTCTCGGGCGTGCTCGTCGCGATCGGCGCCTCCATCCTGAACTCGGACGACTTCAAGAACTACAACGACTGCGTGCAGCACGCGAACAGCCAGTCCGACCGGGACCAGTGCGCGAAGGACTACTCGCACGACGTGAAGGACGACTGACCCGACCGGGCAGTGAGACAAGGGGGGTGGGGGGCGGGCGGGGCCGACCCCCCCCGGGTCGCACCCCCGGGGGGGCCCGCCCCCCCCCCAGCGCCCGGGGGGGGGGGGCCCGGGCGGGCGGGG
>NZ_JBVJLC010000002.1:514078-923277 GCF_055584925.1 Streptomyces sp. NPDC087906
ACCCCCCACCCCCCCCGCCCCCGGGGCGCGACGCACACCCCCCCCGCGGTCCCGCCCCCCGCCCCCCCCGGGGCAGTGCCCCCGGGGGGGGGCGCCCCGCCCGGCCCCAACCCCCCTTGTCTCACAGCTCGTCGGCGGCCGGCATCCGCAGATGCGCGAGGTCGTCGGGAACGGGTCCGTCGGGCCGGAACAGCGGGGCCGACTGCCCGTCGGCCGCCGTCGCCGGCGCGTCGGTGAGCCGGAACCGGTCGCGGAGCCTGGTGTAGAAGTCGGTGGGCCCCAGCCGGATCAGCCGCAGCCGGTACTTGGCCCCGTACACCCCCACCCAGTCCCCCGGCTTCAGCACCCCGCGCAACTGGCCGTCGATACTGAGCGCCACGTCGCCCGAATGCGGCAGCACCCGCAGCGCGATCGGCTCGTCAGGGGCGGCGACGACCGTCCTGCCGAACGTCATGTGCGGTGCCACCGGCGTGAAGACCACCGCGTCCATGTGCGGAGAGAGCACGGGCCCGCCCGCCGCGAAGCTGTACGCGGTGGAGCCCGTCGGGGTGGCCACGATGACCGCGTCCGCCGAGTACGCGGCGAGCAGCCGGCCCGCGATGTAGACCCCGAGGCTGACCTGCCGGTCGCGCGCCAGCTTCTCCAGGACGACGTCGTTGAGCGCGATGGCGTCCAGCGCCATCCCCCAGCCCTCGCCGCCCACCATGTCGGGCCGGACCTCGGGCGGCGGCAGCGCGGGGCCCCGCCCGTAGCGCAGCAGGGCCTCCATGGCGGTGGGGATCTCCAGCGGCCTCGACGACCGCATGGCCAGCGTCATCCGCTCCTCGACCGTGGCCCTGCCCTCGTGCACGGCGTCCAGGGCGCGCCCCACGTCGTCGGCGGGCACCTCGGTGAGGAAGCCGACCCGGCCCAGGTCGACGCCGAGCACGGCCGCGTCGCTCTTGGCCGCTATCCGCGCGCCACGCAGGAACGTGCCGTCGCCGCCGAGCGTGACGACGAGGTCGGGACTGCCTGCGGCGATCGCCTCCTCCTGGCCGCCGTGCCGAGGCTCGTGGTCCTTCCAGACGTCGATCTCCTTGCACGGGATGCTGTGCGACAGGCACCAGTCATGGACGACGTCGGCGGCCTCCACGGCCGCGGGACGGCCTTGATGGACCACGACACCCACACGGTTCACTGGCATATCGGCGCTCTCCTCGGCAGTCGCGGCGTCCTCAGCAGTCAAGGATCACCGAAGACCCGGCGCCTGGCGCCGCGCGCCGCGTCGGCGTTCCCCGTTCACCCGAATGGCGGAGTGCGGAACGAGCCGGTGGCAGGGCGCGGATCCCGGCCGGGCGGCGGGCACGGGCGGTCCCCGCGGCCCGCGCGTGCCGTCTGCGGTTGCCTTACGTACCGGGGAGAGGCGCGATGGACGTATGCGCGCCTGACTCCGAGGGGACCGCTCCCTTGGACGCGCTCCCCCACGCAGCAAGGAGTGATGGCAGATGTCAGCCGATGGCGTCTTCAACAACCCCGGTGAGCTGAACGGCTTGACCGCCTACGACAGGGACGGTGACAAGATCGGCAACGTCGGCCAGGTCTATGTCGACGACCGCACCGGCCGCGCCGAGTGGGTCACCGTGAAAACCGGTCTCTTCGGTATGAAGGAGAGCCTTGTCCCGCTGTCCGGTGCCCGGCGCACCGGCGAGGGGCTGCATGTGGCCCACCCCAAGGAAACCGTCAAGGACGCCCCGCGCCTGGACGCCGACGAGCATCTGGACGCCGCCCAGGAGCGTGAGCTGTACGAGCACTACGGCCTCACCGGCGCCGGCGCGGGCATGAGTTCCGGCATGGCCGGGGCCAAGGGCACGGACACCACCAAGGACACCGGCGGGACGACCGGCACCGGCATGGGCGCAGGTGCGGGCGCCGGTGCCGGCGCAGGTGCGGCCGGTGGCGTGGCCGGCGGTGTGGACGCGGGTACCAGCACCGGCCGTGGTGCGGGTACGGCCAGGTCCGAAGGCGTCGGCATGGGTTTCGCCGACGACGACATGACCGGCGCGGGCGACCACCGCAGGGGCGAGGAGCTGATCCGGTCGGAGGAGCAGCTCCACGTCGGCACCGAGGAGCACGAGAGCGGCCGGGCCCGGCTGCGCAAGGTCGTCGTGACGGAGAACATCACCACGACCGTGCCGGTCAGCCACGAAGAGGTACGGGTCATCCACGAGCCGATCACGGACGGCGACCGCACGAAGGGCCGGATCGGCGAGGCCGAGACCCAGGTGACGCTGCACGCCGAGCAGCCGGTCGTACGCAAGGAGACCGTCGCCGTCGAGCGGGTGCGCATGGAGACCGAGAAGGTCACCGAGCAGCAGGAGGTCTCGTCGGAGGTCCGCAAGGAGCAGATCGAGTACGACTCGGGCCAGGAGGGCGACGAGATGGGCGGCAAGGACATGGGCGGCAAGCGCGGCCCCAGCCACTGATCTCGCTGTTCCGGCACCACCCCTGGCATGCCTCCGTGCCCCCGCCGGCCACCGACCGTGGCCGGCGGGGGCACGTGCCGTCAGGGCCCCGGGCCGCCATCGTGTACGAGGGCCCCGGGCCGCGATCGTGTACGAGGCCCCGGGCCGCGATCGGGTGCGAGGGCACAGGTGCGCAGGCGAAGATGAGTACCCGCGCGCTCCCGGCGTACCCCGCGCCCCTTTACTGTGACTGCTCATGGAGAGCTTGGATCCTTCGGACCCGCGGGTCATCGGTGGATATCCGCTGTACGGCAGGCTCGGCGCCGGCGGCATGGGACAGGTGTACCTCGCGCGCACGCCGTCGGGCAGGCCGCTCGCGCTGAAGACGCTGCGGTCCGAGTTCGGCGCGGACGACGGCTTCGCCGAACGGTTCGACCGGGAGATACGCAACGCCGACCGGGTGCGGTCGCCGTGGACCGTGACCGTGGTCGACTACAGCGCGCCCGGCGCCCGGCCGCAGTGGCTGGCCACCGAGTACGTCGCCGCGCCCTCGCTCGCCGACTGGGTGGACCGCAACGGCCCGCTGCCGCAGGCCGCTGCGCTGTCGCTGGCCGCCGAGCTGTGCCAGGCGCTGCGCGCGGTGCACGCCGCCGGACTCAGCCACCGCGACATCAAGCCGTCGAACATCCTGCTCGGCGGCGAGCGTCCGCTGCTCATCGACTTCGGCATCGCGCGGGCCGCCGACGACTCCCGGCACACCAGGACCGGCGGTGTCATCGGCTCGCCGGGCTATCTCGCGCCGGAGCAGGCGACATCGGGCAGTTCGGCGGAGCCGGGCGACCTGTTCTCGCTCGCCGCCGTGCTGGTCTACGCGGCGACCGGGCGCAGCCCGTTCTCCCGTCCGGGCGAGACGCCGTCGGCCCCCGCGCTGCTGTACCGGATCGTGCACGAGGAACCCAGCCTGGACGGCCTGCCCGAGCCGCTGGGTGCACTGCTGCGCGGCTGTCTGGCCAAGGAGCCCGAGCGACGCCCTTCGGCGGCCGCTGCGGGCGCGCTGCTGGAGCGCGCGGGGCAGCCGGCGGGCCGGTGGCCGTCCGTGCTGCCGGCGGGCCTCGCGGCCGAGCTGCGCTCCCGTGAGCAGGCGATGCGGCAGGCGTTCGCGGGGGCAGGGGCCGTGGACGGTACGGGCGCGCCGCAGGGCCCCGCGTACCCGTCGGCGCCGCCGTACGCCGCGACGTACGCGCAGCCGAACCCGTACGGCCGGCAGGCCCCGTACAGCCAACCGGCCCCGTACCCCCAGCAGGGGCCGTACACCGGGCCCGGGTCCTACACCGGGCCTGGGCCGTACACCCAGCCGGGGCCGCCCGCCCCAGGTGCGCCTACCGGTCCCGCGCGGCGCGGCGCGGGCCGTCGGTGGGCCGCCCTGCTGGCCGGCGGGGTGCTGGCCGCCGCCGCTGTCGCCTTCGTACTCGTCCAGCTCGGAAACGGCGACGGCGACGGCTCCTCGGACGGTGCGGGGGGCGGCGGATCCTCCTCGTCGCCCTCGGCACCGGCGTCGGACGGCGCGGACGACGCGCTGCCGGCGTCCTGGGTCGGCCACTGGTCGGGCACGGGTCCGGGGACGGCCCAGGTCAGCCGCTTCCATGTCGCTCTGACGCTGCACGCGGCGGACCTCGGCCAGATCGTGGGCAGCCAGGTCAGCGATGTCGACGCGGTCGGGACGAACATCAACGTCGGCTGCACGGAGGCGCTGAAGCTGACCGAGGTCCACCCGAAGTCGATGGTGTTCGAGGCGGTCACCAGCCATCCCACCGACCCCGCGACCAACGGGACGTGCCCCACCGACCACATCTATGTGATCACGATGAAGGACGCGGACACCCTCGCCCTTGAGGCCGAGGGTGCCCAGTCCGCCGGGTCGCCTTCCACACTGAGCCGCGACTGACCGGCCGTTGGTCAGGCCGCCGCCGTCTCCTGCGCCAGCAGCCGTTCGATCTCGGCGAGTTCGGACTCGCCGAGGGCGGGCGCGTCGAGCGCGCCGATGTTCTGTTCGAGCTGGGTGACGCTGCTGGCGCCGATGAGCACGGATGTGACGCGCGGGTCGCGCAGCCCCCAGGCGAGGGCGAGTTGGGCGAGGGACTGACCGCGCTGCCCGGCGAACGTGTCCAGGGCGCCCAGCAGGGCCAGCCGCTCCTCCGTCAGCACGTCGCTCTTGAGGGAGCCGCCGCCCGCCATCCGGGAGTCCGCCGGAATGCCGTTGAGGTAGCGGTTGGTCAACTGCCCCTGCGCGAGCGGCGAGAAGGCGATGACCCCGGCGCCCACCTCGTCGGACGCCGCGATCAACCCGTTCTCGATGTCGCGGTTAAGCATCGAGTAGGGGTGCTGGTTGATCAGCAGCGGGGTGCCCAGCTCCTTCAACAGGGCGGCGGCGCGGGTCATCTGCTCCGTGCTGTAGTTGGAAAGACCCACGTAGAGGGCCTTGCCCTGCCGCACCGCCGAGGCGAGCGCGCCCACCGTCTCCTCGATCGGCGTGTGCGGGTCGGGCCGGTGGGAGTAGAAGAGGTCCACGTAGTCGAGGTGGGTGCGGCGCAGCGTCTGGTCCAGGCTGGCCAGGACGTGCTTGCGCGAGCCCCATTCCCCGTACGGGCCCGGCCACATGTTGTAGCCGGCCTTGCTCGCGATGAACAGCTCGTCGCGGTACGGCCGGAAGTCCGCGTCGTACAGCGCACCGAAGTTGGTCTCGGCGCTGCCGGCCGGCGGACCGTAGTTGTTCGCCATGTCGAAGTGGCTGACACCGAGGTCGAAGGCGCGGCGCAGGACGGCGCGCTGGGTCTCCAGCGGGCTGCTGTCGCCGAAGTTCTGCCAGATGCCTATCGAGACCTTCGGGAGCAGCACGCCGCTGCGGCCGCTGCGCTGGTACTGCATACCGGAATAGCGCTCTTCGGCGGCGAGGTAGGTCATGTCCGTCCTTGCGTGTCGGGGATGCGCGGACCGGTCAGGGCGACAGGCCGCGCGACTCTCAATGTAGAAAGCGGTTACTACCACGGTCAACGGCTGGGACAGGGAGACCGGGCTCATACACTCCGAGTCCTGGTTCCGCCGACAGCCCCACGAGCGCGTTCACTATGTCGAACGAACCTGGTAGGTCATCCCTACACTGCACCGAACAGTACCGACAGCCGAAGGAGCCCGCGTGAAGTCCCCCAGCAGTTCGGTCCGGGACGTTCTGGCCGCCAATCTCCGGCGGGAGAGGACCCGGCGCGGACTGTCGCTCTCCGAGCTGTCGCGGCTGTCCAAGATCGGCAAGGCGACGCTGTCCCAGCTCGAATCGGCCACCGGCAACCCGACCATCGAGACGGTCTTCAGCCTGTCTCGGGCACTGGAGCTGCCGATCTCCGACCTGCTCGACACCCAGCACGCGGACGCCGTGACGGTGGTGCGCGCAGCCGAGACCGAGGTGCTGAGCGGCGCGGGCGTCGACCTGCGGGCACTCCGGCGGATCGAGGCCGGCGGTGTCATCATGGAGATCTACGACCAGCAGGTGCGCGACGGGTCGCGGCAGCCTTCGCTGGGGCACGCGGGCACCGAGCACACCGTCGTCCAGGCGGGCCGGCTGCACGTGGAGGTGGACGGCCACCGGGTGGAGCTGGGGCCCGGCGACTACGTGTCGTTCGACGGCTCGCTGCCGCACTGCTACAGCGCCCCCGAAGGGCCCGTGCGGTCGGTGCTGCTGCTCCAGTACCGGTCGGGCGGGGACCAGCCGCAGCCGCCGGGCGCTCCGCACTAGCCGAGGTGCGTTGACACCCTCCGGGCCGACCCATACGCTCAAGACCGTTCGCTTTACAGAACAGTGGAGGATGGATGTCCCGAACGCGGGCGGTGGTGCTGGGCGCCGGAATCATCGGCGCCGCCTGCGCCCGCGAACTGATCCTCGCCGGGTTCGACGTGACCGTGGTCGACCGGGGCGGAGCGGCGGCGGCCACCACGTCGCACGGCGAGGGCAACATCCTGGTCTCCGACAAGGGCCCGGGGCCCGAACTCCAACTCGCCCAGCTCTCCCGGCGGTTGTGGCCCGAGGTACTGGCGTCGCTCGCCGAGCGGCGCTCAGGCGGGGCTCATGTGGTCGGGGCCGATGCGGTCGGGGCAGAAGCGGTCGGGGCAGAAGCGGTCGAGTGGGAGCCGAAGGGCGGCATCGTCGTCGCGACCACCGCCGAGGGCGCTGCGGGGCTGCTGCCGTTCGCCGCGGCCCAGCGGGCGGCAGGCGTACGGGCCGAGCCGCTGGACAGCGGCGCGCTGCGCGCCGCCGAACCCTTCGTCACCGAAGGGCACACCGCCGCCATGCACTATCCGGACGACGCCCAGGTGCAGCCGGCCGGGGCAGCGACCGCCCTGCTGGCGGAGGCGCTCGCCGCGGGCGCCGTCCTGCGTACCGGCTGCGAGGTGCTCGGAGGGGTGCGGCGCGGTGGCCGGCTGACGGGGGTGCGCACCTCCGGGGGGACCCTGTCGGCCGACGTCTTCGTCAACGCGGCGGGACCGTGGTCCGGTGAGCTGTCGGCGCGCCTGGGCGCACCGGTGGACATCAGGCCGCGCCGCGGCGAGGTGCTGGTGACGGTCCCGCTGCCGCCGACGGTCTTCCACAAGGTGTACGACGCGGACTACGTGGGCGCCGTCGGCAGCGGCGCGGGGGATCTGCAGACCTCGGCGGTGGTCGAGGCGACCCGGGCGGGCAGTGTGCTGCTCGGCTCCTCCCGGCGGCGGGTCGGCTTCGACGACCGGACCCGCCCCGAGGTGCTGTCGGCGATCGCCGCGAAGGCGCTGCGGCTCTTCCCCTCGCTCGCCGGTGTGCAGGTGATGCGCGCGTACGGCGGCTTCCGGCCGTACGTACCCGACCATCTGCCGGTCATCGGACCCGACCCGCGGCTCGCGGGCCTCTGGCACGCGAGCGGTCACGAGGGGGCGGGGATCGGGCTGTCCGTCGGTACGGCGCGGCTGCTGCGGGAGCTGCTGCTCGGGGACGCGACGGCGATCGACGCGACCCCGTTCCGGGTGGACAGGCCCGCCGTACTGGCCGCGGAGGCGCCCGATACACCCGCTACACCCGCAGACGTACCGTCCACGACCGAGGAGTCGCCATGAGCCCGAGACTGGTACCGGCCGGGTCCGATCCCGTGGGGCGCAGGGACCGGCCGCTGACCATCACCGTCGACGGCGAACCGCTGGCGGGCGTCGCCGGGCAGTCCGTGGCGGGCGTGCTGCTGGCCGCCGGCCGGACGTCCTGGCGGCGGGGCCCGTCGGGCGCGCCGCGCGGGGTGTTCTGCGGGATCGGCGTCTGCTTCGACTGTTTGGTGACGGTCAACGGTGAGCGGGACGTACGGGCCTGCCGGCGCCGGGCGCTGGACGGCGACGCGGTGACCACGCAGTCACGCGCCACCGGCACCGGTAGCGGGAGCGGCACCGGCAGCGGGAGCGGGAGCGGCACGAGCACCGGCTTCGGGGACGCGCGATGACCCGGCGTCATGTCGTGGTCGTCGGGGCGGGCCCCGCCGGGCTCGCCGCCGCGGACACCGCGCTGGCGGCGGGCGCCGAAGTGACGCTGATCGACACGGCCGAGCGGCCCGGCGGCCAGTACCACCGCATGCTGCCCGACGCCTTCGAGGCGGACAGCCCCGAGGTGCTGCACCACGGCTACCGCGCGTTCGAGACGCGCAGCCGCCGGGTGCTGGGCCATCCGCGCTGTGCCTGGTGGGCGCAGAGCGCCGTCTGGGCACTGGAGCAGCCGGACCCCGGCTCGGTGGCAGCACCGCTGGTGCACGTGCTGACCGGCGATCCCGCAGGCGGGCCCGGCGCGCGGGTGCGCCGGGTGCTGGCGCCTGACGCGCTGGTGCTGGCGGTGGGCGCGCACGACCGGGTGCTGCCGTTCCCCGGCTGGGAGCTGCCGGGCGTGTTCACGGCGGGCGCGGCGCAGGCGCTGGCCAAGGGCGAACGGCTGGTGATCGGCGACCGGGTGGTGGTCGCGGGCACCGGTCCTTTCCTGCTGCCGGTGACCGCCGCCCTGCTGGCGGCCGGGTCCCAGGTGGTCGAGGTGCTGGAGGCCGCCCGCACCGGCGGTGTGCTGCGCGGCTGGCTGCGGCGCCCCTGGGAGCTGCCCGCCCAGGCGGGCAAGAGCGGTGAACTGCTAGAGTACGCGGCGGCGCTCCGCCGCCACCGCGTCCCGTACCGGCTGGGCAGGGCGGTGATCGAGGCGCGCGGCGACGAGCGCGTCGAGGAGATCGTCAGCGCCGAGCTGCGCGCCGACTGGTCGGTGGTGCCGGGCAGTGAACGGACCACGGCCGTGGACGCCGTCTGTGTCGGCCATGGCTTCACACCGCAGTTGGAGCTGCCGGTGGCCGCCGGGTGTGCGCTGCGCCCCGTGCCCGGCGGGTCGCCCGCCGAGGCGTTCGTCGACGTGGACGACGACCAGGCGACCAGCCGTCCCGGGGTGTACGCGGCGGGCGAGATCACCGGTGTCGCCGGTGCGCCCGCCGCCCGCGCCGAGGGCGCGCTCGCGGGCTGGATCGCGGCGGGCGGCGATCCGGAGGCGCGCGCGCTGACGGCGCTGCGCCGCAGCCGCGACCAGGGGCGGGCGTTCGCCGCGCGGCTGACCGCCGCGCACCCGGTCGGCCGGGCCTGGCCCGGCTGGCTGCGGCCGGACACCGTCATCTGCCGCTGCGAGGAGACGGATTACGCGGCCGTCCGCCGCACGGCGCACGATCCGACGGGTACGGAGGCGCGGGTGGCGAAGCTCGCGACCCGGGCGGGGCTCGGGCCCTGCCAGGCACGCGTCTGCGGACCCACCGTCGCCGAGCTGCGCGCCGCCGCCGACACCCGTAGCGCCGACAGCCCCGGCGCCAACAGGCGTACCGCCCACTGTCGCCCGGCCGGCTGCCGGCCCGGCGACCCGGTGCCCCCAGGACCGCACCACCGGCCCGTCGCCGAGCCGATCAGGCTCGGTGAACTGGCCCGCCCGCCGGAGCCGCCGAGCCGGCCCGGTACACCCCCGCCACGTTCCGATCCGTCCGTCGAGGAGAGCACTTCATGACCGCCAGCACGCAGGAGACCAGCCCGCTGACCGGAGTCGTGGTGGCCACGGCGCTGCCGTACCGGTCCGACCCGAAGGCGCCCGCCGGTCTCGCCGTCGACTACGACCGCTACGCCGAGCACTGCCGGTGGCTGGTCGACAACGGCTGCGACGGTGTCGGGCCCAACGGGTCGCTGGGCGAGTACTCGTCGCTGACCGACGAGGAGCGCCGTACCGTCGCCCGTACCGCCATAGCGGCCGTCGCCGGTCGCGGCAAGGTGATCGTCGGGGTGCACGGGGTGGGTTCGCACCAGGCGGCGCGGTGGGCCGAGGCCGCCGCCGAGGACGGCGCCGACGGGGTGCTGTGCCTGCCGCCGACGATGTACCGCGCCAACCACGGCGAGGTGCTGGCGCACTTCGAGGCGGTGGCCGCCGTGGGACTGCCGGTCATGGTCTACAACAACCCGGTGGACACGAAGGTGGACCTGACGCCGGAGCTGCTGGCGGAGATCGCCCGGATCGACAACGTCCGTGCGGTGAAGGAGTTCTCCGGCGATGTGCGCCGGGTGCTGGAGATCAAGGAGCGGGCGCCGGGACTCGACATCATCAGCGGCGCCGACGATGTCGCCCTCGAGAGCCTGCTGATGGGCGCGACCGGCTGGTTCGCCGGGTTCCCCAACGTCTTCCCCGCCGAGTCGGCGCGGCTGTTCGCGCTCGCCAGGGCGGGCAGGCTGGCAGAGGCACGCGCGCTGTACGAGCCGCTGGTCGCCGCGTTCCGCTGGGACTCCCGTACCGAGTTCGTCCAGGCCATCAAGCTCGGCATGGAGATGGTCGGCCGCTACGGCGGCCCCTGCCGGCCGCCGCGCGGCCCGCTGACCGACGTCAACCGGGCGCAGGTCGCGGCCGAGATGCGCAAGGCGATCGACGCCATCGCGCGCGAAGCGGATGCGGGCGCGGGCGCGGATGCGGGTGCCGGTGCGGCGAGGAGCGAGGTCTGATGCGCAGCGTACGGACCATCAGCGCGGTCGACTCGCACACCGAGGGCATGCCCACCCGGGTGGTCACCGGCGGGGTGCCGCCGATCCCCGGTGACACGATGGCCGAGCGGCGCAGGTACGCCATCGAGCACCTGGACGAACTGCGCAGGTTCCTGGTCGACGAGCCGCGTGGGCACGCGGCGATGAGCGGTGCGATCCTCCAGCCGCCGACCCGCCCGGACGCCGACTGGGGGGTGCTGTACATCGAGGTCAGCGGGTTCCTGCCGATGTGCGGGCACGGCACGGTGGGGGTCGCGACCGTGCTGGTCGAGACGGGCATGGTCCCGGTCAGCGAACCCGAGACGGTCGTACGACTCGACACGCCCGCCGGTCTGGTGGAGGCCAGGGTCGCGGTGCGCGACGGCGTCGCCGAACAGGTCACGCTGCGCAATGTGGACGCCTTCGCGCTCGAACTGGACGCGACGGTCTCCGTCCCCGGGATCGGTGACGTCCGCTACGACATGGCGTACGGCGGCAACTTCTACGCGATCGTCGAACTGGCCGATCTGGGGCTGCCGTTCGACCGGGCGCGCAAGGACGACATCCTCGCCGCCGGGCTCGCGATCTCCCGCGCGGTGAACGAGCAGAACCTGCCCCGCCACCCGGTGGATCCGCTCATCAGCGGCTGCGGCCATGTGCAGTTCCTGGCGCCGGGTTCGGACGCGCGGCACTCGCGCAACGCGATGGCGATCCGGCCGGGGTGGTTCGACCGCTCGCCGTGCGGCACCGGCACCTGCGCGCGGATGGCCCAGTTGCACGCGCGCGGCGAACTGCCGCTGGACACCGAGTTCGTGAACGAGTCGTTCATCGGCACCCGGTTCACCGGCAGGCTGCTGGCGACGAGCGAGGTGGCGGGGCTGCCCGCGGTCGTACCGGAGTTCTCGGGCCGGGCCTGGATCACCGGCACGGCGAACTACCTGCTGGATCCCGCCGATCCGTTCCCGCACGGTTTCGTCCTCTGAGGAGCGCGCCGCCCGGCCGGGGAGTGCCCCGGCTCCTGCGGGACTGTTCGTCGTACCGAAGCAAGTTCGTGTTCACCGCAGGGTCGTGGAGGTGGACGAGTGTTCACTCGTTCACCGAGCCACCTGGGGAGGAACCGCGATGGTATCGAACGACAGCGACGAGTCCGGCAAACTGACGCGCCGTCACGCACTGGGTATGGTCGGGGCGGCCGGCGCTGCCGCCGCCGCCACTCCGCTGCTGGGCGCCGCACCGGCCGAGGCCGCGAGCACATTCGGCTCCGCCGCCTTCCACCCGTCGCCGGACACGGGCGGCGCCTCGCCCGTGCAGGGCCTGCATCTGACCTTCGGCGCCGATCCCAGCCGCCAGATGGTCGTCTCCTGGCTGACCGAAGGGCCCGTGAAGAAGCCCCGGGTGCTCTACGGAACGCTGGAGCACGGGCTCGGCTCCAGCGCCGAAGCGCGTACCCGCACCTACACCGACGGCAAGTCCGGCCGTGTCGTGTACGTCCACCACGCGGCGCTGTCCCGGCTCAGCCCCGGCACCGACTACGTCTATCTCGTGTCGCACGAGGGCGCGGCGCCCGACAGCGGCATGTTCAAGACGGCGCCGCGCGGCCGCCGGCCGCTCACCTTCACCAGCTTCGGCGACCAGTCCGCGCCGCAGGTGACCTGGGCCGCCGACGGCACCGTCGCGCTCGACGCCAACTCGACCCCGGCGACGAAGGACATCGTCACCGGCATCGAGCAGGTCGCCCCGCTGTTCCACCTGCTCAACGGCGACCTCTGCTACGCGAACCTCGACGTCGACCGGGTGCGCACCTGGAACAACTTCTTCACCAACAACAGCCGTTCGGCGCGGTTCCGGCCGTGGATGCCGGCGGCGGGCAACCACGAGATCGAGAGCGCCAACGGGCCGCTGGGCCTCGGCGCCTACCAGACGTACTTCGACCTGCCGTCCACCGAGACCGACGCCGAACTGGCCCGTCTCTGGTACGCGTTCACAGCCGGCTCGGTGCGGGTGATCGTGCTCCAGAACGACGACAACGCCCTGCAGGACGGCGGCGACGTCTACGTCAACGGCTACTCGGGCGGCCGGCAACTGCGGTTCCTGGAGCGGGAACTGAAGGCTGCGCGGGCCTCCAGCGACATCGACTGGATCGTCATCGCGATGCACCAGGTGATGGTCAGCTCCACCGACGCGAACGGCGCGGACCTCGGGCTGCGCGAGAAGTACGGGCCGCTCTTCGACAAGTACGGCGTGGACCTGGTCCTGTGCGGTCACGAGCACAACTACGAGCGGTCGCTGGCCGTCCGCGGTGTGGTGCGGGGCAGCGAGACCCTCACGCCCAACCCGGTCTCGCACGCGACGGACGACATCGACACCGCGCACGGAACCGTGCACATGGTCCTGGGCGGCGGCGGTGTCTCGGGCACCACCAACCAGTCGTTCTTCAAGGACGGTACGGGCAAGGTGATCACGGCGGTGTCGGCGACGCCGGGTCCCAACGGCAAGCGCACCGCCACCTACGTCAAGGAGCAGGCGGTCTGGACGGGCGTACGGGACACCGAGAACCCGTACGGGTTCGCCGCGTTCACCGTCGACCCCGGACGGCACGCGGGCGACACCACCCGGATGCATGTGACGTACTACAACGTCAACAAGCCCAACGGCGATCTGTCGGTGTTCGAGAAGTTCACCCTGCACCGCAAGCGGTCCGACGGCCACCGCTGACCACGGCGCGTCAGCCGGCGCGGGCCGAGCGGACCCGGCTGCGGACCCCGGCCACCACCGGGGACGCGGTGAAGGCGGCCGACACACCGACCAGCCACTCCGACTCCGACTCGACGGTGCCCGCGACGACCGACGGCACATGGACGGCGTCCCGCTCACGGTGGACGCCGTCCTGGCGCTCTCCCGCCCGCAGGTTCTCCAGGGCCGCCGCGATCATCGCTGCCTCCAGCACCGCCCTGCGGTCCCTGGCCAGGTCCGCTGTCTGCGACGTCCAGCCGGGTACGCCCGCGTCGAAGTACGGGCGCAGCGCGAGGTAGCCGTCGCGGATCTCGATCACCCGGCGGTAGAGCGCGAACTCCGCGTCGCGCAGGCCGGGCCTGCGGGCGGCTGGCGACTCGTCGAGGGCGATCTGCGGCAGTTGCGCGTGCAGCGCCGACCACAGCGGTTCGAGCGCCCGGAACCTGCGGACGGCCCGCAGCCGGCGGACCGCGGTGCCCAGCGGTCCCTCCCACAGCGTCGCCGAGGCGCCTGCCGTGGCGAGCACGGCCGTGACGGCGGAGAGCGCCGCCGACACCGCGTCCTCCCCCACCCCTTGGCGGCCCTCGCGCAGATCGGCGGGTACGTCGGCCAGCGCCCAGAGCGTCCACGCGGCGCCGAACACCGCGGAGAGCACCATCAGCCTCAGCCCGGCGCGCAGCGGTCCCGGGCTCATCCGGTGTGCGTGGCGGGCCAGTTCACGGGTGAGGACCAGCAGGCACCAGCAGCCGTAGAACGCGAAGAGCACGTTGTACCCGGCGAGCGCCCACCGGCGGCCGTCGGGGACCGACAGCACGTCGCCGTCCTCGGCGATGTCGGCGACGCCGAACAGCACGGCGGAGGCGATCAGCACCACGGCGTTGAGCGCGACCTGGCGGCGTACCGAACCCGGCCCCGGCGGGGGCGACTTCACCGCGAGACCGACCAGGACCAGGAACCCGAGCCCGGCCGTCTTGAGTTCGTGGGTGATCAGCAGGACCGATGTGTCGAGCCCCGCTTCCCCCGACAGGGCGCCCGCGACGGTGGGGGCGTTGAACAGCATGGCCGTCCCCATGCACCAGGCCAGGCCCGCCAGATAGCGCTGCGCCGGGTCGGCCTGCGCCGCGCGGCTCCTGACGAGCCGGTCGACTCCGAAGACCAGGAAGACCGCGGCGGCGAGGAGGGACGTGAGGTCAGGCATCGGCGCACCCGGGAGCGCGGTCCTCCGGAGTGCCGAACAGCCGCCGTACCCGGGACTGCTCCGGATCGCGCGCGGCCGGAGCCGCCGGGGCCGCCCGGTCCTGCTTGCGGGCCCGGGTCAGGATCAGCGAGGCCACCAACTCGGCCTCCCGCTCCTGGGGTTCGGAGTAGACACTGCGCCCGAGCACGCGCTGGACCAGGGACGGCGGCAGGTTGGGCAGCAGCAGGCGCGCGGCAGCGGATACCGCGGGGGCCGTCTCGTGATGGCCGCAGATCACATGGGCGGCCTCGTGCAGCAGGATGTGCTGCTGGTGCAGGACGGTCGTGTCCGCGGTGTAGAGGATGCAGTCGGCGCTGTCGGTGGTGACCAGCAGCCCGCACGGGGTGTGCGGCCGTGCGGAGACAGGGATCAGTTCGATCGGCCGTCCGCGTGCGCTCGCGAGCATCCCGATGAAGGTCTCGGCGTCGAACGGGCTCGGTAGGGCCAGCCCTTCGACGGTCCGCTGACATCGTTGCCACAGTCCACTGTGACGGTCATTTCTCACACGCCGTCCCTCTTCCGCCTGCCGGCACCGCGAGGATTCACCGAAGAGTTCGCATACGGTCGGTCAGGAGGCGCCGCCGGGGGCGCCGCGCTCCCTGCGGGCGAGCACATCGATCATGTCGCTGATCGTGCCGACGCCCTCGGGCGAGAGGTTGACGGCGCGCAGGGCCATGCTGCGCACCCCCGCGTCGCGCAGCGCGCCGAGCAGTTCCAGTTCCCTGGCGACCGCGGCGCCCTGCTCGCCGTCGAAGAAGTAGGCGACGGGGACCTCGAAGAACTGGGCCAGCGCCTCCAGATGGCGCTTGGTGGGATTGTCCCTGCGCCCGGTGCGCAACTGCCACAGGTAGGTGGCGGAGAAGCTCTCCCCCGTCGCTTCGCGGCAGGCGCGGGCGACCTCTTCGTGGCTGTACTGCTCGCGGTTGGACCGCCGGACCACCCGGAACAGCGCGTCGATCTTCCCGGCCAGCGTCGCCGCGGAACCGGAACCGGAACCGGCGCTGGTACCGGCCTGCGGGTCGGGACCGGACTCGGGGTCGGAACCGGACTCCGGGTCGGGACCGGACTCGGGGTCGCCCATCGTCCGCCTCCTTCCGTGCCGGCTCAGGTGGGACGCGTGCGCGCCCGCGTTCATCGTAGCTGGCACCGATGGCGGGCGCGCTGAAGCTCGGGCCCGACGGTCCGGCCTGATCCGGACGACGCGTCAGGCCGCCGGAAACTCGCCCGCGTCCCGCAGGGTTTGGGCCAGATGTCCGAAGACCCGGCCGTCGGCGGCGAGTCCGTCGTGCTCGTACTCGTTGGTCACCCACGTCCGCAGGCCGCCCACCGCCGCCGCCGTCTCCAACTGGAGCCCGGAGTCGACGTACATGTCGTCGAAGTAGACGGCCGCGGCGACGGGGACCTCGTTGGCGGCGAGCCGCTTCAGGTCGTACAGCTCCGACCACTCCTCGCGGGCCGCCAGCAGTTCCACGGCGGGTCCGAAGGGCCGCAGCGCGCGGATCTCCTCGAACATCCACGGGTACATCATCTCGCCGGTGAACAGCAGCGGCCTGGCGTCCTCGGCGAAGCCGGGGTGGTTCGCCCGCTCCCGTTCGGCGGCCCACGCCGTCGGGCCGTTCGCGCCGCTCGCGTAGATCGACTCCTGCATGACGGCGAAGAGCGGATTGCCGGCGAACGCGGTGCGGTTCCCCACCTCGCTCAGGAACGCCCCGGAGAGCCGCTGGGCGGATTCGTCGGCGAACGCCTCGTCGAACAGCCAGTGCATCCGCTCGAAGCCGGGCTTCATGCCGAAGTCGAGTCCGAGCGTCTGGAGGCGCCGTACGGTCAGCACGTCGCCGTCGGGCAGTGTCACGTCCCCCGCCGCGACGCGGTCGGCGACCCGGGCCACCACGTCGGTGTCCTGCGGGTAGCGGCGCTGGAAGAGCCGGTTCTTGGCCTCCGTACGGGGATAGGTGCGGCGGTACACCTCGGTGGCGTCGGGCGTGACGGACGCGAGACCGCCGGTGACCAGGCACGCGCTCAGCCCCTCGGGCGCCTGCGAGAGGTAGGTGAGGGTGAGGAACCCGCCGTAGCTCTGGCCGAGCGTGGTCCACGGTGTGTCGCCGAAGACCGTCTTCCGCAGATGCTCGGCGTCCTTGACGATCGAGTCGGCCCGGAAGTGGCAGAGGTGATCGGCGGCCTCGCGCGCCGAGCCGAAGGACTCCATCACCGCGCCGTCGAGCGGTGTGCTGCGGCCGGTGCCGCGCTGGTCGAGCAGGATCACCCGGTGCGTCTTCAGCGCCTGCCCGAGCCAGCCGTCGCCGGGGCGGCCGACCGGCCGGGGCGCCTTGCCGCCGGGGCCGCCCTGCAGATACACCAGGCAGGGCAGCTCGTCCGACCTGCGGCCGGGGTCGACGAGTTCCCTGGCGAAGACGGAGAGGGCCGGGCTCCGGTCGTCGGACCAGTCGAGCGGCACCTCTGTCCGGTGGTCGCGCACATGGATCCCCGGCAGTGTGTACTCGGCAATGATCATTCCTGGGTCACCCTCCGACCTCGTAGCCCCGCGTGCCGCGTGCGTTGTGCCGCGGCCCTGGGCCCACTCTCCCCCACGTCAGCGGGATGTCCGAAACAGGGTGGCGGCCACAGGGCCGCCACGCGGTCGGCGGGCGGGGCCGCCCCTTCGGGAAGAAACCGGCGTCGGAGGTATTTACATCGATGTAATCGAGTGCTGACATGTGACGACCAGCTCGTCACCAGCACCGGAGACACCATGCCTCTGCGCCCCGCGATCGACGGACCGACCGAAGGACCGACGGACGAACCGACCGGCACGCCGGGCGCCGTCCCGCGCCCCGAGTACCCGCGCCCCGGCTTCGTCCGTACGGACTGGCTGAATCTGAACGGCAGGTGGCAGTTCGCCTTCGACCCGGGCGACAGCGGTCTCGAACGCGGTCTGGTCGAGCAGGAGCTGCCCGGCCGGATCACGGTGCCCTTCTGCCCCGAGTCGGAGCTGTCCGGTATCGGTGACACCGACTTCCACCCCGCCGTCTGGTACCGCCGCACGGTCCGGGTGCCGGGCCGTTGGGCGGGTCGGCGCGTACTGCTGCACTTCGGCGCCGTCGACCACGACGCGACCGTATGGGCCGACGGCCGCGAAGTGGCGCGGCACAGCGGCGGGTTCACCTCCTTCACCGCCGATCTCGGCGATGTGGCGGCGGACGGCGAGGACCGGGACGTGGTGCTGGTGGTCCGGGCCAGGGACGCCAGGGACGGCGCGCAGGCCCGTGGCAAGCAGGCCACCCACTACGCCAACAGCGACTGCAACTACACCCGTACGACCGGTATTTGGCAGACGGTCTGGCTGGAGCCCGTCGCCCCCGTCCATCTGCGCCGCCCCCGGATCACCCCGGACCTCGGCTCGGGCGCCTTCCACCTCGAACTGCCGCTCTCCGCCAACCGTCCCGGGCACCGGGTACGCGCCAGGCTGACCGACGCCGAGGGCACGGTCGTCCAGGCGAGCGCGCCCGCCGACCTCGACCTCGCCCCGCGCCTGGTGCTCCAGATCCCCACCGACCGGCGCAGGCCGTGGTCCCCCGAGGACCCGCATCTGTACACGCTGGCCGTCGACATCGTGGACCGGCACGGCGAGACCGTCGACTCGGCGCTCTGCACGGCGGGGCTGCGGTCCGTCGCCATCTCGGGCAAGAAGCTGCTGCTCAACGGCCGTCCGGTCTTCCAGCGGCTCGTGCTCGACCAGGGCTGGTACCGGGACGGGTTGATGACGGCGCCGGACGACGCCGCGCTCGTACGCGACATCGAACTGTCCCTGGCCGCCGGGTTCAACGGGGCGCGGCTGCACCAGAAGGTGTTCGAGGAGCGCTTCCTGCACCACGCCGACCGGCTCGGCTATCTGGTCTGGGGCGAGTTCGGCGACTGGGGCAGCAGCACCGGACGCACCACCCGCGACAACCAGCGCCCCACGGCCGGCTATGTCGCGCAGTGGCTGGAGGCCGTCGAGCGGGACTACTCGCATCCGTCGATCGTCGGCTGGTGCCCGCTCAACGAGACCCACCAGGAACTCCACGACCGGCAGAGCCTTTTGGACGACGTCACGCGCGCGATGTTCCTCGCGACGAAGGCCGCCGACACCTCGCGCCCCGTGCTCGATGCTTCCGGCTACTCCCACCGGGTCCGGGAGACCGACGTGTACGACTCGCACTCCTACGAGCAGGACCCGGAGGCGTTCCGTACGCAGATGGCGGGCCTGGCCAAGGACGCGCCGTTCACCAACCCGGAGGGTCTGGA
Source organism: Streptomyces sp. NPDC087906 (assembly GCF_055584925.1). Classification (NCBI taxonomy): domain Bacteria; kingdom Bacillati; phylum Actinomycetota; class Actinomycetes; order Kitasatosporales; family Streptomycetaceae; genus Streptomyces; species Streptomyces sp. NPDC087906. The sequence continues at coordinate 532,847 of NZ_JBVJLC010000002.1, forward strand.
GACGGGCGCCGCGCCCTGGTCGGTGCCGTACGCGGGACAGCCGTATTTCTGCAGCGAGTTCGGCGGCATCTGGTGGAACCCGGAGGAGGCCGCCGCCGCTTCGGGCGACGACCGGGGCGCTTCCTGGGGCTACGGGCAACGCCCGCGCACCGAGGAGGAGTTCCACGAGCGGTTCGCCGGCCTCACCGGCGTCCTGCTCGACGACCCGCAGATGTTCGGCTACTGCTACACCCAGCTCACGGATGTCTTCCAGGAGCAGAACGGCGTCTACCGGTTCGACCGCAGCCCCAAGCTCGACGTCGGCCGGCTGCGCGCCGCGCAGCTCCGGCCCGCCGCCTTCGAACGGCCCGACGAGGGCGAGGAGCAGTGATGACGACCCTGACCAGGCGCGGACTGCTGCGCGGGACCCTGTACGGAGCGGGCGCGGCTGCGCTGGCTCCGGCGCTCAGCGCCTGCGGCTCGCTGACCGGGAGCGTGGGCGACACGGACCGGCTCGAATACTGGAACCTGTTCGCGGGCCCCGACGGCCAGTTGATGAACAAGATCACCGGCCGGATCGTGCGCGAGACGCCGGGGCTGAAGGTGCGGACGACGGTCCTGGACTGGGGTCCGCCGTACTACACGAAGCTGGCGATGGCGTCGGCCGGCGGCCGCTCCCCCGACGTGGCGATCATGCATCTGACCCGGCTGGCGGGATACGCGCCCGGCGGGCTGCTCGACCCGTGGGACATGGATCTGCTGGCGGAGTTCGGGCTGCGGGAGCAGGACCTCAACCCCGCGGTGTTCAAGCGGTGCCTGTTCGAGGGCGAGCCGTACGCCATCCCGCTGGACACCCACCCGTTCGTCATCTTCTTCGACCGCGACATGATGGAGAAGTCCGGTGCGCTGCGGGCCGACGGGCGGCCGATCCCCTTCGAGTCGCCGGAGCACTATCTGGAGGTGGCGGCCAAACTCCGCAAGGACAACGGGAAACTGGGCCCGCTGCTCGGGTACGTCAACGACTCGGCGATGGCCTGGCGGATGTTCTGGACGCTGTTCAGCCAGACCGGCGGGACCTTCGACCTGTCGGGCGGCAAGCCGGACATCGACGAGGACGCGGCGGTCGAAGTGGCCAGGTTCATGGTCGAGATGGTCAAGGCGGACTGCCGCACGATGGACAGCCCCACCGCGATCGGCGACTTCGCGGGCGGCCTCTCCCCGCTGATCTTCTCCGGCGAGTGGGACATGGCGACCTATCTGACGGCGAAGAAGGACAACTTGGGCGCAGCGCCCTTCCCCACCTTCTTCGACCGGCCCGCCGGGGCGGCCGACAGCCACTCGTTCGTGCTGCCGCACCAGGCGGACGCCGACCCCGAACGCCGGCGCCTCACCCACAAGTTCGTGGCGGAGCTGATCAGGTCCAGCATCACCTGGGCGCAGGCGGGCCACATCCCCGCCTATCTGCCGGCCGTCGAGTCGAAGCCGTACGCGGCGCTGCATCCGCAGTCCGAGTACGCGGACGCCGCCAAGCATCCCGCTCTCGACCCGCCGGCGTGGTTCACCGGCGCCGGGTCCGACTTCCAGACCCGGATGTGCCAGGCACTCCAGCCGGCCATGACCGGCTCGGGGTCGGCGGAGGGCGCCGTGCGCAAGATGATCTCCGAGATCAACACCCTGATGTCCCAGCCGAATCCGGCCTGACCGCGACAGTGAAGGAGCGAGTGTCATGAGTTCCGTTCCCACCCTCGCGCGACGGCGGGACGTCGCCGCCCGGCCGGGGAGAGCCCGGCGCAGGACCGGGGCGTCCGGCGGCTCCGGCTGGCCGTTCGCCGTGCCGTTCCTGGTGTTCTTCGTCCTCTTCCTCGTGGTGCCGATCGGCTACGGGGTGTGGATGAGCTTCACCGACTCCAGCCTGACGGGCCACGGCGACAACACCTTCGCCGGATTCGGCAACTACGCGGAGGCGTTCACCGACAGCCAGGTCTGGCAGAGCCTCGGCAACACCGCCTGGTTCACGGTCCTCAGCGCCGTGCCGCTGGTGGTCGTCTCGCTGGTGATGGCGGTCCTGGTGCACACCGGGCTGCCGGGGCAGTGGGTGTGGCGGCTGTCGTTCTTCGCGCCCTATCTGCTGCCGGTGGCCGTCGTGACGCAGGTGTGGCTGATGCTCTTCCAGCCGGACCAGGGCCTGTTCAACGTGATGCTCAGGGCCGTCGGTATCGACGGGATCGGCTGGCTGGTCGAGGAGAAGTACGCGATGTGGTCGATCGCGCTGCTCACCCTGTGGTGGACCGTCGGCTTCAACTTCCTGCTGTATCTGGCCGCCTTGCAGTCCATACCGGACCATCTGTACGAGGCGGCGGCGCTCGACGGGGCCGGGGCGTGGCGCAGGCTCTGGTCGGTCACGCTCCCCCAACTGCGCCGTACCACCGCGCTGATCGCGGTGCTCCAGGTGCTCGCCTCGCTGAAGGTCTTCGACCAGATCTATCTGCTCACCAAGGGCGGTCCCGCCGCTTCGACCCGGCCGATCCTGGAGTACATCTACGACACCGGCTTCACCAACTACCGGCTGGGTTACGCGTCGGCGGTGTCGTACGTCTTCTTCGCGATCGTGGTCGTCCTCTCGCTCGCCCAGCTCAAGATCTTCTCGCGCAAGGAGGGCTGACGGCCATGGCATCGAACACGCTCGCACCGAAGGCGTCGGGGCCGCGCCGCTCGACCATGCCGAGGGAGGTCGCCCGCCGGCGCCGGCCGGCCGGTGGCGGCGGCGGCAGCCACGCGTGGCATCCGACCCTGGGCGCCGGGCTCGCTCCCCGGGTGCTGTCGGTGCTCGCCCTGGTTCTGATGGCGGCCGTCTGGGTGCTGCCGTTCGCCTGGGGGCTCGACACCTCGTTCAAGTCGGAGGTCGACGCCAGTGCGGCCGCCGGTGACTGGATACCGGACGGCGGGTTCACCGTCGCCGCGTACCGCGAGATCTTCGAGCAGGGCAATCTGCCGGTGTGGGCGCTGAACAGCCTGCTGATCGGCGCCGCGGTGACCGTACTGACGGTGGCCGTCTCGGCGACCGCCGCCTACGCGTTCTCGCGGACGCTGTTCCGCGGCCGCAAGGTGTTCCTCGCCGTCACGATCGCCTCGATCATGGTGCCGCCGCAGATCCTGATCGTGCCGCTGTTCCGGCAGATGCTGGCGATGAACCTGGTCGACACCTACGCGGCGGTGATCCTGCCGCAGGTGGTGGCGCCCGCGATGGTCTACATCCTGAAGAAGTTCTTCGACGGCATCCCGCGCGAGCTGGAGGAGGCGGCCAGGATCGACGGGGCGGGCAGTCTGCGGGTGTTCTTCAGCATCGTGCTGCCGCTGTCGCGGCCGATCCTCGCCGCCGTGTCGATCTTCGTCTTCATCACCACCTGGAACAATTTCCTGTGGCCGTTCATCAGCACCAGCGATCCGTCGCTGATGACGCTGCCGGTGGGGCTCTCCACCGTCAAGGACGCCTACGGGCTGCAGAACGCGCAGGCGTCGGCGGCCTCGATGCTCGCGGCGATCCCGTTGCTGCTGGTGTTCATGCTCTTCCAGCGGCAGATCGTCAAGTCCGTGGCGACGACCGGGCTCGGCGGTCAGTGAGCCGGCGCCCCGGCCGGCTCCACCCCGCCGGCCGGGGCCGCCTCGTCGCCAGGTCCTGCCCCCGTCGACTCCCTGATCCGCAGGGTGTGGCCGATGGTGATCTCGCGGGCCGGCAGGCCAGGCGTCTCGATCCGCTCCAGCAGCAGCCGCAGCGCGGTACGCGCCACCTCGGCCTTGTCCGGGGCCACGGACGACAGGCTGGGCGTGCTGAACCGCGCGGCGTCCACGTCGTCGAACCCCATCACCGCGATGTCGTCGGGGACCCGCACCCCCCGCTCGTACAGGACCCGCAACGCACCGAGCGCCAGCGCGTCGTTGAAGCAGAACACGGCGTCGGGCCGCTCGCCCTCGTCGAGCAGGGTCCGCATCGTCCGCGCGCCGTCAGCGCGGTGGTAGCCGGGGGTCTCGGGCTCAAGTCGGGGGTCGGCCGTGAGGCCGGCGGCGCGCAGCGCCTCGTGGTACCCGGTCGTCCGCAGCAGCGGCGTGCCGATGTCCGGCTCGGTCTGCGTGCCGATGGCGGCGATCCGCCGTCTGCCGAGCCCGGTGAGATGGCTGACGGCGTCCCTGGCGGCCCCGACGTTGTCGATGGCGACATGGTCGGTGAGTCCGCCGCTGGGCCGCTCCCCGATGAGGACGAGCGGGGTGTCGTCGGTGTGTCCGGCGAGCGCGCGGCCGTGCAGGGCCAGCGGGTTGATGACCATCCCGTCGACGAGCTGGTCCGCCAGCCCCTCGATGACGGCCTCTTCGCGGCGGCGGTCGCCGAGCGTCTGCTCGATCAGCAGGGTGCGGCCGTGCTCCTCGGCGGTACCGAGGAAGTGCCGGGCCAGCTCGGCGAAGTACGGGATGTCCAGCTCCGGCAGGACGAGCCCGATCATGCCCGTGCTGCCCCTGCGCAGGTTGCGGGCGCTGGTGTTGGGCCGGTAGCCGAGTTCCCTGACGGCCCGCTCGACCCGCTCCCGGGTGGCGGGCTTGACATGGACAAAGCCGTTGATGACGTTGGAGACGGTCTTCGGCGAGACCCCGGCGAGCGCCGCGACGTCCTTCATGTTGACGTTGCGGGAACTGCCGGCCTGCCGGTTCGCTGCGGACACCGAACGATCTTAAGGCAGTTACCGGCATCACCCACCTGGTGGCGGACCGTGCAAATATGGACGCCGAACGAACAGATATCGACGACAGTTGGGCCCTGGCGATGATCGAGACGGTGTTCCGTACCGACGACGTGGCCGCGGAGGACAGGTTCGACTACTGGCGTGACTGCATGGCGAAGCTGATGTGCCCGACGGACATGACCAGCGCCTACGACAGCGAGTTCAAGGCCGAGTCGCGGCTCATCCAGCTCGGCGCCGTCTCCGTCTGGCCGGGGCAGATGCAGCCGCTGCGCTGGCGGCGGACGCCCCGGCTGATCCGGCAGTCCGACCCGGAGCTCTACCACCTGTCCCTGCCGTTCCAGGGCGCCGTCGCCATCGCGCAGGACGACAGGGCCGCCGTGCACGGCGTCGACCAGATGTACTTCATCGACACCTCGCTGCCGTTCGACTGCGACGTACCGGACGGTCCACTGCGCGGTGTGGGGCTCGAAATCCCCAAGGCCCTCGTGCCGTTGCCGGAGGGGGACGTCGCCCGACTGCTGACCAGGCGGCTGTCGGCGAGGGACGGGGTCGGCGCGCTGCTGGCAGGGCTCCTCGGCCGCCTGGTGCACGACGTCGCCTCGTTCAGCGACGCGGACGGACCGCGCCTGGAGACCGTCCTGGTCGACCTGTTCACCGCGACGCTGGCGCACCACCTCGACGCGCAGGACGCCGTACCGGCGGAGAGCCACCGCAGAGCCCTCACGCTGCGCGTGCAGGCGTTCATCCGGGCGCATCTGTCCGACCCCGAGCTGACCCCGGGCATGGTCGCGGCAGCGCACCACATATCGACCAGCCATCTGCACGGTCTCTTCCGGGACCAGGACCTCACCGTCTCGGGCTGGATACGCCACCAGCGCCTGGAGCACGCCCGCCGCGACCTCTCCGACCCCGCCCAGTACGCGGTGCCCGTCCACCGGATCGCCGCGCGCTGGGGCTTCACCCATCACGCCGTCTTCAGCCGCGCCTTCTGCGCGGCCTACGGCGTACCGCCCCGCGACTACCGGCAGCAGTCGCTCGGCCTCGGCGCCTGAACCCGCCCCTTTCCGGTTCGCGGGGCAGCCCGGCCGAGGAGGCGGCGATCTCGGCGTACGGCCGGCGGGCGCCAAGCTATGAATATGCCGAGCCGGGGGCGCATTGTCCGTCCCGTACGGGCATACTTTCGGTGTGCCCAGACCTCGCACGCCGGAGAACGACGATTCCCGCGTCCCCAGCCAGCCTCCCGCGGAGGCCCTCGGTGCCCAGTACGCCCTGGAGGACACCTGGGTCATCGCGGCGCACGGTGATCTCGACACCGACACGCTCGGCCCCGTGGAGGAAGCGCTGGAGGAGGCAGCGGGCCATCCGGTGATCATCCTCGACACCAGCGGCGTCACGTTTGGTGACTCCAGCTTCCTCAATCTGCTGCTGCGCGCCCATCAGTCGACCCAGTTGCGGATCGTGGCGCCCCCGGAACAGTTGCGCAGGCTCCTCTGCGTCACCGGCGCCGACCAGATACTGAACATCTACGGCGACGTGTCCGAGGCCATCGACGGCTGAGCCGGCGCTCGTCAGTTGAGGGCGCCGGCGCCCAGGAGGCCGAAGAGCAGCAGTCCGATCACGATGCGGTAGATCACGAAGGCGTTGAAGGAGTGCTTGGCGACGAACTTCAGCAGCCAGGCGATCGACCCGTACGCGATCACGAACGAGACGACGGTGCCCGCCGCGAGCGGCGCCGCGCCGACGCCCGCGCCGAGCGCGTCCTTCAGCTCGTAGATCCCGGCGCCGGTCAGTGCCGGGATGCCGAGGAAGAAGGAGAGCCGGGTGGCCGCCACCCGGTCGAGGTCGAGGATGAGCGCGGTGGACATCGTCGCGCCGGACCGGGAGAAGCCGGGGAACAGCAGCGCGAGGATCTGCGAACTGCCCACCAGCATCGCGTCCTTGAACGTCGTGTCCGCCTCGCTCCGCTTGTGCCGGCCCATCTGGTCGGCCGCCCACATCACTCCGCTGCCGACGATCAGCGAGGCCGCCACCACCCACAGGGACGCCAGCGGCCCCTCGATCAGCGGCTTCGCCGCCAGACCGACGATGACGATCGGGATCGTCGCGTAGATGACCCACCAGGCGAACTTGTAGTCGTGGTTCCGCCGCTCGTCCTGGTGCGCGAGGCCCCGGAACCAGGCGCCGACGATCCGCACGATGTCCTTGAAGAAGTACACGAGCACGGCGGCGATCGCGCCCACCTGGATGACGGCGGAGAAGCCAACCACCGAGTCGTCGTCGACCGGAATGCCCATCAGCCCCTCGGCGATCTTCAGATGGCCCGTGGACGAGACCGGCAGGAACTCCGTCACCCCCTCGACGGCACCGAGAATCACGGCCTGGCCGACGCTGATCACGCTCATGGGATCCAGTTCTGGACGACGCCGAAGGGGAGAGGGTCATCATGCCCGAGCCCCTGACAGCCCCGCCGGGCGGGTGGCCGGAGTGCGGGGCTCTTTCAGATGGCGCCGGCGTCGTACAGCACCTGACCGTTGATCCAGCGGCCGGCCGACACCGGCAAGCTCTCACCCGTCACGCTCATGGGACAACACCTTGCGGAGTTCTTCCTCACGGCCGGCCAGCGCCAGGACACTGCCCAGGCTGTTGCGTGAGGCCCAAGTCTCCTGCGCGGAACCGATTTCCAGGAAGCCGGCGACCGATTGCCGCAGAGGCTCGACGGCGGCGTCGAGCTGTCCGCCGGCCCACAGGGCTTCGCCCGCCTTTCGTTGCGCCATTGCCACGAGCCAGGCGTTGCCGACGTCCCGCGCGAGGCTTTCGGCCCGGCGCGCGGCCGTCAATGCCTCGTCCAACCGGTCCTCCTCGCGGAGGAATCCGGAGGTGAGGCAGTCGAGTCGGGCCTCACTCTCACGGTCTTCCAGCGCTCGGAAGGACTCGCGTGTCGAGGCGGCGAGCGAGAGGGCGCCCGCACGGTCGCCGCCGAACCACCGGCTGAGCACCATCTTGCTCTCCACCTGGGCCGCGCCCTGGTCGTCACCGAGAGCCGAGAGCAGCTCCCGGGCTTCCTCCCACGCCTCCAGGGCCTCGGAATGCTGCTCGGTGTCACGCAAGACCTCGGCGAGATTGCGGAGCAGCATCGCCAGGGTCGGCAGATCGCCCGTCGTGCGGCACATGTCGCACGCGGCGGTAAGGATGTAAGCGGCCTCACGGGGCCGGCCCAGGTCGCGGTACACGCACCCCAGGGAGTTGGCGACTTTCACTTCGTTGGTCCGGTCACCGCAGTCGTGGAGGAGATTCAACGAGCGGACGAGCGTCGCCTCGGCCTCCGTCAAGGCACCTAGTTCGATCTGCGCAGCGCCGAGGACGCTGAGCGCCATACCCTCGCCGAGGGGGTTGCGTCGTCCACGCTGGATGTCGCGGGACTTCATGGCCACAGTCTGCGCTTCCGCGTGCCGGCCCATGCGGAACAGAGTGCCGGCGAAGTTGGTATGTACGTCCCCGAAGTCGTGCGAGGTCCCCGCGTCGGTCTGCTCCATGATCCCGGTGAAGATCTCCATCGCCTCGTCGAACCGGCCGATCTCCGTGAGCACATTGCCCATGCCGATCAAAGCCCCCGGCTTGGTCTCCCCGGACCGGCCGGCCGTGTCGAGCGCTTCCTGGTACGCCGCGAGGGCCTCGTCGTGGCGACGCAGACCCGCCAGGGTATTGCCGAGACCGCAGAGGATCCGCGCCTCGTACTGTGAGTGGCCCGTCGCCCGGACGGCCGCCAGCGTGGTCTGCGCCGCGATGCACATGTCTTCGAACAGGTGCTGTCGCGCGGCGTAGACCTCCAGTCCGGTGCACAGCGTGACCGCGAGGTCCACGGAGCGGGTCGACGCGCTCCGGACGGCGGCGAACAGATTGGCCCGTTCGAAGTCGCACCAGCCCAGCGCGTACCCGACGGTGGAGAAGGGTTTCCCCCCGCTCTTGGACGACAAGGGGTCGGCGAGCAGTTCGGCGGCCAGGAGGACCCAGTGCGCGTAGTAACGCAGGACATGCTGGACGGCCTCGTCCCGCCGGTCCTTCGCGGCCTGCTCCGGCTCCTCTCCTCGGCGCACCGAGAACAACAACATCAGATCGTGCATCCGCCAGCGCCCCTCGGTCGCGCCGGGTTCGATGAGGTGGGCGGCAGCCAGGCCGTGGAGCAGGATCTCGGTGTCGTCGATATGGTCGTTGTCCATGCCGGCGTCGATGCGGGTGAGATGAGCCGCGGCTTCGGAGGAGAAGCCGGGGCCGGGGTTGGCGGACACCAGGCGGAACACCTCGCGTTCGCGGTCGGAGAGGGATCGGTAGGACAGGTCGAAGGCCGCCTCGACCGCGATGTCCCCGCTGCGCAGCCGGCCGAGCCTGCTGTGCTCGTTCCGCAGCAGGCCGGCGTACCGGTCCACGCCGAGCACGGGTGAGGCGGCGATGAACGCGCCGGCGATGGTCAGGGCCAGGGGCAGCCCGCCGCACAGCGTGACGATCTCGGTGGCGGCCGCAGGCTCCCGGTCGACGCGGTCGTCCCCGTCTCCCCGGGCGGTCCGCAGCGTGTGACGCAGCAACTCGACGCCGGATTCGCTCGTCAGCGGCTCCACCTCGTGGACACGGCCGAGGGTCAGCGTCTCGCGGGAGGTGACGAGCACCTGGGTGACGCCGTCCGACGGCAGCAGCGGGGCCAGTTCCGTCCGGCCGGAGGCGTTGTCGAGGACGAGCAGCACGCGTCGGTCGGTGGCGGCCAGCTCCGCGAGCACACCGCGGAACTCGGCAGACCGGTCCTGCGCGCTGTCGCCGGCCCTTGAGTCCTGGCCGAGTTGGTGCAGGAACTCGTCCAGGACCTGCGCGGCGCTTCTCCGTCGGCGGGGTTCGGCGGCGTATCCGCCCAGATCCGCGAAGAGCACGCCGCCGGGGAACCAGCCGCGGGAAGCACCCGTATACGCGGCTTGCAGGGCGACTTCCGTCTTGCCGACACCGGGCATCCCGGTCACCACGGACACACGGGGGCTCCCGGGCGGAGCCGGCCGCTCGTGAGGTGCCAGTGCGTCGAGCAGCGCGTCGAGTACGCGGCCGTTCCCGGTGTAGTGGGACGACCGGGGCGGAAGTCCGGAATCCCGGTTCGCCGACGGCCCGGCCCCAGCACCTGGCCCAGCTCCGGCACCGGCCGCGGGTCCCGGCCTGCGAAAGGCGGCGGCGCCGATCGGCTCCGGGGCACCCCCTCCGCGTTCGGCATCCTGCTCGTCTCGGGCCTCCCTCAGCAGGCGCTCCCACTCCTTCCTGTTCAGGCGATCGCCCGCCCAGACTGTCCAGACCTCGACCAGGGCCAGCACCGCCGGATCACTGCCGCTGTGCGGCACGTTGAACTTCTCCAGGGCCCGCGGTGCCCAGGAGCTGGCCCGTTTCCCTTCGAAGTCCCGGCCGCCCGGCAGTTTCCGCACCGCGGGTGCCAGCGCGTGCTGCTGGCTGTGCGGTTTGCCCGCCGCCCGCCGCGCCTTCTCCGCCCGCTCCCGCAACCCCCGTAACCGCGCGTGCAGTTCCCTCTTCCGCTCGCCCATCCCCGTCTCCTCCCCATCGCCGCCGCACCCGGCTGTCAACCGCCCGGCGCTTGCCCGGAGTCGGGCGCGCGGGGCGGCGCCGGGCAGCCCTGCGACCAGCGACTCAAGCGGCAACGTGCCCCACGTGTCCGGTACTTGCTGCCACAGGCCAGGAATGAGGGCCAGCGTAGTTCCCACACGCCGGGCCCGGCGCGCCGTACCGTCCACCTGTGTCAAGGAGCACCGTCATGTCCCAGCGCCGTCGCGCCCGCCGCACTCCCCATCTGCCAACCGCCTCCCCGCACCACCGTCGGCGGCCTCCCGCTGCCAAGCCCGTTTCGGAGCCGTCTGCCGGGCGACGGCTGGCCGTCGGTCTGGCCGACGCGGCCGGACCCGCACTGCTGGCCGCCGTGGTGTGGTGGACACGCACGCACTGAGCCACCGGCAGGCTCAGCTCTCGCCCAGGGCGTCGAGCACGATGCCGTTGATCTCCTCAACGGCGGCGAAGTCCTGGGTGAGCCGGTTCTTGGTCAGCGCGAAGGCGATGCCGGTGGCCGGGTCGGCGTACGCGTAACTCCCGCCCGCACCCGCCATGCCGAACGCGGTCGTGGCGGCGCCGGACCTGGCGCCCGGCAGCCACACCGAGTAACCCAGCGCCCACGACGAGGCGTTGCCGAAGACCTGGTCGATGCCGCTCGCGGCGACGGCCGCCACCTCCGGCAGCCGCTCCGGCGCGATCAGTTGGACGTCCTCGACGCCGCCCAGCAGCGCCGCGTACATCCGTGCGACGGCGCGCGCCGAGGTCTTGCCGCCTGCCGGGATGTCGGCGGCGAGGATGTCGGTGCGGTTGCCGAGTGCGGCGGTCGGGAGCAGCGCGGCGGGTGACGCCTTGAACATCGGCGCGTCCTGCGGGACCGACGCCAGGGCCGCCGCCGGGTCGCCCGCGTCCTCCAGCCGGGCGAGCCTGCCGTGTTCGGCGCGTGGCATGCCGAAGTACAGCTCGTCGCCGACGCCCAGCGGTTCCGCGAGATCGTCCCGCAGGACCTGCCCGATCGGCCGGCCCGTCGCCCTGCGGACGATCTCGCCGATCAGGAAGCCGAAGGTGTACGCGTGGTAGCCGACGGCCGTACCCGGCTCCCACCACAGCTCCGCCTCGACCAGCGCCGCGCACATGGTGTCCCAGTCGCACACGTCCTCCGCCGTGGTGCGGGCGGGCAGGCCCGGCACGCCCGCCGAGTGGGTCAGGACATGCCGTACGGTCACGGCGTCCTTGCCGTGTTTCGCGAACTCCGGCCACAGCTCGGCGACGCGGGTGTCGTAGCCGAACACACCGCGGTCGACCAGTTGGTGCGTCAGTGTGGAGGCGGCTCCTTTCCCGATCGAGAAGTTGTAGAACGGGGTGGCCGGTGTGACGGGCCGGCCGGTCGCCGGGTCGGCGACGCCGGCGACCGCTTCGACCACCGGCTCGCCGCGCAGATACACCGCGGCCTGCACCCCGCGCTCGGCCCCCGAGTCGACCAGCCGGTCGAGGGCCCGCTGGACGCGCTGCTGGACATCACTCATGTCGGTACGACCTCCAGTGACGACTCTGCCGAACTCTGCCGTGGAGGCAGACCTCACGCGCGTCGGGAACTCATCGGCCGCCCGCGGCCCGCAGGACCGTGCCCGTGACGTACGAGGCGTCGGGCGACAGCAGCCAGGCGATGGCGGCAGCGATCTCGGACGGTTCGGCGGCCCGGCGCAGCGGCACGTTCGGGGCCATCTTCGTCGGGCGGTCCGGGTCGCCCATCGTGGCGTGCATGTCGGTGCGGGTGAGGCCGGGCGCGACGGCGTTGACCCGGACGCCGTCGGGGCCGAGTTCCTTGGAGAGTCCGACGGTCAGGGCGTCCACCGCCGCCTTGGTGGCCGCGTAGTGCACGTACTCCCCCGGGCTGCCGAGGGTGGCGGCCCCCGACGAGACGTTGACGATGGCGCCGGACCCGGCGGCCGTCATGTCCCTGGCGGCGCGGCGCGAGCAGAGCAGCAGTCCGAGCAGGTTGACGTCGACGACGCGGCGCAGCACCTCGGTCGAGGTGTCGGCGAGGCGGCCGAGCGGTCCGCTCACGGCCGCGTTGTTGACCAGTCCTGTGACCGTGCCGAGCTGTGCGACGGCCGTGTCGAACAGCCGCTCCACCTCGGCCTCGACGGAGATGTCGACGCGTACGGTGACGCAGCGGGCGCCCGCGGCGCGTACGGCCTGCGCCGTCCGCTCGGCGGCCTCCTCGTCGCTGACGTAGCCGAGAGCGAGGTCGTGTCCTTCGGTCGCGAGCCGGACGCAGGTGGCGGCGCCGATGCCGCGGCTGCCTCCGGTGACGACGGTGATGGGGCGGGACATGACTGCTCCTCCGACGGGCCGTTGATCGATCATCGATCATAGGCCCGCCGAAGGAGATCCGTCAGCCCGTGCGGGTCAGCCGCTCAGGCCGTCGGCCCTGCGCGGATCGTCGGCCCTGCGCGGGTCGTCGGCCCGCGCGTCGGCCGGCCGCGTCAGGGCGCCCAGGGGGCGTCCACCGACCAGGTGGTGTCGGCCTCGAACGACGCCGGGTTGTCCCAGGTGTGGCTGCCGCCCGCCGTCGCCAGCCACACCTCCGAGTTGATGTGCCGCAGATAGCTGCCGGGGAAGTTGGACGCCTCGAACCGCACCCCGCCGCTGCCCGCGACGGCGCACCAGGTGGCGTCCGCCGTGAACAGCCCGGAGCCGTCGCTGGGATCGCGGTGGATCCGGAAGTCCCGGTGCCGCAGGTACTCGCCGGGGTAGTTGCGTGACTCGAAGGAGTAGCAGCCGGTGCCGGCGAGACCCGGGACGATCTTCCAGGTGGCGTCGTTCTTCAGCAGGGCGTCACTCGCGCCGTTGACGACCGTCGTGAAGGCCAGCCCTTCCTGGTGGCGCAGGTACTTGTCGGTGTACCCGGGGGTGGTGACCCGCAGGGACCTGTACTGGCCCGTGGGCACGGTCACCGGCGGTGGCGGGTTCTGGGACGCCCGGATCAGCGCCTCGTTGGCGGCCTTCACCCGGGCCTTGTCGACCTTGACGACCTGCCGGTCGTAGGTGAGCAGCCCGTTCGACTCGTTCTCGACGTCGGTGATCTCGGTGTACACCGATGCGGAGAGCCCGGCCGGCAGCCGGCTGAGCCTGAGTGTGTCGATGAGCCCCACGAACCGGTTGTTGAGCGCGGCCGCGTTCGGCTGGTCCTCGTAGCTGAATCCGCCGCCGGGGAACCACTCGTGGCCCGGCACCTTGAGGCCGAGTCCGCCGAACTCGCCGAGCACGGCGGCCCTGGTGGCGGTGGGTACGGTGGTGCCGGGACCGACGTACACGTGGTCGTCGACCACGTCGCCGTTGCCGCCGTCGACCGCCCCGCAGCAGTTGACGCCGCTCATGTTGTCGACCAGGCGCGACGGGTCGTACGCCTTCACGTCGTTGGCGATCCGGGCCTGGTCGTACTGGCCCCAACCCTCGTTCTGGTCGACGTACTGGATCAGCGCGGGCGAGCTGCGGTGCTGGTCGATGAGCGCGTGGAACTCGCTCTCCCACTGCGTGCGCGCCGCGCTGTCCGGGGACTTGCCGGTGTCCATGGCCGGCATGTCCTGCCAGACGAGCAGCCCGAGCTTGTCCGCCCAGTAGAACCAGCGCTGGGGTTCGACCTTGATGTGCTTGCGGACCATGTTGAAGCCGAGGTCCTTGTGCGCCTGGAGGTCGTACTTGAGCGCGTCGTCCGTCGGCGCCGTGTAGATGCCGTCCGGCCAGTACCCCTGGTCGAGCGTGCCGGTCTGGAAGACGAACTTGCCGTTGAGTACGGGGCGCAGGACACCGCCGACCTTCGCCACGGCGATGGAGCGCATGCCGGTGTAGGCGCCGACGGAGTCGAAGGTCGTCGCTCCGCTGCTCAGATCGGCGCGCACGTCGTAGAGGAACGGATCGTCGGGTGTCCAGAGGTGCGGGTTCGCGACGGGTACGGAGAGTTCGGCGCCGACGGCGCCGGTGGCCGTGCCGACGACCCTGCCGCCGGTGGAGACGGTGACCTTGGCCTGCTGACCGCCGGGTCCCGCGCCCTGGACCTTCACCCGCAGGGTGCTGTCCGCGAGGTTCGGGGTCATGTCGAGCCGGGTGATGTGGGCCGCGGCGACGGGCTCCAGCCAGACGGTCTGCCAGATGCCGGAGGCGGCCGTGTAGAAGATCCCGCCGCCGGTGTGCGGCAGTACGTCGTTGATCCGCTGCTTGCCGACGGCCTGGCCGCCGGTCTGGGTCGGGTCGTAGACGGAGACGACGAGGGTGTTGGTACCGCCCGTCAACTGCGCGGTGATGTCGTAACTGAACGCGTCGTAACCGCCCTTGTGCGCGCCCACCTGCTGACCGTTGACCCAGACGGTGGTCTGCCAGTCGGAGGCGCCGAAGTTGAGGACGACATGGCGGCCGTGCCAGTCGGCGGGGACGGTGAAGGTGCGCTTGTACCAGAGCTTGTCGTTCTCGGTGATCCTGCGCTGGATGCCGGAGAGCGCGGACTCGGCGACGAAGGGGACCCGGATCTGCTCGCCGAACGTGGCGGGCTGGCCGGCGTCACGGCCGGTCACGGCGAAGTCCCAGATGCCGTTCAGATTGGCCCAGTCGGGCCGGGTGAGCTGCGGCCTCGGGTACTCGGGCAGCGGATGGTCCACCGGGACCTGGCCGGTCCACGGGGTGGTCATGGGGGCCGGCTTGGGCGTCCAGGCGGCGGCGTGCGCCGGCGTCGAGCCGATCCCGATGAGGGCGGTGGCTATGAGCGCCAACAGCCCTGCCAGTGCGGTCAGTTGTCTTGGCCATGGGAGGCGTGCGGTCCCGCGCGCGATGGTCATCGGAGAACCTTCCAACGTTGGAAACCCGTGGCCGTATGACAGCACGCGGTCAAGCCGCTGTCCATACCTCGCGCCACACGAGGTCGGGACAGCGGCTTGTCACCTCTTTGTCAGTGCTTGGTCGGTCCTTTGACGGCGCATCATGAATGCTTGGTCAACGGCGGCCGGCGAGCGCGGGCGCCGGACTGCTGCGCAGCAGGCCGAGGAGCGCGATCCCGGCGAGGACGATCACCGCGATGCCGTACTCCCGCGCGGTCGTGAGGAGCCCGCCCGCGTGGACGACGAGGAACCCGGCGAGGACGGCGGGACCGCCCATGCCCAGGTACGACACGACGTACAGGAGCGAGAGCACACCGGAACTCTCGTGCGGCTCGGTCAGCGGCATGACCATTCGGATACCGCCCTGGAACCCGCTGCCGAAGCCGACACCGGCGACCGCCGTACCGAGGAAGAAGCCGACGGCCGAGCCCTCGGCGAGCGAGACCAGGGTGACGGCCATGCCAGCGCTCAGCGTGGCGACGCTGGTCAACATCAGCTTCCTGGGGGCGAGTCCGCGCAGGGCCAGTACGGAGACGACGGCGACACCGGCGAGCACGAACAGGCCGAGACCGCCGAAGACGAAGGACGAGGAGCCCACCAGATCCCGGGCGAGCGCCGGGCCGAGCGATCCGTACAGGCCCGCGAGGGCCCAGACGGCGAACAGCACGGGCGCGGCGACCAGTACGGGACGGCGGACCGCGCGGGGCAGCTTGATCTCGGGGACCAGCGAGGACAGCGCGCCGCGCTTGCGCGTGACCGTCTCGGTCATCAGCAGGACACCGACGGCCTGGAGCGCGAAGAGCGCCAGCAGGGCCAGATAGATCAGGTGCGTCGGCGCCGGCAGGTACTGGACGACGACGCCGGAGACGAGCGCGCCGGTGGCGGTGCCCACGCCGGGCGCGACGGCGTTGGCGACGGTGCCGCGCGGGCGGTTGATGTCCATCATGCCGGCGCCTATCGCGCCGAGCGCGGCGCCGGTCGAGACGCCCTGGACGATCCGGGCGACCAGCAGGGCGGGGACGCCCTCAGCGGTGGCGAACACGACCATGGACACGGCCTGTACGGCGAGCGCGGCCAGCAGCACCGGGCGCCTGCCGACATGGTCGGAGAGCTTGCCGAGGGTCAGCAGCCCGGCCAGTACGGCGAGCGCGTAGACGCCGAACACCACGGTGGTGGTGATCGGGGTGAAGCCCCACTCCCCCTGGTAGACCGCGTAGAGCGGGGTCGGGGCGCTGGAGCCCGCGAGGAACGACACGGTGATCGACGCCAGCAGGAGCAGCGCGGCGGTCGGGGGCAGCCGGCGGTCGCGTAGCGGCCCGCGCACCGGGGTGCCGACGGCCGGTTCGGCGAGCAC
The DNA here is from genome assembly GCF_055584925.1 of Streptomyces sp. NPDC087906. Taxonomy (NCBI): domain Bacteria; kingdom Bacillati; phylum Actinomycetota; class Actinomycetes; order Kitasatosporales; family Streptomycetaceae; genus Streptomyces; species Streptomyces sp. NPDC087906. Next base: position 549,370 of record NZ_JBVJLC010000002.1, read on the forward strand.
TGCGAGATCCGTCATGGGGTGAGTCCTTCGTCCGTCATCGGCGAGACGCGATGAGTAGACCGGTCTGTCTGCTCAGCCGAGATACTAGACAGACCGGTCTGACGAAGTCAACATGAGCCGGGGCAGGGTGGAGTGGGCCGGGGCAGGGTGGCCCCGGCCCGACGGATGGCGGTCAGCCCGCGAACGGCGCCACCGGCAAGCCCCGTACGCCGGGCGTGACCGTGAACAGCGCGCCTGCCGCCGGATGCGGGTCCTCGTCCCCGTGCCGGGACGTGGTGATGAACAGCTCGTCGAGGCGCTCGCCGCCGAACGCGCACGCGGTGATGTTGCGCACAGGCAGCTCGACCACGCTCTCCAGCGTGCCCGCCGCGCTGTAGTGCCGTACGGCGGCGCCGTCCCAGAGCGCCACCCAGATCCCGCCGTCCGCGTCGACGGTCAGCCCGTCGGGATGGCCGGCCTCCGCCGGGATCGTGACGAACGGCCGCCGGTTGTGCAGGCCCGTCGCGCTGTCGTGGTCGAAGACGTCGACCCGCCCGGTCGGCGTGTCGATGTAGAACGCGCGCGTGCCGTCCGGCGACCAGGCGAGACCGTTCGAGATCGTCACCCCGGTCAGTACGGTCGAGACCTCGCCGTCCGGCCGCAGCCGGTAGAGCGTCCCGGCGCCCGGGGTCTCGTCGTACGCCATCGTTCCGCAGTAGAAGTTGCCCTCCGGATCGCAGCCGCCCTCGTTGAGGCGGATCGCGGGATCGCTCAACGCCGTGGCGAGCAGCCGGGGTTCCTCGCCGGGGGCGTCGGCGAGTACGAAGTCGTGCTCCGTCGCTATCACCATCCCGCCGGACGTCCTCGGCCGCAGGGCCGCGGCGACGGGGCCGACATGCCACCGGCCGATCGCGCCGGACGGCTCCAGGTGGAGGACGTCACCGGCGAGCATGTCGACCCAGCGCAGCCCTGCCCATTCCGGTGCCCAGACGGGTCCCTCGCCGTGGTCGGCGACGGCCTCGGTCAACTGCTCGGCTTTCACTCTTCGTTCCTCCTGGTCCGGTGGGGGTGCTCCGGCCGGGAGTACCGGCCGCGCAGCCGCGAGGGCCCCGGGAGGGTCAGCCCGCCGCGAGCCGGTCCGCCGCTGCGGCTCGGGCCACGACGGGGTGGTCAACCGCGGCCGTCACATCAGGCCCACGATACGGGGCGGTGCGAACAGGTGGCGGGCGCGGTGCTCCAGCTTGAGCGCGACGGGGAACCGCTGCGCCGCCGCGTCGGCCACGCATCTCTCGCACGACTCGTCCACGCCGGGCAGCTCATCGGTGTGCCGGGTCGCGATGTGCTGGGCCAGCCGGATCTGGGTGGTCACCACCGAGTCCATGGGGTCGTAGTCGATCCCCGGCTCCCCCGCCCTGCGCGCCGCGTCCACCACCTCGGGCGCCCGCTTCATCGCCTTGTACAGCGAGACGCACTCGTGGCACCCCCACATCCACGAAGGCGGTAACGGCCACTCCTCGGCGGACTGCGCGTTCTTGTCATCCATGCCAGTCACCGTAGCGACCGGCGCGCGGCACCGGCAGGGGAACAACCATGGTTCCCCCGCCGGGGGTTCAGCTCTCGTTCGCCGTGAAGTCGCCGAGCGGGATCCTGCGGTACTCGATCCGCTCGTACGGACCGGCCTCGCCCGTCTCGTGGAAGACGCCGACCGCTCCGCCGTCCGGCTGGACCAGGTCCGAGTAGGCGGCGGGCAGTTCGGAGACGGTGGTGGCCTCGTGTCGTAGCCGTCCCCCGCCGCGACCAGGCCGAGCGGCTGGAACGGCACGGAGGAGGTGCACTCCGCGGCTCCCGGGGAATCCGCGCAGGCACCGTCACATGGAAACCCGGCTCGGTGCCGGGAGGTGACAAGAGGCGCGCAGCGCGGCCATCTTGGCCTCGTCGGCCGTCTCGGCGGCGGCCGTGTACGTGACGATGCTGAGGTCGGCGCCCGCGACCATCAGGACGTCGAGGTCGAGGTCGATCTCCCCCACCGACGGATGCGAGACGGTCTTGAGGTCGCCGACGAGCGTGCGGGCCGTGCCGTTGAACCAGAGCCGGGCGAAGCGCGGGCTCCTGCTCAGCAGGTGCTCGACCAGCGAGGCGAGGCGCAGGTCGGCGGGGTAGGCGGCCGCCGTCACCCGCAGATCGGCAACGAGGGCCGCTTCCTCCGCCTCCTCGCCGTGTCGCGACCGGACGGGCCACGCCGCGATGGAGTCGGGCCCCGGCCGGCCGTCCGCGCGGAACATCCCCGTGACGAGATTGCGCTCCTGCCAGTCGTACGTACGGGGGTCGCCGACCGCGGCCGACCACATGTCGTTCCAGCAGATGATCGTCCAGTCGGCGGCGAAGACGGCGACGGGCGTGTCGCCCAACTGCCGTACGAGCCGGTGGACTCGGGCGGGCACCCGGATGGATACGGTGCCGCCCGCCGGCGGTGCCAGATGCGCGCAGCGGAACAGATGGTCGCGCTCGGCCGTGTCGAGCCGCAGCGCCCTGGCCAGGGCGGCGACGACCTGGGCCGAGGGGTTGCGGGCACGGCCCTGTTCCAGCCGGACCACGTAGTCCACCGACAGGCCCGCCAGCAGCGCCAGTTCCTCGCGGCGCAGGCCGGGGATGCGCCGGTCCTCGCCGCCTTCGGCCGGCAGCCCGCCCTCCAGCGGGGACAGCCGCTCGCGCCAGCCCCGCAGGGCGATGCCGAAGTTGTTCGTCCGCACCATGGGCACCATGATCGCCGCAAGTCACCGGTGTGCGACCGGTTTTGTCGGCGCGGGGCGTGTTCTTTACCCGGGGTCGGTCTCGGGCCAGTGGGCGCGGGTGAAGGCGGCTGCCGACCGCAGCGCGGCGTCGGCGTCGTCCAGCAGAGCGGCGAACGCCTGGAACACATGCGGCACTTGGGGCCAGACCTGAAGCTCGACATGGACGTCGTGCTCGGCGGCGCGTGCGGCGAGACGTACCGCGTCGTCCAGCAGGATCTCGTGCGACCCGACCTGGACGAGCAGGGGTGCGAGGCCGGTCAGATCGGCGAAGACGGGGCTGGCCAGCGGGGTGGCGGGGTCCGCCGCGCCCAGGTAGTCGTGGGCGCGGGTGCGCATGCCGTCCGGGGTCAGCGCGGGATCGACGGCGGCCTTTCTGTCGACGCCGGCGCCGGACACCGTGAGGTCGGCCCACGGGGAGAAGACCACGGCCGACGCGGGTTGCGGCAGGCCGGCCTCCCTGGCCGCGACCAGCGTGGCCACGGCGAGGCCGCCGCCTGCCGACTCGCCGGCGAAGGCAATGGTGGAGCTGGGCACACCGTCGTCCAGCAGGGCGCGGTAGGCGGCCAGCGCGTCGTCGACCGCAGCGGGGAACGGGCTCTCGGGGGCAAGCCGGTAGTCGACGCAGACAGCGCGGGTGCCGGTGCGCCGGGCGACGTCGGCGGCCAGCCCCACGGCGTCGGCCGCGGAGCCGATGGCGTAGCCGCCGCCGTGGAAGTACAGGAGGACCGTCGAGGGGTCGTTGTCCGGGGTCTCGACGGTGTTCACCGGTACGCCGCCCAGCTCGCCGGCGGTGGTGGAGATGTCGTCGGGCAGCGGTACGGACGTCATCATCTCGTGGAAGACGGCGCGCTGTTCGGTGACGTCGCCGCCCAGGTCGAGCGGGCCGTCCCGCAGCAGTTTGTCGAGGGCTTGGCGCTGTTGCTCGGACAAGGTGGAGCCTTTCCTTGCTGTGGAGCCTTTCCTGGCTGGGGAAGCAGGCCGGAGTGCGCGCGCGGGACAGCGGCGCGGGGCCAGGTCAGCGGGGCGGGCCCATGACGATCTGGCCGTACATGTCGGCCGCTTCGGCCATGCGGTCCTTGGAGATCTCGAAGCCCTCGGGGCGCGGTGTCGCCATGTCACGTCCGGCGTGCCGGAACATGCCCTCGATGCCGCCGGGGGTGCAGATCATCAGCAGGTCGGCCGTGTCGGAGGTGATCCGGTAGCCGTGCGGGACGTTGCGGGGGAGGAAGACGATGCCGCCCTCGGACAGCTCCATCTCCTGGTCGTCGGACCAGAGCAGGGCCTCGCCCTTGATCAGCATGAAGACTTCGTCCTCATTGGTGTGCATGTGGTACGGCGGGGCCTCGCCCTTGCTGACGGCGAAGCGCCCTACGGTGAGCTGTCCGTCGGTGGCCGCGCTGTCGAGGAGTACGGAGAACATGCCCCCGTCGAGCCATTCCAGCTTCTGCTGCTGCTCGGGCTGGGCGAGATAGGCGATGCTCACGAGGGCTCCCCTGCCGCGCGCTCGGCGGCGGCGGGCGGGGCGCCGTCGCCGGCACCGCCGGTGGGGACGAGCGCGATGACCGGGATGATCCGCTCGGTCTTGCGCTGGTAGTCGGCGAACCCGGGGTAGCGGCCGGCCTGCTCGGCGTAGACGCTGTCACGCTCCTCGCCGCGCAGCTCGACGGCGCGGACGTCGAGGGTCTCGTCCTTGATCTCGACGCGCACGTCGGGATGGGCGACCAGGTTGTGGTACCAGTCCGGGTTGTGGTCGGAGCCCGCCTTGGAGGCGAAGACGAAGTAGCGGCCCTCACCGGGCAGGTACATCATCGGATTGATACGGGGTGCGCCGGAGCGGGCACCGACCGTGTGCAGCAGGAGCAGCGGAGCCCCGGCGAAGTTTCCGCCGACCTGTCCGTGATTGGCGCGGAACTCGTCGATGATGCGTGCGTTCGGGTCGTCAGTCATACGTCTCCCGTCGTCGCGCCCCGGCGGCACCGCGGTCGGCGGCTCCCACCCGGAGCAGTCACATGTTCGATCATCCCCCTGGTAGCGCGGTGACCGCCAGACGAAAGGTAGGAACAGCAGTACCACCTGTACGTACGGGCGGTCGGCGCCACCGGCACCGACCGCCCGCAGGGCACTGCTCTCGGCAGGTCCTGGTGCTGGGGAGTGCCCGCGACGTATCGTCGTCCACCCTTTGGGCGGGGCTCGCGGTGGCTGGTGCGTGCGATCGCAAGGCGCCGGACTGCCCTTGTAGCGGAGCTACTCGGGCAGGTCGGCAACGCCGCGAGCGTGCGTGCCAGGCATCGCGAGCCGGACGAGACTTCGCGGACACGGCCTAGCCGCCCAGCAGCTTGCCGGGGAGCCCGAGGACGCCGCCGAGCAGATCGCCGATGGGGTTACTGGCCGGTGCGGGAGCGGGTGCGTCGGCGCCCGGCTGCTCCGCGGGCGGCGCCGGCTCGTTCGTCACCGGACTGTCGCCGCTGCCGCCGGCCGGCTCCTGCGGCGCCGTCGTACTGCCCGAGCCGGAGCCCGCGCCCGAGTCCGTGCCGGAACCCGTGCCGCTGCCCGAACTGCCCTTGTCCGGCGCCGGGTTCTGGTTGCCCGTCGTGACGGCGGGGGCCTTGCCACCGCCGGATGCGCTCTTCGCGGGGGCCTTGGCCGACGACTTGCGGGCCGGGGCGGAGTCCTGCTTGCCGCCGTCGGCAGCCACGGTCGGCTCCTGCGCGGTCCACCCCGGAGTACTCGGTCCTCCGACACTGCCCGACGCGGGCGTATCGGCCTCCGCCTGCGGTTTCGGGGCCGATTCCTTGGGTGCGCGGTCGGCGAGCGTGTGCTGCTTGACCGCCCCCTCCGCCGCCTGGACCATGCCCGGTATCGGCAGCCACGGCGCGGCCGAGGTCCCACCGACGATGGCGCCGCCCAGCGCGACGGCGTAACAGGCGCACGACCCGGCCACCAGCCACCCCGCCTTACGGAACAGCCGCCGCCGCCGACCACTGGCGTCCACGAAAACGGGCCCACCGGAATAAGGCGAAAGTGCCGCCACCCCGGCCGCAACCTCCCCGGTCCCGGCGCCCGGCCCGACGGCCGGGGCCGCTTCCGCTTCCCCGGCGGTCTTGGCTTCCCCGGTTTCCTCTGCTCTCTTCGGGCGTTCTTCGACCGCTGTGCCCATCTTCCTGACCACTCCCCACTGGCGCGCATGACAACGACCGAGCGCCGACGAGGTCCGTGCCGCGCGCCCTGTCCCGAGATCTCTCAGTCATATGTTCGTATCAGCACGCTCTGCGGATTGGTGGGATCAGCAGATGATGTGAACTGACTTCCGGCCAAGTGATATGGGGCCCCTGCCCGCCCCCGGGTGGGGCGGGAGGGAGGGCCGGGGTCAGCGGTAGAGGCGGATGTCCGCGATGCTCCACCAGTTGGGCGCTGTGTCCGTCGAGGTCACCCTGACGTAGCGGGCCGTGGTGGTCCGGTGGAGGTCGGCTGTGGTGAGTTGGCCTGTTCCGGTGCCGGTGGCCGCCGTGTGCCAGGTCGTTCCGTCGTTGCTTACCGAGACCTGCCAACCGCGGGCGTAGTCGCCCAGGTTGTCGCCGCTGTCGATGGCGACGCGGCGGAAGTCGCGCCGCTTGCCCAGGTCGATCTGCACGTACTGGCCCGGTTCCTGGGCCTGGCCGCTGGACCAGCGGGTCGAGCCGTCCGCGTCGGTCGCGAGGGCCGCAGCGCCCTCGCCCGCGGGCAGGGCGGTGGTGCGGGCGCCGGTCAGCGGCACCTCGTGCAACGTGCTCGTCAGGACTGCCGACTTGGGCCAGGTGAAGGTCGCCAGCGCGCCGCCGGGGAGGGTGTACTCGAACGTCCGGTCACCCACGGCGACGGCGAACGTGCGCGGGTCGTCGTTCTCGTTGTGCACGACGAGCGCCGTGGAGCCGTCCGGGTTGCGGAAGGCGACATCGGTGAGCTGGCCGTTCCAGCCGGGGGTGCCGTAGTTGGTGCTGGCGATGCGAACGGCCCCCGGGCGTACGAACTTCGACAGATGGCCGATGGTGTAGAACTCGGCGTTGGTGGTCACGGTCCCGTCGTCCTGGACGGCCAGCAGCCCGGTGCAGGTGTCGCAACCGCCGTTGTGCGGGCCGCCGTCGGCGTCGAGTGCGACGTTCCAGTCGGCGACGGACTTGGCCCAGTTGCGCGTCGTGCCGACGGTGATGGTCCGGGCGTGCCAGGTCAGGGTCCCCCGGAAGATCTGCGCGGGGGTGTCGGTCGCGCCGTGCGAGCCGGAACACTCCGTGAACCAGATGCCCTTGTCCGGATGCGCGGCGTGCAGGGCGCTCTGCGCGCTGGGGTCACCCGAGTAGCAGTGGTAGGCGGTGCCCGCGATCCATTTCGCCGCCGGGCCTTCGAGCACCTGGTACGGGTAGTCCGTCTGCGGGTCCTCGCCGAGCTGCTCGGCGGTGGCGATGTCGTCGGGGTGCGTGGACCAGTTGTGGTCGTAGGCAAGGATCTTGGTACGCGGACTGGCCCGGTGCAGCAGCGGTCCGAGCGCCTCGATGACCTTGGCCTGCTGCTCGACGGGCAGGTCGGTGCCGGGGTACGCGTTGGGTTTGCGGTTCTGCGGCTCGTTCTGGACGGTCAGATAGTCGATGGGCACACCGGCCGCCGCGTACGCCTTGACGTACTTCACCAGGTAGCGGGCGTACGCGTCGTACACCGCGGGATCGTCCTTGAGATGACCGCCGACCAGGGAGTCGCTGTCCTTCATCCAGGCCGGCGGGCTCCACGGCGTGGCCATGACCGTCAGCCGGGGATTGAGCTGCTTGGCCTGGCGCAGCAGCGGCAGGATCTGCCGCTGGTCGTGGGCGATGCTGAAGTGCCGCAGGGCGAAGTCGGTCTGCCCCGCCGGGACGTCGTCGTACGTGTAGTGCTCGGCCTCGGCCGTGAAGTCGGAGGATCCGACGGGCTGGCGCAGGAAGCTGACGCCGATGCCCCGGTCCGGGTCGAAGAGCTGCCGCATCGCGGAGTCCCGCGCCGTGCGCGGCAGTCGGGCGAGGACGGCCGCCGACGAGTCGGTCAGCGCACCGCCGAAGCCGTCCATGCGCTGGAAGCTCTGGTTCGGGTCGACGGTGATGGTCGTCCGGTCGGACGCGCCGGCGCGGAAGGCGACGGGCGCCTGCTTGCGCAGTTCCTGGGCCCCGTCCGCCGTCGTCAGCCACACCTGTGCCTGCGCCTTCGGGGAGCCCGGCTGGTGGTGGCCGGCCGGTGCGGTACGGCCGGCCGGCGTGACCGCCGCCGTCTGGACGGCCGGCAGACACGCAAGACAGAGTGCGGCCGCCGCGACGGCCGCCGCAGTCAGGGAGGGTCTCATCAGTGGTTCTCCTTGGTGACGGACACGATCGGGGCTGGCGGTGACCGGGGGGGGAGGCGGGTGCGGGCGAAGGCGGAACCGTGGCGCGGCGGAGCCGGTGAACACGGGCCGACTCCGCTTCGGGGACGAGTTACCGAAACCCGTCATGTAACAAACTGAAACATCCTGGAAACTGTTTGACGTGTGCACAGAAAAGCCGTACCCGTCATGGACTGTCAAGCCCTCTACAGCCGATAAGTACCGCTCCGCTACCCTGCCGGTATGAAACGGAGAGCTGTAACAAGTGGCTGAGCTGAGGAGTTCCCGGGTCACAGTGCGGGCGATCGCCGCAGAAGCGGGCGTGTCGATCGCCACGGTTTCGCGCGTCATGAACGGGCACGAGCATGTGGCCTCCGACACGCAGGAGTTGGTCCGCAGGGCGGTCGAGCGGCTGGGCGCTCCGGCCCCCGCGCGGCGCGGCGCTTCGGGCGGCGCGATCTATGTGCGCTGCCCGTACGTGCTGACCGACTACTTCGGCGTGATCGTCTCCTCGATCGCCGAGACGCTCGACCTGCACGGCAGGCGCGTGGTGCTCAGCGCGGGCGACGCCGCCCGCCGGCCGGGGGTGCTGGCCGGGCTCGCTCAGGAGTCCGGGATCGCGGGCGCCGTGCTGATCCTGCCGCCCGAGCCCACGACGGAGCTGGAGGCGCTGCGCGCCCGGGGGCTGCCGTTCGTGGTGGTCGACCCGAGCAGCCCGCTGTCCCGGGACATCGCTTCGGTGTCGGCGGCCAATCTGACCGCGGCCCGCTCCGTCACCGCGCATCTGGTGCAGCTCGGGCACCGGCGTATCGGGGTCATCGGCGGACCCACCGAGTGGCTGGCGACCCAGTCGCGGCTCGCCGGACACGCCGCGGCGCTCGCCGAGGCCGGGCTGCTGCCGTCGCCCACCCTGCTGCGCGCCATCGAACCGACGGCCGACCGGGGGTACGAAGCGGCGGGCGACCTGCTCGACCTGCCCGAACGCCCCACCGCCCTGGTCGCGTTCAACGACAAGGCGGCGGTCGGCGCGCTGCGGGCCGCGTACGAGCGGGGGCTCCGGGTCCCGGCGGACCTGTCGATCACCGGCTTCGACGACACGGATCTGAGCCGCAGTACGGTCCCCCGGCTGACGACGGTGGGTCAGCCACTGGAGGAGATGGGCCGGATGGCCGTGTCGCTGCTGATGCGGCTGCTCGACCGGCACACCGTGGACACCCTGCATGTCGAACTCGCCACGCATCTCGTCCTGCGGGAGTCGACCGGTCCCGCGCCACGCGGCTGACCTCGGCGGCGCACTCCGCTGACCTCGGCGGCGCGGTCCAGCGACGTCCCGGACCGAAGTCCCGCGTATCGGCGCCGCGTTGAGGAAATGAACGGGCCGTACGGCCCACCCTGCCCCAGGTCGTACTTTTTTCGGTCCCCGCCCCCTTGACCGCTGCGGCATCCTCCCCTTCAATCAGGAAGCCGAAGGCACCGTGGCATTCCGTCCACCCATGACAACACCCTTTGAACACAAGGCCGTTGTCAGATCGCGCCAGTGACATCGCAGCACCGTCACCGAGGGCCCGCCCGGCCGTTCCCTTTTTCCGCGTCCCGTCGCGCCTCGCCGCGCCCCGCCGCGTGCTGCTCCACCACCTTCGAAGAAGGAGGGACAGAGTTGTCCCGTACCAGAATCCTTTCCACCGTGCTGGCCTCGGCACTGGTCTTCTCGGCGGCCACCGCCGTCAGTTCGGGCACGGCGCAGGCCGCCGCAGGACCCGCCGTATCGATCTGGGAGACGACGGCGGACCAGAGCAAGCTGCTGGCTCCGCAGCCAGGCGCGACCTTCGCCGACGGCGCGAGTTCGGCCGGCCAGGTCATCAGCGTCGACTCGTCGAAGACGTACCAGTCGATGACCGGCTTCGGCGCCTCGCTCACCGACTCGTCCGCGTGGCTGATCGCCAACTCGCCCCAGCGGAACGCGATCATGTCCAAGCTCTTCGACCCCGCTTCGGGCATCGGGCTGAGCTTCCTGCGCCAGCCGATCGGCGCCTCGGACTTCGCCCGGTCCCAGTACACCTACGACGACATGCCGGCGGGGCAGAGCGATCCGGGCCTGACGCACTTCTCGACCGCCCATGACAACGACTACATCCTGCCGCTGCTCAAGCAGGCGCTCCAGCTCAACCCGAGCACCACCGTCATGGCCACGCCCTGGAGCCCGCCGGGCTGGATGAAGAGCAGCGGTTCGGTGGTCGGCGGCTCGCTGAACTCCGCCAACTACCAGGTGTACGCGAACTACTTGGTCAAGTTCCTCCAGGCGTACAAGACGGCGGGCGTCCCCGTCTCGCTGCTCACCCCGCAGAACGAACCGGAGTTCTCGCCGTCCAACTATCCGGGGTCCACCTACTCGGCCGCGGACGAGGCCCGGCTGATCGGCGGGTATCTCGGCCCCGCCATCGCGTCCGCCGGTCTCAGCACCAAGATCATCGGCTACGACCACAACTGGGACGACACCGGCTTCCCCTCGACCGTCCTCGGCGACTCCGCCGCCGGACCGTACACCGCGGGGGTGGCCTGGCACTGCTACGGCGGCAGCCCGAGCGCGCAGTCCGTCGTGCACAACTCGTTCCCGAACAAGGACGCGTACTTCACGGAGTGCTCCGGCAGCAAATCCGCCAACGACGCCAACACGTTCGCCGACTCGCTCGACTGGCAGACGGAGAACCTCATCATCGGCGCGACCCGCAACTGGGCCAAGTCCGTGGTGACATGGAACATGGCGCTGGACCCGAGCGGCGGCCCGAGCATGAACTGCACCACCTGCACCGGGGCCGTCACGGTCAACAACTCCGCCGGCACGGCCGCGTACAACGCCGAGTACTACGTCCTCGGCCAGGCCAGCAAGTTCGTCAAGCCCGGCGCCGTACGCGTCGACTCCAACACCTTCGGTTCGGGGAACCTCCAGGACGTCGCCTTCCGCAACCCGGACGGTTCGATCGCCCTGATCGTCCTCAACGGCGACACCGCCAACGCCCGTACCTTCGGTGTCAACCACAACGGCCAGAACTTCAGCTACTCCGTGCCGGCCAAGGCGGTGGCGACCTTCACCTGGAAGCCCGGCACGACCGGCGGAGGCGGCGGGACGGGTGACGGCGGCGGCAGTGTGATCGATACGAGCAAGTGGTACTCGATCGCCAACACCAACAGCCACAAGTGTGTCGACGCGGCGAACGGCGGCACCGCCAACGGGACCGCGGTGCAGCAGTGGACCTGCGTCGCGGGAAGCACCAACCAGCAGTGGCAGTTCCAGCCCACCGACAGCGGCTACTACAAGGTCGTCAGCCGCAACGCCGCCACCGCGGCCTGGGACATCACCGGCGGCGCCGGCGCCACAGGAAACGGCGTCAAGGTCCAGCTCTGGACCTACGGCGGCGGCACGAACGAGCAGTTCAAACCCGTCCAGCACAGCGACGGCAGCTACAGCTTCACCCCTCGCAACAACACCGCGCAGTGCCTGGACATCACCGACGTCTCCACCGCCGACGGCGCCCGCCTCCAACAGTGGACATGCAGCAACGGCCCGGCCCAGAGCTTCGCCCTCTCCGCCACGTAACCACCCACCGGGCAGCACAAAATGGGACCGGCGATCGCCGGCACGTGTGGGCCGCGGCTCAGGCGCTGTCGGCTATCGCCTCGTCCAGGATGGTCAGGCCCAGGGACAGTTCGTCCTCCGTCGCTGTCAGGGGCGGGGCCATGCGGAGGACTCCGCCCATGCCCGCGATCTGGACGATGTTCGTGTGCAGGCCCAGTTCGAGGCAGCGGCGGGTGACCTTCGCGCCCAGTTCGTTCGAGCTGCGCTTCGTCTCGCGGTCCACGACGAGTTCGAGGCCCGCCAGCAGACCCCGGCCCCGGATGTCGCCGACGACCTCGTGGCGGGTGGCGATGTCGGTCAGGCCGGCGTGCAGGAAGGCGCCGAGCGTGCGGGCGCGGGCGTCGAGGTTTTCGGCGGTCAGGACATCCAGGACGGTGTTGCCGACCGCCGCCACCAGCGGGTCCGCGACATGCGTGGTCAGGAACAAGTACCCGCGTTCGTACGCCTCCTGCTCGATCTCGGCGCTGGTGACCACGGCCGCCAGCGGCAGCCCGGCGCCCAGCGTCTTCGACAGGGTGAGGATGTCGGGCACGATGCCGTCGCGCTCGAACGCGTACCAGGTCCCCGTGCGGCACAGGCCGGTCTGGGCCTCGTCCAGGATCAGCAGCATGCCGCGCTCCCGGCACTTCTCGTGCAGCGCGGCGAAGTAGCCGAGCGGCGGCTCGATGATGCCGCCCGAGCTGAGGATCGGTTCGACCAGGCACGCGGCCAGGCTGCCCGTCGACTGCGCGTCGATCAGGTCGAAGGCGAAGTCGAGCTGGCGCCGCCAGTCCAGCGAGCCGTCCGCCGCCGTGAAGTCGGGCCGGTACGCGTTCGGCACCGGGATCGCGAAGTTGCCGGGCGCCGCCGGGCCGTAGCCCTTGCGGCCCGCGCTGTACGTCGCGGAGGCTGCGGCCTGCGTCATCCCGTGCCAGGACCGCGCGAACGAGACGATCTCGTGCTTGCCGGTGACGAGCTTCGCCATCCGGATGGCGGCCTCGTTCGACTCGCCGCCGGTGGTCAGCAGCAGCACCTTCTCCAGCGGCTCGGGCAAGGTGCAGGCCAGCCGCCTGGCCAGGTCGACCACCGGCCGGCTGAGCATGCCGCTGAAGAGATGGTCGAGGGTGGCGACCTGGCGCTGGACGGTCGCCACGATCTCCGGGTGCGAGTGGCCGAGGATCGCGCTCATCTGGCCGGAGGTGAAGTCGAGGATCTTCCGGCCGTCGGCGGCGTAGAGGAAACTCCCGGCGGCGCGCTCGATGACTTCGTGGGTGAACTCGGTGCCGTAGCGGACGAGATGCCTCTGCGCGTCGGCCCAGAAAGCGTCGGTGGCGGACGGCGGTACGGTGGTCGGACCAGTGGTCGTAGCAGCCATGGTGTCGACGGTAGGGGGCGTTCGAGCAACACGTCCATCTCACGATTCCGGCTTTCCTGTTCGGCGGAACCGCACAACACCACGCGACCGCACGACACTGGGGAGATGATGAATCCCTGGAGGCTGCGCCTGCTGAGCCAGCTCGACACACTGGGCACCGTCCGGGCCGTCGCCCAGGCCGCCAGCCTGAGCCCGTCCAGCGTCTCCCAGCAGCTCGCCGTGCTGGAGTCCGAGACCCGTACCCAGCTCCTGGAGCGCACGGGACGCCGGGTGCGGCTGACACCCGCCGGTCTTATCCTCGCCCGGCGGGCGCGGGCGGTCCTCGACCACATGGACGCCGTCGAGGCGGAGCTGCGCGGGTTCGGCGAAGAGCCCGCCGGGCTGGTGCGGCTGGGGGCGTTCCAGAGCGCGATCCACACCATGGCGGTGCCGGCTGTCACCCGGCTGGCACGCGAACACCCGCATCTCGACATCGAGTTGCTGCAACTGGAGCCGCACGAGAGCATGCCGGCGCTGCGCAACGGCGACGCGGACGTCATCATCACGACCACCGACTTCGACGAGCTGCCGCTCGGGCCCGATCTCGATCTCGTACCGCTGGCCACCGACCCGGTCCTGCTCGTGGTGCCGCCGGAGCACCCCGCGGCGGGGCGCGGCTCGGTCGACCTGGCGGCGTACGCGGACGAGCCGTGGGCGTTCGACATGCCGCAGTCGTACATGGCCAATCTCGCCCAGCGGCTGTGTCGGCAGGCGGGCTTCGAACCTCGGGTGGTGTGCAGGTTCAGCAACTACATGATGACGCTGCAGCACGTCGAGGCCGGGCTGTCGATCGCGCTGCTGCCCGGCCTGGCCGTCGACCGCCGCTATCGCGTCGCCACCAGGGAACTCCCGACCCCCGTGACCCGTACGATCACGGCCGCCGTCCGCCGCGGCTCGCCGCCCCGCGCGGCGGTACGCGTCGTACTGGACGCGCTCCGCCATCTCCCGGAGCTGGCCACGGACGTCACTTAGTGACACGATGACACTGGTATCGGACACCGGACACGAGCGGAGGTCGACATGGCAGCGGACACGCACACGGCGGAGAAGCGCGCGGCGGGCGGGATGAGTGAGCAGCGCAGGCTGCGGCTGCGGCTGGAGATCTCCCGGGAGGCGTCGCGCCTGTTCTGGAAACAGGGGGTGGCCGCCACCAGCGGTGAGCAGATCGCGGCCGCTGTGGGGCTTTCGGTCCGCACCATCTGGCGGCATTTCCGCAACAAGGAGAGCTGCGCCGAGCCGATCGTGACGCAGGGCGTCGAGTGGTTCATGAACGTGATGCGCGACTGGCCCCGGCACAGCTCTCTCGAAGACCACATCGTCGCGGAGCTGGGGAAGCGCGCGAGCGACGTGGACCCGGCCGAACAGGCCGACGAAATGCTCGCCACCAAGATGATCGCCCTCGGCGACACGGAGCCGTCGATCCGTTCGGCCTGGCTGATGGCCTGCGACCAGGTGGAACACGAGCTGACCGGCATCCTCGCGAGCCGGCTGAGCCGCCCGGCCGACGACATCGAGGTACGGCTGCACGCAGCGACGGCCGCGGCGGCGATGCGGGTGACGGACGAGGACATCGGCGCCGCTCTGCTGGCCGGTACCGATCTCTCGCAGTACAAGGACCTGTCGGTCCTCGCGGCGCGCATCGTGGGCGCGATCCGCACGGCCACCGGCGGCGCGGTGGGCGACGCCGTCGCCTGAGAGCAATCACCTGAGGCCCAGGGCCCGTGGGTGCCATGTGCCGCTACGTCACTACGTCACGCGGTGACCTTGCCGATGAACGCCGCCAGGTTCCCCACGGTCCGCTCGATCTTCTCCTCCATCGTGAGCGTCTCGTGCAGCCGCGCGCCCACGCCCGCGTCCTTCTTGCCCCGCAGATAGAGCGGACAGGCCAGGTCACTGCACATGTAGGCGCCCACCGAATTGCCCTCCCGCCCCGGCTTCCCGGCCTTCGGGGCGACCATCAGCGAGACCCCTCCGCTGTGCGTCGTCAGACAGATCGAGCACATGCTGCGCCGCCCCTGCTGGAAGGCCGGGCTGGGGACGCGCAGCACGAGCGCCACCGGCCGGCCGTCCAGCTCCGTGGCCAGGCAGGCGCGGCCGGGGACCTGGAGGTCCCGCCAGCCGAAGAAGTCCAGGTCGTCCCAGGGCCGTTCGGCCAGGTCATGGGGGACGGACAGGCGGTTGGCCTCGCCCTTGGAACAGTTCACGAACGCGGTACGGATCTCTCGCTCAGTCAGCGGCCTCATGACACGCAGGCTAATTTGCCTAAAGCTTTTAGGCAAATGCATAATGGGTTTCGGTAGAAGGAGGGATGGTTATGGTTCGAGCAGGACTGACCCCGGAACGCCTGACCGAGGGAGCGGCGGAACTCGCCGACGAGGTGGGTTTCGACCAGGTGACCGTCTCGGCGCTCGCCCGGCGGTTCGACGTCAAGGTCGCGAGTCTGTACTCGCATCTGAAGAGCTCCGACGACCTCAGGATCCGGATCGCCCTGTACGCCTTGGAGGAGCTGGCCGACCGCGTCTCCGCCGCCCTCGCCGGGCGCGCGGGCAAGGACGCCCTGGCCGCCTTCGCCGACGCGTACCGCGACTACGCCAGGGAGCACCCCGGCCGCTACGAGGCGGCGCGGCTCAAGCTCGACCCGGAGACGGCGGCGGCGAGCGCCGGCGTCCGGCACTCCCAGATGACCCGCGCGATCCTGCGCGGCTACGCCCTGACGGAGCCGGACCAGACGCACGCGGTCCGGATGCTGGGCAGCGTCTTCCACGGCTACGTGAGCCTGGAGATGAGCGGTGGTTTCAGTCACAGCCTGCCCGACAGCCAGGAGAGCTGGACCTGGATCGTCGACTCCCTCGACGCGATGCTGCGCAACTGGCCGCAGTCCTGACCGCAGGACCTCGCATCCCGCACATCCCGCACATCCCGCAGATCCCGTAGATCCGTACATCCCGAACAGCAGGCGGAGCCCCATGGACACCACCGACAACACCGACACCACCCGGCCCGACTGGATCAGCACGCCCATCACCGAGGACGTCGTGCGCGGCGCCCTCGACCTTGAGCGGACCCCGCAGGGCGTGCTGCCGCACCGGCTGCCCGGCTGGGCGCGCGCCCAGTACTCCGACGGACAGCTCGCCATGGCGGAGTCCCAGCCCTCGGGCGTACGGCTGGCGTTCCGTACCCGGGCCACCGCCGTCGAACTCGAAACCCTGCGCACCAAGCCGTCCTACGAGGGCGCGCCGCTGCGTCCCGACGGGGTGTACGACCTGCTCGTCGACGGCCGGCTGACCGGCCAGGCCGGTGTGAGCGGCGGCAACGTCCTGCACATCGACATGACCACCGGCACGACGAAGCTGGAACCCGGCCCGACCGGCACGCTCCGGTTCGGCGAACTGCCCGCCGGGGACAAGGACATCGAGATCTGGCTGCCGTACAACGAGACCACCGTGCTCGTCGCGCTGCGTACCGACGCGCCCGTCGAACCCGTACCGGACCGGGGCCGCAAGGTGTGGCTGCATCACGGGAGTTCGATCAGCCACGGCTCCAACTCCGCGAGCCCGACGACGACCTGGCCCGCGCTGGCCGCGTCCCTCGGTGCGGTGGAGCTGATCAATCTCGGGTTCGGCGGCAGCGCCCTGCTCGACCCGTTCACCGCCCGCACGATGCGGGACACCCCGGCCGACCTGATCAGCGTCAAGATCGGCATCAATCTGGTCAACGCCGACCTGATGCGGCTGCGGGCCTTCACCCCGGCCGTGCACGGCTTCCTCGACACCATCCGCGAAGGGCACACCAGCACACCGCTGCTGGTCGTCTCCCCCGTCCACTGCCCGATCCACGAGGACACCCCGGGCCCCAGCGCCCCGGACTTCAGCGACATCTCCGAGGGCACGCTGCGGTTCCGGGCGGCCGGCGATCCGGCGGAGCGCGCCGCGGGGAAGCTGACGCTGGGCGTCATCCGCGAGGAGCTGGCCCGCATCGTGGCGCAGCGGTCGGCGGACGACCCTCATCTGCACCACCTCGACGGCACCGAGCTGTACGGCGCCGCCGACTACGCCGAGCTTCCCCTGCCCGACCAGCTCCACCCGGACCCGGCGGGGCAGCGGCGCATCGGCGAGAACTTCGCGCGGCTCGCGTTCGGAGCCGAGGGTCCCTTCGCGGCCAAGACCGGCTGAGGCCGGGCTGCGACCCGGCTGGGTCCGGGCTGCGACCGGGCTGCGACCGGCGGGGACGGTTGAGACCGGCCCTGACCGATCAGGACCGGATGAGCAGAATCGCGGGCGCACGGCGCGTCACTTCCCGATCACGCGTGTCTCTTCGATACTGAATGCTGACTGACTGCTGCGAGAAGACCGACGTCAACCGCCATGAGCCTGTCCCGGGGCCTGGCCGGTACCGCACCCAGGAGGACCCTGTGAAGATGCTCATCAACGTGCCGGAAACCGTGGTCGACGACGCGCTGCGCGGGATGGCGGCGGCGCATCCGGACCTCGCCGTGGACGTGGCGAACCGCGTGGTGGTACGCCGCGACGCGCCCGTCGCGGGCAAGGTCGGCCTCGTCTCGGGCGGCGGCTCGGGGCACGAGCCGCTGCACGGCGGGTTCGTCGGGCCCGGGATGCTGTCCGCCGCATGTCCCGGTGAGGTGTTCACCAGTCCCGTACCCGACCAGATGGTGCGGGCGGCGGCGGCCGTGGACAGCGGCGCGGGTGTGCTGTTCATCGTGAAGAACTACACGGGTGACGTCCTCAACTTCGACATGGCGGCCGAGCTTGCCGAGGACGAGGGCGTCCGGGTCGCGAAGGTCCTGGTCAACGATGACGTGGCGGTCACCGACAGCCTGTACACGGCCGGCCGGCGCGGTACGGGCGCCACGCTCTTCGTCGAGAAGCTCGCGGGAGCGGCGGCCGAGGAGGGCGCGCCGCTGGAGCGGGTCGAGGCGATCGCCCGGCAGGTCAACGAGTCCTCGCGCAGCTTCGGCGTCGCGCTGACCGCCGTCAGCACGCCGGCGAAGGGCAGCCCGACGTTCGACCTGCCGCAGGGCGAGCTGGAACTGGGCATCGGCATCCACGGCGAGCCGGGCCGCGAGCGGCGCGCCATGATGACGTCCCGTGAGATCGCGGACTTCGCCGTGAACGCGGTCCTGGAGGACCTGAAGCCGACGGGCCCGGTGCTCGCGCTGGTCAACGGCATGGGCGGCACCCCGCTGCTGGAGCTGTACGGATTCAACGCCGAGGTGCAGCGGGTGCTGGGCGAGCGGGGCGTGTCGGTGGCTCGTACGCTCGTCGGGAACTATGTGACCTCGCTCGACATGGCGGGCTGTTCGGTGACCCTGTGCCAGGTCGACGAGGACCTGCTGCGACTGTGGGACGCGCC
The DNA here is from genome assembly GCF_055584925.1 of Streptomyces sp. NPDC087906. Taxonomy (NCBI): domain Bacteria; kingdom Bacillati; phylum Actinomycetota; class Actinomycetes; order Kitasatosporales; family Streptomycetaceae; genus Streptomyces; species Streptomyces sp. NPDC087906. The sequence continues at coordinate 567,897 of NZ_JBVJLC010000002.1, forward strand.
GGTGCAGACCCCCGCGCTCCGCTGGGGTCGCTGAAGCGCCGTCCGAGACAGGACAGTCCGCACAAGACGGTCCGACACCGGACAGTCCGACACAGGACAGAACGACTCACGGTTTCGAGGAGATCACGTGCCTGACCAGGAACCCGACCCGACGCTCGACACCGCTTTCTTCCGCCGCTGGCTGCTCGCCACCGCGGCTGCGGTGGAGCGGGAGGCCGACCGGCTGACCGAGCTGGACTCGGCGATCGGCGACGCCGACCACGGCAGCAATCTGCAGCGCGGTTTCCGGGCCGTGACCGCCGTACTGGAGAAGGAGTCGCCGGCCACGCCCGCCGCCGTACTGACCCTGGCGGGCCGGCAGCTCATCTCCACCGTGGGCGGTGCGTCGGGACCGCTGTACGGGACGCTGCTGCGGCGTACGGGCAAGGCGCTCGGCGACGAGCCCGAGGTCAGCCACGCCACGCTGGCCGAGGCGCTCGGCGCCGGCGTCGCTGCCGTGGCCCAGCTCGGCGGTGCCAAGGCCGGGGACAAGACGATGCTGGACGCGCTGGAGCCGGCGGTCGCCGCGCTCGGTACGTCGTTCGCCGCGGCGACCGCGGCGGCGGAGGCCGGCGCCGAGGCGACCGTGCCTTTGCAAGCCCACAAGGGCAGGGCGAGCTATCTCGGCGAGCGCAGCATCGGGCACCAGGACCCCGGCGCGACGTCGGCCGCGCTGCTGATCGCGGCGCTCGGCACGGCCGCCGAGGAAAGCCGATGAGCGTGGAGAAGCCCGTCGGCATCGTGCTCGTGTCGCACAGCGGCCCGGTCGCCGCCGCCGTCGCCGACCTGGCACGCGGCCTCGCGGGCAGCGGCCCCGAGGCCCCGCTGGCAGCGGCGGGCGGCACACCGGACGGCGGGCTCGGCACCAGCTCGGAACTGATCGCGGCGGCCGCCGCCGAGGTGGACAGAGGCTCGGGCGTGGCCCTGCTGGTCGACCTGGGCAGCGCCGTACTGACGGTCAAGACGCTCCTGATCGACGGCGACGAACTCCCCGACAACGCACGGCTGATCGACGCCCCGTTCGTGGAGGGCGCGGTGGCCGCCGTGGTGACGGCGTCGGCGGGCGGCGACCTGGACGCGGTGGAGGCGGCGGCAGCCGAGGCGTACTCGTACCGCAAGACGTAAGAAGCCCCCGCGACGCGCCGCCGCCCGGCGTCGGAACGAGTCGGCGGCGTGGGGCGCCCGCGAGCGTACGGCCCGGCCACGAGGAAGCGGCCGGGCCACGCGCCGTCGGTCCGCCGGGCAGCCGGTCCGCCTGGCTGCCTGGCTGCCGAGCCACCGGGCCGCAGGCGCGTAAGCGCGCAGGCCCGTGGGACCGCGGCCCGTGGCGTGATCTCGCCCCCGCCTTGCTGATCAGGCGTCGCCGGGACAGGCTCGACCCATGGATCGCGAGACGACAGATGCGAACGACGGCCGGGCGTTGCGGTGCCTGGTGACCGGGGCCACCGGGTACATCGGCGGGCGGTTGGTGCCTGAGTTGCTCGATGCCGGTCACCAGGTGCGCTGTCTTGCGCGGCGGCCGGACACCTTGCGGGACCACCCCTGGGTCGGCCGGGCCGAGGTGGTACGTGGTGACGTCACCGACGCCGAGTCGGTCGGGGAGGCGCTGCGGGGTATCGACGTGGCGTACTACCTGGTGCACGCGCTCGGCGGCGGTCGGGACTTCGCCGCGACCGACCGGCACGCCGCGCAGGTCTTCGCCGAGCAGGCGCGCGCGCAGGGGGTGCGGCGCATCGTCTTCCTCGGGGCGCTCACCCCCGCGGGGGTGCCGGAGGCCGAGCTGTCGCCGCATCTTCGCTCGCGTACCGAGGTGGGCCGGATCCTGCTGGACTCCGGCGTGCCGACAGCGGTCCTGCGGGCCGCCGTCATCATCGGGTCGGGTTCGGCGTCGTTCGAGATGCTGCGCTATCTGACCGAGCGGCTGCCGGTGATGGTGACCCCGAGCTGGGTGCACACCACCATTCAGCCGATCGCCGTCCGCGATGTGCTGCGCTATCTCGTCGGCTGCGCCGCCCTCCCCGCCGAGGTCAACCGCGCCTTCGACATCGGCGGTCCCGACGTGCTGACGTACCTCGACATGATGCGGCGCTACGCCGCCGTCGCCGGGCTGCCCCGGCGGCTGATCCTGCCGGTGCCGCTGCTGACGCCCCGGCTGTCCAGCCATTGGGTCGGGCTGGTCACCCCGGTGCCCCGGTCGATCGCCCGGCCGCTGGTCGAGTCGCTGCGCCATGAGGTCGTCTGCCACGAGCGGGACATCGCCCGGTACGTACCCGATCCGCCGCAGGGTCTTTCCGGTTTCGACCGGGCGGTCGGGCTGGCGCTGCGGCGCATCCAGGACGCCGACGTGTCGACCCGCTGGTCGTCCGCGTCGGTGGCGGGCGCGCCGAGCGATCCGCTGCCGACGGATCCCGACTGGGCGGGCGGCAGTCTGTACACGGACCGGCGGCAGCGGGTGGTGGACGCGCCGCCGGAGGCACTGTGGCGGGTCATCGAGGGAATCGGCGGGGAGAACGGCTGGTACTCGTTCCGGCAGGCGTGGGCGGTACGGGGCTGGCTCGACCGGCTCGTCGGGGGGGTCGGGCTGCGGCGCGGCCGGCGGGACGCGCGGCGGCTGCGGGTCGGTGACGCGCTGGACTTCTGGCGGGTCGAGGAGATCGAGCAGGGCAAGCTGCTGCGGCTGCGGGCCGAGATGCGGCTGCCCGGTCTGGCCTGGCTGGAGCTGCGGGCCGACCCGGAGGGTGACGGCCGGGCGGTGTACCGGCAGCGGGCGCTGTTCCATCCGCAGGGGCTGCTGGGGCACGCGTACTGGTGGAGCGTCTGGCCGTTCCACTCGTCGGTGTTCGGCGGTATGGCGCGCAACATCGCGGCGGCGGCCCACGCGGCGGCGCAGACGACCCCGCCCGGCCGGTCCGATCCCGGTCCTGTGACCGTCACGAAGCGGTGACGCGAGCCGGTCACGCGAGCCCGTCAGGCAGGCCCGTCCCGCGAGCGCCATTACGCAGGGACGCAGGGCCGTCGCAAGCCCCTACGCGCCGTCCCCGCGCCGGTCGGTCCTGCGGGACAGCAAATCCCGCAGGACGTTCTCGTCGGCCGGCCCAAGTCCGGTGACGAAGCTGGTGAGGACCGCCGTGCGGTCCCCCGCGCTCTCCAGCACCTTGCGCATCCGCAGCGCGGCGAGCCCGGCCTCGTCCAGGGCCGCGCGCCATTCGAAGGCGCGGCCCGAGCGCTGCCTGGTGACGGCGTGCTTGGCGTAGAGCCTGGTCAGGATGGTCATCACCGTCGTGTACGCGAGGTCGTCGCCGAGCCGGTGCCGCACCCAGTCGGCCGTCGCGGGTCCTGGCGCCTGCCGCAGCGCGGCGAGCACCAGCGACTCCAGTTCGCCCCTGCCGCGCCTGCGGGGGCCGCCGTGCGTACTGCCGTACTCCCCCAACGCCGTCCCCTTCCGCCACGCTCGCCGGCCGCTCACCGGCCGCTGACTTCTACAGTGTTGTAGATTTTGGTGACGGTCACCAGCGCGCATCAGAGCGCACATCAGGAGGAGCAGCGTGGGAGTTTCCCTGTCCAAAGGCGGCAATGTCTCGCTCACCAAGGAGGCACCCGGTCTGACGGCGGTACTGGTCGGGCTCGGCTGGGACGTACGGACGACGACCGGCACCGACTACGACCTGGACGCCAGCGCCCTGCTGGTGAACGAGGCCGGCAAGGTCGGCACCGACCAGAACTTCGTCTTCTACAACAACCTCAAGAGCCCCGACGGGTCCGTCGAGCACACCGGTGACAACCTCACCGGCGAGGGCGAGGGCGACGACGAGGTGGTCAAGGTGAATCTCGCGGCCGTGCCCGCCGAGGTCAGCAAGATCGTCTTCCCCGTCTCGATCCATGACGCGGAAAGCCGCGGGCAGAGTTTCGGCCAGGTCCGCAACGCGTTCATCCGCGTCGTCAACCAGGACGGCGGCGCCGAACTGGCCCGCTACGACCTGAGCGAGGACGCCGCGACGGAGACCGCGATGGTCTTCGGCGAGCTGTACCGCAACGGTGCGGAGTGGAAGTTCCGCGCGGTCGGCCAGGGATATGCCAGTGGACTGTCCGGTATCGCGGCCGACTTCGGCGTAGGCGTCTGACCGTACGGGTTTCCCGGCGTCACGTGGGGCACAGGGCAGCGGCCTTGTGCCCCACCGCCATGTGGTAGCGGCATCGAGCCACGCCGCGGCGGCCGTTGGAGTCCGGCCGCGTTCCGCTGGGCATGGAGTCAGTGGCGTCTACAAACGCCGCGCAGTCCACACCCGACCCACCCAGCGGGGACCCGAGCGGAACGAGGCGAGGCATGCAGCCGCAGCACACCTGGGAGTTCACCGACGACCGCGGTCATCTGACCACGGCAGCCGCCCGACCGGAGCGGGTGGTCGCCTACATACAGGCGGGTGCCACGCTCTGGGACCACGGTCTGCGCCCCTTGGGCATCTTCGGTTCGCACCACGACGGCGACACCCCCGACGCGGCGAAGGCGGGTGAGCTGCCGCTGTCCGAGGTACGGAACTTCGGCGCGGGCAGCGGCATCGACCTGGACGGTCTGGTCGCGGCCGGACCCGGCCTTGTGGTGGCCGTCAGCTACGGCGGCGGGCAGATCTACGGCATCGATCCGGAAGCAGCCAAGCATCTGGAGGAGCAGGTCCCCGTCGTCGTCCTCGACGTGGGCAAGGACCGCACGCTCGCCGCGATCCGGGACCGGTTCAGCGAGTTGGCGTCGGCCCTCGGTGCCCCTCGGGAGCCGGCCGTCGCCGAGCTGGCGGCCGCCGAGGAGCGGCTGCGGTCGCTGACGGCTGCCGGTGGCGGCCCCCGGGTGCTCGCGCTGTCGGCGGCCGGGGCGGGGACGTCCTATCTGGCCCGCCCGCAGACCTGGCCGGACCTGCGCTTCCTCAGCGAGCTGGGGGTCGGTCTCGTGGAACCGCCGGAGGGTCCTGGCGCCAACTGGTACACGGCGCAGTGGTCCGAGGCCGCGGCGCTCGCACCGGACATCGTGCTCGCCGACGTACGGGCCAACGCGGCGCCGAGCGAGCAGTTCGCGGACAACGAGCACTGGCGGGCCATCGCCGGGCGGGCCAGGATCCTGCCGTGGAACCCGGAGACGCCGGGCAGCCATCACGCGCATGCCCGCCTCCTCGGCACGGTCGCCGACGCCGTCGAGGACAATTGACGGCGGACGGCTCCGGCCCTGGCCGGAGCGTCGAACGACCCTCTGGCGGACGGCTTCGATGCGACACCTTTCATGAACGTACTTCTCACCGGCTTCGAACCGTTCGGCGGCGAGGACGCCAATCCCTCCTGGGACGCGGTCTCGCTCGTCGCTGCGGCGCCGCCCGCCGGGCTCGACATCACGGCGGTCAGGCTGAGTTGCGTCTACGGCACGGCGCTGGACGAGCTGCGGGCGGCTGTCGCTCGTACGGATCCCGCGCTCGTGCTGTGCGTGGGCCAGGCGGGCGGCAGGACCGGGCTGGCGGTGGAGCGGGTCGCCGTCAATGTCGACGACGCGAGGATCCCCGACAACGCGGGCAACCGGCCCGTCGACGAACCGGTCGTCCCCGGCGGCCCCGTGGCGTATTTCGCGTCCCTGCCGGTGAAGGCCTGCGTCGAGGCGGTACGGGCGGCGGGGCTGCCGGCGGCCGTCTCGCAGACGGCCGGGACCTTCGTCTGCAACCACGTCTTCTACGGGCTCGCGCATCTCATCGCCACCGAACGCCCGGCGCTGCGCGGCGGGTTCGTGCATGTGCCGTTCGCACCGCACCAGGTGACGGAGAGGGCGGAGCCGTCCATGGCGGTCGGCGACATCGCCAGGGGACTCGCCGCCGTGCTGAGCACGGCGGCGCGCACGTCGACCGATCTGCGGGTCGCCGGAGGGGCGCTCCACTGAGGAGCGCGAGGAGCGCGGGCTGACCGAGCGGGCCGGCTCAGCAGTCCGACAGGACCGCCTGCACGGTCTTGCCCGTACCGGGGCCGCGCAGCACCACGAACTGGTGGGAGAGCGCGCAGACGAGTGCGATGCCGCGGCCGCTCTCGGCCGACGCGTTGTCCGAGTCCACGGACCGGGCGGGTTCCGCCACGCGCAGCACCGGCCGGGCCGGGTTGTTGTCATGCACCTCTACGGTGACCTGGCCGTGCCCCACGCTCAGCCGGAGCTGGCAGTTTCCCCTGCCGTAGCGGGTGGCGTTGGTGACGAGTTCGGAGACGACGAGCTTGGCGTCGTCCATCTGATCGGCGGATATCGGCTCGCCGCAGCCGTGGTCGAGGTAGGCGGCGGTCAGATGCCGCGCCCACCGGGCCGAGGTGTCCGATCTCGGCAGAAGATACGTCGCACGTGCGGCACGCCCTGGGGCGCGTCTGTGCGCACGCATGCGGACCACTCCCTTCCGTCAGTGACCCGGCGTCCGCCCCGGGTGGGGCGGCGGCGGCCGAGGGCCTCCGCTACAGCCGGTCACTCCTTTCGAGTGCCCGGCTGTCATGATCACCAATCACCGCGGCACCGGTCCCGCACCCCTTACCGCCCGCCGTGGCCGCGTCGACCAGCAGGGTCGCCAGCTCGCGCGCGTCGGCGAAGGGCCGCGGGTCGTTCAGCGAGAGGGCGAGCGACGTGGCGCCCTCGAAGAGGACGGCGAGCCGGCCGCCGAGCTGCTGCGGGTCCGCGGCGCCCGCTTCGGCGGCGGTCTCCGTCAGACGCCGGGCGAACTCCCGTTTGTGCGCGCCGACCAGGGTCCGGACGGCGGATCCGGTGTCGGCGAACTCGACCGCCGCGTTGTGGAAGGCGCAGCCGCGCAGCGCCGTGCCCGCCGGCGGGTCGCGGAAGAGCGCGAGCAGCCGGTCGCGGGCAGCCAGGTCCGTACGGTCGAGGACCTGCTCACGGCCGGCGGTGCCCGGTGCGCCGACCCGCGCCAGATAGGCGGCCACGAGGGCTTCCTTGCCGGGGAAGTGCTGGTAGAACGTGCGCCGCGAGACATGCGCGGCCGAGGTGAGCTGCGCCATCCCCGTGGCGTTGACGCCCTGGTCGTAGAAGAGCCTCTCCGCCGTCGTCAGAATCCGCTCGCGCGCCCCCCGGCCGCCGCGCGGCTCTCGTTCCGGCGCCTGCGCTGTCGTCTCCACACCCTCAAGCATACCGATCGTTTTACTTGGCCGCGGGTGCGGTGTAGCGTCCCAGAGGTAGAACAATCGGTTTACTTCGATTTCCGGCCGCCGCCGCACACGAGGAGTCCCGCCATGCAGTACACGACCTTCGGCCGCGCCAGCGGACTACGGGTGTCCGAGTACGCCCTGGGTGCGGGGAACTTCGGCACCCGGTGGGGTACGGGAGCGGAGCCCGCCGAGGCGCGCAAGATCTTCGACCGGTTCGCCGACGCGGGCGGCACCTTCATCGACACGGCCGAGAGCTACCAGTTCGGCGAGTCCGAGGAGATCCTGGCCGATCTGATCGCCGCCGAGCGCGACCGCTTCACCCTCGCCACCAAGTTCGCCAACGGGGTCACCCCGCAGGCCGGGGTGCAGGCGACCGGTAACAGCCGCAAGAACATGGTGCGGGCGGTCGAGGCCAGCCTGCGGCGGCTCAGGACCGATTACATCGACCTGTTCTGGGTGCACTTCCCCGACCCGGTCACCCCGATGGAGGAGATCCTGCGCGGTCTCGACGACCTGGTCGGCGCCGGGAAGATCCACTACGCGGGGCTCTCCAACTTCCCCGCCTGGCGCGTCTCGCGCGCCGTGGCCCTGGCCGAGCTGCGCGGCTGGGCGCCGGTCAGCGCCGTGCAGTTCGAGTACAGCCTGGTGGAGCGCGGCGCCGACCGCGAGCTGCTGCCGATGGCCGAGGCGCTGGGGCTCGGCGCCGCGCTGTGGTCGCCGCTCGGCGGCGGCCTGCTGACCGGCAAGTACCGCGACAGCGACGAGGGGCGGCAGCAGACCGTGCTCAAGCGGCTGCTGCACACGGAGGACGGCGGCCGCAAGACGGCGGCGGTCGACGCCGTCCTCGCCGTGGCGGCCGAGATCGGCGCGCCGCCGGCGCAGGTGGCGATGGCCTGGCTGCGCGAGCGGGCGGCCCGCGCGACCACCGCCCAGGTGCCGATCATCGGCCCGCGCACCGTCAAGCAGCTCGACGACTATCTGGCCGCGCTCGACGTGCCGCTCAGCGCCGAGCAGTACGGGCGGCTGACGGCGGCCGGGGCGATCGCGCTCGGCCAGCCGCACGAGCAGATCGAGGCACAGCGGGCCGTGGTGCTCGGCGGGGACGCGGACCGGTTCCGTACCCGCGCGGTCCCGGTGGCCTGACCTCGGCCCCCTCCCCGGCCGCACTCCTCACGCGCGCCCCCGAAGAGCCCTCGCTTTTGTCATGGACCTGGACAAGGCGAGGGCCGCGTGCTGTCATGCCAGCGGAGTTATTTGCAACGTTGTACAGACGGTCGGGCAACGCACGAAGGACGGGAGTCCCCGGTCATGATCGACAGACGACGCTTCCTGCACGCCGGCGCCCTCACACTCGGCGGGGCGGGCGTCCTCGGACACTTCGCCGCACCCGCCTCGGCCACGGCGCCGACCGCGGCGGCGCAGGCCGCGCCGGCCGGCGGCTGGTACACGCCGAACGCGGCCCCGCTGGCCCCCGCCGCCTTCCAGAAGCTGCCGCTCGGCAGTGTCACGGCGCGCGGCTGGCTGGCAGGACAGCTCAGGCAGCTCCTCGGCGGCCTGTTCGGCCGGTACGCCGAGGTCTCCCACTTCCTCCAGTTCGACGAGTCGGGCTGGGTCCACCCGGAGAAGGCCGGCTGGGAGGAAGTCACGTACTGGCTGCGGGGATACGTCGGACTCGGCGCCCTCACCGGCGACCAGGCCGCCATCGACGCCGCGGGGCGCTGGATCGACGCGATCATCGCGACCCAGCAGCCGGACGGCTTCTTCGGCCCCACCCGACTGCGTACCGCGCTGAACGGCGGGCCCGACTTCTGGCCGTACCTCCCGCTGCTCCAGGCCCTGCGCTCGCACGAGGAGTTCACCGGCGACACCCGGATCATCCCCTTCCTGCTCCCGTTCCTGCGCTTCATGAACGCGCAGGGGCCGGGTGCCTTCAACTCGAGCTGGGTGTCGAAGCGCTGGGGCGACGGACTCGACGTGGTCTTCTGGGTCTACAACCGCACCGGCGAGTCGTTCCTCCTCGACCTGGCCGACTCGATGCACACCCACGGCGCGAACTGGGTCGACAACTTCCCCGACCTGCACAACGTCAACATCGCGCAGGGCTTCCGCGAACCCGCCCAGTACGCCCTGCGCTCGGGGTCGGCCGATCTCACCAACGCCACGTACCGCAACTACGCCAACGTGATGGGTACGTACGGGCAGTTCCCCGGCGGCGGCTTCGCCGGGGACGAGAACGCCAGGCCGGGGTTCGGCGATCCCCGGCAGGGTTTCGAGAGCTGCGGCATCGTCGAATTCATGGCCAGCCACGAGCTGTTGACCCGGATCACCGGCGATCCGGTGTGGGCCGACCGCTGCGAGGAACTGGCCTTCAACCTGCTGCCCGCCGCCACCGATCCGCAGGGCCGGGGCATTCACTACATCACAGCAGCGAACAGTGTCGATCTCGACAACACCCCGAAGACGAACGGCCAGTTCCAGAACGGCTTCGCCATGCAGTCGTTCCAGCCGGGCGTCGACCAGTACCGCTGCTGCCCGCACAACTACGGCATGGGATGGCCCTACTTCACCGAGGAGCTGTGGCTGGCGACCCCCGACCGCGGCCTGGCGGCCTCGCTGTACGCGGCGAGCGAGGTGCGCGCGAAGGTGGGTGACGGGACGGTCGTCACGATCACCGAGGACACCGACTATCCGTTCAAGGAGACGGTCACCCTCACGGTCACCACCCCGAAAGCGGTCGCCTTCCCGCTCCGTCTGCGCATCCCCGGCTGGTGCGCGAACCCCGAACTCACCGTGGCAGGCGCCCGGGTGAGCGCTCCCGCAGGACCGGCGTTCGTCAAGGTCGACCGCACCTGGCGCAGCGGCGACCAGGTCACCCTGCGGCTGCCGCAGCGCACCACCGTACGCACCTGGCAGCACAACCACGGCGCGGTGAGCGTGGACCACGGGCCGCTGAGCTACTCACTCAAGATCGGTGAGCGGTACGACCGCTACGCGGGCACGGCCGACTTCCCCCAGTACGCGGTACACGCCACCACCGCCTGGAACTACGCCCTGGCGCCCGACCCGCTGGGCGCTCTGCGCTTCACGGCCGACGAAGGGCCGCTCGCCGCGAACCCGTTCACGCAGGACGGCGCTCCCGTACGGATCACGGCGCAGGCCCGCAGGCTCGCCGAGTGGACCGCCGACGACCAGCATGTCGTCACCCCGCTCCAGGACAGCCCCGCGCGCAGCGCGGCGGCGCCCGAGGAGGTGACCCTGATCCCGATGGGCGCCGCCCGGCTGCGGATCACCGCCTTCCCGACGGCGACGCCCGACGGGCACGCGTGGGTGGCCGCACCCCCGTACCGGCGGATCCAGAACAAGCACAGCGGGAAGGTGCTCGCCGTGGACGGCATGTCGCTGGCCGACAGCGCGCGGGTGGTCCAGTTCACCAACTCCGGTACGGCCGACCACGCCTGGCAGTTGGCGGACGCGGGCGGGGGCTGGCTGCTGATCAGGAACGGCAACAGCGGGAAGGTGCTCGGTGTCGACCTGATGTCGACCGCCGACAGCGCGCGGGTGGTGCAGTTCGCCGACAACGGCACCGACGACCACCTGTGGCAGCGCGTCGACAAGGGCGACGGGTGGTTCCTCCTCCGCAACAAGCACAGCGGCAAGGTGCTGGGCGTGGACGGGATGTCGACGGCCGACAGCGCCCAGGTGGTGCAGTTCGCCGACAACGGGACCGACGACCATCTGTGGCAACTGCTCTGAGCCCGGTGCGCCCCGGCCGCCCGTAGCGGATGACACGCGCTCGCGCGAGCGGCGCTACGGGCAGGTTGGTAGCATCCGCCCATGAGCACGCGCGTACGGATTCTGGAGGTGGCGGCGGAGCTGCTGGCCAGGTCGCCCAGCGGCGACATCTCGACGCGCGCGGTCTGCGAGGCCGCCGGTATCGGGGCGCCCGTGCTCTACCGGCAGTTCGGTGACAAGGAAGGTCTGCTGTCGGCCGTCGTGGACCACGGTTTCGACCGGTATCTGGAGACCAAGCGGCGCCGGGAGCCGAGCACCGACCCGGTCGAGGATCTGCGCGAGGGCTGGAACGGCCATGTCGAATTCGCGTTGGCGAACCGGAATCTGTACCGGCTGATGAACTCCCCCGCGATGCGCGAGCCGCCCGCTTCGGCGCTGGAGTCCCACCGGATCCTGACCCGCGACCTGGAGCGGGCGGCGGCCCTGGGGAGGCTGCGGGTCTCCCCGGCCCTCGCGGCGCAGATGATCATGTCGGCCAATGTCGGTGTGTCGCTGATGCTGGTCTCGCGGCCCGCCACCTTCAGCGACGCCGGGATGTCCGTGCGGGTGCGGGACGCGGTGCACGCCTCGGTCCTGACGGACGACGCCGTGGCCGCCACCCAGGGCGCCCCCTCAAACGCCGGTACGCCCGCCGGCGCCGGTACGTCCGCGGCTGCGGCCCGCCTCGGTGCGCTGCTGCGGCAGTCACCGCCCGCCGAACTGAGCGCGGCCGAGGGCACGTTGCTCGCCGAGTGGCTGGACCGGCTGTCCGACGCGCGCCCGCGCGGCGGTGTCAGATGATCCCGCCGTTGGCCCGTACGAGCTGACCGTTGATCCAGCGCGAGGGGCCCGCGAGGAAGGAGATCACCTCCGCGATGTCCTCCGGGGTGCCGAGCCGCTCCAGCGGCGGCGCGGCCGCCAGTTCGGCGACGGCCTTCTCGTCCTTGCCGTCCAGGAACAGCGCGGTGGCGGTCGGACCAGGTGCCACGGTGTTGACGGTGATGTCCCTGCCGCGCAGTTCGCGCGCGAGAACCAGGGTCATCGCCTCCACGGCGCCCTTGGTCGCCGCGTACGCGGCGTAGCCGGGGAACGCCAGGCCGACGACGCTGCTGGAGAAGTTCAGGATCGCGCCGCCCGACCGCAGCCGGCGCGCGGCCTGCTGGTTGACGACGAAGGTGCCCCTGACGTTCGTCCGCAGCATCCGGTCCAGGTCGTCGAGGCCGAGGTCCACGAGCGGCTTCACGACCATCACCCCGGCCGCGTTCACCACCACGTCGACCCCGCCGAAGGTCTCCTCCGCCGTGTCGAAGAGGGCGGCGACGGCGTGCTCGTCCGCCACGTCCGCCCGTACGGCGACGGCCGCTCCGCCTGCGGCGGTGATGGCCTCGACCGTGGCCTGCGCCTCGGCCGTGTTCCCCGCGTAGTTGACGACGACGGCGAGTCCGTCCGCCGCCAGCCGCTCGGCGCTCTGCCTGCCGATACCGCGTGACCCGCCGGTGACGACGGCCACCCGGCGGCCGGCAGGGGTGTTCTCAGCCATGACGATACTCCGTTCCGGTCCTCGGGGCACGCTCACCGCCCCCCGATAGAGCAACGTTAACACCAATCAGTTAACGACGATACGACGGCCGCGCGGCAATGTTTCCTCATCGCGTCGCCGACGTCAGATTCTGAAACATCGTCACCTTGGACTCCGCACAAGTTGGGACAACTGCCTTTTCCTGGCGGTTACTTGTTGTGCACAACTGAACCGGACTCACTCGGTCCGTGCACAACTCTTGACGTGTACGAAACACGGGGGAACCATCACCATTACCCAGAGAGCGCTCTCCGAGTTCTTTCCCGCAGCGCCTTGCCCGTTGTCTGATGATTCAGGAGACATGCCCATGCATGCTGCTTCGCTCGGTCTCCCACGGTTCCGGAGACCCTCGCCCACGCGCAGGCGAGGAGTGGTCGCCGCGGTCGCGGCCTCCATGCTCGCCTCGCTGCTGCTCTTCATCCCCACCACAACGGCCAGCGCGGCGCCGACCCTGCTCTCCCAGGGCAAGCCGGTGACGGTCTCCAGCACGGAGAACGGCGGCACCCCCGCCGTCAACGCCGTCGACGGCAACAACGGCACCCGCTGGTCGAGCGCCGCGTCCGACCCGCAGTGGATCCAGATCGACCTGGGCTCCACCCAGGCGGTCACCCAGATCCAGCTCCGCTGGGAGACCGCGTACGCCAAGGCGTACAAGATCGAGTTCTCCACCAACGGTTCGAGCTGGACGCAGGCGTACTCCACCACCACGGGCCCCGGCGGCAACGAGACGCTCAACGTCACGGGCAACGCCCGCTACGTGAAGCTGACGGGCACCACCCGCGCCACCCAGTACGGCTACTCCCTCTGGGAGTTCCAGGTGTACGGCGGCACGGACGGCGGCTCGAACCCCGGCGGACCGATCCAGGGCGGTGGCGACCTCGGCCCCAACGTCAAGGTCTTCGACCCGTCGACGCCCAACATCCAGGGCACGCTGGACCAGATCTTCGCGCAGCAGGAGTCGGCCCAGTTCGGCACGGGCCGCTACGAACTGCTCTTCAAGCCGGGCACGTACAACAACCTCAACGCCCAGCTCGGCTTCTACACCTCGATCGCGGGTCTCGGCCTCAAGCCGGACGACACCAACATCAACGGTGACGTGACCGTGGACGCCGGCTGGTTCAACGGCAACGCGACCCAGAACTTCTGGCGCTCCGCCGAGAACCTGGCGCTCACCCCGGTGAACGGCACCGACCGCTGGGCCGTCGCCCAGGCCGCGCCGTTCCGCCGTATGCACATCAAGGGCGGGCTCAACCTGGCGCCCAACGGCTACGGCTGGGCCAGTGGCGGCTACATCGCCGACAGCAAGATCGACGGCAGCATCGGCAACTACTCGCAGCAGCAGTGGTACACGCGGGACAGCTCCATCGGCGGCTTCAGCAACGGCGTCTGGAACCAGGTGTTCTCGGGTGTCGAGGGCGCGCCTGCCCAGAGCTTCCCGAACCCGCCCTACACCACGCTGAACAACACCCCGACCTCGCGGGAGAAGCCGTTCCTCTACCTGGACGGCAACACCTACAAGGTCTTCGTTCCGGCCAAGCGCACCAACGCGCGCGGCGTCTCGTGGAACGGCACCCCGCAGGGTGACTCGATCGGTCTCGACCAGTTCTACGTCGTCAAGCCCGGCGCGACCGCGGCGACGATCAACGCGGCACTGGCCCAGGGCCTCAACCTGCTGTTCACCCCGGGCATCTACCACGTCGACCAGACGATCAACGTGACCCGGGCCAACACCGTGGTGCTCGGCCTCGGTTACGCGACGATCATCCCGGACAACGGGGTGAACGCGATGAAGGTCGCCGACGTCGACGGCGTCAAGCTGGCCGGTTTCCTGATCGACGCCGGTACGGTCAACTCGCAGGTGCTCCTCCAGGTCGGCCCCCAGGGCGCGTCGGCGAGCCACGCCGCGAACCCGACCACCGTCCAGGACGTGTTCGTCCGGATCGGTGGCGCGGGCGCCGCCAAGGCGACCACCAGCATGGAGATCAACAGCAACGACACGATCATCGACCACACCTGGATCTGGCGGGCCGACCACGGAGCCGGGGCGGGCTGGGAGTCCAACCGCGCCGACTACGGGCTCCATGTCAGCGGCGCCAATGTGCTGGCGACCGGGCTGTTCGTCGAACACTTCAACAAGTACGACGTCCGGTGGAGCGGCGAGAACGGCAAGACGATCTTCTTCCAGAACGAGAAGGCGTACGACGCTCCCAACCAGGCCGCGATCCAGAACGGCAACACCCAGGGATTCGCGGCCTACAAGGTCGACGACTCCGTCAACACCCACGAGGGCTGGGGGCTCGGCAGTTACTGCAACTACACCGCCGACCCGAACATCCGTCAGAACAGCGGGTTCGAGGCACCGGTCAAGCCCGGTGTGAAGTTCCACGACCTGCTGGTGGTCTCCCTCGGCGGGATGGGTCAGTACAACCACGTGATCAACAACACCGGGGCCGCCACGTCGGGCACCTCGACCGTCCCGTCCAACGTGGTCTCCTTCCCGTAACACCGCACAGCGCATACAGCACAGCGCACATCGCACCCGCGGGGCCCGGTCTCTCCATGAGGCCGGGCCCCGCCCCGTTCCCGGACGGCGCATCAGTTCGAGCGCGCGTTACCGACTTCGAACAGAATTGACGGCATGTCGGGCAAGCGAAGCGCGGGAATTCTGGTGTACCGGGTCACTGACGCCGGTGTCGAGGTGCTGCTCGGGCACATGGGCGGCCCGTTCTGGGCGCGCCGCGACACGGCGGCGTGGTCGATCCCCAAGGGGGAGTACGGCCCCGACGAGACGCCGGAGGCCGCGGCCCGCAGGGAGTTCCAGGAGGAGCTCAGCCTGGCGCCGCCCGAGGGCGACTGGACCGCGCTCGGCGAGTCCGTGCAGCGCGGCGGCAAGACCGTCACCATCTGGGCGGTCGAGGGCGACCTGGACCCGGCGGACGCGGTGCCGGGCACCTTCACCATGGAGTGGCCGCGCGGCTCCGGGCTCATACAGGAGTTTCCCGAGCTGGACCGGTTCGCGTGGTTCCCGGCGGCGGCGGCGGAGCCGCGGCTGGTGGCGGGACAGCGGGTGTTCCTCGAACGGCTGGGCCGGCGCATATCGGAGGGCCGCCGTCCGCCCCCGTAGAGCCGTCAGGGCCATGCCGTCCAGGAAAGGGCACCTTCCCCATGCGCTATCGCACCCACGTCGCCGCCGCCGGCACGGTACTGCTGGCAGCGGCGGTACTCCCCCAGCTCCCGCTGTCCGCCATCGCCCTCGCCGGGTCCGCGTCGCCCGCAGGACGCGGCGCGGCGGGGCCGCCGGCCGGGCGGGGCGCCGCGGGCCCGGCCTCAGCGCGGGAGGGCAGCGTTCCGGCGGCCGACCTGCTCGCCAAGGTCAAGGACTGCGCGCGGATCTCGAAGGGCCTGTACCGCACGGACGACAACGGCGCGGCGACGGTCCCGGTCTGCGGCGCCGAGGGCGCGGTGTTCTGGCAGGCCGACATGGACATCGACTGCGACGGCCAGGTGACCGCCCGCTGCAACAGCGCGACGGACCGGTGGTTCCAGAACTCGACCGCGTTCTCCCAGTCGGACGGCAAGCCGCTGAACTCGGAGAAGCTGCCGTACGTCGTGGTGCCGGCCCCTGGCGGCACCTGGGACTACACGGCGTCCGGCATCAAGGGCGGCGGGGTCGCCGCGGTCATCCACGACGACCGGGTGCAGTACGCGGTGGTCGGCGACACCGGGCCCGCCGGGATCATCGGCGAGGCGTCCTACGCGACGGCCGCGGCGATGGGCATCCCCGCGCACCCCGAACGGGGCGGGGTCCCGTCGGGCGTCACGTACATCCTCTTCACGGACTCCCGGGTCTCCCCCATCGAGGACCACGCCGCCGCCGTCCGGCTGGGCGACCGACTGGCGAAGAAGTTCGTCCGGGACAACTGACGCCGGAGGGGCGCGGGAAGCGCGCAGGAAGCGCGCCGGAAAAGGGGGCGGCCCCACCGGTGGAGGGGGGTTACCGGTGGGGCCGGCGAGCTCCGTCGGCGGGGGGGTGCCGCGAGCCCGGGTTCGAAGATGCGTGTGCCCCCTCCCCCACGGCGTATGCGCCGCGGATCGGGAAAAGTTTTCTCGCCGGACCTGTCGATCCGGCCGGGGGCGCGCGTCGTACCGGTGTGAGGCAATGGTGTCCACTCCCGGAGACCAGACCTCGGTACATCAGGAGGAACGATGAAGTATCTGCTGCTCATCTGTACGGACGAACCGTTCGAGGCGCCCCCGGAGGAGCTGGACGCCACGGCCTGGGTCGAGGAGATGGACGGCCGTGGCGTACGCCTCCAAGGGGAGCGCCTGGGGGGCCCCGAGGCCGCGACCACGGTCCGGGTGCGCGACGGCTCGCTGCTGCTCACGGACGGCCCCTTCGCCGACACGAAGGAGCAGATGGGGGGCTTCGACATCATCGACTGCGCCGATCTCGACGAGGCGGTCGAGATCGCGTCGAAGCACCCCATGGCGAAGTTCGGGATGATCGAGGTGCGGCCGTTCTGGACGGAGTGAACGAGGCGGTGGCGGCGGCCTACTCCGAGGAGTGGGGCCGCGTCGTCGCCTCCCTGATCCGGTTCACCGGCGACTGGGACCTGGCCGAGGAGTGCGCGCAGGACGCGTTCGCGCGGGCGCTGGAGCGCTGGCCGCGTGACGGGGTGCCGAGCCGCCCCGGCGCGTGGCTCACCACCACGGCCCGCAACCGCGCGCTCGACCGGCTGCGCAGGACGGCGACCGAGGCGGCGACGTTGCGGAAGGTGGCGCGGATGCCCGGCGCGAACGGCTCGCTCCCCGGCTCCCCCGCCGCGGACCCGGAGCCCGACCCCGACCCCGAGGTGACGGGCGACGGTGACGTACCGGACGACCGGCTGCGGCTGATCTTCACCTGCTGCCATCCGGCGCTGCCGGCCGAGGCGCGCGTGGCGCTGACGCTGCGGACGCTGGCCGGGCTGAGCACGGCCGAGATCGCCCGCGCGTTCCTGGTCTCCGAACCGGCGATGGCGCAGCGGCTGGTCCGGGCGAAGAACAAGATCCGCCGGGCCGGGATCCCGTTCCGGGTGCCGTCGGGTCCGGCGCTCGCCGGGCGGACGGCGGCGGTGCTCGCCGTGCTGTACCTGCTGTTCAACGAGGGGTACACGGCGTCGGCCGGCGCAGTGCCGGTACGGCGTGAGCTGACGGCCGAGGCGATCCGGCTGACCCGGGTGCTGGCGGGACTGCTGCCCGGGGAGAGCGAGGTGCGGGGGCTGCTGGCGCTGATGCTGCTGCACGACGCGCGGCGCGCTGCCCGGGTGGACGGGGAGGGCGCGCTGGTGCCGCTGGAGGCGCAGGACCGTACGGCGTGGGACAGGGACGGCATCGCCGAGGGTCTCGCCGTCCTGGACGAGGCCCTGCTGCGGCGCAGGCCGGGGCCCTACCAGGTGCAGGCCGCTGTCGCCGCCTGCCACGCATCCGCCGGCACCGCCGAGGAGACGGACTGGCCGCAGATCGCGCTGCTGTACCTCGAGTTGGCGCGGATGGCGCCGGGTCCCGTGGTGGAGCTGAACCGGGCGGCTGCCGTCGCCATGGCCGAAGGCCCCGCCCAAGGGCTCGCGTTGGTGGACGCGCTGCGGGAGTCCGGCGAACTGGCCGGATATTTCCCGCTGTTCGCGACCCGGGCCGATCTGCTGCGCAGGCTCGGCCGGTGGCGGGAGGCGGCCGCCGGCTACCGCGAGGCGCTGGCGCTCGCGCCGACGGACGCCGAGCGGCGCTACCTGAACCGGCGCGTCGGTGAGGTTTCCCTTCCCCGCGGAGTGAACACAGAGTGACCGGTTCCGGTACGCCGGAAGAGGGCCTGACGACGGTTGGCCACCGTCGGTGATCCCTGTGCAGTGACGTGTGTTCGCAGTTGTAACGACGTTCACGCGCAGGCCACGCCCGGTGTCAAGCATCAAAGGTGTGACCAGGGGGCCGTCCTCTGGCTCGCAAACCGATGCGTTCGCACTTCGGGAGACCGCACCATGTCACGCATACGCTCCGCAGTCACCGCCCTCGACCGCAGGTCGTTTCTCGCCGCGACCGGCGCGGTCGGCGTCTCGGCCGGAATCGGTCTGGCCCTCGGCGCCGGCAGCGGTTCGGACGCGGCCGCCGCCGCACCGGAGTCGTCCGCACCGGCGGTCCCCGCGCCCCGTACCGCCCCCTCCGCCACACCGGCACCGGCCGTGCCCGCCAGGACCACACTGGACTCGGTCGCCGCCCCGCGTAACAACCTCGCCGCCTTCCGGCGGCTCGGCGAAGGCCCCGGCTGGCGCCGCGTCGTCAGGGAGAAACTGGCGCCGGCCAAGAACGGCCGCGCCGACCGGCGTACCGTCCTCAGCTCGTTCGTGCAGCTCACCGACCTGCACCTGGTCGACGTCCAGCACCCGGTGCGCACCGAGTACCTGCGCGCGCGGCAGCTCAGCTCCTGGCGCCCCCACGAGGCGCTCACCGTGCCCGGCGCCGTCTCCCTGGTCGAGCGGATCAACGCCCTCACCTCGGGTCCCGCGACCGGCGCCCCGCTGTCCTTCGCCGTGACGACGGGCGACAACACCGACAACAACTCGCGGGCGGAACTCGACTGGTTCCTGACCGTGATGAGCGGCGGCCGGGTCACCCCCAACACGGGTGACGGCAGCAAGTACGAGGGCGTGCAGAATTCCGGTGAGCGGCTGTACTGGCACCCCGAGGACGCGCTGCGCGACCCGGACAAGCAGCTCGGCTTCCCCAGGATCGACGGCTTCCTCGACGCGGCGATGCGCTCCGTGGACAGCCCGGGGCTGCGCATCCCGTGGTATTCGACGGTCGGCAACCATGACTCGCTGGCCAGCGGCGCGATGGCGGACCGGTCCGGTTTCCTCGCCGAATTCGCCGTCGGTGACCGGAAGTTGTTCACCGTCCCGGAGTCCGAGGCGCAGGCGCTGGCGAAGGTCCTGACCGCCGGCAGCAATCCGGCGGGCGGCGAGCTGGTCGATCTGCTGCGCCGCGAGAAGCGCAGGATGCGCACCGTCACACCGGATCCGCTCCGGGCCCCGTTCGGGCCACGCGACTACCTCAGGGCGCACCTCGACCCGGCCCGTACGGGACCTGGTCCGCTGGGCCACGGCTACAGCGCGGCCAACCTCGACAGTGACACGCTGTACTACACCTTCCCGATGGGCGGGAACGTGATCGGCGTCAGCCTGGACACCACCGACCGCGCCGGGCACTTCCTCGGCTCGCTCGGCACGGCCCAGCTCCGTTGGCTGGAGCGAACCCTCACGGAGTACCAGGACGCGCACGTCGTTTTCTTCAGCCACCACAACAGTTGGACGATGACCAACACCCACCGCGATCCGGCCAGACCCGGCGAGGCGCGGCACACGAGCGACGAAGTGGTGGACCTGCTGAAGCGCCACCGCAATGTCCTGGCGTGGGTCAACGGACACAGCCACCGCAACGCGATCCTGCCGCACGGCTCGTTCTGGGAGATCTCCACCGCTTCGCACGTCGACCACCCGCAGCTCGCCCGGATCATCGAGATCACCGACAACGGCGACGGCACCCTGTCCCTGTTCACCACGCTGATCGAGTCGGGCGCGCCGTACCGCACCGACTTCGACGACCTCTCGCAGACCGGTCTCGCGGGCCTCTACCGCGAGCTGGCCCAGAACGCCCCGGGGCGCGGCACCGCGGGGGTCGGCGAGTCCGAGGACCGCAACACGGAGCTGCTGCTCAGCCGGTGACCGGGGCCCCGCCGGCAGAAGACCCGGTGGCAGAAGACCCGGTGGCCGAGGACCCGTCGATCAGGGTCTGGACGGCCGGTCCGTAGAGATCGGCCAGTCGCTCGGGGGTGGCGGCGGTGCCCGCGCCCGCCGCGTGCAGGCTGAGCGTGGCGCTGAGCCCGATGAGCTGTCCCGCGACCAGTTCGGCCCGCAGCGCGCTGTCGGGTCCCGGCAGCAGCCCGGCGAGCCGCTGGGTGATCTGCTCGCCGAACCGCTCGCGCAGCAGCGCCCGTTCGTCGTCCTTGCCGAGCGAGAACACCACCCGCAGCAGCAGATCGCCCTGCGCTCCGCGCTTGGCGCGCACCATGGTGAGCACCAGATGCCGGCCCAGCTCCGCCGACGGTACGACGAACAGCAGGTCGGCGGCGGGGCCGAAGTCGGCGACGGTGTTGAACAGCTCTTCCTTCGTGCCGAAGTGCTTGACGATCAGCGAGGCGCTGACGCCCGCGTCCGCCGCGATACCGCGCAGCGTGACCTCCGCGTACGGCCGTACGGCGAAGGCCCGCCGGGCGGCGCGCAGGATCGCGCCCCGGCCGCTGGCCGGATCGGTGGCTTCCGCGCTCATGCGTTCTCCTGGGCGAGCGATGCGGTCCGGTCCCTCCTGACGCTACCGGTCGCGGGTGTCCTGCCGCTCGGCAGACACAGGGTGACGGCGAGCGCGGCCAACGCCACACCGCCCGAGATCAGGAACACCAGCAGATACGCGTGCAGGGTGGGCGCGGTGAGCCCGCCCACCTGGAAGGTGACGTTGGCGAGGACGGCGGCGACCACCGCGCTGGAGAACGCCTGGCCGACCGAGCGCATCAGGGTGTTGAGCCCGTTGGCGGCTCCGGTCTCGGCCACCGGCACCGAGCGCATCACGAGCGTGGGCAGCGCGGAGTACGCGATGGCGGTGCCCGCGGCGACGACGGTGGCGCCCACGATGATCGTCCAGAGCTGGTGGCTGGTGAAGAAGCGGATCAGATAGCCGGCGGCCAGCGTCCCGGAGGCGATGGCGAGGGCGGTCTTCGGCCCGTACCTGGCGGAGATCCTGGCCGACACCGGTGACAGCGCGACCATCGCGATCCCGCCGGGCAGCATGCACAGGCCGCTGACCACGATGGAGGCGCCGAGGCCGTAGCCGGTGGCCTTCGGCTCCTGCACCATCTGCCCGGTGGACAGCGAGTTGGCGTAGAAGGCGAAGCCGATCAGCAGCGCGGCGATGTTGGTCAGCAGCACGGCGGGCCGGGCCGAGACCCGCAGGTCGACCATGGGCGAGGTGGTCCGCAGCTCGAAGCGGCCCCAGGCGAGGGCGATCAGTACGGCGAGGGCGAGCAGGCCGAGGGTGCGTCCCGAGGTCCAGCCCCAGTCGCCGCCCTGGGTGACCGCGAGCAGCAGGCTGACCAGCGCCGCCGAGAGGCCGAGGGCGCCCCACGCGTCGAACCTGCCGCGCGAGCGGCGCGACGACTCGGGCACGCAGAGCAGGACGAGCACGATGTCGAGGACCCCGAGCCCGGCCGATGCCCAGAACATGGTGTGCCACTCGTAGTGCTCGATGACGAAGGCGGCGATGGGCAGTCCGACGGCGGCGCCGATGCCGAGCGTCGAACTCATCAGCGCGACGGAGGAGATCATCCGGGCCGGCGGCAGCTCGTCGCGCATGATGCTGATGCCCAGCGGTACGACGGCCAGCGCGGCGCCCTGGAGGGCGCGGCCGACGATCAGCACAGCGATCTCGGAGCTGACGGCGCACAGCACGGAGCCGAGGGCCAGCACGGCGAGCGAGGCGAGCAGCACCCGGCGCTTGCCGTACATGTCGCCGACCCGCCCGAGCACGGGGGTGCAGACGGCGCCGGTCAGCAGGGTGACGGTGACCAGCCAGCTCGCCGCGGCCGGAGTGGCGCCGGTGAGGGCCGGGATGTGCGGCAGGAGCGGGACGACGAGCGTCTGCATGACCGCGACCACCACGCCGCAGAACGACAGCACGGCGACGAGGAAGCGCGGGTGCGGTGCTTCCACGGGCTCCTCGGCGGGCTCGGATATCTCGGCGGACATGTCACTCCGTGTGCGCTCTGCCGGTGGAGGTGCCGGCGCTGGGTGTACAGATGTTCACCCCCTAGGGTAAACGCTTGTGCACCCCTCGCCCTGCCAGCGGCGGTGCGACACCCGGCACACTGTCCTGGGCGGTTCCGGTCAGGAGACCCGCCGCGGGAACACCGCTCGACCGCCGTGGGAGGCACGATGGCGCTGCAGATCAGCGCGACCAATCCGGAGCATCCGGCCGTACTGCTGGATCTGCCCTGGAACACGCCGCTGGACGCCTGGCCCGCGGAGTGCCTGGTGCCGCTCCCCCGCGGTATCTCGCGCCATGTGGTGCGCTTCGCGTCGGCGGGCCCCGAGGTGGTCGCGGTCAAGGAGATCACCGAGCGGGCCGCGCTCCGCGAGTTCGGGCTGCTGCGGGACCTGCACCGGCTGTCCATCCCCGCCGTCGAGGCGGTGGGCGTGGTGACCGGGCGGCTGGACGAGCACGGCGAGCCGCTGGAGTCGGCGCTGATCACCCGCCACCTCAAGGGCTCGCTGCCCTACCGGTCGATGTTCGAGTCGACGATGCGCCCCAGCACCGTCAAGCGGCTGATGGACGCGCTGGCCGTGCTGCTCGTCCGGCTGCACCTGGCCGGGTTCGCCTGGGGCGACTGCTCGCTGTCGAACGCGCTGTTCCGGCGGGACGCGGGCGCGTACGCCGCCTATCTGGTGGACGCGGAGACCGGCCAGATCCAGCAGCACCTGAGCCACGGCCAGCGGGAGTACGACATAGAGCTGGCCCGGATGAACATCGCGGGCGAGCTGATGGACCTGGAGGCCTCGGGCTCCCTGCACCCGTCCGTCGACCCGGTGCCGTTCGGGGCTGCGATCGTCAAGCGCTACGAGGACCTCTGGCACGAGCTGACCCGCGAGTCGGTGTACCCGGTCGACAAGCGGCACTACATAGACCGCCGGATACGCCGCCTCAACGAACTGGGCTTCGACGTCGCCGAGATGCAGATCCAGAGCTCCCCGCAGGGTGACACGGTCACCTTCCTGCCGAAGGTGGTCGACGCGGGACACCACCAGCGGCAGTTGCTGCGGCTGACGGGCCTGGACGCCGAGGAGAACCAGGCGCGCCGGCTCCTCGGCGACCTGGAGGTCTGGATGGCGGGCCAGGACGACTACGCGCCGGGCGACCCGCTGAGCGCCAGGCCCGAGGTGCTGGCGCACCGCTGGGTACGGGACGTCTTCCGGCCCACGGTGCGGGCCGTACCGCTGGAGCTGCGCGGCGAGATGGACGCGGCGCAGATCTACCACGAGGTCCTGGAACACCGCTGGTACCTGTCGGAGAACGCGGGCACCGACGTGGGCCTCGCGGCGACCATCGCGGACTACGTCGCCAACGTACTACCGCACTCGGCGGCGGCGCTGACCCCGCCGGAGACCGACAGCGTGGACGTCATCTCACCCTGAGCCGGGTCGGCCCCGCTCGCCCGCGTCACTGCGAGGCACGTACCGCCGCGGTGAAGACCGCCGGGAGGCGGGCGGCCGGTGCGTCGACCGGTGTGGCGACGGGACAGGCCGCGGCCCCTCGGGCGCCGGATCCTCCCGTGGCCGGGAGAATCCGGCGGCACCGTCCGCCGGCCGCGCGTCACTGCAAGGCGCGTACGGCCGCGGTGAAGACCGCCGGGAGCCGGGCGGCGGCGGGGACGATCAGGCGGGCGCCCGCCGCGTTGCCCGCGACCCGTACCAGGCCCTCGGTGAGCAGTCGGTGGCGCCGGGACAGGGTGCGCCAGCGGCGTTCGTACGCCTCGGGGCGCCCGGCGCGCAGGCAGCGTACGGCCGCCTCCGCCGAGGCCAGCGCGAGCGCGACGCCCTCGCCGGTCAGCGCGTCCACGTAACCGGCCGCGTCGCCGACGAGCAGCACGCGGCCCGCCACCCGGCTGCGTACCCGGCGGCGCAGCGGTCCGGCGCCGCGTACCGCGCCGGCCGCGGGGCGTCCTTCGAGCCGGGCGCGCAGTGCGGGGAAGCCGGCCAGATGCTCGTCGAAGCCGCGCCGGACCGTGCTCAGCACGGCCACCCCCACCAGGTCGGCACCGACCGGGGTCACATACGCCTCGCCCGCGCCCGACCAGTACACCTCGACGAAGTCGCTCCACGGCTCGACCCGGTAGTGGCGCCGCTGCCCGTACCGCCGGGGCCTGCGGTCGGGCAGTTCGAGGCCGAGACCCCGGCGTACGGGCGAGTGCAGCCCGTCGGCGGCGACCAGCCAGCGCGCCCGCAGGCCGCAGGCGGTGACCGATTCGGCGTCCTGCCGAACCTCGCGCACCCGGTCCGTCACGGTCTTCACGCCGAGTTCGTCGGCGCGCCCGGCGAGCGCGGTGTGCAGTGCGGTACGGCGCAGCCCGAGGCCCGTTCCCGCGCCGAAGGTGGCCTCGGCGCTGTGCGGGCCCGCGAGATAGCGGATGCCGCGCAGCGGGTGGCCGGGCGGTGCGGTCAGGCCGAGGGCGGCCAGCGCACGCACCCCGCTGGGCATGATGCCTTCGCCGCACGCCTTGTCGACCGGGGTGGTGCGCGGTTCGACCACCACCGCTTCGAGGCCGGCCAGGGTGGCGTGCACGGCGGTCGCGAGTCCGGCGGGCCCGCCGCCCACCACCAGCAGGTCGATCACGGGCGGGCTTCGGCGGCGGCGCCGGTGGTGTCGGTCGCGCCGGTCGTGTCGGTGGTGTCGGTGGTTTCGGTGGCCGGCGCGGGCGCCAGCGCGCGGTTCTCGCAGCGGATACGGACCGTCAGCAGCCAGGCGTTCAGCAGCGTGAAGACGACGGCGGTCAGCCAGGCCCCGTGCACGAGCGGCAGCGCGACTCCCTCGGCCACGACCGCCACGTAGTTGGGGTGCCGCAGCAGCCGGTACGGGCCCGCCGCGACCAGCGGCAGCCCCGGCACGACGACCACCTTCGTGTTCCAGCGCGGGCCGAGTGTGCGGATGCACCACCAGCGCAGCGCCTGCGCCGCCACCACGACCGCGAGCATCGTCCAGCCGAGCGCCGCGTCGAACGGCCGGTCGCCGAGCCACACTTCGGCCAGGCAGCCGAGCAGCAGCCCGGTGTGCAGGACGACCATCGGCGGGTAGTGCCGCCGGCCGTACTCGACACCGCCGCGCGCCATGCTCCAGCGCAGATGCCGCTTGGACACGACGAGTTCGGCGACGCGCTCGGCGCCGACCGCCAGGATCAGGACCGTGTACCAGATCATGTTCTCCCCGTCGTTGCGTATCGGCTGTACCGGCCGTACCGGCCCGGCCGGTCCTACCAGCGGAGCAGGACGAGTTCGGAGCAGAACCCGGGCCCCATGGCGAGCAGCAGTCCCGCCGTACCGGCCGGTGGCCGCCGCTCGGCCAGGGTGTCACGCAGTACGTGCAGCACGGAGGCCGACGACAGGTTTCCCACCGCTTCGAGCGAGCGCCAGGTGACGTCGAGGGCCTTGTCGGGCAGGTCGAGCACTTCCTCGACCGCTTCGAGCACCTTCGGGCCGCCGGGGTGGCACACCCACGCCGTGATGTCCTCGCGCGCCAACCCGTGGTCGGCGAGGAAGCCGTCGACGTCGGCGGCGAGGTTCTTGCGTACGACATCGGGGACGCTCGCGTCGAGGACGACCCGGAAGCCCGATCCGGTGATGTCCCAGCCCATCACGTCCTGCGTGTCGGGGTACATCCGGCTGCGGGTGTCGACCACGTAGGGGCCGGGGCCCGCGCGGCGCGCCCCGCAGGCGACGACGGCGGCGGCGCCGTCACCGAAGAGTCCGGTGGCGACCAGGTTCGCCATCGACGAATCGTTTCGCTGGAAGGTCAGTGTGCACAGTTCGACGGAGAGCAGTACGGCGACGTCGTCGGGTCTGCCCAGCAGGTAGTCGTGGAGTCTGGAGATCCCGGCGGCCCCCGCGACACACCCGAGTCCGAAGATGGGCAGCCTTTTGACGTCGGGTCGCATACCGAGCAGGTTGACCAGCCGCGCGTCGACGGACGGGGCGGCGATCCCCGTCACCGAGGTGAACATCAGCAGATCGACATCGCGCGGGGAGAGCCCCGCCTCGTCCAGCGCTGCGCCGACGGCCTCGGCGCCCAGCGGTACGGCAGCGGCGATGAAGGCGTCGTTGGTGACACCGAAGTCGGTCAGCTCCGCGTACCGGTCGAGGGGCAGGGCGGTGTGCCGGGTGGCGACCCGGGCGGAGCGGTGGAGCCTGTCGAGCACCCGGCGGTCGGTTCCCGCGGGCAGACACGTCCTGGCGACCATGTCGGTGAGGTCTTGTTGGCTGTGCTGATGCGGAGCCAGGGCTCCATGGACGGCTGCGATGCGAGTCATCTGCGGTCCGAGGTCGGAGGTCGTGGACGTGTCCATGCCTGCCCGCGCCTGCTGCCGCCACACGCGAAGTCGCCTGTACGGCCGCTCACACCGGGGCCGACGCACCCCGTACGGCGGCACAGGTGGCGGCCCGGGTGGCGCTTACGATGAGCCTGTGGACGCCACGCGCCGGACGGGCGCCCTGCTGAAAGCGTGTCATCCGGGGCCGACCGTGGCGGTGACCGCGCTGGTCGGCGGTCTCGCGGCGGCGGCCGGGGCCGACGCCGCCGGATGTGTCCTGGCGACCGCCGCCGTGCTGGCGGGGCAGTTGTCCATCGGCTGGAGCAACGACGCCATCGACGCGGCGCGTGACACCGCGACAGGCCGGGGCGACAAACCGGTGGCGGGCGGATCGGTGAACGCCCGCGCCGTGCGGACCGCGGCCGTGGTCGCGCTGGCGCTGTGCGTGCCGCTCTCCCTCGGCTACGGGCTGCTGGCGGGCGTGGTGCATCTGGCCGGTGTGGCGGCCGGCTGGGCGTACAACCTCGGGCTCAAGTCGACGGCGCTGTCCTGGCTGCCGTACGCGATCGGATTCGCCTCGCTGCCCGCTTTCGTGACGCTCGGTCTGCCGGGCACACCCGCGCCCGCCTGGTGGATCGTCACCGCTGCGGCGCTGGTGGGGGTGGGCGCGCATCTCGGCAACGTACTGCCCGACATCGAGGCCGATCTGGCCACCGGTGTGCGAGGTGGTCCGCAACGGCTCGGGCCCACCGCCGTGCGGTGGCTGCTGCCCGCCCCGCTGGTGGCGGCGACCGTGCTGCTCGCCTTCGGCCGGCCGAGCGCGTGGGGCGGTGCGGCTGTCGGTGTGGTGCTCGCGGTGGCCGTCGCCGGATCGCTGTACGGCCGCAGCCGCCCGAAGGTGCCGTTCCTCGCGGCGATCCTGGTCGCCGCCGTCGATGTGGCACTGCTGTTGTGGCAGGGCTCCGCCCTCGCGTAGGGCCTGCCGGCGACCGTTGCCATACCGGTATACGGGCGGGTGACTGATCGGTGGGGAAGGGGGCACCCGGCCGCAAGCAGCACGGTCACCACCTTCCGACGTGACCGGCCGCCGAACTCATCGGGAGTAAACAGATGTTGGGCTTCGTAGCAGCAGTGCTCTTCGCCATCGCGTTCATCCTCAACGCCACCGAGACGAGCGTCGACACGGCCGTCTTCACCCCGACGAGCCTGCTGTACCTCGGACTTACCGCTCTCGCCCTGCATGTCGCCGGTATAGGCACCGGTTGGGCCGCGCGCAGCGGGCGCCGCCGCTGATCCCCACCGCTGAGCCCCACCACCGTCCGACCCGCCCTCGCGGGCGCGCACGTGCACGCGCGCGGAAAATCCACCTCCCGTTTTCTGTTGTCCAGGACCGTCCCGCACGGTCTCCTGGGTGAACCGGACGAGAACAAGGTGGAGCGTCGTGTACCGAAGTGACCGCAGTGGACCCGACCGTGGCACCGTGCTGGCCGCCCGCGAGGGCGACCAGCACGCCCTGGACGCGCTGGTGGCCTCCTGCATGCCACTGATCTACAACATCGTGGGCCGTGCGCTCGACGGGCACAGCGATGTGGACGACGTGGTCCAGGAGACGCTGGTACGGATCGTCGGCGGCATCGGCGGGCTGCGCGACCCCGACGCCTTCCGGTCGTGGGCGGTGGCCATCGCCGTCCGCCAGGTGCGCGAGCGGGAGCAGCGCCGGTCGAAGGCGCTGCGCCGGACGGCTTCGCTGGACGCGGCCGACAGTGTCGAGGACCCCGCGTCCGACTTCGCCGCCATGACCATTCTGCGGCTCGGCCTCACCGACCAGCGGCGCGAGGTCGCCGAGGCCACCCGCTGGCTCGACGAGGAGGACCGCACCCTCCTGGCGCTGTGGTGGCTGGAGGCGTCCGGCGAGATCAGCAGGGCCGAACTGGCGGCGGCGCTGGGCCTGTCCGAGCGGCACACCGCGGTGCGGGTGCACCGGCTCAGGGACCAGATAGAGACCGCCCGCTCCGTCGTCCGGGTGCTGCACGAGGCCCCGGGGCGCTGTGTGGGTCTCGACGCGCTGACCGAGCGGTGGCCGGGCGATCCCGGCGGGCTGTGGCGCAAGCGCTTCGCGCGCCATCTGCGCGCCTGCGACCTGTGCGGGGCCGGCGAGGAGCCGCGCGTCCCGGTGGAGCGGCTGCTCGGCGGACTTCCGCTGCTGCCGCTGCCCGCCGTACCCGCCGCGTGGGAGGCCGCCGCGCATTCGGCGGACTCCGCCCCTGTGTCGCTGTCCCCGCACGGCGGTGGCACGACCGGCCGGGCGGCGCGGCGCAAGGCGGCCCGCCGTACGGTCCGGGCGCGCGGTGTGGCCGTCGCCCTGTCCGTCGGGGCGGTGGTGGCGGCGGGACTGCTCGTCGCCGCCTATCTGCCCGGTGATCCGCCGGCCGACCGCAGTGCTTCCGTGACGACGGCCGACGCGCCCGCGGCCCCGGTACCGTCCGCCGTCGCCTCGTCCGCCTCGCCGTCGCCCTCGGTGTCGAAGAAGGCCAAGCCCAAGGCGAAGCCGAGCAGCCCCAGGCCCACCAGGACAGCGGCCCGGCACGCGCCGCCCGCACCGGCCCCGAAGCCGGTGGTGGCCTCGGCGCGCAAGGGCGTCGGGGTGTGGACGTTCCCCGGCGTGAGCAAGGCGCTCGCCGACTCGGGGGCCGGCTGGTACTACACCTGGTCCACCCAGCACTCGGGCGTCGACGCACCGGGTTCGACGGGCTTCGTGCCGATGATCTGGGGCAAGGACTCGACGGGCGCGGCGGACCTGGCGCGGGCCCGCGCCGCCGGACCGTATCTGCTCGGCTTCAACGAGCCCGACATGGCGGCCCAGTCGAACATGACGACCGATCAGGCGCTGTCGCTGTGGCCGACGCTGGAGAAGACGGGCCAGATCCTCGGCAGCCCCGCTGTCGCCTACGGCGGTGACACGGCGGGCGGCTGGCTCGACCGCTTCATGAGCGGGGCCAAGGCACGCGGCTACCGCGTCGACTTCATCGCCCTGCACTGGTACGGCGGCGACTTCCGTACGGAGGCGGCCGTCGGCCAGCTCAAGTCGTACCTGGAGGCGGTCCACGCGCGCTACGGCAAGCCGCTCTG
Source organism: Streptomyces sp. NPDC087906 (assembly GCF_055584925.1). Lineage (NCBI taxonomy): Bacteria > Bacillati > Actinomycetota > Actinomycetes > Kitasatosporales > Streptomycetaceae > Streptomyces > Streptomyces sp. NPDC087906. Next base: position 597,731 of record NZ_JBVJLC010000002.1, read on the forward strand.
GCTGACGGAGTTCGCGCTGACCGACTTCTCGCAGGGCGTCCGCTTCCCTTCCGAGACCGAGCAGGCCGCTTTCCTCGCCTCGGCGGCCAAGATGCTGGCGGGGCTGCCGTACGTGCAGCGCTGGGCGTGGTTCGGACTGCCCGCCAAGGACAGCGGCGCGAGCACCGGCCTCTACCGGAGCGGGCCCGCCATCACCCCGGCGGGAGAGGCGTTCCGCGCGGCCCGGTGAGAAAAGCCCACTTCGGGCGGCGGACGGAGAAAGCGTCCTGAAGTGGGCACGCCCCGGCTCTCCCGGGCGTTGAGCCAGTGGTTCAACCTGACAGCACGAGGAGAGATACCGAATGGCCCTCTGGGACCGTTTCAAGGATTCAGCCGCGACGATGCAGACGCAGCTCACGGCCAAGAAGAACGACCTCAAGAGCGGCGCGTTCCGCGACGCCAGCATGGCCATGTGCGCTCTCGTCGCCGCGGCCGACGGCTCCGTCGACGCCTCCGAGCGCCAGCGCGTCGCCTCGCTGATCGCGAGCAACGAGGTCCTGCAGAACTTCCCGGCGGCCGACCTCCAGCGGCGCTTCGACGACGCGATCAACAAGCTCACCGCCGACTTCGCCTTCGGCAAGGTGAGCATCCTGCAGGAGATCGCCAAGGCCAAGAAGAAGCCGGCCGAGGCCCGCGCGGTCATCCAGATCGGCATCGTCATCGGCGGCGCCGACGGCGACTTCGACAAGGACGAGCAGGCCGTCGTCCGTGAGGCGTGCTACGCCCTCGACCTGCCGCCGCACGAGTTCGACCTCTGATCAGCCCTTCACCGGTGGGGTGATCCGCCGTCGCGGATACGATGGCGGATCACCGAAGGGGTCGTGGATGACAACCATCAAGGACGTCGCCCGCCGGGCGGGTGTCGCGCCGAGCACGGTCTCGTACGTGTTCAACGGGTCCCGGTCGATCTCCGAGGAGACGCGCAGGCGCGTCCAGGAGGCGGTGGAGGCCCTCGGCTACCACCCCAGGGCCAGCGCGCGGACGCTGCGCAGCAGCCGTACGCAGGTGATCGCGCTGGCGCTGCCACGCGCGGCCGGGCTCCAGCACTCGGTGGACGGCCGCTTCGCCATCGACGTCAGCGACGCGGCGAACAGCCTCGGCTACGACCTGCTGCTCACCACGTCCCAGGACAAGGCGGGCGGGCTGCGCCGGGTGGCGCTCAGCGGCCTCGCCGACGCCGCCGTGCTGATGGCCGTCGACATGGAGGACGCGCGCATCGACGTCGTACGCGAACTGCTCTTCCCCGCGGCGCTGATCGGCCGGCCCGCCGACGAGGACGCCCTCCCGTGGACCGACCTCGACTGGGAGGAGGCGGCGGCGCTCGCCGTACGGGAGCTGGCTGCGGCCGGGCACCGCACGATGGTGTACCTGGCGCCCGGTGAGTCCGAGGTCAGGGCCCGGCGCAGCTACGCGCTGCGCGGTATCGCGGGCGCCCGCAGGGGCGCCCGGGACACCGGCGCCGCCGTCAAGGTGGTCCATGCGGTCGACGACCCGGTCAAGCTCGGCCGCAGGCTCGGCACGCTGCTGTCGGACCCGACGGGCGAGGGGCGCGCGCGGCCGACCGCCCTCGTCGTCCAGCACCCGTCGGCGCACCACCACATCCTCACGTCGGTGGCCGCTTCGGGTCTGCGGGTGCCTGAGGAGCTGACGGTCGTGGTGATCGGCACGCTCCCCGGCGACCCGGCGGGCCGCCGGCTGCCCCGGATCGAGCTGCCGGTCGAGACGCTGGCCACCGAGGTGACCCGGCTCGCCGTTTCGGCGGCGGACACGCTGCGCGCTTCGGTGACGAGCGGTGTCGAGCCCGGCGGCCGGTTGCTCGCCGCCTCGATCGGGCATCTGCTGATCCCGCCGGTCCTGCTGCCCGGCACGGCCCCCCTCACCGCGGCGGACCGCTGAGCGGCACCGGTGCCGGTGCCGGTGCCGGTACAGGTGCAGGTGCCGGTACTAGCATCGCGTGACGGATGTTCCGTACCGAGCTGGGAGGCGGGCCGTTGCACACGCTGGCCCTGAATCTGTTCGACCCCGAAGCGGGTCAGGGGGCCCGGCAGTTCGCCGAGCTGGGGCTCGCCCTGCTGCTGTCGACCGTCATCGGCGCCGAGCGCGCGATCCGGCAGAAGAGTGCGGGGCTGCGCACCCACACCCTGGTCGGGGTGGGCAGCGCGCTGTTCATGGAGGTGTCCCAGCACGGCTTCAACGCGGTGCTGGGCATGGAGAACGTGTCGTTCGACCCCTCGCGCGTCGCCGCCCAGATCATCTCCGGTATCGGTTTCATCGGCGGCGGCATCATCTTCGTCCGCCGTGATGCCGTACGGGGACTGACGACGGCCGCCACCGTCTGGCTCACCTGTGCGATCGGCATGGCCTGCGGCGGCGGGCTGCCGCTGCTGGCGATCGGCGCCACGCTGGCGCACTTCCTGGTCGTGCAGGGCTATCCGCTGGTCACCCGGCGCATCCCGGTCCTGGCCACCCCCGAGCAGGCCCGGCTGCATCTCGCCTATCTGATCGGGACCGGGGTGCTGACCCGGGTGCTGGAGTACACGGCGGACCAGGGGTTCCAGGTGGTGCAGGTCCGGGTGGACCGGGCGGCGCGGCGGCCGGGCGGCGAGGACGAGCAGGACCACCCGGAGGCCGGCACCGCCCTGGTCTACGTCGATATCGCCGGCACCGGAAGCGTGCACCGGCTGGTGGCCGAACTGTCCGAGTTCGAGGAGCTGTTGAGCGTCTCCTCGATCAAGGACGAGACGGCCGAGTGAGCAACTGCGCCGCCAGCCGCTCGATCCGCTCCTGCCAGGCGGCCAGCGCCGCCTCCGCGTCGAAGCCGTCGGGCCCGCTCTGGGTCAGGACGAGCCGCGCGCCGTGGCCCGTGCCCTCGCCCAGCTCCCAGGTGACCTCGCCGTCGGGGTCGACGGCGAAGGTCACGAAGCCGGGGGGCCGCACCTCCGTCACATGGCCCGCCTCGACCTTCTCGGCCGTGAACCCCTCGGGCACCGGCAGTCCCGGCACCGGCTCGACACCGGCGCACAGGGTGTCCCAGACGACCTCGGCCGACCGCACGAGCTGGCGTTCGAGCCGCAGCCGCCGGCCGGCGGGTACGGACTCGACGACGCCCCTGCCGAGCCCGAACCGCTCCACGTACGCGTCGTGCAGCGCGCCGTCGTCCCTGCCCGGCTCGACGGGTCCACCGTCGAGGAGCTGACCGAGCGCGCCGAGGCACAGGTGCCAGCCGGCGGCGAAGCTCGCCGCGCCCGGCAGATCGCCGAAGGTGTGCACGAGGGTGAGCAATGATCCTTCGCCGTCGGGGCTGACGGACCAGCTCAGCTCGTCCGTGCCCCAGGTGAAGCCGAACAGCCGCGGCGCGTCGAGTTCGGTGACGGTGCCGCTCGCGGCGGGCGCGGACTCGCCGGGCCGGTGGAAGCCGATCGTGCCGCCGGGTACGAGGTCGACGGTGACCTCGAAGGGGAACCAGCGCGCGAGCCGCTCGGGGTCGGTGAGGGCCGCCCACACCGCCTCGGGCGGATGCGGGAGCCTGCGCTCCATCCGGAGCGCGGAGCGCTCGCCCGTCGTGGTCAGGGAGTCGGGGCGCGAACTAGTCGTCATGGGAGTCGTCCTCCATCGCGTCGAGGTGACGTTCGAGTGCGTCGAGAGTGCCGGACCACAGATGCCGGTAGTGGGCGAGCCAGGCGTCGAGTTCGGCGAGCGGCTCGGGCCGCAGTTCGTACCAGCGCCGCTGGGCGTCCTGCCTGACCCGTACGAGTCCGGCCTCGCGCAGCACCCGCAGATGCTTCGACGTGCCCGGCTGGCTCAGTCCCAGCCGTTCGGTGAGCTCGCCGACCAGATAGGGGCGCTCCAGGAGCAGATCGAGGATCCGCCGCCTGCTCGGATCCGCGAGGACGTCGAACGGTATGGACATGGCATTGAACATACCTGCGATGGCATATAACCGTCAAGCAATGTATGGAGGGTTTCCGGCCGCCCCTTTCGGCCATGGTCACGCTCGGAAGTCAGGCGATTTCTGGCTGGAATCGCGTCGTGACAGCGCGTCATCGACCGGTCCATAATTGTAAGTTGGGGCGATCAGAAATCGATCACTCTGCTCTCCCAGGATTCGCCCCGCGGCCAGCCGGCCCCCCACCCGAACGGCGCAAGGAGAGCGGCCGTGCATGACGAATTCCTGTGCCACGTCACCGCGTACGGAATCTGCGGCGGTCAGTACGTCGGCGTACCGCTGGGCACCTACCGCGCCCCCACCCTGCCGCTGGCCCTGTGGTGGTTACGGGACCGCGCCACCTGGATCGCCGAGCGGCTCGACCCCAGCCCGGACAGCGGGCATTTCCCCGCGTCGGCGCTGACCCCGGTCGGCGAGAGCGTGCCCAACGTACCGGACACGCTGCGGGCCTGGCGGGACGACGTGTCGCACCAGGACATGGTGGCCGAACATCTCGCGGCGGGCCGGCTGATCAGGGTCGCGACGCGCGACGACACCACGGAGTACGAGCTGCTGGCCGAGTCGGTCGACGCGCTGCGCATGGACCGCGCCCGGCCGTCCCTGACCACCTCGGCCGCGAGACCCGACGACCACCGCGGCGAACGCCCGCTGGCCTCGTCGGCGATCACGACGATGCGCGACCACCGGCAGGCCGGCGACACCCTGCAACTGGGCAGGGTTCCTTACTGACATGACACCGCGCCGGCATGGCAGCGCCGCGTGCCGGAGCGCGGGGCGCCGGGGCACGCGGCGATGTCATTTACGCGACGGCGGGTTGAGCCGCCGGATCACTTACGGGGTCACGAGCGCTTTTCGCATGCTCCGCAGCGGCGCTCCCGCGTCGTGCAGACTGCGCAGCGCCTGGCGGTAGGAACCGATCAAGCCAGTTTCCAGGTAGCCGACTTCGAGTTCTTCGCAGTACTGCCTGACGATGGGCTGCGCCTTGCGGAGCTGCGGGGTCGGCATGTTCGGGAACAGGTGGTGCTCGATCTGGTAGTTGAGGCCGCCCAGCGCGATGTCGGTGAACCAGCCGCCGCGCACGTTGCGCGAGGTGAGCACCTGACGGCGCAGGAAGTCGGGGCGGTCGGCGCCGGTCAGCACCGGCATGCCCTTGTGGTTGGGGGCGAAGATCGAGCCGAGGTAGATCCCGAACAGGCACTGGTGGACGGCGAGGAAGGCGAGCGCCTTGCCGGGCGGCAGGACCACCAGCAGGGCCGCCAGATAGACGGCGAAGTGCCCGATCAGCAGGGCACCTTCCTGCCTGCGCTGCTTCAACGACCGGTTGGCGAGCGACCGTACGCCGGCGACATGGAGGTTGAAGCCCTCAAGTGCCAGCAGCGGGAAGAAGAGATACGCCTGCGAGCCGCCGATCAGCCGGGCCACTCCCTTGGCCTCCCTGGCCTGGGACTGGGACCACACCAGGATGTCCGGGTTGACGTCGGGGTCGAGGTCCTCGTGGTTCGGGTTGGCGTGGTGCCGGGAGTGCTTGTCCTGCCACCAGCCGTAGCCCATGCCGATGCCGAGGTTCCCCGCGAGCCTGCCGGTGCGTACGCTCGCCCGGCGCAGCCGGAAGACCTGGCGGTGCGCCACATCGTGCGCGACGAGGGCGACCTGACCGAAGACCACGGCGAGGAAAGCGGCGACGGCCAGCGTCCACCAACTGTTCCCGACCATGGCGAAGGCGACCCAGCCGACGGCGTACAGTGCCACGACGAGGGAGATCCGCAGGACGTAGTACCCGGGGCGGCGGCGCATCAGTCCGGCCGCGTTGATGAGCTGGGTCAGGCGCGCGAAGTCGCTGCCCGACTCGCGTGGTGGATCCAGAACCGCCGCTTCGGAAGCGCCGGTGGTGGGCAGAGACATTGAGCCACGCCTTTCGGGTCGGTTCACGACCGCTGGTAGCCGGTGCGGTGAATGCTCGGCAGGGTGGCTTGTTGAGCACACATGGTTCGAGAGCAAACAGACGCCGCGTAGGGTGCGCATAAGAAGTGGAGCGCATAAGAAGAATCGCAAGGTCGCTGGCTGCCGGGTCCAGGGCAGCTTGGAGCCAGGGTCTTGGGCGTCTTGCTCTGCCAGTGTAACCGCCGATGCCCGGAAGCGGTCTGGCTCGGCCGACCGAGCGGTAACAGTTCGCCGCCCCGGCCAGGTGGCATCGCCGCCTGCGGGGGTAACAGTCACACTGACGACACCTGCACCACCAGCGGATAAAGAGGCGAATGGCTCGTGTTCGAGGCTGAGGACATCCGGGAATGGCGTGGCCACGACGTGGTCGACGCCGAGAAGAAGAAGATCGGCTCGCTGGAAGCCGTGTACGTCGACACGGCGACGGACGCACCGGCGTTCGCCACGGTCACGGTCGGGATGCCGACCAAGAAACGGCTGATCTTCGTACCGCTCAACGACGCGACCGTCGGTCCTGGCTATCTGAAGGTCGGCTGGGACAAGCAGTTGGTCAAGGAGGCGCCCTCCATCGACACGGACGGGGAACTGCCCGCCGAGGACGAGCCGCAGATCTTCGCGCACTACGGACTTGCCTACAAGACGGGTGCGACCGGCGAGCGCCGGCTCGCGCGCCGGTAGGAGGGCGGGATGGCCCTTTTCCTGCTCCTTCTCCTGATCGCCGTCGTGCTGGGAATCATCGGTGTGGCGGGGTCGGGCCTTTCTTATCTGCTCGTTGTCGGTGTGATCGTGCTCGTTCTTGATCTGATCCTGCTGGGTGCCCGCTGGGGTGCCCGCCGCGGGAGGCGGGTCACCCGCTGATCGCGGTCTATGCTGAAGAGAGCCGCTCAGGGCCTGTCGTTTGGACCAGCCCTGAGGCTGCCGTCCCCCCAGCGTGGAGTACGGAGAAGGGGTGGCCGCCAATGATCAGTGACGCCATGACCGAGGTCCTGCGGCTGGTGCACATCCAGGCGCAGCCGAGGCTGGCCGGCTGCGCCGAGGTGCTCGGGGTCGACGGTCTCGCGGTGTCCCTGGTCGTGGAGGGTCAGATCACGGAGCAACTGTGGTCGTCGGGCAAGACGGCCGCACTCTTCGAGGATCTTCAGTTCACCCTGGGCGAAGGTCCGGGGCCCGACGCGCTGCGCGATCACGCGCTGCGCATGGTCGACGACATCACCGCTGTCCCGTCCGGCCGGTGGCCGGCGCTGCTGCCGGCGCTCGGCGATCTCCCGGTGGGGGCGGTGTTCTGCTTCCCGCTGCATCTCGGCGGCATCTTCGTGGGCGTCCTGACGGCGCTGCGCGACGTGCCGGGACCGATGAGCGGCCAGCAGTTGGACGACGCGCTCGCCCTCGCCGAGGCACTCACGCTCCAGTTCCTGGGCGGCGACGGCGTGCAGCTCGAATCCTGGGGCGACGCGCGGCCGACCGAGCTGCACCGGGCCGTCGTGCACCAGGCCACCGGGATGATCAGTGTCCAGCTCGGTCTCGCACTCGGCCCCGCCCTGCTGCGACTGCGCGCCTACTCCTTCAGTCAGAGCCGGCCGATCACCGACATCGCGCACGACATCGTGGCGAGGCGCCTGCGTCTGCCACCCACGGCGGGCGGCCCCGGCCCGACCGATCCGACCGACGAAATGAGGGGATGACCTCCATGTCCCGCGAACAGCAGGTGTCAGCGGTGTTCGTGCAGGTTGCGGATTCGCTGACGGACGACTTCGACCTGATCGACTTCCTTGAACAGCTCTGCGCGCACTGCGTCGCCCTGCTCGATGTGTCGGCCACCGGGATCCTCCTCGCCGACGAGAAGGAGACCCTGCAGACGATCGCAGCGTCCGACGAGACCACGCATCTGCTCGAACTCTTCGCCCTGCAGCACGACCAGGGCCCCTGCGTGGAGTGCTACCGCAGCAGCAGCGCGCGTATCAACATCGACCTGACGGACGCTCAGGCGACCGCCGGCTGGCCGCAGTTCGCGGCGCACGCGCGGGAGAGCGGGTTCGCCACGAGTCACACCTTCCCGCTGCGGCTGCGGGACCGTGCGGTCGGGGCGCTGAACCTCTTCCACACCGACACGCAGCCGCTGAGCCCGCAGGACGCGTCGCTGGCGCAGGCGCTGGCCGATGTCGCGACCATCGCCCTGCTCCAGCAACGCGCCCTGGACCAGCAGCACATCGAGAAGGCCCAACTGCAACGCGCGCTCACCAGCCGGATCATCATCGAACAGGCCAAGGGCATCCTCGCCGAGCGGTGGCGGACCGACGTCGACTCCGCGTTCGCCGCCCTGCGTTCGTACGCGCGCTCGCACCAGTTGCGGCTGTCGGACTGCGCGCGCCGGGTCATCGACCAGACGCTCGACACCGACGCGATCCCGCACGGCGGAGGTGCGGCCTGATCCGGCGGGACTTCGCGGACACGGCCTAGAGCCAGCCGTTGCGGCGGAACGTGCGGTGGATGCCGAAGCAGGCGACGACGATCACTGCCATGACCAGCGGGTAGCCGTACTGCCAGCGCAGCTCCGGCATGTGCTCGAAGTTCATCCCGTAGACGCCGCACACCATGGTGGGGACGGCGATCACGGCGGCCCAGGCGGTGATCTTGCGCATGTCCTCGTTCTGCGCGACGGTCACCTGCGCCAGATACGCCTGGAGGATCGAGTCCAGCAGGTTGTCGAAGGCGGCTATCTGCTCGGTGACCCTGGCCAGATGGTCGACGACGTCCCTGAAGTACTTCTGTATCTCGGGGCCTATCAGGCCGTCCGGCTGGGTGGCGAGCTTCTGCAGCGGCCGGTCCAGCGGCGCGACCGCCCGCTTCAGCTCAAGCAGTTCCCGCTTGAGCTGGTATATCCGGCCGGCGTCGGCGCGCGCCGCCTGCCCGGAGAAGACCTCGGTCTCGACGTCGTCGATGTCGTCCTGGATCGCTTCGGCGACGGCGAGGTAGTCGTCCACCATGTGGTCGGCTATGGCGTGCAGCACGGCGGCCGGGCCCTTGGCGAGCTGTTCGGGGTTGGCCTCCAGGGCTTCGCGCAGCGGACCGAGCGACCCGTGCCTGCCGTGCCGGACGGTGACCACGAACTGCGGCCCGGTGAAGACCATCAGCTCGCCGGTGTCCACCACCTCGCTGGTGGCGGTCAGTTGCTCGTGCTCCACATAGCTGACCGTCTTGAAGACGGCGAACAGGGTCTCGTCGTACCGCTGGGCCTTCGGCCGCTGATGCGAGGTGACGGCGTCCTCGACGGCGAGCCGGTGCAGGTCGAACAGCTCGGCCACGCCGGAGAACTCCTCCCAGGTCGGTTCGTGCAGCCCGATCCACACAAAACCGCCGCCCGACCTGCGGACCTTGCGCAGCGCCTCGTCAGCCGGGCAGTCGCCGGACTGCCGCACCCCGTCCTGGTAGACCACACAGTGCACCACCGCGCTGCCCAGCGGTGATCTGGCCGGATGGCTCAGGTCCACGGTGCGCCGGTAGGCCCTGCCCATGGTGCGGCGCAGGTTGCGGATCATCGACACGCTCATGCCTCCTTCGGCTGATCGGCCGCCAGTGTGGCACGCCGGGGCGAAGGGCCCGTGGCGAGGCGGAACGCCCCGCACCGGCAGGCGTATCTTGGGGCAACCCGTGCCGTGTCCTTGAGGGGTAGTCGACAACACATGACCCGGAAGCAGCCCAGCGAGACGAACCGCCCCGGCCGGATCCGCCGTCTGTGGGGCGAGGCGGTCGCGTACACGGAGCTGGTCTGGCGGCTCGGCCGCGAGACGGAGCTGATGCACCGGGCCATGGGGTTCGCGGCGCTCGGCTTCCTGACCCTCGTCCCGCTGCTGATCCTGGTCGCGGCGGCCGACCCGGCGAGCGGTGAGGGGTTCGCCAAGTGGCTGGGGCAGGGGCTCGGGGTCTCGGCCGACTCCCAGCAGGAGATCCAGGAGCTGTTCGGCAGACCCGGCCAGGCGTTGCAGCGTACGACGGCGTTCGGGCTCGCGGCGCTCGCGGTCTTCGGGCTGACCTTCGGGTCGGCCGTGCAGACCGGCTACGAGCGGGTGTGGGAGCTGTCGACCGCGCGGTGGCACACGATGTGGCGCCATGTGGTCTGGCTGGCCGTGCTGGTGGTGTTCCTGGTCATCTTCGTCAACACGCCGGTGACGTCGCGGTCCACGCTGGAGCTGGTCTTCGGCACGATCGGCGATGTGATCGGCACGTTCCTGTTCTTCTGGTGGTCGCAGCGGCTGCTGCTGGCGGGGCGGGTCCGCTGGCAGGCGCTGTTCCCCGGCGCCGTCGCCACGGCGGTGGGGCTGCTCGGGCTGCGGGCCTTCTCGGCGATCGTCTTCTCGCCGCTGATCGCGTCGAGCGCCGTCACGTACGGCCCCTTCGGCACCGTCCTGGTGATCCAGTCGTGGCTCGTCGGGGTGGGGTTCGTGGTGTACGGGGGCGCACTGGTGGGGCGGCTGTACTACCAGCGGCAGATCGAGTACCGGCTGCGGCACGCGCCTGCCGGGGAGGATCAGGCGGACGGCGGCCCTGCGGAGCCCCGGCTCTGACGCACGGAAGGACGGCGGCACACGAAAGGGCAGCACACGGAAGGGCAGCACACGGAAGGGCGGCGCCGCCGGCCTCCCGGCCGATGGCGCCGCCCTGTGCGAACCGTCAGCAGCTCAGATTGCCGCCGGGGTCGACGCCGAGGATCTGCGCGAAGTTCGTGTAGCTGTCGATACGGCTCTGCACCTGGGCGGGGTTGCCGCCGTTGCATTCGATGCTGCCGTTGATGGACCGGATGGTCTCACCGAATCCGGCGCCGTTGACGATCGCGTTGTGCGGGGTCATCGTGCCGGGGCCGCTCTGGGTGTTCCAGTACCAGAGCCCGGTCTTCCAGGCCACGGACGCGTCGTTCTGCACCAGGTCGGGGTTGTTGAGCAGATCGATGCCCAGCGCGTCCCCCGCCGCCTTGTAGTTGAAGTTCCAGCTCAACTGGATCGGCCCGCGGCCGTAGTACTTGTCGGTGCCCGCGGGGCAGCCGTAGGACTGGCTGGTGTCGCAGTAGTGCGGGTAGTTGGCGGTGTTCTGCTCGACCACGTAGACGAGGCCGCCCGTCTCGTGGCTGACGTTGGCGAGGAAGGCGGCGGCCTCCTGCTTGCGTACGGTGTCGCTGCCGGTGCCGGTGAAGCCGGGATAGGCGCCCAGCGCCGCCGTCAGACCGCTGTACGTGTAGAACGAGTTGCGGCCGGGGAACATCTGGTTGAACTGGGCCTCGCTGACGATGAAGTCGTCGGCCTGGGCCGCCTGCACGGTGGTCGCGGGGCCGAAGGTCAGTACCGCGAGTGTGGCGGCCGATGCCGTCGCTGTCAGCAGCCCGATGATGCGGTTGCGCATGTGACTCACTCCCTCTCTCAGCCGCCGACGTTGACGTCGATGCAGGCGTAGAACGCGTTCACCGTGTCCGCGATGTTCCACACCGCGAGGACCTTCTGCTTCCCGGTCAGCGAACCGAAGTTCACCTGGTGGGTGACGGTGGCACCGGGCTTGGCCCCGTTGTCGTTGAACTCCGCGATCTCCTGGCCGCCGACGAAGTACTGCCAGGTGCTCGTGGAGTGCTGCGCCGTCAGGGTCCACTTGAACTCGGTGGTCTGCTGGACGGGGGTGACCGTCCAGCCCTTGGCGTCGTCGTCGAGGTCGGCGAACCGCTCGTTGCCGCCGCTGCAACTGGTCAGCCCCTTGGGGCCTTCCACGCTCTGCGGTTCGTAGGTGATGTCCCCGCAGCTCACGGTGCCCGCGGCGCACTGGGCCTGCCGGCTGGGGGGCGAGGAGATGTAGCCGTGGGCACTCGCGGAACTCGCCGGCAGACTCAGGGCGAGGACCGGTGCCAGGACCGCGCCTGCGGCAGCGGCCAGCTTCCTTTTCCGGTGCATGCGTACTCCTTCACATCAGGTCTTCCCGCGCGGGCTCGGGTCCGTGGGGGGATCCGGGTCCTGCGGGCCGGCCTCTCAGGTGTGGGGCCAAGAGGCGCGAAGGGGCAGTGGCGAAGACCGCTTCGGCGGCGGCCGTCGGCCGGTGCTTCCGCAAATATCTCCACCACTTGGCCTAGACCATACAGGTCGTCGTGTTCGCGTCAAGGGCGTGCGCGGAGGGCGCGGGTGAGGGCCCGGTGAGGGCTTGTCAGCTCCGATCCGCTCCCGCCGCCGGGCCGTCCGTGCCGGTGCGGGTGGGGTGGGCCGCGGGCTCGTACTGTGGTGGGCATGATCGATCGCAATGCCCGGCGTCCGCGCCTCGGCTACCCGGTGGCGGCGGCGGTCTTCGCCATCGGCATGCTCGGCACGACGCTGCCCACCCCGCTCTACGGCCTCTACCGGCAGGAACTCGGCTTCTCCGAGCTGATCGTGACGGTCGTCTTCGCCGTGTACGCGGTCGGCGTCATCGCCGTCCTGCTGCTCGCCGGCAACTACTCGGACGTGGTGGGCCGGCGGCCCGTCCTGCTGGTGGCGCTCGGACTCTCGGCGGCGAGCGCGCTGTGCTTCCTCTTCGAGGGCGGTCTCGCGGTGCTGTTCGTCGGGCGGCTGCTGTCGGGGTTCGCCGCCGGGCTGTTCAGCGGCGCGGCGACGGCCACCGTGCTGGACCTGGCGGGGCCCGACCAGAAGGTCAGGGCGGGCCTCGCCGCGACGGCGGCCAACATGGGCGGGCTCGGCTGCGGACCGCTGCTCGCCGGGCTGCTCGCCCAGTACGCGCCGTCGCCGCTCAGTCTGCCGTTCATCGTGGACCTCGGCCTGGTCGCCGTCGCCGCCGTACTGACCTGGCTGCTGCCCGAGCCGGTCGAGGCGCCGCGATGGGCGCCGCTCAGTCCGCAGGGGGTGCGGGTGCCGCCGGAGGTGCGCGGGGTGTTCGCGCCGTCCGGGCTGGCCGTCTTCGCCGGGTTCGCGCTGCTGGGTCTGTTCACCGCCGTGGCTCCGAGCTTTGTCGCGGAGACCCTGGACGTGCACAACCTGGCCGTCTCCGGGGCGATCGTCTTCTCGGTGTTCCTCGCCTCCACCGTCGGCCAGTCGCTGATGGGGCGGGTCGGCGTGCGCAGGGCGCTGCCCGGGGGCAGCTTCGTCCTGGTGGTGGGGCTCGCCCTGGTCGGGGCCTCGCTCGCGGCCGAGTCGCTGCCGCTGCTGGTCGTGGGCGCGATCCTGGCCGGACTCGGCCAGGGGCTCGCCTTCCGGGCCGGTGTCACCGCCGTCGGCGGCGCGGCGCCGCCCGCCCACCGGGCCGGCACGATCTCCGCCTTCTTCGTCGTCGCCTACGTCGGCATCTCACTGCCGGTCGTCGGCGTCGGAGCGCTGACCGTCGCCCTCGGACTGCGCACCGCGGGGCTGGTGTTCACCGGCTGCGTGCTGGTCCTCGCACTCTGCGCGGGGCTGTATCTGAGCCGCAGGCCGGTACCGGAGAGCTGAGCGAGCGCGTGCGTGCCGGCCCCCGCGCGCCGGACGAGACTTCGCGGACACGGCCTAGGGCCTGTCTGACACATAGCGCCGTCCGCCCTTAGGGCGGGGCTTGCGGCGTCTGGTGCGTGCGATCGCAAGGCGGAGGGTCGTCCTCGTACTGGACATACGCCGACGAGCCCGCCGAGCCCGCCGAGCCCGACAACGCGGCGAGCGTGCGTGCCAGGCGTCGCAAGCCGGGCGGGATGTGTCAGCCAGGCCCTAGGCGCGGCCGATCGGCGGGACCCGTTCGCCCGCCGGTACCGGGCCCGGTGGGGTGCCGTCGCCGAAGGGGCGGCCGCCCAGCCGCTCGCGGTGGTGCGGGGTCAGCCAGCCCGCCGGGTCGGGGCCGATCGCCACGATGCCGGTGGGGTTGATGCCGGTGTGCACCCGGTAGTAGTGCTGCTTGATGTGGTCGAAGTCGACCGTGTCCCCGAAGCCCGGGGTCTGGAACAGGTCCCTGGCGTACGCCCACAGCACCGGGTCCTCGGCCAGTTTCGCCATGTTGCATTTGAAGTGGCCGTGGTAGACCGCGTCGAAGCGCACCAGGGTGGTGAACAGCCTGATGTCCGCCTCGGTGATGGTGTCGCCCACCAGATAGCGCCGGTCGGCGAGGCGCCGCGACACCTGGCCGAGCCGGGTGAACACACCGCGGCACGCCTCCTCGTACTCCCGCTGGTTGGTCGCGAACCCGGCGCGGTACACCCCGTTGTTGACGTCCTGGTAGACGCCCTCCATCACCTCGTCGATCTCCTCGCGCAGCGCCCGCGGATACAGGTCCGGTGCGCCCGGCCGGTGCAGCGCCGTCCACTCGGTCGCGAGGTCCAGGGTGAGCTGCTGGTAGTCGTTGGTGACCAGTTGCCCCGTGGGGACGTCCACGACGGCGGGCACGCTGACGCCGCCGGGGTAGTCCGTCTCCCGCGCGTCGTACGCCTCGCTCAGGTAGCGGATGCCGAGCACCGGGTCCCGGCCGCCCGGGTCCAGGGTGAAGCGCCAACTGCGGGCGTCCTGGAGGGGGTCGGTCACGGCGAGCGACAGGGCGTCCTCAAGTCCGAGCAGCCGGCGCGAGATCACCGCGCGGCTCGCCCAGGGGCAGGCGCGGCTGACCACCAGCCGGTAGCGGCCGGCCTCCACCGGCCGGCCGCCCCGTCCGTCGGCGGTGATCCGGTCGGCGAAGTGGCTCCTGGACCGCTTGAACGGTTTGCTGCCCAGTGCGGAGTTGCCGTCCTCGCGGTCCGGCTGGGGGCCTCCGGTCGTGTGCGATTCGCTCATCGTCACTCTCCTTTCCGCTGCCTCGTCCGGTCCCGGCGCCCCGCGATCAGATCGGCCAGCGCGATGAGCAGGGCCACCACCACGAACCCCACGGAGACGACGAGTCCGTGGTCGAAGGCGCTGTTCCAGTCGCCGGGGCCGATCCGGGCGAAGAAGACCGAGCCTACGGCGGCGATGCCGATGGCGGATCCGACACGCTGTCCTGTCTGGAGGGTGCCGCCCGCACTGCCCGCCCTGGCCACCGGCACCTGGGAGAGGGTCAGGGTCTGGTTGGGCGCGATGACCAGACCGCTGCCGAGGCCGGCGAGCAGCAGCGGGGCCGCCATCGCCCAGCCCACGCCGCGGCCGGGCACCTGGTGGACGGCGATCGCCGTGCCGGCGAGGCCGATGACCACCATCGTCAGTCCGATGGCCACCAGCGGCCGGCCGAACCGGTCGACCAGCCTGCCGCCGATCCCCGCCGAGGCGCCGGACCCCAGGGCGAAGGGGGTGATGGCGATGCCCGCGAGGAGCGCCGAGTAGTGCAGCCCGCTCTGCAGATAGAGCGTGCTGATGAAGAAGATCGAGGTGAATCCGGCGAAGTACAGCAGGATCAGCAGACAGCCCAGCCAGTACGAACGGACCTGGAACAGGGCCAGGTCGATGACGGGCTGGACACCGCCCTTCGGGCAGCGGGCCTCCCACCGGACGAACGCGAACAGCAGCGCGGCGGCGGCGATCAGCAGCAGATACTTCTCGTCGCCCGGCCACTGCTGCGCCTGGACGAAGGGCAGCAGCAGCGCCAGCACACCGGCGCCGAGCAGCAGGATGCCGAGCGGGTCGAGGTCGCGGGCCCTGACCCGGCCCGCCGAAGGGGTGTCCGGCAGCAGCCGCCTGGCCAGCATCAGGCAGACAGCGCCCAGCGGCAGGTTGACGAAGAACACCCACCGCCAGCCCTCCTGGGGACCGGCCGCCTGGATGAGCAGCCCGCCGAGCAGCGGCCCCACCGCCGTCGAGATGCCGACGACCGTACCGAAGGCGCCGAACGCCTTGCCGCGCTCACGGCCCGAGAACATCTGCTGGATCAGCGCGGAGATCTGCGGCGAGATCAGTCCGCCGGCCGCGCCCTGGATCAGCCGGGCGACGACCAGCCACAGACTGGTCTGGGCGGCTCCGCAGGCCGCCGACGCCAGGGTGAACAGCGTCAGCCCCACCATGAAGACGGCGCGCCTGCCCCGGGCGTCGCCGAGCCGGCCCGCCGGGATGAGGAAGAGCCCGAAGGACAGCGCGTAACCCGACAGCACCCACTGGAGGTCGGACTCCGGCGTGTGCAGCCCCTCCTTGATGGAGGGCAGGGCCACATTGACGATGGAGACGTCGAGCAGGGTCATGAAGCCGGCGACCAGGCACACGGCCAGCGCCTTCCAGCGCCGCGGGTCGGGCCCGTCCGCCGTGTCCTGCTCCGCCGGGGCTCCGTCGGACTGCGCGGCCACAGGCATCCTCACTTCTCGGTGCGGGTTCCGGCCACCGCCCCGGGGCCGGAACACGTCGGCAAGATCGCAGTTCCGTATGCCCCGGAGCGCCCCCGCCGAAAACCACCGCCGCCATGGCTCAGCCCCTGATCAGCGTCGTGCCCGCCGGAAGACCCGTCACCTCGGCGGCGCCGTCGGAGCTGACGCTGATGTCCAGCCGGTGGCCCGCCAGGTCGAGGCCCGTGACCGTGAGCGGCCGGTACGCCTCGGTGAAGGAGGGCGCCAGGGTGAGGGTGGAGCCCGGCACGTCCGCCGAGAGTCCGAGCACCGATTGGAGGACCAGCACGGACGAGGCGGCGGCCCACGCCTGGGGGCGGCAGGACGCCGGATAGGGCGCGGGGCGTGCGGCGTTCGCAGCGCCGTGTCCGGCGAACAGCTCGGGCAGCCGGGCGTCGAAGGCCGCGGAGGCGGTCAGCAGCCCGGCGGCCAGCGGCGCAGCCTCGTCGGCGAAGCCGGCCCTGACCAGGCCGTGGACGGCGATGGCCGTGTCGTGCGGCCAGATGGACCCGATGTGGTAGCCGTACGGGTTGTAGCCGACCGACGCGCTGCTGAGGGTGCGCAGGCCGTGTCCCGAGTCCAGGTCGGGCGCGCTGATCCGGGCGGCGAGCAGGGCGCTCTCGTCCCGGTCGAGCAGGCCGGTGCCCAGCAGATGGCCGAAGCCGGAGGTGACCGAGTCGACGGGGCGCTTGTCCCGGTCGAGCGCGACGGCCGGGTAGCGGCCGTGCTCGTCCTCCACCCAGAAGTGGGCGCGGAAGCGCTCGCGCAGCCGGTCGGCCCACTCCTCCCAGCGGTCGGCGCCCGGCCTGCCGAAGGCGCGCAGCAGGGCGGCGCCGCCCCGGGCGGCCTCGTACGCGTACGCCTGGACCTCGCAGAGCGCGATGGGCGGCGCCGCGAGGCGGCCGTCGCGGTACCGGATGCCGTCGCTCGAGTCCTTCCAGCCCTGGTTGGCGAGGCCGCGGCCGGTCTCGTCGATGTACTCGAGGAAGCCGTCGCCGTCGGCGTCGGCATGGTCCCGCATCCAGGCGAGGGCCGACTCGGCGTGCGGCAGGAGCTGTTCGACCTCTTCGGGCGCGAGGCCCCAGCGCCAGGCGTCGTGCAGCAGGGTGACCCAGAGCGGGGTGGCGTCGACGGTGCCGTAGTACGAGGCGGGCAGGCCGAAGGAGTCGTGGAACGTCTGGTCGCTCCTGCGCACCTCGTGCAGGATCTTGCCGGGCTGCTCCTGGGTGTCGCGGTCGGACCTGGCGCCCTGGCGGCGGGCGAGGGTGCGCAGGGTGCCGGCGGCGAGCGAGGTGCCGAGCGGCAGCAGCATCCGGGCCGCCCACAGCGCGTCGCGGCCGAAGAGGGTGAGGAACCAGGGGGCGCCCGCGGCGAGGAACTGGTCGGCCGGGGCCTCGGGGTCGGTGAGGCGCAGCCGGTCGAGGTCGGCGGCGGACTGGCTCAGCCAGTGGTCGAAGCGGTGGTCGGCGCTGGCCAGCCGGGGGGTGCGCCAGGGCACACTGCCGGCGGTGGGGGCGGGGAACTGGTCGCCGGTGTCGTGCGCAGCCGAGCAGTCCAGTACGGCTGTCCAGACGGCGCCGGGCGCCAGCTCGACGTCGTAGCGCAGCCGGCCGGCCGGCGCGTCGATCTCGGGCGCAGCCGTGCTGGTGAGGCGGACGGCGAACGCGTCCTGCTCCCAGGCGAGTCCGCCGTCGGCGGCGGTGGCGGCGACGGGCGGGGTGGGCCGGCCGGTCTTGACGCGCTCCATGGGGGCGAGGTCGGTCGTCGCCGTGACGACGAGCCCGACCCGGACGTGCTGCCCGCCGGCGTTGGTGAGTTCGAGGGTCTCGGTCAACTGCCCCGGGGCGACCTGCCTGGTGCGGCGCAGGGTGACGGCGGGGTCGGGGGTGACTTCGCCGAGGCCGCGCAGCACACCGCGGAAGGTGGCGCTGTCCGCTCCGTCGAGGGCGCCGCTCACCGGGGCGAGCGCGATGCCGTCGGCCGCGACGGTCAGCCGGGCCAGCGCTCTGCTGTCCGCGTGGTAGAAGCCGTCGGCGCCGCCGCTGAGTTGGCCGTCGGGACGCGATATCGCGAAGCTCGGCGCGTACAGCGTCACCACGGCGTCGTGCAGGAAGGGCTGGAGTCCTGCCACCTGAGAACCGTCCCCGTCGGTGAAGTCTTTTGTGTCGTGGGTCTTGACAGTGGTGTCCAACAGAGCAGAACCTCTCAGTCATTGGAGCGTTCCAAAAACTCTAACGACGACATCGGGGCGTTGACAACGGTTTTTGGAACGCTCCAACCAACTGATTCGCTTTCGCTACGTGTTCTTGTCTCTTCCTACCAGCTCCGGAGACCACTATGGCCCGCTCTGCCAGCAACCCGCCTGCCAAGGCGGGTCCGGTGACGCTCGCCATGGTCGCGAAGCGGGCCGGCGTCTCGCCGCAAACCGTCTCCAACGCCCTCAACTCGCCTGACTTACTGCGCCCCGAGACGCTGGAGCGGGTGCTGCGCACCATCGAGGAGATGGGGTACCGGCCGCACCGGGCCGCCCAGACGCTGCGTACCCGCTCCAGCAAACTGATCGGTTACGCGATACGGCCGGCCCCCGGTCTCTCCGCCCCGGTCATGGACCGCTTCCTGCACGCGCTGTCGCAGACGGCCGACGCCGCCGGCTACCGGATCCTGCTGTTCGCCTGGCCCGCCGACGACGAGGGCGGCGGCCTGGCCGGCTACGAGGAACTCATCGACCAGCACAGCGTGGACGGTTTCGTGCTGAGCGGCACCGACAGGGGCGACCGCAGACAGGCGTGGCTGGAGAAGCGCGACGTGCCGTTCGTGGGTTTCGGCCGGATGTGGTCGGGCCGCCAGGTCGGCGACTGGGTCGATGTCGACGGCGCTTCGGGCACGGACGCCGCTGTCGAGCATTTGGTGGGCCTCGGCCACCGCCGTATCGCCTTCCTCGGCTGGCCGCGCGGGTCCGGTGTCGGTGACGACCGCGCCGACGGCTGGCAGCGCGCCATGCGGCGGCACGGTCTTCCCGTGCGCGGCAGGCGCGCGCAGAGCGTGGACGACATAGCGTCGGCGCAGGCCGTCGCTGGACCGCTGATCGACGGCGGTGCGACGGCCGTGGTGGCGGCCAGCGACATGCTGGCGCTGGGCTGCTACCACGCGCTGCGCGAGCGGAACGCCGTGCCGGGCAGGGACGTCGCGCTCGTCGGCTTCGACGACTCCCCCACCGCGGCGCTGATCTCGCCCGGTCTGTCCACGCTCGCCCAGCCGACCGAGGCGGTCGGCCGCGAGTGCGTCCGGCTGCTGCTGGCGCGGATGGCGTCGCCGCACCGGGATCCCGAACGCGTCCTGCTCGAACCCTCGCTCGTCGTCCGCGACAGCACACCCCCGTACCCGCCCCCCGCCACCTGAGTCCGTCCAACCGAGTCCGTACGTCACGTCATTACTGGAGGAATTCATGGTCACCCGCACGGCTGCCGCCGCCTTCGTCGCATGCGCGGCGCTGCTGGCAGCCACCGGCTGCTCGTCCGGCTTCGACAGTGGGAAGGAGCCGTCCCAGGAGAAGAGCGGTCCGCAGCACCTGTCGGTGCTGATCGCCACCTCGGGCGACGCCGAGACCGCCGCGGTCAAGGCGGCAGCCGCCGCCTACGCGAAGAAGTCCGGCAACACGGTCACGGTCGAGGCCGCCAAGGACATGAACCAGCAGCTCGGGCAGGCGTTCGCCGGCAACAAGCCGCCGGACGTCTTCTATGTCAACTCCGACCAGTTCGCCAACTACGCCAAGGGCGGCTCGCTCTACCCGTACGGCGCGCAGATCCCGGACGCCGACGACTTCTCGCCGCAGCTCCGCGAGTCCTTCAGCTACGACGGCAAGCTGGTCTGCCTGCCCAAGGACACCTCGACGCTGGGTCTCGTCGTCAACACCGACCTGTGGGCGAAGGCCGGGCTGACGGAGAAGGACTACCCGACGACGTGGGAGCAGCTCAAGACCGTCGCGGGCAAGCTCACCGGCAAGGGCGTCACCGGCCTGGTCACCAGTGACGAGTACCAGCGGCTCGGGGTCTTCCTGAAGCAGGCCGGCGGCTGGGTCACCGACTCCGGGCAGACGAAGATGACGGCCGACACCCCGGAGAACGCCGAGGGCCTCGGCTACGTCCAGTCGCTGCTCAAGTCCGGTTCCATGAAGTACGCCAAGGACGTCGACACCAGTTGGGGCGGCGAGGCGCTCGGCAAGGGCAAGGCCGCGATGACCGTCGAGGGCAACTGGCTGGACGGCGGCATGAAGCTCGACTACCCGGACGTGAAGTACAAGGTGCTGCAACTGCCCGCGGGCCCGAAGGGCAAGGGCACCCTGGCGTTCAGCAACTGCTGGGGCGTCGCGGCCGACAGCGCGCACCGCGCGGCAAGCGTCGACCTGGTCAAGTACCTCAGCTCGGGCGACCAGCAGCTCGCCTTCGCCAAGGCGTTCGGTGTGATGCCGTCGCGTGCGAGCGCGCTGAAGACGTACGCCCAGCAGTACCCGGCCGCCAAGGCGTGGGTGGACGGCAGCGCCTACGCGCAGGGCCCGGTGACGATCGCCGGGTTCGACAAGGTGCTGAGCCAGTTCAACACCGAACTGCAGTCGCTGCGCACGACGGACCCGAAGAAGATCCTCGGTGATCTGCAGCGCAACGGCGAAGCGGCGATAGCGAAGGGCAACTGAGCCCGGATGCCGCTACGTTCGATCCGCTCGGCGGGCAGGGCCCGCTCGGTGCGCCGGGACGGACCGTGGGGCTGGCTGTTCGTCAGCCCCATGGTGGTCGTCCTCGGTCTGTTCCTCGTGCTGCCCATCCTGATGGCGCTGTGGGTGAGCCTGCTGCGCTGGGACGGCCAGTCCAACCCGTTCACCGGCAGCGCCGACTTCGTGGGTCTCGACAACTACCGGACCCTGTTCGTCCAGGACGGCCTGGACCGGACCCTGTTCGCCACGGCGCTGCGCAACAACGCGTACTACGTGCTGCTCACGGTGCCGTTGCAGACGGGTCTCGCGCTCACGCTCGCGATCATCGTCAACCAGCGGATGCTGCGCGGGCGCGGCGCGCTGCGCACGACGTTCTTCTTTCCCTCGGTGACCAGTTCGATCGCCGTCGCCACTGTCTTCCTGTTCATGTTCCAGGGCAGCGGGTCGGTCAACAAGATGCTGTCGTGGGTGGGGGTGAAGGGGCCCAACTGGTTCTCCGACCCGCGCGGTGTGCTGTCGCTGGTCCTGGGTTCGGTGGGCATCGTCGATCCTGAGCGCCCTTCGGGGGCGCTGGCGTCCCACTCGTTCATGGGGCTCTCCTGGTTCGAGTGGCTGTCCGGGCCCTCGGTCGCGATGTGCACGATCATCCTGCTGGCGGTGTGGACCACGTCCGGCACCTTCATGCTGATCTTCCTCGCGGCGCTCCAGGACGTCCCGCGCGAGCTGGAGGAGGCGGCGGCCATCGAGGGCGTCAACCGCCGCCAGTTGCTGCGGTACGTGACACTCCCGGCGCTGCGTCCCGTGCTGTTCCTGGTGCTGACGCTCGGGCTCATCTCGACCTGGCAGGTCTTCGACCAGGTGTACGTGATGGGCCAGGGGGCGCCGGGCAACACCACGCTGACGCCGGCGTTCCTGTCGTACTCGTCGGGCTTCGACAATTCGGACTTCGGTCAGGGGGCGGCCATCGCGTTCGTGCTGCTCGTCCTGATCCTCGTTCTGACCGGACTCCAGCGCTGGGTACTGCGGGAGCGCGGCGCACGTACCGGGAGGACACGATGAGTCCGAGTTCACAGGGCCGGCCGGTGCTCAACCGGTTCCCGATTCCGCTGCGGGTGGTGGGCTACGCCCTGGTGGTGGGAGTGGCGCTGCTGTATCTGCTGCCGTTCGCGCTCCAGTTGGTGACCGGTTTCAAGACCGATCCGGACGCGGCGGCGCATCCGCTCTCGCTGCTGCCCACCACGCCCACCACGGCGGCCTACCAGCGGCTGTTCGGCCTCGGCGGTGCGGCGGACGGTGTGCCGTTCCTGCGCTGGCTCTCCAACTCGGCGCTGGTGGCCGTGGTGGTCACGGCCGGCCGGGTGCTGTTCGACTCGATGGCCGGCTACGCGCTGGCGCGGCTGCGCTTCCGGGGCCGCAAGGTGCTGTTCGTCTTCGTCATCGCCGTGATGGCGGTGCCGGGAGTCGCGCTGCTGATCCCGAAGTTCCTTGTGCTGAACGTCTTCGGGCTGTTCGACACGTACACCGGCATGATGGTGCCGCTGCTGGTGGACGCCGCGGGCATCTTCATCATGAAGCAGTTCTTCGAGTCGGTGCCGCCGGAGGTCGAGGAGGCCGCGCGGATGGACGGGGCAGGGGTGGTACGGATCTTCTGGTCCGTCGTCCTGCCCATGGCGAGGCCCGCGTTGATCACGCTGACCATCCTGTCGTTCCAGGGGTCGTGGAACGAGTTCACGCACTTCCTCATCGCCACCCAGTCGGGGCAGTACGAGACGCTGACCACGGGTCTCGCGCGCTTCGTCTCCGGCGGCCTCGGGGGCGGCACCCAGTATCCGCTGAAACTGGCTGCCGCCCTGCTGTCCACCCTGCCGGTGGCCGCGCTGTTCTTCTGCTTCCAGCGCTACTTCGTCAGTGGGGCCAATTCGGGGGCTCTGAAGGACTGATGCCGCTCTGACGGCCGGACTGCGCGGGGATCCGCGCACCGGCCGTCGTGGCGCCGGCCGCCGCTCCCCTGGCGGGCGCGGGCTGGTTCCAGTCGCCTTCGCCCAGGACCAGCAGCGGGTCGAACATCACCACGACACCGGCGAGTACGAGGAAGACGGCCGGGCCGAGCAGCATCGGGAAGAGCAGCGAGGTGGGTGACGATCCCGACGCCGCGCCCACGTCCTCCTGAAGATGCACGCTGATCGCCAGCATGCCGACGTAGTGCATCCCGGTCACGGCGATGCCCATGACCAGACTCGCGCCCAGGCTGGCCAGAAACCCGTGGACCGACACGGCCGCCCAGAGTGCGGCGGTCGCGGCGACGACGGCGATCACGATCGAGAGGGTGACGGTCGTGACGTTGTACTCCAGGTGTCCCTGGAGTTCCATTCCGGCCATTCCGAGGTAGTGCATGGCGGCGACGCCCAGTCCGGTGATGACACCGGCGGAGAGCAGCGCCGCCTTCGTGGCCCCGCGGTAGCCCACGATGAAGACGCCGATGCCGACCATCACGATCGCCACGGCGAGGCTGGCGACGGTGGTCAGCTTGTCGTAGCTGATCGGTGCCTCCTCGACGCTGAATCCGATCATCGCGATGAAGTGCATCGTCCATATCCCGGAGCCGATGGACAGCGCGCCGAGCGCCAGCCAGCCGGGCTTCCAGGAACGCTCGTGGCGTAGCGAGCGGGTGGTGCAGCGCAGCCCGAGGGCCGAGCCGAGACATGCCATGAGAAAGGCCACCACGGGGGTGACAGCGCCGTAGGTGAATCCATCCACTGTGCCCTGCATAGCGGTGCACGCCCTTCAACCGGTGTCGCTCGTCTGAGATGCGACAGCCCGACGTGAGCGTAGGCGGAATCCAGCCACAAACAAGGGTCTGGGCGATTACGTGTTGACAAAGGTGCGTGTTCACCATGATCCACGCCTAATGATTGCCATCCGGCCACCGTGATGGCGGAGTTGGCATAGATTCTTTCCTGGACACGTCAAGAAATTGCGTGCAGTCATCTTGTCCGTGCGTTGTCATGTCCATACCTTGTCTTCGGATGGCCCCCGTCCGGTGTGGGCCCTGAGCCGATTGCGAGGGACCCGTGAGCATTTCCAGACGGTCCGTCATCCTGTCCGCGCTCGCCGGCACCGCCACCGTCGGCGGGTGGTCCGCCGCCACCACGGCGACGGCCGCGCCCGCCGTCGCCGCCGCTTCGCCGCCCGGCGACGTGGTCGGCAAGGTGACCGTGGGCTACCAGGGCTGGTTCGCCTGCAAGGGGGACGGCGCGCCCATCGACAGTTGGTGGCACTGGAGCGCCAACGCCGGTCAGCCGCCGTCCCCTTCGAACACCACCATCGCCTCCTGGCCGGAGATGAAGGAGTACGCGAAGTCGTACCCCACGGCCTACGGGAACCTCGGCAGCGGCGCTCCCGCCACGCTGTTCTCGTCGTGGGACCAGCAGACGGTGGACACGCACTTCCGCTGGATGCAGGAGAACGGCTGCGACACCGCCGCCCTCCAGCGGTTCAACCCCTTCGGCGCCGAGGGGCCCACCCGGGACGCGATGGCGCAGAAGGTGCGCCAGTCGGCCGAGGCGCACGGCCGCAAGTTCTACATCATGTACGACGTCACCGACTGGACCGCGATGCAGTCGCAGATCAAGGACGACTGGACGTCGAAGATGAAGGCGCACACCGCGTCGAGCGCGTACGCCAAGCAGAACGGCAAGCCCGTGGTGTGCATCTGGGGCTTCGGCTTCAGCGACCCCGGCCGGCCCTTCGAGCCCGCGCCGTGCCTGGACGTCGTCAACTGGTTCAAGAACCAGGGCTGTTACGTGATCGGCGGGGTGCCGACCCACTGGCGCACCGGCACCGAGGACTCACGCCCCGGCTTCTCCGACGTCTACCACGCGTTCAACATGATCTCGCCCTGGATGGTGGGCCGGATCAGCAACGTCGACCAGGCGGACCAGTTCTACCGCGACAACAACGGCCCCGACCAACTGGACTGCAACGCCCACGGCATCGACTACCAGCCCTGCGTCATCCCCGGCGATCTGCAAGGCAGGGCCCGCGCCCACGGCGAGTTGATGTGGCGCCAGTTCTACAACCTGGTCCGGATCGGTGTGCAGGGCTTCTACATCTCGATGTTCGACGAGTACAACGAGGGCAACCAGATCGCCAAGACCGCGGAGACCGCAGCCGACGTGCCGACCGGGTCCGGGATCTGGGCCCTCGACGAGGACGGCACGCGCTGCTCGTCCGACTACTACCTGCGGCTCACCAACGACGGCGGGCGCATGCTCAAGGGGCAGATCGCCCTCACCGCGGTGCGCCCGACCGTACCGCTGCCGGGCGGCGGCGGACCGACGCAGCCGACCGGCGACCTGGCCCTGCGCCGCCCGGCGACGGCCAGCAGCACCACCCAGTCGTACGGGGCGGGCAACGCCGTGGACGGCAACGCGGGAACGTACTGGGAGAGCGCCAACAACGCGTTCCCGCAGTGGCTCCAGGTCGACCTCGGCGGCGCGTACACCGTGAAGCGGCTCGTGCTGTCGCTGCCGCCGGACCAGGCGTGGGCGACCCGCACCCAGACGGTGGCCGTGCTCGGCTCCACCAACGGCACCACGTTCACCACGCTTTCGGGCGCCGCGGGCCGTACCTTCAACCCGGCCTCGGGGAACACCGCCACGATCACCCTGCCCACCGCCGTCACCACCCGTTATGTGCGGCTTCAGTTCACCGCCAACACCGGTTGGCCGGCCGGACAGCTCTCCTCGCTGAGCGTCTACGCGGACTGAGTCGGCGGCGGGTGCGTCCGGCGCTGATTGGTGCCGCCGTTTCGGGTTACCCGGGTGGCAAGGCAGGCACAGCGCACCAGGTACCGGCACGACCATGCGCCGGCCGCACCCAGGAGAGGTCACACCGATGACGGACGAGCGGAGCACGAACGAAGGCGAGCCCACCGCCGAGGAGCTGCGGGAACAGGCCGAACGCACCCGTGACGAGCTGGGCAGAACCGCTGAGGGCGTCGCGGCCAAGGCCGAGGCGGCCAAGAACGACGTGAAGGGGCGCGCCCAGGAGACGAAGGAGCGCGCGCAGGAGAAGGCCGCCGAGGTGCAGGAGAAGGCCCAGGAGAAGGCGGCCGAGGTCAAGGAGCGGATCGACGACCAGGCCGCCAAGACGAAGATCCAGCTCCAGGACCGTACGGCGCAGCTCCAGGAGAAGGCGAGCCAGACGCTCCAGCGCGCCCAGGACAAGGCTCCTGACCAGTGGAGCGAGCGGGCGTCGCAACTCGCCGAGGCGGTCCGGCGCAATCCGGCTCCGTACATAGCGGCGGCCGCGGTGATCGTCGCGCTGACGGTACGCCGCTCCCGGCGCTGACGGCCGTCGGAGCACGGACACGGCAAAGCTGACGGCCGTCGGAGCACGGCCACGGCAAAGGAGGACAGCGGGCAGCGGCCCGCTGTCCTCCTTTTCGCGCCGGGAGCGAGGTCGGCTCCGGGGTTAGCTGAAGACGACGGAGCGGAACACCAGCCGCTCGGAGGCGTGTCCGAAGTGCGGCCGCAGGCTGAAGTGGTCGCCCTCGCAGTCGAGTCCGGTGAAGACGGTCGCGGTGGCGTCGGTCCGGTTGCGCGGGGAGTGGGCGGGCGCGTGGCCCTCCTCGGAGACCTCGTCCAGGTTGATGCACTCGCGGCTGCCGGGGTCGATCAGCTTGGTCTCGTGGGTCAGGCCGCGGTGGCTGTACGCGAAGGTGAACTCGCCCGTCGCGGCGCCGGCCGAGGTCGGCATGGTGACGACGAGCGCGAGGGCACCGAGGGCGGCGGCGACGGAGGTGCGAAGACGCATGAGGAGTCATCCTTGTGGTCGGTGGGGTGGATTCCCTCCGAGGCTGTCCGCGGCGCACCCCGTCCGTAACGGTGCGTGCCGCGCTGTCGCCCGTTCGTGGACCGCCGAATCCTTTCTGCGACGGCCATGTGGAGGATCCGGCCGTACCTCCCACCCGCCGGTCCAGGGAGCGGAGAGGGCCTAGTGCGACTCGCGGGAGACCTCGTGGCCGCTGGAGCCGACCAGGAAGTCCAGGTCGACGCCCCGGTCCGCCTGGTTCACATGCTCGACGTACAGGCGCTCCCAGCCGCGCCGGGGGGCGGCGAACGCCGCCGTCATGGCCTTCGACGGGCGGCGGCGCGCCAACTCCTCGGCTGGCACGTCCAGATCGATCCTGCGGGCGGCCACGTCCAGCACGACCGGGTCGCCGTTCTCGACCAGGCCCAGCGGACCGCCGGCCGCCGCCTCGGGCGCGGTGTGCAGGACGACCGTCCCGTACGCCGTGCCGCTCATCCGGCCGTCGCAGACCCGCACCATGTCCCTGACGCCCCGCTCCAGCAGTTTGGTGGGCAGCGGCATGT
The DNA here is from genome assembly GCF_055584925.1 of Streptomyces sp. NPDC087906. NCBI lineage: Bacteria > Bacillati > Actinomycetota > Actinomycetes > Kitasatosporales > Streptomycetaceae > Streptomyces > Streptomyces sp. NPDC087906. Next base: position 624,994 of record NZ_JBVJLC010000002.1, read on the forward strand.
TCGCCACCTCGGGCATGCCCGGGTAGCCCTTGGGGCCGCAGCCGCGCAGCACGAGCACCGACGAGGCGTCCACGTCGAGGTCCGGGTCGTCGATCCGGGCGTGCATGTCCTCGACGCTGTCGAAGACGACGGCCCTCCCCCGGTGGCGCAGCAGTTCGGGGGAGGCGGCGGCGGGTTTGATGACGGCGCCGGACGGCGCGAGGTTGCCGCGCAGCACGGCGATGCCGGCGTCGGGCAGCAGCGGGTCGGCGCGGCCCCGGATGACGGTCTCGTCCCAGATCCGCGCGCCGTCGAGATGGTCGACCAGCGGGGTGCCGGTGACGGTGAGGGCGGCCGGGTCGAGCAGGTCGCGTACCTCGTTGAGCACGGCGAGCAGCCCGCCGGCGCGGTGGAAGTCCTCCATCAGATGGCGTCCGGCCGGCTGGAGGTCGACGAGGAGCGGCACCCCTGCGCCGGTGCGGTCGAAGTCGTCCAGGGTCAGTTCGATGCCGAGCCGTCCGGCGACGGCGAGCAGATGCACCACGGCGTTGGTGGAGCCGCCGACGGCGGCGAGCGCGACGATCGCGTTGAGGAAGGAGCCCCGGGTGAGCAGCGTGCTGGGGCGGCGCTCCGCCGCGACCATCTCGACCGCGAGCACGCCGGTGGCGTGGGCGCTCTCCAGCAGCCGGCTGTCGGGGGCGGGCGTCCCGGCCACGCCCGGCAGCGTCGTACCCAGCGCCTCGGCGACGACGGCCATGGTGGAGGCCGTTCCCATGGTGTTGCAGTGCCCCCGGCTGCGGATCATCGAGGATTCGGACCGCAGGAACGCCTCCTCGGAGAGGGTGCCCGCCCGCACCTCCTCGCTGAGTTTCCACACGTCGGTGCCGCAGCCCAGCGGCTTGCCGCGGAAGGTGCCGGTGAGCATCGGGCCGCCGGGCACCACGACGGCGGGCAGGTCCACGGAGGCCGCCGCCATCAGCAGGGACGGGATGGTCTTGTCGCAGCCGCCCAGCAGTACGACGCCGTCGACGGGGTTGGCGCGCAGCATCTCCTCCGTCGCCATGGCCGCCATGTTCCGCCAGAGCATCGCCGTGGGCCGTACCAGCGTCTCGCCGAGGGAGACCACCGGCAGGTTGAGCGGGACGCCGCCCGCTTCCCAGATGCCCTGTTTGACGCTCTGCGCGACCTCGTCGAGATGGGAGTTGCACGGGGTGAGGTCGGACGCGGTGTTGGCGATGGCGATGTGCGGCCTGCCGTCGAAGGCGTGGGCGGGCAGTCCTCTGCGCATCCAGGCCCGGTGGATGTAGGAGTTCCTGTCGGTGCCCGCGTACCACTGGGAACTGCGCTGCTGCGCCATGGCGTACTCCTCCGTCGTCCGTGGCTGCCAACTTGCCATGTCGGGGCGGTGTTTTTGAAGTGCGCTCCGCCCGTACGGATGTTCCTGGCGCGTACTAACATCTGGCCATGCGCGCCTTTGTCATCACAGGTCCGCGCCGGTGCGGGGTGCGTGACGTGGCGCCCCCGGCAGCGGCTGCGGGACAGGTCGTCGTCGATGTGGAACGGGCCGGTGTCTGCGGTACGGACAGCGAGCTGTTCACCGGCGAGATGAGTTACATGGACGAGGGCAACTCCCGGTACCCGATCCGGCCGGGCCACGAGTGGTGCGGCGCGGTCTCCGCGGTGGGCGACGGAGTCGACCGCGGCTGGCTGGGCCGGCGGGTGACCGGCGACACCATGCTCGGCTGCGGTGGCTGCCGGCGCTGTCTGGCGGGCCGCCACCATGTGTGCGAGGACCGGTACGAGATCGGCATCCGGGGCGGCTGGCACGGCGCGTTGGCCGAGCAGCTCGTCGTACCGGTGACCGCGCTGCATCCGCTGCCCGACTCGGTGGACGCCGTCGCGGGCGCCCTGGTCGAGCCCGGTGGCAACGCGCTGCGCGCCTTCGAGGCGGCGGCCGTCGCGCCGGGTGAGCGGCTGCTGGTGCTCGGCCCCGGCACGATCGGGCTGCTCGCCGCCCTGTTCGCGCTCGCCGCCGGGGTGGAGGTCCATGTCATGGGCCTGACCCGGGAGTCGCTGGACTTCGCGCGCGGCCTCGGTGTGCACGGCGCCTGGACCGAGTCCGAGCTGCCCGACCTGCCGTTCGACGGGGTCATCGACGCCTCCACAGGACCCGCGCTGCCCGCTCTCGCCGTGGAACGCGTCGAACCGGGCAGGCGGGTGGTCTGCATCGGGATCGCCTCGACCCCCAGTTCCGCCGACACCCGGGCGCTGGTCCTGAAGGACGTCACAGCCGTGGGCATCCTCGGCGCTTCGGCGGGCCTGGCGCGTACCATCGGGCTGTACGCCTCCGGCGCCGTGGATCCCCGTCCGCTGGTCGCCGCCACCGTGGACTTCGAATCTCTCGGCGGAATTCTCTCGGGTGTACGTCCCGCAGGGGTGGGTCCCGGGCCTAAATTCCTGGTGAGCCCCGGTAGCTGAGATCCGCCCCGGTTCCATGCCGTAGGCTTCCCGAAGATTGTCTGACCGCATCTTTTTAGGATGTTAAGGAGCACCGTGATGGCGAAGCAGGATGCCGAAGCCGGGCTGGTGAATCTCCTCTCGGCCGACGCCAAGAAGCTGGCGACCGGCTGGGTCGAGCGCGTTTCGGATTCCCTGGGCGGCCGCATCAGCAGGGCCGAGGTCGACCAGGAGCTGCGCGAGCTGTTCACGGCGCTTGTCGAGGCACTGCGGGCCGGCGGACCCGACGCACACGGTGAGGCCATGTCCGAAGTCAGGGCACTGCTGACCGAGTTGTCGCGCAACCGGGCACGCCAGGGCTTCACGCCGACCGAGACCGCTGTCAGCGTGCTCGCGCTGAAGCAGGTCGTCGAGCCGGTCCTGCTGGACGGCACGGCCGCCGACATCAAGTCGTACCTGGAACTGAGCCGGCTGGTGGACGAGCTGAGCCTGTTCACCATCGAGACGTACACCCGGGCCCGCGAGGAGATCATCAGCTCGCAGGCGGACCAGCTCATGGAGCTGTCCACGCCCGTGGTGAAGCTCTGGGACGGCGTGATCGCCGTTCCGCTGGTCGGCACGCTCGACTCCGCCCGTACCCAGGTGGTGATGGAGAAGCTGCTGCAGGCGCTGGTGGACACCGGCTCCGAGCAGGCGATCATCGACATCACCGGGGTGCCGGCCGTGGACACCCAGGTCGCGCAGCACCTGCTGAAGACCATCGTCGCCGCGCGGCTGATGGGCGCGGAGTGCACGGTGTCCGGGATCCGGCCGCAGATCGCCCAGACCATCGTGGCGCTGGGCATCGAGTTCGGGGACATCGTGACGAAGGCGAGCCTCGCCGACGCGCTGAAGCTGGCGCTGCGCAAGTCCGGTGTGGATCTGGTGGCGCGCAAGGACGTGCTGCGGTGACCGAGCGCGTACCCGTATTGCGGATCGGTGACGTCCTGCTGGTCTCGATCCAGGTGGACCTGGAGGACCAGACCGTCCTGAATCTGCAGGAGGACCTGGCGGCGCAGATCGTGGCCAGGTCGGCGCGCGGTGTCGTCATCGACATCACGGCCGTCGAGATCGTCGACTCGTTCGTCGGCCGCATGCTGGCCACGATCGCGGCCATCTCGCGGATGCTCGACGCCGAGACGGTGGTGGTCGGCATGCGCCCGGCCGTCGCCATCACGCTCGTGGAGCTGGGTCTGTCGCTGGGCGGTGTGCGCACCGCACTCGACCTGGAGAAGGGCCTGGCACTGCTGCGGCGATCCGACAGCCGCACGGACCAGGCATGATCACGCCCTGGGCCGCCGGGGAGGCGCCGCAGACCCATCCCATCGTCAAGAACGACGACGTCGTACGGGTGCGCCAGCTCGCCAGGACACTGGCCCAGCAGTGCAAGCTCTCGCTCGTCGACCAGACGAAGTTCATCACGGCGGCCAGCGAACTCGCCCGCAACACCCTGGTGTACGGCGGTGGCGGGCTGCTCACCGCGGGTCTGGTCCGCAAGGACACCCGGGTCGGCGTCGCCGCGATCTTCAGCGACGAAGGGCCCGGGATTCCGGACATCGAGCTGGCCATGACGGACGGCTGGACCTCGGGCTCGGGTCTCGGGCTCGGACTGAGCGGGGCACGCAGGCTGGTGGACGAATTCGAGTTGAAGACCGAGGCGGGGAACGGCACGACCGTCACCGTGGTCAAGTGGTCCAGGTGACCGCGCTCGGCGTACTCGACTGCGAGGACGTCGCCTGGTTCCGCGACAGCCCGACCATGCCTGCGTCGGCACGCGGCGCCGCCGCCACCCTGGCGCGGCGGATCGGGCTGAACAGCCATCGCGCGTCCGAGGTGGCGCTGGCCGTCACGGAAGCGGCGACCAACCTCCAGTTGCACGCCGTCGACGGCTCGCTGCTGCTGCGGGTGCTGCGCACGCCGAACGAGGCCGCGGTGGAGTTCCTCACCGTGGACATGGGGCCCGGTATGCGCGACGTGGCGGGCGCGCTCTCCGACGGGACCTCCTCGCGGGGCACGCTGGGCATCGGGCTCGGCGCCGTGGCGCGGCTGGCCGACACCTTCGACATCCACTCGATCCCCGGCCGCGGCACGGTCATGAGCGCGCAGTTCTGGCCGCGCAACGCGTCGGACAGCGTGCGGGCGTCGGAGGCGACCGCGGTCGACACGTCGGTGGCCGCGGGGCTCACCCGGCCCATCAGCGGGGAGACGAGCTGCGGCGACGCGTGGGCGGTACGGGTCGACCCCGGCGAAGGGCCCGACCCGGCGCCCGCGCTGCTGGTGATGATGTGCGACGGGCTCGGGCACGGCCCGCTCGCGGCCCTGGCGGGTGACTCGGCGGTCAGCGCCTTCCGGCAGAGCAGGGCCCGGCTGCCCGACGCCGTCCTGCGCGACGTCCATACGGCGCTGCGCGGCACGCGCGGCGGCGCGGTGGCCGTCGCCCGGGTCGAGCCGTCGGCGGGGCGCCTGCTGTACTGCGGTGTCGGGAACGTCAGCGGTTACGTCATCAGCCCGACGGCCCGCGCCGGGCTGATGTCGGCGCCGGGCATCGTCGGCCAGCAGATGCGTACGCTGCGCACCTTCGAGCAGCCGCTCGTGCCGGGCGGCGCGCTCGTGATGCACTCGGACGGACTGACCGAGCGCTGGACGATGGACGCCCTGCCGGGGCTGCTGCAGCACACCCCCGCCGTGATCGCCGGTCAGTTGCTGCGCGAGGCGGCCGTGCGGCGGGACGACGCAGGGATCGTGGTCGTCAAGGGAGCCTGGTGAAGGTGGCCGGCGACGGTGCCGCACATCTCCTCGCGTTCGACCTGGCATCGGCGCAGGACGTCTTCGCGCTGCGCCGCAGCGGCCAGACGGCGGCCGAGGCGCTGGGCCTGGACGCCCAGGACCAGGTGCGGCTCGCGACGGCGCTCAGCGAACTGGGCCGGGACCGGCTGGGCTGCGCCGCGCTGACGGTGGCCTTCGCCCTGACCGGTGAGACGCAGCCCGCCCTGCTCGTGACGCTCGCCTGGAACGGCGGCCCGCCGCCCAGCACCGAGTCGCTGGAGCTGGCGGCCCGGCTGGTGCCCCGGCTCCGGCACGAGCCGGGCGACCCGCGCAGCCGCATCCTGGTGGAGCAGCACGGCCCGGCCGGTGTGCTCACCCCGCACGAGGCACACCGCAGGGTGGGCGAGGCGCTGGGCCGTACGGACCACACCACGCTCGCCGAGGATCTGCGCGCCCAGACCCGGGACCTGATCGCCACCCTGGAGGAGACCCGCGCCCAGCGGGAGGAGCTGCGCCGGCTCAACGAGGAGCTGGAAGAGACCAACAAGGGTGTGCTGGCGCTGTACACCGAACTCTCCCAGGAGTTGGAGGAGACCAACAGCGGTGTGGTGGCCCTGCACACCGAACTGGACGACAAGTCACGGCAGTTGCGGGAGACCAGCGAGGCGAAGACCCGGTTCTGGACCAATATCAGCCATGAGCTGCGGACCCCGGTCAACGCGGTCGTCGCCCTGTCCCAGCTCCTGCTCGCCCCGGACGCGGCCCATCTGGACGACGAGCAGAAGCACCGGATCACCCTGATCGCCGCTTCGGGCAGCACCCTGCTCGCGCTGGTCGGTGATCTGCTGGACGTGGCCAAGGCCGAGTCGGGGCAGTTGGAGCCGCACCTCGAACCGGTCGATCTGCGGACGCTGGTGGGTCAGCTCGGCGGTGTGCTGCGCAGTACGTTCCCCACCGACGGCGTCGCGTTCGTGACACCCGAGCCGAAGACGCTGCCGGTCGTGGTCACCGACGAGGTGCTGCTGACCCGGGTGCTGCGCAATCTGCTGTCCAACGCGCTGAAGTTCACCGACAGCGGCGAGGTGCGGCTGGACGTCGACGCCGACCCCGCCGAGCCCTGGCTGACGTTCACCGTCAGCGACACGGGCGTCGGCATCCCCGCGCACGAACTGAAGCGCGTCTTCGAGGAGTTCTACCAGGTGCCGGGGGCACACCAACGAGGACGGCAGGGCACCGGGCTCGGACTCCCCTACGCCCGCACCCTTACGGAACTGCTCGGCGGCACACTGCGGCTGACCAGCAAGCCCGGGGCCGGTACCCGCATCGTGGTCCGGCTGCCCAACCTGTCTCCGGGGACGACACACGCACAGGAGGCCGACCGGTGACCGACGACGCGGCACTGCTCGACAGTGCTCCAGCCACCGTTCTGGTGATCGACGACGACGAGTCGAACCGCTACGTCCTCAGCAGTTGGCTCAGGCGGGGCGGCCACACGGTGATCGAGGCGCGCGACGGGACACAGGGGCTCGCGCTGCTCGCGCCGGGCGTGGAGCCGCGGCCCGAGGTCGCCGTCGTCGACGTACGGCTCCCCGACATGACCGGGTTCGAGGTCTGCGAACACATCAAGGCGGACCCGTACACCGCCGCGCTGCCGGTGATCCATATCTCGGCGGCCGCCCTCACCCCCGAGGACCACGCGGAGGGACTGCACCGCGGGGCCGACGCCTATCTCAACCAGCCCATCGATCCTGCCGAGTTCCTGGCGACCGTCACGGCGACCCTGCGCTACGCGCGCGCCCGCCGCAGGGCCGAACGGCTCGCGGCGCGGCTGACCATGCTGAACCGCACGACCCTCGACGTGTACCGGGCGATCGGCTTCCACTCCTTCGCCGCCGCCGCGACGGGCGGGGCCGCCGCCCTGATGTCGTGCGCCGTCAGCGCGGTCTTCCTGACCCCGCAGGGCCAGGCGGTGCACAGCTCCATCACCGGGCCCGGCGCGGTGCCGCGCTCCGCGCCGTCCACCTCGGAGCTGCTGAACCGGCTCGCCGGGCACACGCTCGGCACCGGCACCGGCGCGGAGATCGCCCGGCTGCCGCGGGCCGTGTGGAAGACACTGCTGCCGGGCGACCAGCTCGACGAGGACGTGATCCTGGCGGTGGCGCGCACCAAGCGCGGCCGGCCGCCGGTCTGCTTCGCCGTACCGGCAGCCGCAGTCGGCGGCGAGGACGACCGGGAGCTGTTCCAGCAACTGGCCCACGCCTGCGCCCTGTCGCTGGAGGCGCTGCGCACGTACAACGAGGAGCACTCCATCGCGCTGACGCTCCAGCGCACCTTCCTGCCGGACCGGCTGCCAGCGGTGCCCGGGGTTGATCTGGCGTTCCGCTATCTGCCGGCGTCCCGGCACGCGGAGATCGGCGGTGACTTCTACGAGGCGCTGGAGACCTCCGACGGGCTGCTGCTGGCCATCGGCGATGTGGCGGGGCACTCCATGGCGGCCGCCGCCGTGATGGGCGAGGTGCGGCACGGGATGCGCGCCTACGCGCTGGAGGGGCACACCCCGCACGACATCAACGAGCGGCTGGAGACGCTGCTGGCGCAGTCGCAGCCGGGGCTCACCGTGACGATGTGCCTGATCCTGGTCGAGCCCGGTGGCCGCAGGATCCACATCTCCAACGCGGGGCACATTCCGCCGCTGCTGCTCCTTCCCGGCGGCGGGGCCGAATTCGTCCATGAGCACGGGCCGTTGCTGGGGCTCGGCCTTTCGCACCCGGCGGCGACGGTGGTCGACACGGCGCCGGGCACCCGGATCGTCCTCATCACCGACGGGCTCGTCGAGGTCCGCAGCACCAACATCGACGACTCGCTCGCCGAGTTGTGTGCCGCGGCCGCTTCGGGTCCGCAGGAGCTCGAGTCGCTGTGCGACTTGCTGCTGGAGCGGTTCGGCGAGGAGAAGGACGACGACATCGCCCTGCTCACCGTCCGCCTCAACTGAACTGTCCGCCTCAACTGAACCGTCAGGCGCCTTCGCTGGCGAGCGCGCTGACCTCGCTGTCGACGTCCCTGCGGTGCCGCTCGGCGTCCTCGCGCGCCTTCTTCGGGCTCCAGCGCCCTGCCATCACGAAGATGAACGGGATGAAGACGACCTGGCCGCCGACGCACACCCACCACCAGGTCTGCCACTGCCCCGGCCCGTCGGCCGCCGCCTTCCGCACCTCGGGACCGTGCTCGCGCAGGATCGTGAGCTGCGGCTGCGCCTTCTGTACGAGCGCCAGGTCGGCGGGCCCGACTTCGCGGGCGGCCTGCTGCGCCAGCGCCGGGGGGATCGCCGTCGGGGGGTACTTGGCGAGCTGGGCGAAGATCTGCGGGTGCGCGTCGACGACGGCCAGCGCGGGCGCCGCCTGCGCCTGCGCGGTCGCCACCTCCGTACCGTGCTCGACCAGCGGCGACGCGGAGGTCACCACGATCGGTACGAAGGCCGAGGAGACCGCGACCACGATGCGGATGATCCAGCCCCACACGGCGAGTCCGGTGGCGGTGGCGGCCGGGTTGCGCCGCTCCACGGTCTCGGTGAAGCTCGCCATCCACGGCGCGTAGGCGATACCGGAGAGCGCCCCGATCCCGATGAACAGCACGGCGAAGGTGTAGTAGCCGGTGTGCGGGTGGGTGGCGAGGACGGCGAACGTGGCGGTGACGGCGATCGAGCCCAACCCGCCGACCAGCATGAACGGTTTGCGCACCTTGACGAGGTCGGAGAGCAGCCCCGCCACCACCAGGGCGATGGCGTTGGCCCCCCAGTACCAGTTGGCCAGTCCGTTGGTGCGCTGCTGGCTGTAGCCGAAGTTGGCCGAGAAGTAGACGACGAAGTTGCCGACGGCGGCGAAGTACAGCAGCAGGAAGAGGCTGATGGCGACGGCGGAGCCCACCACGTCGAGATGGAGCATCTGCTGCCAGGTCCGCTGCGACTCCCGTACGGGCGCGGCGCGTTCGGCGCGGGCTTCGACCAGTTTGCGGTCGTGCAGGCTGACCATGATCTGGTCCCGCATGCCGGGGGACAGCTCCCGCAGCCCGAGGAGGGCGATCACGAACATGATCAGCCCGGCGATGCCGGAGTAGCGCAGCTCGTCCTGCCAGGTCGACGAGTCGAGTGTGCTGCTGGTGACCACGGTGACGACGAGGCTGCCGAGGACGGGACCCATCGTCCAGTACCCCATGGCGGTCGCCCTGCCGAGCTGCGGTGAGAAGTCGCGGATCAGCGCGGGGGTCGCGACCAGGACGATGCCCTCGACGAAGCCGACGGCCGCGAAGAGGATCAGATAGGCCGTCTCGTCGGGCGAGTTGGGCAGCCCGAGCAGCAACAGCAGCCCGGCCACGAGCAGTCCGTAGACGACGAGGTTCGCCCGGCCCCAGCGGTCGGCGAAGCCGGCGATGAGGGAGGTGAAGGCGCCGACGGCGTTGCCGATGACCGACACCCACACGAAGTAGGTGTACGACATGTGGTAGTTGGTGATGATCGAGGTGGCCACCGCGTACTGCACGTACAGCATGTAGTAGAGGACGACGGTGGTCACGACGACGATCGCGAGATAGCCGTAGCGGCGGGCCGGGTCGGGGTAGTGCGCCAGGTCCCGGCGCCAGAGCCGGGCACCGATGCCGGGCGTGCCGGCGGTGGTGGTGGGTCCGTTCCCCATGTCGGCAGGCTGCGGCGGATGGGTGGACATACGGCCTCCTCGGGGTACCGGGAGCAAGGCGTCCGCACGCGCTCGACGCGCCGGTGGCCGCTCCGGGGACGACCAGAGGCTAGTACCGACTGGTCGGTACGGCCTAGATGCGTGCAGGGGGAAATTGTCGGCCGACGTGGACCGGGGCCGTCGCCGGGCGGCAGCTCGGAAGTCGTTCAGCAGCCGCTCAGTAGCCGCTTCGCTCGCGCAGGATCCGGCGCGGGTTGTCGACCAGCATCGTGGCGATCTCGCTCTCGGACACCCCGCGTGCCCGCAGCGCGGGCAGCACGTCGCGGGTGAGGTGCAGATAGTGCCAGTTGGGCAGCAGTCCGGGCAGCTCCCGCATCGGGAACCAGTCGATGTAGCACGACGCGTCGTGGGACAGCACGATCCGGTCGGCGTAGCCGCGCTCGCACAGCGCGGCGACCGTGGCGACCCGCCGCTCGAAGGGCAGGAGCGAGTCGAGGCCGAACCGGTCCATCCCGAGGAGCGAGCCGCGGTCGGCGATCGCGGTCAGATAGTCCAGGTCGGCGCTGTCGCCGCAGTGCCCGATGACGACCCGGGTGAGGTCGACCCCCTCGGCGGCGAACAGGTCCTGCTGCTCGATGCCGCGCCGGGTCCCGGCGTGGGTGTGGGTCAGGATCGGCGCGCCGGTGGCGCGGTGCGCCCGTGCGACCGCCCGCAGCACCCGTTCCACCCCGGGGGTCACACCGGGTTCGTCGGTGGCGCATTTGAGGACTCCGGCCCTGACCCCGGTGTGTGCGATGCCTTCGGTGATGTCGGCGACGAACAGGTCCACCAGGGGGTCGTCGCCGCCGAGCGGTGTGCCGGGGCCGCGCATGCTCAGGTAGTGCGGGAGGTCGTTGTAGGTGTAGAGCCCCGTGGCGACGACGATGTTGATGTCGACCTGCTCGGCCACCCGCTGGATCCGCGGGATGTACCGGCCGAGCCCGATGACGGTGGGGTCGACGATGGTGGAGATGCCGGCGGCGGCGAGTTCCGTGAGCCGCCGCACGGCGCGCGGCACCTCTTCGGACTCCTGGAAGCCCTGGTGCTCGGGGTAGTTGTCGGCGAACTCGGGGCTGAGCACGAAGATGTGCTCGTGCATCAGCACCCTGCCGAGTTCGCCGGCCGGCACGGGGCCGCGCACGGTGGGCACCGTGTCCGGTGTCGCGGGAGTGTCTCCGTACGCCATTCCGGCCCCTCCCGCGTCGCCCGTGTGGTGCGCGGTAGAGACCGTAGAGGCAGCCCGCCGCGCGGTCAACAGGCGCTACCGGCGGTCCAGTCGGCGCTGCGAGACTGCACGGTGCCACCGACCCGGAGTGATGCAGATGACCCAGTCGCTCGACACACTGCCGCCCGAAGAAGGACCCGACGAAACCCCCGCCGAGAGACCTGGTGCCACGAGATCCGGTGCCGCGAGCGGTGCCGCGAGACCTGGTCCCGCGAGACCCGCCAGGCGCTGGCCGCTGGTGGTGCTGCGCGCCCTGGTGTGCGCGCTGACACTGCTGATGCTGATCCAGCCGGTACTGGCGGGGCAGTTCATCACCGGTGACAGCGATCTGCTGGATCTGCACGCCCTCAACGCCACGTTCATCTCCACCGTGAGCTGGATCCTGGTGGCCTCCGCCGTCACCCTGTGGCGGCCCGGCGGCGGACCGGTGTGGCCGATCGGTGTGACACTGCTGGTGGCCGGACTCGTGGAGGCGCAGAGCGGTTTCGGCTACTCGCGGAATCTCGCCGTGCACATCCCGCTCGGTGTCGCCCTGGTCGCCGGTATGACGGCGCTGGGGTACTGGGTCTTCGCCTACCGGCCCGGCCTGCCGCGGATCGAGTCGTGATGCGCGCACGGCTCGACCGGCGGACCCTGCTCAAGGGCGCCGCCGTCGCCGGGATCGGCACCGCGGGCCTCGGTGTCACCGGCTGCGGCGCCGGCCGCACCGATGTGTCGGGGGAACAGCTCACCAGCGCCGCCCCGCTCCCCCGGCCCTTCCAGGTGCCGCTGCCGGTGCCGGTCACCGCGCGGGCGCGGCGCGCCAAGGACGGCAGCGACCACTACGAACTCGTCCAGCGCAGCGGCGAGATCGAGATCCTGCCGGGGCTGCGTACCGAGGTCTGGGGGTACGACGGCACGTTCCCCGGCACCACCCTCGTCGGCCGGTCCGGACGCACCACCACCGTACGGGTGCGCAACAGCCTGCCGGTGCCGACCTCGACCCATCTGCACGGCGGGGTGCAGGCCCCCTCGTCCGACGGCTACCCGATGGACCTGGTCCTGCCGCCCGGCTACCGCCATCCGCCGGCCGGGTCGGCGCACACCATGCACGGCATGCCCGGCATGGCGCGGGGCGGTCCCGCGGGGTGGACGCTGACGCCCGGCGCGAAGACGTACACGTATCCCCTCGACCAGCCGGCCGCCACGCTCTGGTACCACGACCACCGGATGGACTTCAGCGCGCCGCAGGTCTGGCGCGGGCTCGCCGGGATGTTCCTCGTCCGCGACGAGACCGAGGACGCGCTGCCGCTGCCCCGGGGCGAGAAGGACGTCCCGCTGATGATCTGCGACCGCGCCTTCGAGGAGGACGGGGCGTTCCGCTACCCGTCGCTCGACCCCTCGCTGACCGGCCGGCCGGGCGTCGAAGAGGCGTACATGGAGGGCGTGACGGGCGATGTCGTCCTCGTCAACGGCGCGGCCTGGCCCGAGTTGGAGGTGTCGGACACCCTGTACCGGTTCCGGCTCGTCAACGTGTCGAACGCGCGCCGCTACCGCTTCGCGCTGGAGCCGGGTCCCCGTACGGGCTCCGGATTCGTCCAGATCGGCAGCGACAGCGGCCTGTTGGCGGCGCCGCTGCGCCATGACGAGCTGCCCGTCGCACCGGGTGAGCGCTTCGACGTGCTGATCGACTTCGCCGCCTATCCGCACGGCTCCACCGTCGAGCTGGTCAACACCCTGGGCAGCGGCGGCACTCGGCGGGTGATGCGGTTCAGGATCAGCCGGCGGGAGAAGGAGACGAGCCGGATCCCCGAGCGGCTGGCGGAGTTCGAGACGCTGCGGGCGGGCCGGGCGGTGGCCGAGCGCAGATTCGACTTCCGGCTGACGCAGGGCGGCGGCAGCCGGATGTGGACCGTCAACGGAGCCCCCTTCGACCCGGCGAGGGTACTGGCGTCGCCGCGGCTCGGCACGGTCGAACGCTGGCGCTTCAGCAGTGACTTCCACCATCCGGTCCATCTGCATCTGGCCCACTTCCAGGTGGTCGCCCGGGGCAGCGGCGGCCCGCTGGCGAGCGACGCGGGCTGGAAGGACACCGTCGACGTCAGGCCGTACGAAGTGGTGGACGTCCTGGCCAGGTTCACGGGGCAGCGCGGCCGGTACATGCTGCACTGCCACAACCTGGAGCACGAGGACATGGCGATGATGGCCAACTTCGAGGTCGTCTGAAACGCACGGCCCGACAAACGCACGGCCTGACATACGAAGCCGGTGCCGGACCCCGACTGTGCGGGTCCGGCACCGGCTTCGTGTCGCGGAAAGCTCAAGCGGCGTACATGTCGAGGACCCGGCGTCCCGGCCCCCGGTAGGTCTGGTCGAGGTCCGCGTCTCCCCCGAGGATCGCCCGCTGGAGGCGCTGGAGCCGAGGGGAAGGGTCGAGGCCCAGATCCTCGACGAGCCGGCCGCGCAGCTTCATGAAGACCCCCAGGGCTTCCGAAGGCCGTCCCGACCGGTAGAGGGCGATCATGCGCTGTGCGTGCAGGCCCTCGTGGAGAGGGTTGCGGGCGGTGAGGACGGTCAGCTCGGTCAGCAGCTCCGAGTGGCGCCCCAGGGACAGTTCGGCGTCGACGCGGCGCTCCAGCACACCGAGCCTGCTCTCCTCCAGGCGGACCCGTTCGATCTCCAGCAGCGCGCCGGGCCTGATGTCGGCGAGCGCGGGTCCGCTCCACAGTTGCAGGCTCTCGCGGAAGATCCGCACCGCGGCCGCGTCGTCGCCCGACTCGAAGACACGCTGCCCCTCGGCGGCGAGCCGGTCGTACTCCATCGCGTCCACACTGCCCCGCGGCACGTTGAGCCGGTAGCCGTCGTGCTTGTAGACCAGGATCTCCTTGGCGTCGCAGCGTCCCCTGACGGACGCGTCGATCAGCCGGCGCAGCCGCAGGATGTACGTCTGCAGCGTCGCCGAAGCGGTCCTGGGCGGTGAGTACTCCCACAGCTCTTCCATGAGCATCGAGACGGGGACCACCTGGTTGGCGTGCAGGGCGAGGAGAGCGAGGATCTGTCGCGTCTTCGCGGCCGACGGGAGTATCGGGGAGCCGTCCTCCTGTGCGTTGAGAGATCCCAGCAGGGTGATCTCCATCTGGTCTCCATACTGCTCCGAAGGGATGGTACGAGGTGCGCGGACCGGGATCCGCACTGTCTTGAAGGTCCCATGCGGGCGCGGGGCGCCAACAGTGCGGAGATCCCCGGTCGTCCGTGATCCCGTCAGCCCCGGAGTATGAGAAGTTCACATTCCGCTCGGCCCGTCGTAGCGGTCCGCCGGACGTCGTTCGTCTAGCATTCCTCGGGGAGTTGAACGTCTGGTGCGTCCATGTGATGGACTGTTCGTTCGAAATGGGGGGCTTTTGATCCGTATCGTCATAGCCGAAGACATGCACATGGTGCGCGGTGCGCTGGTGGCGCTGCTGGAGATGGAGCCGGACTTCGAAGTCGTGGCCCAGCTCGCCGCCGGGGACCAACTCGTGCCCACCGCGCTGGAGTTCCGGCCTGATGTCGCGATCATCGACATCGATCTGCCGGGCCTTGACGGGCTCAGCGCCGCCGATCTGCTCCGTACGGCGCTGCCGAGCTGCCGGGCCCTGATACTGACCAGCCTGGGCCGTCCCGGCACCTTCCGGCGGGCACTCGCGGTGCGGGTGTCGGGCTTCCTGCTGAAGGACGCGCCGCCGGACCAACTGGCCGACGCGGTACGGAAGGTGGCCGCCGGGGTGCGGGTCATCGATCCGCAGCTCGCGCTGGCGGCCTGGGAGGTGCTGGAGAATCCGCTGACCCGCAGGGAGATCGAGGTGATGCGGCTCGCCGCGGACGGCGCCGAGGCGATGGAGATCGCCGGCCGGCTCTTCCTGTCGATAGGGACGGTACGCAACTACCTGACCAGCGCCGTCACGAAACTCAACGCGCGTAACCGGGTGGACGCGATCAGGATCGCTCAGGACAACGGCTGGCTGACCTGACGCACTCCCGCCCGCGGCACCTCCACCACCAGCCGGTACCAGCCGTCCTCGTCGATGTGCGAGGTCAGCCGGCCGCCGATCTTCTCGGCGCGCACCCGGAGGTTGCCGAGGCCGCTGCCGTTGGAGGGCCCGGTCCTGCGCGACTCGTCGGCGCCGTCGTTGGCGAGGGTGAGCCGGATCAGGGGCTTGCCGTCCTTGCCGGTCACCTGGCGTGCCTCGATGTGGCAGTTCTGCGCCTTGCTGTGCCGCAGCACGTTGGTGACGCCCTCGCGGATGACCGTGGCGAGCACGGTGCTGGTCGCCGCCGGGAGCGGACCGCAGTCCAGGTCGATGCGCGCGCCGATCTCGGCGACGGTCAGCACCTCCTCGGCGGACGCGGCCTCCGCCGTCAGTGACATGTCGCGGTACCCGGTGGCCACGGCACGCACATCGGCGAGCGCCTGCCGGGATATCTGCAGGATCCCGACGAGTTCCTCACGGGCCCGCTCGGGCCGGGTGGCGAGCAGACGCACCGTCAGTTCGCTCTTGAGGGTGATCGCGGAGAGCCCGAACCCGAGCAGGTCGTGCAGGTCCCTGGCGAACCGCAACCGCTCCTCGGCCACCGCCATGTACGCCAGCTCCTCGCGGGCCTGGTGCACCTCGGCCACCAGGTTCGCCAGCCGGGTCAGACCGTAGACGATGAGCCCGGTCAGCACCGTGGAGACCACGAGATAGGAGGTGTCGACCCAGTTGACCCCGCCCAGCCCGGCCGAGACACCGGCCGTGCCCACCACGACGGCGAAGGCCAGCCAGCAGAGCGGGGCGGCGATGATCAGCAGGCACGACCCGGCGAGGAAGCCGCCCATGCCGCCCCAGGTGGCGCCGAAGAACACCATGGGCACATAGGTCAGCAGCATCTGGGCGCCCAGTGTCCAGGCGCCGAACCGGTCGCGGAAGCGCTGTGCGTCCGGGGAGCTGTGCACGGCCTGGATGCCGAACAGCGTGACGGCGCAGAAGAGGCAGCCCGTCATGAGCAGCGCGCCCGGGTCGGTGTCGAGCACGTTGAGCACGGCGATGAGCACGAAGCCGGACAGGACCAGCAGCACGATGGTGAAGGCCAGTCGCGGCGGCAGAACCTCGCTCTGTTCTCTACCGGACCGCAGTAATCGTCGCGGCATCCCCACACGTCCCCCCGTTGAGGCACACAGCTAGGCCCCCATAGTAGGGCGCACGGGACGGCGTTGGCGCGTTCCTTGAACTCTCATTCGACCGGCGGCGCCCCCGCGGGGCGGTCAACAGCCTTTTCGGACAGGCTCGTTCAGAACATGTCGCCGGTCCGTTGCTGGTCGGCGGCCTCCAGCGGCTGCTCGGGGCGGGGGCCGAGCACGAAAGAACCCACCGGTGACTCGGTACGCCAGTCGAGGCCCAGTGCGCCGGCGCACACCGCGATGTCCTCACTGCACACGGCGCAGGTGGCGAGCCCCATCGCCGCGCCCACCAGGTAGAAGGTCTGCAGCAGCGCCCCGGTGTGCTTCAGTACCAGCGAGTAGGCGAGGCCGCTGTACTTCCACGACAGCCGCTGGAACCGCGAGGTCAGCGTGATGAGCACCGGCGGCGGCCCGGACAGCGGTGCGGCGGCCATGGCGCCGGCCGCCATCTCCCCCGCCGCCACCGGATCGTCGTTGACCAGCACCAGGGCGTGCTCGTGCGGGTCGTAGTAGTGGATGCCGTCCACCAGGCCCTCGCAGTCCCGCACGGTGAGGTACAGCTCCAGGTCGTAGGCGGCGCCGCCGGTGGGATACGGCCGGTCGGTGACCTGGTAGCTGGTCTCCCCCGCCCCGGACGTACCGGTCGAGCGGACCCGGGCCGTCCGGAACAGGAACTCGCCCAGCGTGCTCAGCCGCAGGGCCGGCGCCCCGTAGCTGCGCCGAGATCTGCGGCCTTCGAGCACTTCGGTGAACGGGGCGTCCTTCGCGGCGATCGTGCCGAGTTCCGGCCGGGGCAGCGCGACGACCCGGCCGCGCGGGCGGCTCTTGACCGCGGGCTGCGGCGCGATGCTGCCCGCGTGGGCGAAGGTGGCGCCGAAGTCGCCGTCGGTGCGGCCCATCACCGACCGGGTGTGGAAGAGCATGTCGTGCGCCGACCAGGTCCGCAGGGCCGCGTCCTCGTCCTCGTCGAACTCCCCGTCCGCCGACCGCGCCACCAGGGCCATGCCGGTGCCGATGAGATAGCCGAGGATCTCCACCACCACCCCTTCGGCCAGCGGCAGCCCCGCCTCCACCGTCGCGACGTCGGCCGGCCTGCCGAGCGCGGCGACGACCCACTGCGCCTCGGCCTTGTGCAGCAGCACCCGGTGCAGCGAGAGGGGCGACTCCAGCAGGAACATGTCGTCCTCCCTGCGCAGCACGGCGAACCGGGAGAGCTTCAACGCCCGGTCGGCGGGCGGCGGTTCGGGAGCGAACCGGGCGGCGCGGGAGAGCGGTACGACGGAAAGCACCGGCTGCCCGCTGCCGGCGAAGGCGAGTGAGCGTACGACGAGGTGCTGCAGGCCGAGCAGCACGGCGCGCCAGGAGCGCTGGGCGCCCTGGTCCGCCGGGATGTTGTCGAGGCTGACCGGACCGAGACTCATCCGGCGCAGGGTCTCGATCAGCGCCGGACCGGGCCTTCTGATCCGCAGATCGGCCCAACGGCCGTGCAGCTCCACCGTTTCGCCGTCGTCGGCGGCCTCGACACGCACGTCCTCACGCAGCGACCACAAGGGTGTGGTCGCCTGCGGAAAGGCGTGTTCCAGGCTGGCTGGCTGCTGCACGGTGGGCTCCCGGGTGGACACGAGTGGCGGTCAGACGAAGAGAGGACGTGGATTGAGGGCGGAGCGGGCCGTCGGCGCCGCCAGCCGGCCCAGCGCGACGGGTACGTCGTACAGCCTGCCGGGCGCGAACCTGGCCCAGAACGAACGCAGCCCGGGGACAAGGACCTTGACGACGGGCAGCCCGACGTCGGGCCTGGTCTGGTCGAGCACGAGCAGTTCGAGACCGCGCTCGCGCACCAGTTCCGTGACGGCGGTGATGTCGTCGAGCAGGTCGTCGCCGCGCGGGCGGGGGAAGTCCGCAGGACGCCGGGCAGGTCCTGGGGCGGGACGCAGATAGGGGTCGGTGTCCAGGGTGGCGGTGCGCCACCAGTCCAGCGGTTCCGGGTCGGTCAGTGTGTAGCCGCTGCCGTCGGGCCTGGCGCCGAGCGCGGCGGGCAGCAGTTGGTTCAGCTCGGTCAGCGAGCGGCGCAGCGCGATCCGCGCGTCGAAGTGGGCGCCGAAGCCGAAGACGATGTCCTCGGCCGGTTTGTCCGTCCGGCGTGACAGGGCGGCGAAGACCGGGATGCCGAAGTCGGACGTCAGGTCGAGCGCCCACACCTCGCGCCCCAACGACCGGTGCACCTCGCGCAGTTCGTCGGTCCACGGGTCGGCGGCCGCGTCGAGGTCGACGGCGGGCTGCCGGGTGCGGTTGTACCACCACAGCGCGACCGCGTCGCGCTCCACCAGTTCCAGGAAGCCTTGGAGGACGGCGTCCTCCAGGCTGCTGCCCGCCGCGTTCCCGTTGGAGTCGGCGTGCGCGAACCGGCGCCCCCGCACCGGGTTCAGCCGCTCGGCCGAGGTGGCGAAGTAGAGCAGCGCGGTCGGCAGCAGCTTGTGCCGGCCCGCGGTCAGCGACCACACCGGGGTCCAGTCGATCGTCGCGTCCTCCTCGAACGGGGCAGGGACGTACTGGAATCCGGAGTGTGCGGCGTTCCATTCGGTGCGTCCGGCGAACTGCGCCGGATCGTACAACTGGCAGGTGTCCGGATGCACGGCGCGCTCGCCGAGGTCGGTGAAGGACGCGCTGACCCTGGCCTCGTCGCCGTGCACACAGCCGGAGTAGCGCTCGACCGACTCGCACAGCGCGCTGACCTCCGCCTCCAGCGGGGTACTGCCCTTGCCGCCGTTGACCTGGCGCAGCCCGCTCGTCAGCGCGGCGAGGCCGTTGGCGTAGCCGGCCGGGTTCGGGCCCGAGCTGAAGCTGTTGAGGAAGGCGGGGCCGTTCTCCACCCGGCTGATGTCGGCGACGACTCCGGTGACCGGGCTCACCAGGTGGCCGAAGGTGTCCAGGGTCTGCTGGGCGGTACGGGATCGGTGGCCGCCGCTGCCGGCGATCTTGCGCCGCGAGCGCGGTACGACCGGCTGCCCGGCCTGCCGGGCGACCAGGCCCGGGTCGCCGCACTCGGGGCACTGCGGGCGGCGGCGCAGCCGGTGGTGGCGGGATTCGAGGGTGAGGGTGTCGAAGGTCAGCACCCGGTCCTGGTCGGTGTGCTGGTGTCCGGCCAGGTACTTGGCCGCCTCAAGTCCGGCGATCTGCAGACCGGCCACCCGGGTGCACGGCAGCCCGGCGAGCGGCCTGGGCATGGGGCCCTGCAGTCCGAGCGCGGCGCGCACCTGGGACTCCACCGCGCGGTGCAGCCTGACCGGCTGGGCGAGACAGGACCAGCAGGGACCGGCGCCCGGCCGGAACACCGGACCCACCCAGACGGTGGCGCCGGTGGGCTTGGCGAGCAGCCACGGCCGGCCGCTGCGCCGGTGCTCCGCGTCGATCTCGCCGAGTTCGGGGGTGAGGTAGTCCTCGCAGACGACGAGCGTCAAGGCGGCGTCCGGCGCGCTGCCTTCGGCGACGGTCAGACCGGAGGCGCGCAGGGCGCGGGCGGCCGCGGGGTGGGACAGCTTGCCGGTGGTGCGCAGTTCGACCACTGCGGCGGCGGACCTGGTACGGGCGGGCGTCCCGTCGAGGCCCGCGAGTTCCCAGTACGCCTCGGCGCTGTGGTCGGCGGCGGTGATGTCGGTGGTGTCGGCGGCGGTGATGTCGGTGGTGTCGGTGGTGTCGGTGTGGGTGTCGCCGTGCTCGCGGAACTCGATGAAGCCCGCGTCGGCGAGCTGCTCGATCAGGGACACCAGCCGGGCCGCGGACAGCGGCTGCGGGGCGTCGCGCACGAGTGCGGCGAGGTCGCGGCTGCCGTCCAGCAGCGGGGCGACCGTTTCCAGATGGGGCGCCCTGAGGGCGGTGACTCCGCGTTCGGAGATCAGGTACGTCGCGTCGTCCGGCACCACCTCCGCTCGGAGGTGGCGCCGGAATCCGATCAACGAATCTCTCATGAAGCGGAGTTGTTCGCGTAGCACAGGGTGTACAGGGCGGGCGCCGCCGACGACGCGGTCAGCTCCTCGATGACGAGCTCCATCGGCTCGTCCTGCGGGAGGTAGGAGTTGAGGTGGTCCTGGTGCGTGCTCGTCGAGTGGCTGTCCTGCGTGGCGAGTGTGCTGTGGCTCGTCAACATGGATGGGCTCCTGACTCGGCGGTGCTTTCCGTTGCGGACATTCATCAGCATGCGGGATCGGCGGCGGCGCTCACAGTGCCGGCCTCACCCACCGCATATGAGGAATTCATAGCCCCCGGGTAGCAGCGTTTTTCCGCCGCGCCTGCGCGTCCACCGACCGTCCACCGGGCGGCCAGTCCTGCGGGCCATGGTCGGCAGGCCAGAAGGCCGGAAGGAACCACACGGAGGGAAGACCCATGGTGGCCGCCGCCCGGATAACGGAAGTTGAACGTACGCTCGACCAGCTCCTCGACTGGTGCTGCAGGGGGCTCGCCAGGTCCCACGGCCGGGCGGGTGTGTTCCGCTTCGTCGTGGACACCCCTGTCGGTTCCCGCACCCGCCATGTGATCGCGACGGACCAGGGCTGCTCGACGGCGCACACGGTCGCGCACCCGCCCAACGCGACGCTCTCGCTGAGCCAGGAGGACCTCACCAGGCTCGCCCTCGGTGATCTGCGCGGCGCGCTGGCCTTCGCCACGGGCCGGCTGCAGATCGAGGGCGACATCTTTCTCGCGATGAACTGGATCGACCAGCTAGGGAGAAGCCCGCTGTGACCACCCACGCCCAGGAGACACCTCAGCAGACGGCCCAGGATCCGGCGCTGGCAGACCAGTTGAGCGGGGCCGGCGGCAGGATCGCCGAACTGCGCAGGATCAAGCAGCAGATGGTCGCGGGCCCCGACCCGCGCGCCACCGAACGGCAGCACGCGCGCGGCAAGCTGACGGCACGTGAGCGGATCGCGATCCTGCTGGACGAGGACTCGTTCACCGAGATAGAGGGGCTGCGCAGACACCGTGCCACCGGCTTCGGCCTGGAGACGAAGCGCCCGTACACGGACGGTGTGATCACGGGCTGGGGCACGGTCAACGGCCGTACGGTGTTCGTGTACGCGCACGACTTCCGCATCTTCGGCGGCGCGCTCGGCGAGGCGCACGCGCAGAAGATCCACAAGGTGATGGACCTCGCCCACTCGGCGGGCGCCCCGCTGGTCAGCCTCAACGACGGGGCGGGCGCGCGGATCCAGGAGGGCGTGACGGCGCTGGCCGGCTACGGCGGCATCTTCAGCCGCAACACCCGCTCCTCCGGTGTGCTGCCGCAGATCTCGGTGATGCTCGGCCCGTGCGCCGGCGGCGCCGCGTACTCCCCCGCGCTGACCGACTACGTGTTCATGGTCAGGGAGACCTCGCAGATGTTCATCACGGGCCCCGACGTGGTCCGTTCGGTGACGGGCGAGGAGATCACCCAGAACGGCCTCGGCGGCGCCGACACGCACGCCGGCACCTCGGGTGTCGCGCATTTCGTGTACGACGACGAGACGTCCTGCCTTGAGGAGGTGCGCTACCTGCTGTCGCTGCTCCCGCAGAACAACCGGGAGCTGCCGCCCGTGGAGGTCAGCGACGATCCGGACGACCGGCTCTGCACGGCCCTGGCCGACCTGGTGCCGGAGGATCCGGCCAGGCCCTACGACATCAGGGCCGTCATCGAGGAGATCGCCGACCACGGCGAGCACTTCGAGGTGCACGCGGCCTGGGCGGGCAGTGTGGTGTGCACCCTGGTCAGGCTCGGCGGCCAGGTGGTCGGTGTGGTGGGCAACCAGCCCAGCGCGCAGGCCGGTGTGCTGGACATCCACTCGTCGGAGAAGGCCGCGCGGTTCGTCCAGACCTGCGACGCCTTCAACATCCCGCTGGTGACCCTGCTGGACGTGCCGGGCTTCCTGCCGGGTGTCGACCAGGAGCACGGCGGGATCATCCGGCACGGCGCCAAACTGCTGTACGCGTACTGCAACGCAACGGTGCCGCGGATCCAGCTCATCCTGCGCAAGGCGTACGGCGGCGCGTACATCGTCATGGACTCGCGTTCGATCGGCTCCGACCTGTCGTTCGCCTGGCCGACCAACGAGATCGCCGTGATGGGCGCGGAGGGCGCCGCCAACGTCGTCTTCCGCAGGGAGATCGCGGCCGCCGACGACCCGGAGGCGGAGCGGGCGCGGCTGATCGCCTCGTACAAGGACGAGTTGATGCATCCGTACTACGCGGCCGAGCGCGGTCTCGTGGACGATGTCATCGACCCGCAGGACACCAGGAAGCTGCTGATCACGTCACTGCGGATGCTGCGGGCCAAACACGCCGAAGTGCCCGCGCGCAAGCACGGTAATCCGCCGATGTGATCGGCGCGCGGATGGACGGCGCACCGGGTGGGTAGCTCCGGTGCGTTGTCCGCGTGCCGGGCCCGTTCAGGGCCGATCCAACCCGACTGACCGATGCGACTCCCCCATGTTCGAAGCCGAGTAGGAGATCCGATGGCACACACCCTCCCCTGGTCGTCAGGGCCGGCGGCAGGCCGGGCCGGCGGCGACATCGTCGTGATGGCGTCCCGGCTGAAACTCAAGTCCCTGGTGCGCGTACCGCGCTTCTTCATCCTGTCCGGCGGTGTGCTGCGGCAGGTCCAGCAGTCGCAGGGCGCCGTCGGCGTGACGCTGCGGGCCGATCCGTGGCGCAAGACCTTCTGGACGCTGTCCGTCTGGGAGAACCGGGCGGCGCTGCAGAGTTACATCAAGACCGATCCGCACTTCGCCGTGATGGCCAAGCTGCGCCCCGCGATGCGTGAGTCGCTGTTCGTCTCGTGGCAGCAGGACGCCGGGCAGCGGCCGTCCTGGGACGAGGCCGACCGGCGGCTCGCCGAGCAGGAGACGGCGCAGCGCGCCGCCGGGGAGAAGCGGGGCTGAACCGAAGCCTGCGAGCGCGCGTGCGGGGCCCGGGTGCCATGGCGGCCGGGCCCCGCAGCCGTGTGCCGGACCCGCCGGGTCCACCAGGTCAACCGCGTCAACCGCGTCAACCGGCGGGACCCGGGGCGGGACCGGCGGTCAGACCAACTGCGGCCGGGCGGCGAAGAGATGGCCCGCCACCTCGGCGAGCCGGCTGCCGCTGACGCCGTCGTGCCGGGTGCGCAGCGCGAACCGGAGCTGGGGCAGGTCCGGGTCCGGGGTGTCGACGACGAGGGGCGGCAGCAGCGCCGCCGGTGTGCTGCGGGCCAGTTCGGCGCCGGAGCGCAGCAGTTCGAGGCCGCGCAGTCGCAGCGGCTCGGGCAGCCAGTCCAGTACGGGCACCACCACGTCGACCGGCTCGTCGCCGGGGGCCACCGCGGCGGGCGCCAGTTTCCGTACGCAGTCGGGCGCGGCGGCGAACTCCTCCGCCAGCATGCTCACCGTGGTCTCGGTGCGGCTGAGGACGACCAGCACGGTGCCGCCGGCCGCCAGCCGGTCGGCCAGGCCAGCGGCGGCTGCCGGGTCGGGCCAGACGCCGGTGGGCCGCCATCGGCCGGGTCCCGGTCTGCTCCACTGGATGCGCCGGCCGCCCTCGAAGACGACCAGGGTGGCGCCGTGCCGCTCGGTGGCCGAGGTCAGCGGGTAACTCGCCCCGGAGATAACGGTGTTCGTCCGCATGGTCTCCCTCTCATCGGACTCGTCTCGCGGTGCGTACCGCGAGGGTGCGCAGGACGGCGATCCTGCGCCGGGCTGTCGGGTCCAGCTCGCCGCGGCTGTCGGCGGCCCGTACGGCGACGGTGCGCGCCCGGCGCAGGATGTGCCGGGCGTTCTCCTCGTCGGGCAGTCCGGCCCGCTCGCCGGCGCGTTCGCCCAGCTCCTGCATCCGCTCCCTGGCCAGGGAGCGCAGCGCGGCGATGCGCGCGCCGCGCCGTCCTGCCGGTTCGGCGGTGAGGGCGGGGCCGAAGACCAGCCGCGCGGTGGCGGCGCGCGGCCGCAGCTCGCCCTTGGCGAGGATCAGGTCGGTGCCGTGGATCATCACGGGTACGACGGGTACGCCGGTGCGTACCGCGAAGTAGAACGGGCCGTCGTTGAAGGGCTTGAGGCCGCCGCCGGTCCAGCGGGTGCCCTCGGGGTAGGTGCACAGCACGTCGCCCGCGGCCAGCACCTCCCCCATCGCGCGCAGTGCGTTGCGGTCGGGGCGTTCGCCGTCCAGCGGGATGCAGCCGACGCTGAGCCGCATCAGCCGCTTGACGGGGTGGCGGAAGTGCTCGGCCTTCGCGGGGAAGTAGACGTACCGGCCGCGGGCGCCGTACAGCACCGTTTCGAGCAAGTAGTGGTCGAAGAAGCTGAGATGGTTGGAGACGACGATGAACGCCCCGTCGGCGGGGATGTGGCCGATGCCCTCGACCGAGTCGACGTGGTTCCTGGCGACCCATTGCCTGAACGACACGGTGATCGCGTCATGGATCTTGAAACCTCCCTTGTGGGGATCCATCGGTGGTTCGTCCGTCCCTTCCTCGCGCCGGGCGCTGCGGGGACCGGTCGCCGGGGCCGGTGTCGGCCGGCCCCGGCGACGTGTCGGCCGGACCTCGCTCAGGCCGGCACCGTGCCCGTCTCCAGGCGCTTGTGCTCCTTCTCCACGGCCTCCGGCAGCGCCATGTAGCGGCCGGTGAGACCCGCGACCAGCAGGCCGACCAGGACGACGAGGTAGACCCAGGTGAGGGCGTTGCCCCAGCGGATCTCGTCGGCGTATCTGGCGACGGCGACCAGCGACAGCACGCTCAGCGTGACGTCGGTGAGGAACCCGGCGCGCATCCGGTGCAGGTCCTGCTCCCACAGGGCCTGCCAGGCGCCGGCGCCGAAGGCGAAGAACCACGCGCCGAGCATCCGGGCGTCCAGCGGGTCGAGCTGCCAGGCCCAGGCGTCGCCGACGGTCTGCGGCGCGATCCACAGGGCGAAGGCGAGGCCCCACAGGACGGCGCCCATGACGGCGGTGGGGATCCGTACGTCGGCGCCCATCGGGGCCGGGCCGCGGCCGTCGGGGTTCTTCGGCGCGGTGTTGTGGATCTTGTACACGACGAGGGCGGTGACGGGGAAGACGGCCAGCGAGACCAGCCACAGCCAGGCGAAGGCGCGCGCCAGGCCGGGGCCCTCGGTGAAGTGGAACTCGTCGCGGTAGACCACCGTGAGCAGCAGCGCCGAGACGAGCAGGGTGATCGGCGCGAAGACGGTGCCGCGCGCGCTCGTCCAGTCCTTCTCCCGCAGGGTCAGGAGGAACATCGTGCAGGCGCCCGCGTAGCCGGCGCCGAGCGCGGCGGCGCTCAGCGGCGATCCGGTCTCCCAGGCGAAGGCGTCGCCGGTGCTGGAGCTGAACAGGTAGAGCGGCACCAGGCAGGCGAGGCAGTGGATGAGGACCGGCCAGAAGAACAGGCTGCGCAGCCAGGGGTGGACGGGCCGGGCGAGCTGTTCCTGGGAAGCGGCGGTGTCGATCGTTGTCGTCATGGGATTCACCTCGTGGCAGGGGGACGGGCGGACGGGTTGGTGGTGCTGTCGGGCCGCAGCAGCCGCAGGGTGAGCTGTGCCTTGCGGGCGAGATCCACCCACGACGCGTAGCTGAAGCCGAGCCGGTAGCTGTCCTGGGAGCTGGGCGGTATGTGGTCGAGCTGGCTCATGGCGCCGTGGCCGAGCGATTCGAGTTTCTGCATGAGGCGCTCGTAGGTGTCGGCGGTGATGAAGCCGGTGCCCGGGTCGTCGGGCGAGGCGTCCGCCGACACCGGCACGCGCCGGACGGCGGGGACCGGCGGCCGGTCGCCGTCGGGGACGTCGCCGTTGCGCCTGATCCGGAGCGAGTAGCCGTAACCGCTCTCGATCTGGGGGAGTTTGACGTGCACGAGATCCTCGTCGGAGTCCTTCATGGCCGCGATCACCTCCACGGTGCGGATGGCGCCCTCGGCGCCGTAGAAGAAGGGCACACCGGGCCCTGCGATGGGGATGTCGGCGTCGGCGCAGCCGACACCGTCGATGACGGCGAGCACCTGCTCGCCCTCGGTGACCCGGTCGAGCGGCTTGATGACGAAGAACGCCGCGCCCTCGCCGGGGGTCAGGTCGTCGATGTGATGGCCGGCCTCGTTGAGTCTGCGTTCGAAGAGCCGGGTGAACTCGGGGGTGAGATTGGCGTGTACGCCGCCGACCAGCGCGACGTCGCACTCGCCCTGTTCGAGGTTGCGCTTGGCCAGGCCGAGCGCGGTCCCGAAGGAGCACAGGTCGTCGTCGATGACGACGCCGGGGCCGCGCAGGTCGAAGATGTTCTGGATCCGGCCGGCCGTGATGTTGTCCATGTAGCCGGGCAGTGCGTTCTCCCGGGTGTGCGGGATGTAGCGGTGCACCTCCTCGGTGTAGCTGTCGACCAGTGCCTGCCGGGTGGCGGTGTCGAGTGCCTGGTAGGCGGGCACGTCCTCCAGGGCGCGCTCGAACTCCACCAGGCGGATACGGAAGTTGCGGGTGAGCCCCGATTCGAGGCCGCAGGTGGCGCCGACGAACACACCGGCGTTGACCCGGTCGGCGGCCGCCACTCCGTACTGCTCAAGGGCCTGCCCGGCCGCCATCACCGACAGCAACTGGGCCCGGTCGAGGTCCGCCAGCACACTGGGCGGGATGCGGTAGGTCTTCCAGGGGAAGTCCAGGTCGGTGACGACACCGCCGCGCCAGGTGCCCTCGGGGTCGTAGACGGCGGCGGCGTCCGGGTGCCAGCGGTCGGCGGGGAAGCCGGAAACCCCGCTGCCGGCGGGCCTGTCGGGGTCGAGGGCCGCGATGTCCTTGGCGTACGGCGTGACGCAGCCGATGCCGAGGACCGCGAGCGGCACACTGACCGCGCTCTCGGCGCGGCCCGCGTGGCTCTGCTGCTTCAGGGCGGCGTCGGCGTGGTGGACCGCGTCGTACTGCTCCACGACGATGCTGGTGTTGACGCCGCCGAAGCCGAAGGCGTTGGAGAGCGCGCGGCGCGGCCTGCACTCGTCGGGCACCTGCCAGGACTCGGCCTCGACGGGGACCCGGAACGGCGAGCCCGGGAGTTTCATCTCGGGCTGGGCGGTGGTGAAGGCGTGGGTCGGCGGCACCGTCTCGTGTTTGAAGGAGAGCAGGATCTTCAGCAGGTTGGCCATCCCGGCGGCCGAGAAGGTGTGTCCGATCTGGGCCTTGACCGAGCCGAGCAGGATGGATCCGGGGTCGGTCTCCCGGCCGTCGTAGAGCTGCTGGAGCGAGGTGACCTCGACCAGGTCGCCGGTGGAGGTGGCGGTGGCGTGGGTCTCGATGTAGTCCAGCTCCTCCGGCTGGGCGTCGGCGAGTTCGAGCGCCCGGCGCATCGCCGCCACCTGGCCGCGCGGCGAAGGGGCGTAGATGGCCTTGCCCTTGCCGTCGCAGCGGGTGGCGACGCCGCGGATCACACCGGCGATGGTGTCGCCGTCGCGCACCGCGTCGCTGAGCCGCTTGAGCAGGACGGTGCCGGAGCCCTCGCCGTTGATGAGGCCGCTGGCGCCCGCGTCGAGCGGGGTGGAGCGGGTGGCCGAGAGTCCGCCGATCTTGGCGAAGCAGACATTGCCCGTGATGTTCATGTTGCCCTGCACACCGGTGGCCAGCACCATGTCGTGGCTGCCGTCCTGGAGGTACTTCACCGCCGTGTCGATGACGGTGAGCCCGGAGGCGCAGGCGGCGTCGCCGATCGCCGCGGGGCCCGGCAGACCGAGCACCCGGGCGACCGCCTTGGCCACACTGACCTGGAAGACGTTGGCCGCGGGTGAGTCATCGGCGTCGTACAGCCGGCGTTTGACCGCTGCCGGGAAGCCGCTCTCGATGGCGGCCCGCTGCTCGGCTTCCAGGCCCTGGAACGCCTCGCCGCCCTTGATGTGGTGCAGCACCTCGCCGGCCCGGAAGGCGAGCGAGGACTCCATGACGGCTTCGTCGCCGAGCATGTTGCCGACGAACAGCGCGGTGTCGGTGGTGCTCAACTGGTGCGGTGTGTAACCCGACATGC
Source organism: Streptomyces sp. NPDC087906 (assembly GCF_055584925.1). Lineage (NCBI taxonomy): Bacteria > Bacillati > Actinomycetota > Actinomycetes > Kitasatosporales > Streptomycetaceae > Streptomyces > Streptomyces sp. NPDC087906. Next base: position 653,339 of record NZ_JBVJLC010000002.1, read on the forward strand.
GCAGGGTCTGGAGCACGGTGTCGAGCACCATGAGCTGGGTGCGGTTGAAGTCGGTGACGGCCTCCCGCCCGATGCGGGTCAGTTCGTCGAGCCCGGTGGGCCCCGCGTAGTCGTCGATGAAGCCGCCCCAGCGGCAGTAGGTCTTGTCGACGACGCTCTTGTCCTCGTCGTGGTAGTTCTGCCAGTCCCAGCGCTCGTCAGGCGGTGAGCCGATGCCGATCTTCCCGCCCAGGATGTTCTGCCAGAACGTGTCCGCGTTGTACGAGTCGGGCGGGAAGACGCAGCCGTATCCCACGACGGCGATCGGGTCGAAGTCCTCGAAGTCAGTCCCAGGCACGGAGCTGCCCCTTCTGCTGGTGGCCGTCCGCGGCCCAGGGGGTCACGGTGGCGATGGCGAAGATGTGGTCGGTGAGCCGGCCGTAGCGGATGTGCACCCGGTCGCCCGGGTCGGTGCCGGCCGGCAGGTTGATGTCGAAGACGGCGGCGGTCGGTCCTGCCCCGCGCAGCCTGGCTGTTCCCCAGCCGTGCGCGAAGCCGATGCCGTACGCCTTGAGCAGTGCTTCCTTGACCACCCACAGCGCGGTGGCCCGGTGTGCCGGGTCGAAGGCCGGGAACACGGACTCGGCCAGGGCGACTTCGCGTTCGGTGAAGACGGTGCGGAGCAGTGCGGGGCTGAAGCTCCGCAGTGGTTCCACATCGACCCCGACCCGGCCGCCGCTGGCCAGGCCGCACACCGCGAACCGCAGGGTGTGCGCGAGGGAGATGTCGGTGATGGGGAGCCTTGGCGGGCCGCCCCGGCCGTGGCTGCCCCCGGGTGGTGCGCTCAGTTCGGGTTTGCCGGCCCGGCCGCCGGGTTTGCGGCCGAGTACGGCGAGTTGGCTGGGCGGTACGGCGAGGCCGAGCCGCTCCAGGGTCAGGCACACCAGGCGTTTGGCGGCGACCCGGCCCGCCAGCCATTCGACCTGCCGTTTGGGTACGGTGATCTGGGTGAAGACGGAGAGTTCCGCCGGGCCCAGGTAGTGCGCGCTGTACGCGGCGGGGGCCGCCGCGTAGTCCCCGCGCACCTGGTCGACCGGCAGCCACTCCGTGGTGACGGCGCCGCCGCCGGGCAGCGTCACAGCGCCACCCGGCACGGCCGCCTCAGCCCAGCAGACTCGTATCGCCTTCATCGCGTCCCACTTGCGCCACCACCAGGTCGTCCATCTCGCACAGCGGGATGCCGGCGGAGTCGACGATCCGGGTGGCGATGCGCAGACCGCCCGGCTTGCCTCCCGCGTCGGGGGCGACGGTGGAGTGGGTGTACAGGGTCTCGTCGGGCAGCGGCGCCCGGTAGAAGCGCAGTGCGCCGATGGAGACCGGCACCACGTGGGTGCCGTGTCGGTGGTACGTCCACAGCAGGGTGGACCTCCAGGCGTTGTCGATGACGACGGGCATGGTCAGCAGCCGGGGGGTGGCGACGGTGGAGAACAGACCCCGGCCGGACGGCACGACGATCTCGCTCACCACCCGGCCCTCGTCGATGTCGCCGAGGAACCCGATCCGGCTGACCTGGCGGAACGTCGGGCCGAAGGTGATCTGCCGGTGGGCCCGCTCGTAGAACCGCTCCAGGTCGAACTCGGTCGCCTTCTCGACGAGTTCGGAGATCGAAGGGTCGGCGTCCGGTGCCGGGGCCGGCTGCCGTGCGAAGAAGTACGTGCCGCGTGAGTGCACCCGGTCGGCCTCCAGGACCCGGCCGTCGGCGGTGACGAGGTCCGAGCGGATCTCGGCGGTGATCCGGCGGGGTACGTCCGGGGCTATCTCGTGCGGTCCGGTGACCCGGGCGTCGAGCCGCAGATCGAGCGGGAAGTTCGGCAGGTGTTTGACGAACTTCAGGAACTCGACGTTCTCCGCGCCGATGACGGTGTGTCCGGGCACGAGCAGCCCGGCCGCCTCGGCGTGCGACTCGATGTGCAGCACACCGGGGAAGGTGCCCGCGCCCTTGACCCGGTGGTCGTCGAGGTAGCGGTCGGTGCGCGGGTCGAGCCGTTTGGACGCGAGGATCCGGCCCTTGCCCGTCGTGGACACGGAGTCCAGCAGCGGCAGGCTGATCCGGTCCCTGACACTGCCGTCGGGCCCGATCGGCACGGCGACGCCGGTCCTGTCGGTGTTCATCGACGCGTCCTGGCCGCCGTAGCTGTTCGTGCCGATCTCGCCGAAGACCAGCACCTCCGGGTCGGCGCCGCCCTGGAAGATCTCCCTGGCGAAGTGCTGGACGCCTTCCTCGACGCCCAGGTAGCGCAGGCCGCGGCCCACTTCCTGGATCCGCCGCACCGCTTCCGTCGCGGCCATGCCGACGTCGGACCAGCCGGTCCAGCAGAGGGTGAAGACCCGGACCTCGGGGCGCCGCCTGGCGAGCAGGGCGGAGAGCTTGGAGACCAGATCGGCGCCGGCCGTGTAGTCGACCTGGCCGTCCATGCCGAAGCGGCCGAGGAAGGAGCCGAAGAAGCTGAAGAACGTCAGCTCGTCGTCCTTGACGGCGTGCCACAGGTGGTGGGCGCCGTCCGCCTTGACCCGTACGACGTGCCGGGCGTGGGCGAGGGACTTCTTCGGTACGGTGGCGACGGAGTCGAGCCCCGCCGCGTGCACGACGCCGTCGATCCGGCCGTACTTCTGCCGGATCGCCCCGACCGTCGCCGTGACCTGCGCCGCGTCGGACACGTCGCACGTCTCGTAGTCGGTGAGCGGGTTGATCGCGCGCAGTTCTTCGAGGTTGCGGTACAGCGTCCGGGAGTTGGCCAGGGCGGCGAACTCCTTCTTCGCCTGCACCGGGGTGACGGCCGGATCGGCTCGCTTGGCCTCGCGGAACCAGTTGGCGCCCAGCGCCTCGAACTCCGCGTCGTCCAGGCCCATCCACTCCTCGGTGCCGGTCGCGGGACGGGTCCGGCCGAGGACGACGACGCGTACGCCTTCGAGGTGCGCGAGTTCCTTGGCGCACTCGTAGGTGATGCCGCGCGAGCCGCCGGAGAAGACGACCACACTGCCCGGTTCGAGCCGCAGCGGTGTGCGGCGTTCGTCGGTGTCGATCTCGTGCGGGAGCACCTGCACGATCTTGCGCAGCCCCCGTACGTAACCGACTTCGGCGGACGGTTCGGCCCGGTGGGTGATCTCGGCGAACAGGGCGTCGGCCGCGTCCTGGACCCCGCTGTCGGTGAAGTCCACGACCTTGACGCGGACTTCGGGCAGTTCGAGTTGGAGGCTCTTGGCGAATCCCGCGGTGAGCCCGCCGAGCGGGTCCATCGCGCCGTCGGCCTCAAGTCCGAAGACCCCGCCGACGGCTGTCGCGGCGAAGTAACCTCCCTCGGCGCCGGCCTGCGCCAGGTCCGCGAAGTACGCCTTGGCGGCAAGGAGGTTGACGGTGAAGTGCTGGTCGGCAGCCGCGCTCCAGTCGGCGGCGGGACCGTCGAAGGAGGTGTGCTGCCCGTCGCCGGTGAAGGGCTCGGGACCGGCGCCGTACGGGTGCAGATTGACGACGGCCTGGACCGGGTTGCCGGACCGGGCCGCGGTGAGTGCGGCGGCCAGTGCCTCGGGGTCGGTGAAGTCGGCGTGCGCCGTCTGCCAGCCGGTGAGTTCCGTGCCCTGCGGGGCGACGGCGTACGGCTTGGCGCCCTGCTCGGCGAGGCGGGGCAGCAGCAGCTCCGCGAGCCGGGTGTCGTGGCCGGTGACGACCACGACCGCCTTGCCGTCCAGGCTGAACGGCACGGTGCCGGGGTGGTGGAGCGGGCTCTGCACGGCGACGGGGACGAAACGGCCGGCGATCCGGTCGACTTCACGTGCGAGGACCGGCGGCAGTACCGGACGTGCGGCTGCCGCCGACGGTATGTGGCTGCCGTCGTCGCCCGCCCCGCCCTCGCTGCGGCCGCCGCGCGGACCGCGCCCTGTGCCGGCGCGCAGTTCGGCGACGAACGCGGACATCTTGTGCAGGGTGTTCAGCTCGGCGGTGTCGAGGTCCTCCACCACCGGCAGCCCGAACTGCTCGCGTACCTCGCCCAGGATCTCGGCCTGCTTCACCGAGTCGATCCCCAGATCCGCCTCCAGATCCAGCTCCGCCTCCAGCAGATCGGCCGGATAACCCGTCTTCGCCTCCGTCACCGCCCACACCACACGGTCCACCTCCGCACGCTCCTCGGCGGACGGCTCGGCGGTGGTGTCGGTGCTGTCGGTGCTGTCGGTGGTATCGGCGGTATCGGCGGTGTCGGTGGGCGCGGTCCCGGCCGCCGGGGCGGCCTTGGGGTAGGTGACCGCCTGGAGTCCCGCCACGAACTCGGCGATCTTGCGCAGGGTGTTCAGCTCGGCGGTGTCGAGATCCTCCACCACCGGCAGTGCGAACTGGTCACGCACGTCGCCCAGGATCTCGGCCTGCTTCACCGAGTCGATCCCCAGATCCGCCTCCAGATCCAGCTCCGCCTCCAGCAGATCGGCCGGATAACCCGTCTTCGCCTCCGTCACCGCCCACACCACACGGTCCACCTCCGCACGGTCCTCGGCGGACGGCTCGGCGATCGCGGCCGTGCTCGCCGTCGTGCTTGCGGTCCCGGTCGTGTCCGTGTTCGTGGCGGCGGGTACGGGTTCGGCTGCGGCGGCCGGGACGGGCGCGGCCCCGGCGACGGTGCCCGCCGCCTGGTCCGTGCTGCGCGACGCCTCGATGAGCTGGTCCAGCAGATGCCCGAGCGGTGCGTCGTCGCTGGTGGCGACGGTGATGCCGGGCAGTCCGAGATGGGCGGCGAGCGCCGTCGCCAGCTCCTCGCGCACCCGGACGCTGAGCCCGAGCCCGGTGCCCATGTGCTGGGCGGGGTCGAGCAGCCGTACCGGGTAACCGGTGTAGCGCGCGGCGACCTTGAGCAGTCCCGCCCGCACCTGGGCCGCGCTCTCGCGCGCCGCGCCCGGTGCCTCCGCGCTCTGCGCGGGCGCCTCGGGCTCCACCGGCACCTCGCCGCTGCCCATGCCGTGCACGGCGGCGAAGGCCGTGAAGCGCCGCATGCTCTCGACGGCGCCGAGCGACTGGATGTTGGTCGGTGTGACGAGCGCGTCCTGGTCCGCCAGGATCCGCTCGGCGAGCCCGGAGAGGATCGACTTGGGGCCGACCTCGACGAACGCGTTGACACCACCGGTGTGCAGTTGCCGGATCAGGTCCTGGAAACTGAACGGCGTGACGAGCTGGCGGGCCAGCAGCATCGGCATGTCGGCGATGTCGTGCTCGGTGTAGAAGTCGCCGACGACGGTCGACAGCACGGGAGTGTGCGGCGCCCGCCAGTCGAGCGCGGCCAAGGTGCGCTCCAGGTGCGGTACGGCGTCCGCGAGCAGATCCGAGTGGAAGCCGTGCGAGACCCGCAGCCGGGTGGCCTTGATGCCGCGCTCCCGGCAGAGCGCCGTGGCCCGGTCGATGGTGTCGGAGTCGCCGGAAAGCACCGTCTGGTCCGGCGAGTTGACGATGGAGCGGACGATGTAGCCGTCCTGGCCGTGCATCAGCAGCACGAGCCGGGCGAGCTGTTCCCTGCTGCGGGGGCTGTCCGTCTGCAGGCTCAGCATGCCGCCGCGCCGCTCGGGGGCGATGGTCTTGACGGCCGCGCCGCGCCCGTACACGGCCCGTACACCGTCCTCCAGGGACAGCGCACCCCCCGCGACGAGCGCGCCCAGCTCACCGAGGCTGTGGCCGATGTGCACCTCGGCGGTGACACCCTGGTGCTCCAGCAGCCGGTGCACGGCCATGCTGCCGGCGAAGATGGCCGGCTGCATGACCACGGGGTCCTGCAGCTCCTTCGCCGGGTCGTGGCCGCCCGAGCTGAAGATCCGGCTGGTCAGGGTGTGTCCTGCCAGCGACCGGTAGGTCTCGTCTATCCGCTCGAACGTCTCGGCGACGACCGGGTGTTCGGCGATGAGGTCGGCGAACATGTCGGGGTACTGGGCCCCGTGTCCGGGGAACAGGAAGGCGGTGCGGAGCTGGACTCCGGTGGTGCCCAGGTACACGCCCTGGGCCTGGAGCGCCCGCCGGTACGCGACGACCTGCTCGTCGAGCTGGGCTTCGGTCTCGGTCATGGTCACGTCGGTATGTCCCCTCAGGCCAGAATGTTGTGCCGCCGGGCGGCGTCACCCAGCAGTTCCAGTGCGCGGTCCACGTCCTCGGTCGTCATGCCCGCGGTGACCGTGGCGCGGAACCTGGCCCGCCCCTTGGGCACCGCGGGGAAGATCGCCCCCGAGACGTAAAGGCCGTCCGCCATCAGCTCCTTGGACATGAGCAGGGCGGTGTTGTCGTCACCGATGAGGATCGGGATGACGGGCGTGACACTGCCCATCACCTCGAAGCCCATCCGGATGAGCCCGGAGCGGAAGCGCATGGTGTTCTCCCACAGCTTCTCGGTGCGCCACGGCTCCCTCCGCATCAGCTCCAGCGCCTTGAGCACACCGGCCACGGTCGGCGCCGGCAGGCTCGCGTTGAACATGTAGGCGTGCGCGGAGTGGCGCAGGAACTCCACGATGTCGTCGCTCGCCGTGACGAACCCGCCGACCCCGCCCAGGGTCTTGCTGAAGGTCCCCATGGTGAGGTCGGGGACCACACCGAAGTGCTCACCGGCGCCCCGGCCGTGCTCGCCGAGGAATCCGGTGCCGTGTGCCTCGTCCACCATCAGCATGGCGCCGTACTGCTCGGTGAGCCGGTGGATCTCGTCCATCGGGGCGATCTCGCCGTCCATCGAGTACACACCGTCGACCACGACGAACTTCTTCTTCGCCCCGGCGTTGCGCTGGAGCACGTACTCCAGCTTCTCCATCGAGTTGTGCGCGAATATCTTGACGCTGCCCTCAGCGAGCCGGCAGCCGTCGATGATGCTCATATGGTTGAACTGGTCGGTGATGACGACGGTTTCGGCGTCGCAGAGCGCCGATATCGTCCCCAGGTTGGCCATGTAGCCGGAGCTGTAGGTGATGGCCGCCTCGGTCCCCATCCAGTCGGCGAGCCGCTCCTCCAGCTCCAGGTGCAGCCGGGTCGTGCCGTTGTTGAGCCGGGCACCGCAGGCACCTGAGCCGTAGGTGTCGAGCGCTTCCTTGATCGCCTTGTTGATCTCCGGGTGGCCGACGAGACCCAGGTAGTTCCCGCTGGTCAGCATGATGACTTCGCGGTCGTCGATCTCGGACCGGCCGCCGGGTGCGGCGGTGAAAGGCTGTTCGAAGGTGTAGAAGCCGCTGTCCTTGAGGCCCCGGATCCGGTCGTTGACCGACGCGAGGGTCCGCGCGTATTCATCCGTGATCATTCGTGATTCCCCTCTCGGTGCGTCGCTCGCCGCTGCCGGCGTACGGGGCAGGAGACGGCGACCGTCATCCCGACAGAGCGGCCGGCGGGGGGTGCGGATACCTCGCATCCGTGCGGTTCACGCCACATCGCCCCGGCGCTACCCGCGGGCCGTGCGGGCGGCGACCCCGGGTCCAGCGGCGGGCTACCCGGCCGTGGGACAAGGGATGTCAACAGGTCCCTACGGGGAGGGCCGAAGGAGGAGTTGTCGTGGTGGAGGCGAAGACGGCACAGAGCCGGGACAGCACTTCTGCGTCGCCCGCCGAACTGGTCGCGGCCTGCCGCGCCGGTGAGGAGGCGGCGTGGGCGCGGCTCATCCGGCGCTACCGCCCCGCGGTCTGGACGGTGGCACGTTCGCACGGGCTGCGCGCCGCCGACTGTGAGGACGTGTGCCAACTCACCTGGCTGCGCGTCATCGAGAACATCGGCTCGCTCCACGATCCGGCCAAGGTCGGCGCGTGGATCGTCACCACGGCACGGCGCGAGGCTCTGAAGGTGTCCGGCAGCGGCACCAAGTACCACCTCGTCGACGATCTCGCCTTCTTCGCCCAGGAGAGCTGTCACGAGGCGACCCCCGAGGAGTCGGCGCTGAGCATGGCCGAGGGCGACCTCGCCCGGCTGGCCTTCCGGCTCCTGCCCAGGCAGCACCAGGCCCTGCTGGGGCTGCTGCTCTGCGATCCCCCGCTGAGTTACGACGCGATCAGCGCGGCGCTCTCCATGCCGCGCGGCTCGATCGGCCCCACCCGAAACCGCATTCTCCGGCAAGCCGGGGATTTCCTGCGCGACATGTGAAAGGACGAACCATGAGTGCCCAGACACAGGGCCATCCCGTCCGTACGTTCGTCATCGCCGCCGTGGCGATGTTCATCACCTCGCTCGACAATCTCGTGGTCACCACCGCGCTGCCCGCGATCCGTGAGGACCTGGGCGCGGGACTGGACGACCTGGAATGGACAGTCAACGCGTTCACCCTCACCTTCGCCGTGCTCCTGATGACGGGGTCGGCGCTGGGTGACCGGTTCGGCCGGCGGCGGCTGTTCATGATCGGTGTCACCATCTTCACGCTGGCCTCCGCGGGGGCCGCGCTGTCGGACACCGCGGCGCAGCTCATCGCGGCGCGCGCCGTGCAGGGCGTCGGCGGCGCGATCGTCGTACCGCTGACCCTGACGCTGCTGTCCGCCGCCGTACCGCCCGCCAAGCGCGGTGCGGCGCTGGGCGCCTGGGGCGCCATCGCGGGGCTGGCCATCGCGCTGGGACCCGTGGTGGGCGGTGCCATCGTGGAGGGCGCGTCCTGGCAGTGGATCTTCTGGATCAATGTGCCGCTCGGTATCGTGCTGGTCCCGCTGTCCCGGGTCTGGCTCGCGGAAAGCCGGGGCGCCGAGGCCAAGCTGGACGTGCTCGGTACTGCGCTGCTGAGCTTCGGCCTCTTCGGGGTGATCCTGGGCCTGGTGCGCGGCGGTACGACCGGCTGGACGTCCGGCGAGGTGCTGGCGGGCTTCGTGGCCGGCGGTGTGCTGCTGGCCGCCTTCCTGGTCTGGGAGAACCGCACCGCGCATCCGATGCTGCCGCTCGGTCTCTTCCGCGGCCGGGCCTTCTCGATGACCAACCTGGCGTCGCTGCTGATGTACTTCGGCATGTTCGGCTCGATCTTCCTGATCGCGCAGTTCCTGCAGACGGCGCAGGGCTACTCGCCGCTGGAGGCCGGGCTGCGCACCCTGCCGTGGACCGCGATGCCGATGGTGGTCGCGCCGGTCGCCGGGATCCTGTCCGACAAGTTCGGCGGCCGGCTGATCCTGACGATCGGGTTCGTCCTCCAGGCGATCGGCCTCGGCTGGTTCGCGCTGGTGGCGACCCCGTCGGTCGGCTACGGCACGCTGGTGCCGCCGTTCGCCGTCCTCGGGGTCGGCATGTCGCTGTTCTACGCGCCCGTCGTCAACATGGTCTTCTCGTCCGTACGGCGGGACCAGGAGGGCATCGCCTCCGGTGTCAACAACGCGGGCCGCGAGCTGGGCGGTGTGCTCGGAGTGGCCATCCTGGCCGCCGTGTTCGCCGCGTACGGCGGCTACGAGAGCGCGCAGACGTTCGTGGACGGGCTGATCCCGGCGGTCTGGGTCGGGGCCGCCGTGGTCCTGGCGGCGGGCGTCGCCTCGATGCTGATCCCGAACGGCCTGCGTCCGGTGGGCGCCGAAGCGGCGCGCGCCGAGGCCGGCGAGCGGGCGGCCGTGGCCGACGGCGCGGAGGAGGTACCCGCACCGGCGGCCGCGACGGTGGCCTGAGAAGGAGACAGCCGAGAAGGAGCGAGAGCCTGATGTCCCACAGCCTCGAAGAGACCCTCTGGAAGATCGTCAGCGGCTCCCCCAACCCGGAGGAACTCGCTGCGGTGACCGCCGTACTCGCCTCGCTCGCCCGCCGCGCCGAGGCTCCGGCAGCCCCGGTCGTGGTGCCGCTCGCAAGCTGGCGGCACTCCGCGACCCCGCGCCTGGGCGGTTCCTGGCGCGCCGCCGCCTGACCGCCCGATCCCGCGCACACCGGTGCCGGACCCCGTGCCAGCTTTCGGGGTCCGGCACCGGCATGTGCGGTGTCAGACCACGCCGGCCGCGCGGGCCTGCTCGGCCGCGGCGGCCGGTCCGTAAGGGAACGGCTCGCCGTGTCCTGGCAGCAGCAGGCCGGCGGGCTGCGCGGCAAGCCGGTCGAGCGAGCGCAGCGCCTCGGCGCTGTCCTGGGTGAACCCCCGGCAGACCAGGCGGGGTCCGGTGTGTCCGGTCAGGCCGTCGTAGGTCACGAGCGCGTCGCCGGTGAAGAGCAGCCCGCGGTCGGCGAACAGATAGCCGGTGCTGCCTGCCGTATGGCCCGGCAGCGGCACGGCCAGCGGGCGGCCGGGGACGGAGTCGAGGGTCCGCCCGCCGTCGAATGTCCGCGTCTGCCCGACGGCGGGGGCGGTGAAGGCGCCGCCGCGCGCCAGCCGCAGCGGTGTGGCGACGGCGGCCGGCCTGCGCAGCAGGTAGGGCAGCATCGAGCGCTCCGGCTTGGCGTGCCGCAGGGCGCTGCGCGGTCCGTCGGCCAGGACGGCGGCGTCCGCCCGGTGGACCCACACCTCGGCGCCGCTGAGCGCGCGGATCCGCTCGGCCAGTCCGGTGTGGTCGGGGTGGGCGTGGGTGAGCAGCACCGCCCGGATGTCGGCCGGGCGGTGTCCGGTGCGGGCCAGCGCCTCCTGGAGGCCACCGAAGTGGCGGGGCAGCCCCGCGTCCACGAGGACGGGACCCGCGTCTTCCTCGATCAGATAGAAGTTGACCAGCGCGTCACCGAGCCGGTGGACACCGGGTGCGACGGGTGCTGTCTCGGCTCTCGGGTCGCCCATGTCTTTCCTCCGCCGCTATATTCGATACATGCAACAGTATCCAATGTACTCCGGGGATCCGGGCAGCGCGGGCGGGCGACATGGCGCCGGCTGAACCGCGGCCCAGGACGCCCCGGGCGCCCAGGGCGTACGACTCCAGCGGGCGCAGGGCGGCGGCGCTGCGCAGCCGCGGGGCGGTACTGGACGCCTGCCGGGAGCTGCTGTTCCAGGACGGCTACCGGGCGGCCACGATCCGGGCGGTGGCGGAGCGGGCCGGCGTCTCGGCTGAGACGGTCCACAAGGCGTTCGGCGGCAAGCCCGGCCTGCTGAAGGCGCTGTGGGACGTCACGCTGGCCGGCGACGACGCGCCGGAAGCCATGGCGGAGCGGCCGCAGCTCCAGGAGGTGTTCCGCACCCGCGACCCGGCCGAAAAGCTGGGGCTGTACGCGGAGTTCGTGTGCGGCGTCCACGAACGCACGGGCGCGCTCTTCGCGTTGCTTACCCGCGCCGGCCCGGAGGTCGCCGACTTCCTCGACACCACGGAGGCGGAGCGGCTGACCGGTGTCCGGGGGTTCGTCGCGCATCTCGCGCGCGAGGGGGCGCTGCGGCCCGGCGAGGACGAGGTGCGCGCGGCCGATGTCTGCTGGGTGCTCACCTCGCCGCAGGTCTTCAGCAGGCTGACGCGGGACCGGGGTTGGGACACCGGGGCCTACCGGAGCTGGCTGGCCGGCGCGCTGGCCGACGCTCTCGCATGACGGGCGTGCGGCCTGCGGCGCGAGTGCGGCCCGTGGCGCGCGCGTGGCCGGTGACGCGCGTGTGGCCCGTCCTCGGCGGGACGGGCCACGTGCGGTGGTGGGCCGGACGTCAGGCGGTGGCCTCGTCCGCCGCCAGGTCGGCCTCGATGTCGAGCACGATCTGCACCTTCTCGCTCAGCGCGACGCCGCCGCCGGGGATCGGGCCGTTGTAACTCACGCCGAAGTCGGTGCGGTTGATCTCGGTGGTGGCGGAGAAACCGGCCTTGCTGCCCCCTGCGGGGTTGGGGCCGAACTCGGGCGTCTCGACGGCGAGGGTGACCGGCTTGGTCGTCCCGCGGATCGTCAGGTCGCCGTCGATGAAGAAGTCCCCGTCCTCGTACCGCACTCCGGTGGAGACGAAGTCGATGGTGGGGTGGTTCTCGGCGTCGAAGAAGTCGGCCGAGCGGATGTGGTCGTCCCGCATGGCGTTCGCCGTGTCGATGGACGTCGCGTCGATCGTCGTGCTGACCGACGACTCCAGCGGGTTCTCCGCGATGGTGATCTGCCCGCTGAAGGTGGCGAAGTGGCCACGGACCTTGCTGACCATCATGTGCTTGATGATGAACCCGACGTGGGAGTGGACGGTGTCGATCGTCCATGTGCCCGCGACGATGCCGGGGATCTGCAGATCGGTGGAAGTCAAAGGGATGCGCTCCTGACAGAAATTGACAGCCGTAGCGGTTCCTTTTGGTTTCTCGGTACTCTATAGGAACCGTGACAATCGTCCGGCAGTCCCCCCGTCCAGGCAATCAGGCACTTCTTGGTGCCGTGGTTCTCGGAGGTAACCGTGAGCAGCCCCACCCGCCGCACTCCGACCATCCGCCGCACCCCGAGCGCGTGCCGCGCCCGGCAGGCGCTGGACCTCGTCGCCGACAAGTGGTCGCTGTACGTGGTGTCCTGTCTCGGCGAGGGGCCCCGGCGGTTCACCGAGCTGCGGCGGGAGATCGACGGGATCAGCCAGCGGATGCTGACCGTCACCCTGCGCGGCCTGGAGCGCGACGGCATCCTGACCCGGACCGTCGTCGAGGTGATGCCGCCGCATGTGAGCTACGGGCTGACCCCGATCGGACGGACGCTGCTGCGCGCCACGACGCCGCTGATCGACTGGAGCGTCGAGAATCTGGCGCTGATGGACGAGGCGCGCGCCGCGTACGACGCGCGCACCACCGCCCCCACTACTTGACGTTGAACAACTGCTCGACCGGGTCGATCGCGAAGTAGACGACGAACAGCGCCGCGGTCGCCCACAGCAGCCAGTGCACCTCGCGCGCCTTGCCGAGTACGGCCTTGACGAGGACGTACGAGACGAAGCCCGCCCCGATGCCGTTGGTGATGGAGTACGTGAACGGCATCACGGCGATCGTCAGGAACGCCGGGATCGCGATCTCGTACTTCTCCCAGTCGATGTGCCGCACCTGCGACATCAGCAGGAAGCCCACGACCACCAGCGCCGGGGCCGCCGCCTGTGCGGGGACGACCACGGCGAGCGGTGTCAGGAACAGCGCGAGGGCGAACAGCGCGCCGGTGACGACGGAGGCGAAGCCGGTACGGGCGCCCTCGCCGACCCCCGCGGCCGACTCGATGTACGCGGTGTTGGAGGACGCCGAGGCCGCGCCGCCCGCGACGGCGGCGGCGCCGTCGATGAGCAGGACCCGGCCCAGGTTCGGCACCCGGCCGTCCGCGTCCAGCAGCCCGGCCTCGTTGGACACACCGACGACCGTGCCCATGGTGTCGAAGAAGTCGCTGAGGATGAGCGTGAAGACCAGCAGCACGAGGGTGACGACGCCGATCTCGTGGAACGCGCCGAAGAGGGAGAAGTTGCCGACGAGCCCGAAGTCGGGGGCCGCCACGATGTCGTCGGGCACCGAAGGCACGGTGAGGCCCCACGCCGCGGGCTTGATGTCGGCGATCTCGTTGATGATGATCGCGACGATCGTCATCGTGACGATGCCGATGAGGATCGCGCCCCGGACCTTCTTCGCCACCAGGGCGATGGTGAGCAGCACCCCGAGGCAGAAGACCAGGACGGGCCAGCCGGTGAGATGGCCGGTGGCGCCGAGCTGGACCGGTGTGGATCCGGTGGCGCCGGGGATACGGGAGGCGAAGCCGGCGTCCACGAAGCCGATGAACGCGATGAACAGACCGATACCGACGCTGATCGCCTGCTTGAGCGGCCCCGGGATGGCCCGCATGACCGCCTCCCGCAACCCGGTGACGACCAGGACGCAGATCAGCAGCCCCTCGATGACGACGAGGCCCATCGCGTCCGGCCAGCTCATCAGCGGCGCGATCTGGAAGGCCACCACGGCGTTGAGCCCGAGCCCGGCCGCGATGGCGAGCGGCAGATTGCCGCCGAGGCCCATGATCGCGGTCATCACGGCCGCCACCAGGGCGGTGACGGTGACCAGTTGGGGCCCGGAGAGATGGTGCCCGAACTTGTCCTCGGCGCCGCCGAGGATGATCGGGTTCAGCACGAGGATGTAGGCCATCGTGAAGAACGTGGCGAAGCCGCCGCGTATCTCACGTCCGTACGTCGAGCCGCGCTCGCTGATCCTGAAGTACCGGTCGACGGCGTCGCGCCGGGATCCGCCGGGCGCCTCGGGTGCGTCCGGGGCGTCGGGTGTCCTGTCCACTGTCTGGCCTGACATTGCTCTCCTCGTCGGGTCGCGATGCGTCGGGGGGTAGGTGGATTGTTCCCCTGACAGGGCCATTTCAGGTTTTCGGGATGTTACGTGATCTGCCGACGGCCGGTCGACCCGCAGTTGGCGGACCCGCAGTTGACGGACGAGCGCGGCGACGGCGGCGGTGCGGGCCGGCTCGCCGGCAGCGGTCAGCGGGGCGCGGCGAGATGTGCGAGGAGTCCGCCGAGCGGCGCGGGAACCCGTCCGAGGTCGAGCGCGCCGACCAGCGCGCCCGCGTACTGGGCCTTGCGGCCGCTGTGGGTGCCCATGAACCGGCGCAACTGCCGCTCGACGCTCCTGCCCCGCTGCGCCGGCTGCTTCTGGAACGTACGGAACGGCCGCAGATCGCCCTGGTCGGCAAGGACGTCCTGGACGGCGTCCGTGCCCAGCGCGCGGATCAACTCGTCCTCCAGGTCGGCGACGCACACCTGGAATCCGCCCGACGCGAGTCCCGCCCGCGCCAGGGCCCGCAGGAAGAACTCCGTCTCCGCGGCGTCACACAGGCCCGCGAGCGGGACGTCGAGCCCCTGGTCGCCGAACAGGCCGAGGAATCTGCCGATGCTCGTGGCACCGCCGAGCGGCACGACACACACGCCCTCGCCGGCCAGTTCCCGGCCGACCCGCGCGGCCAGTGTCTCGACGGCGACCCGGTCGCTCGCGCCCTCCACCAGCACGACCGTACGCAGCCCGGCACCGGCGGCCAGCTCATGCGCGGCGGCCCCGGCCGCCCGCGCCCCCGCACCACCGGCGGCCCACTCGACAGCCGCCCGGCTGAGCAGCGTCATCTCGTCCACACGGGCCAGTTTCGCAGCCGGGGCGGAGCGGTTCAAACCATATTGACCGGCCGGGACTACGGTGGGTGAGGCGGCGTGTCCGTACGCCGTACGCCGCGCGCCGCACACCGGACAGCACCGGGAGGGATCCATGGCTCCGCCGCCGCTCCCCGGTGTCCTCGGCAACCTCGCACCGATCCTCGACCACTGGGGCTATCTCGCCGTCGGCGGTCTGCTCTTCGTGGAGGACTTCGGCGTACCGGTTCCCGGCGAGACGGTACTGATCGCGGCGGCCGTCTACGCCGGCACCGGACAGCTCAACATCGCGGCCGTCGTGCTGATCGCCCTGGTCGCGGCGGTGGCGGGCGACAACGTCGGCTACGCCATCGGGCGCTACGGCGGCCACCGGCTGGTCAACCGCTACGGGAGGTACGTCCTGCTGACCCCGCCCCGGGTGGCGAAGGCCGAGGCGTTCTTCGACCGGCACGGCGGCAAGATCGTCACCATCGCCCGGTTCGTCGACGGGCTGCGCCAGGCCAACGGCATCATCGCGGGGATGAGCGGGATGTCCTGGCCGAGATTCCTCGCGTTCAACTCGCTCGGCGCCGCCCTGTGGGTCGGTGTCTGGTCGGTGCTGGGCTACTTCGCGGGACAGCACGTGGACACCATCTATCCGGCGATCGAGCGCTACGAGCTGTACTTCCTCGCGGCGCTGGTGGCCGTCGTCGCGTTCTTCGTCGTCCGCCACCTGCGCCGCCGCCGTCGCGAGAAGTCGAACGACGAGCCGCAGGACAAGCACTAGGTCGTGTCCGCGAAGTCTCGTCTGGCCAAAGGGCGGACGACGATACTTCCCGGACACTCCCTAGGCCGGGTCCGCCCTGCCGGGGAAGCTCGCGCCGAGCAGTGTGAGCAGCGGGGCCGCCTTGACCGCCGTCTCCTCGAACTCCGCCGCCGGGTCGGAGAGATCGATGATCGCGCCGCCGACGCCGTAACTCAGCCGGTCCCCGTGCAGCACGGCCGTGCGTATGACGATGCTCAGATCGGCGGCTCCGGTGAGGGAGAAGTAGCCGATCGCCCCGGAGTAGACACCGCGCGGCCCGCCTTCGAGGCCGTCGATGATCCGCATGGTGCGGATCTTCGGCGCCCCGGTCATCGAGCCGCCGGGGAAGGCGTCCCGTACCGCCGCCACCGCGCCGCTGTCCGCGCGCAGCCGCGCCCGTACCGTGCTGACGAGCTGATGCGCCGACGCGTACGTCTCCACCTGGAAAACGGGGTCCGCGGTGACGGAGCCGACCACCGCGTTGCGGCCGAGGTCGTTGCGGACCAGGTCGACGATCATCAGGTTCTCCGCGCGGTCCTTCTCGCTGGCCGCGAGATCCGCGACGGCGAGGGCGTCCGCCGCTTCGGTGGCCCCGCGCGGTCTGGTCCCCTTGATCGGGCGCGACTCGGCCGTCCCGTACCGGTCGACCCGCAGGAACCGCTCGGGCGATGTGCTCAGTACGGACACCTCGCCGAAGCCCAGGAAGGCACCGAAGGGCGCCGGGCTGATCCGCCGCAGCGAGCGGTAGAGCTGCCACGGGTCGGCGCAGGGCAGCTCGGTCTCGATCATGTTGGTCAGACAGACCTCGTAGGTCTCGCCCGCGCCGATCTCCTGCCGGCAGGCGTCGATGAGCTTGAGGTACATGTCCCGCTCGTGGCGCGGCCGCAGCACCACCTCCCCCGGCGGCGCGGGCGGCGCGACGGGTCCCGGCCGCACTCCGGCGAGGCCCGCGAGCTGCCGGGCGGTCTCCCGCAGCCAGCCGAGCGCGGGGCCCTCGGCCCCGTCCTCGGCGAGCGCCAGCAGATACGTCGCGCCGTCGCCGTGGTCGAGGACGACGGCGCGGTCGGCGAAGACCATGACCGCGTCGGGTTCCGCCGACGGGTGGGCGCGGTCCCCGTCGTGGTCGGCCTTCAGCTCGTAGCCGAGATAGCCGACCCAGCCGAGTGCGAAGTCGAAGGGCAGCTCGGGCGCCGTCACGCTGGTCGTCCGCAGGTCCTGTTCGAGCCAGTCCAGGAAGCCGCCCGGCACGGTCCGGGTGGTGTGCGCCGATTGGACGGTCACCGTGCCCGCCTGGACGTCGGCGGTGGCGACGCGGGCGAGCGGGCCCGCCGCGTCGCCCATCATCGACAGCCGGCCCTGCGGCGACGGGTCTCCTGACGTACCGCTGTCCAGCCAGAACGGGTGCCGGCCCGCCCGGAAGAGCCGGTCGAAGACGACTTCGGCGTCCCAGCGGGTGGTCAGCCGCTCGGCCAGGACCCGCAGCCGACGGGGCTCCGTCTGCTCCACGGCGGCGGTGACCGCAGTCGCGGTCGGGGTCGTGGCCAGGGGTACGGCCCGGCGCCTGCCGTGCTGCTCGGTGAGCCGGCGGAAGTTCGCCATCAGGCGCCGGCCGCCCTGCGTGCCGATCGACTCGGGATGGAACTGCACGCCCCACAGCGGCAGACTCCGGTGCCGCAGCGCCATCAGGACCCCGTCGGCGGTCCGCGCCAGCGGCTCAAGTCCGGGGGGCAGGGTGTCCACCACGAGCGAGTGGTAGCGGATCACCTCCAGGGGCGAGGGCAGTGCGGCGAAGAGCCCCGTGCCGTCGTGCAGCACCGCCGACGCGCGGCCGTGCCGCGGCTCGGGCGCGCGGACGACCCGCGCGCCGTGGGCGAGCGCCAGTGCCTGGTGGCCGAGGCAGACCCCGAGGACCGGGATCCTGGCGTCCTCGGCGATCGCGGCGCAGATGCCGGTGTCGGCGGGAGCGTGCGGCGTTCCGGGTCCCGGCGACAGGACGACGTTGTCGAAGGCGTCGAGCATGCCGGGCCGCCAGCCGGGGTCGTCGTTGCGGATCACCTCGGGGGCAGCGCCGTTGACCTCGGCGAGCTGGTGGAACAGGTTGTAGGTGAACGAGTCGTAGTTGTCGACGAGAAGCGTACGCATGACCAGGTCCTTGGGGTGCGGACACGAAGAAGGGCCCGCAGGGCTCAGTGCGCGGTCCAGCCGCCGTCCAGCGCGAGCGAGGTGCCCGTGATGAACGACGCGTGGTCGGAACAGAGATAGGCGACGGCCTCGGCCACCTCGGCCGGTTCGACGAGCCGCTTGACCGCGCTGTCCTGGAGCAGCACATCGGCGACGACCCGGTCCTCGGGGACGCCGTGCGCCGCCGCCTGGTCGGCGATCTGCTTCTCGACCAGCGGGGTGCGCACATAGCCGGGGTTGACGCAGTTGGAGGTGACGCCGTGCGGCGCGCCTTCCAGGGCGGCGGTCTTGGAGAGCCCTTCGAGGCCGTGCTTGGCCGCCACGTACGCCGACTTGTAGGGCGAAGCGCGCAGTCCGTGCACCGACGAGATGTTGACGATCCGGCCCCACCCGTTGCCGTACATGTGCGGCAGCGCGCCCCGGATCAGCCGGAACGGCGCCTCCAGCATCACGGTGAGCACGGTGTGGAAGACGTCCGGCGGGTACTCCTCGATGGGCCGCACCAGTTGGATTCCGGCGTTGTTGACGAGGATGTCGGCGCCGGCCGCAGCGCGCTCGGCCGCGTCGAGGTCCGTCAGGTCGAGCAGCTCGGGCCGCAGCGCGCCCGGCAGTCCCTCGGCGTCGGGGGCCAGGGCTTCGAGCCCTTCGGCGTCCCGGTCCAGGGCGGTCACCGCCGCCCCGGCGGCGGCGAGCCGCAGCGCGCAGGCCCGGCCGATGCCGCTGGCAGCGCCGGTGACGAGCGCGGTGCGGCCGGTGAGGTCGAGCGGGGCCGGGACCGTGGGAGGGGGCATCGTCGTAACTCCTCGGGCTCAGGGGGCGGGGTCGAACCAGGTGGGAGCGTCTGTGAGGGCCTGCTTGATCCGGAAGAGCCCGAACTCGTCCAGGGCGGGCAGCGCGTCCACGGAGAACCACCCCACGTCGAGCGATTCCTCGTCGTTGACCCGTGCCTCGCCGCCGACCGCCCGGCAGCGGATGGTGATGTCCATGAACTGGCAGACGTCGCCGTTGGGGTAGGTGATGGGCCGGTGCGCCGCCTGGACGAGTACGACGCGCTCGGCCACGCACTCCACACCGGTCTCTTCGAGCACTTCGCGTACGGCGGTCGTCGCCGGCTGCTCGCCCGGCTCCGGGATCCCGCCGATGACGGACCACTCGCCGGTGTCGGCCCGCCGTCCGAGCAGGACGCGTCCCTCGTCGTCGAAGACGATCGCGCTGACCCCCGGCAGCAGCAGGAGCTGGTGTCCCGCCGTGGCCCTGATCCGCTGGATGAAGTCTGGAGTTCCCATGCGCCCGACCCTATGAGGTGACGCGCCGCCGGGCGGACACGGACCTGCCGACGGCCCAGCCGATTCCGGCCACGGCGACGAGCGCCAGCAGCCCCTCGGGGAGGGCGCCGAGCCGGGTGGCCGGGGTCAGTGACGTGCGCAGCGGCACCTTGGCGACGAGCGCGTCGGGGGTGAACATCTTCGTCTGCGAGACGATCGTGCCGTCGGGCCGGATGATCGCGCTGACCCCGCTGGTGGCGGGCACGACGACGGTCCTGCTGTGCTCGACGGCGCGCACCCGCGACATGGCGAGCTGCTGGTACGTCATCTCGCTGCGGTCGAAGGTGGCGTTGTTGCTGGGGACGGCGATCAGTTCGGCGCCGGCCTTGACCGGGTCGCGTACGGCCCCGTCGAACGCGGCCTCGAAGCAGGTGGCGAGCCCCACCTTCGTACCGGCCAGGTCGAAGAGACCCACCTTGTGCCCGGGGCCGAAGTCCCGGCTGACCTCGTCGACGTGCGAGTTGAACAGCCGTACGACCGAGCGCATCGGGATGTACTCGCCGAACGGCTGCACATGCCGCTTGTCGTACGTGTCCCCCGGGCCCTTCACCGGGTCCCACTGGATCAGCCGGTTGCGCAGCGGCCCGGTGTCGGGGCTGACGACGGCCCCGACCACGGTCGGTACGCCGATGGCCTTGACCGCTTCGTCGATGACGATCCGCGCGTCGCCGTCGCGGTACGGGTCGACGTCGGAGGAGTTCTCCGGCCACAGCACGAAGTCGGGCTGCGGGACCTTGCCCGCCTTCACGTCAGCGGCGACCTTGAGGGTCTCCTTGACGTGGTTGTCGAGGACGGCGCGGCGCTGGGAGTTGAAGTCGAGCCCCATGCGGGGCACATTGCCCTGGATCGCCGCGACGGTCTTCGTACCGTCCTCGGCGGAGTCGCTCACGAGCGGCAGCGCGGCGAGCGCGGCGGCGATCGGGACGAGGACGGTGAGCGCGGCGGCCGTCACCGCCGACCGGGACACCCGGTGCGTCGCGCGGTACGCGAGGACCTGGCGCACCGCCTCGTACAGGCCGAAGCCGCACAGCGCGACGGCGAAGCCGAGCACCGGCGTGCCGCCGACGGCGGCGAGCGGTACGAAGACGCTGTCGGCCTGACCGAAGGCGATCTTGCCCCAGGGGAACCCGCCGAACGGCACCCGGGCCCTGGCGCCCTCGCCGAGGATCCATACGGCCGCCGACCAGACCGGCCACACCGGCAGCCGGGACACCGCCGCCATGCCCATGCCGACGAAGCCGATGAAGACGGACTCGGCCGCCGCGAGGGCCAGCCAGGGGAACGAGCCGACCTCGCCGCCCGTCCAGATCAGCAGCGGCAGCATGAAGCCGAGCCCCGCGAGATAGCCGAGCCCGAACCCGGCGCGCAGCCGGCGGCCGTACAGGGTCCAGGCGAGCAGCGCGAAGGCGGGCAGCGCCAGCCACCACAGGGTGCGCGGCGGGAAGCTGAGGTAGAGCAGGACACCGGAGACCACGGCGGCGGCCGGTCTGACCAGCCTGGACCCGCGGGTGGGGGCGGGGTCCCGCGCAGGGGTGTCGACGGATGTCATGGTGGCGCTCACCTGGCGGAGTCTACGGTGAGCCGCTGTGTGTCCGGCACCGCCGTGTGAGGTGAGAGACAACGTTCCTCCGCAAGTCGCGCACAGATCCGTGTCCTTGCGGTTACCGTGTGCGCCAGTCCCTGCCACCTGGCCGGATCCGGCTGCCGTGGGACGGGACCCGCCAGAGGTGGGGGGCGACGGGGATGGCTGTACCGGTGGAGCGGCCGGTGGTGCGGGAGCGGCGCAGTGCGCCCGACGTGGTCGGGGCCGTGGTGCTCGGCTGCTGCGCCGTGTGGGCGCTGATCAGCGCCGCGGGCTCGGGAGGCAGACCCGAGGGGGTGCTGCTGGCTGTGCTCGCCGTCACGGCCGGCTATGCGTGCGGCCGGATCAGCGGCTCGCTGGTGCCGGTGGCGGCGGCGACCACGGTGTCGCTCGCCGCGCTCGGTGCGGCGGTCGTGTCGAGTCATGACGCGGCCAGCGCGACGGTCGCCGTCGCGACGCCGCAGGGCGACGACGGCGCGGTGGCGGCGCTGCTCGCGCTGTCGGCCGGCGCCGCCTGTTGCGCCGCTTCCGCCGTGCGGCCGGTACGGGTCAGGCTCTCCCTGCGGCTGGTCGCGCTGCTCGCCGCGGTCACCGGGGTGCTGCTCGGCTCGGCCGCCGGGTTCTTCACCGCGCTGGCCGTGGTGCTGTGTTCGCTCGCCGCCGAGCACATGCGCCGACGGCTGGTCGGGTTCGCCGGGCTCGCGTTGGCCACCGGCCTGGTGGTGGGCGGCTCGTGGGCGGTGGCCGAGCAGGTGCTGCCCGCAGGTCTCTCGGTCTCGCTGGAGGGTCAGCTCACCCAGAACCGGGTGCTGCTGTGGCGGGACGCCGTCGACATCGCCGGGGACCGTCCGCTGCTGGGGGTGGGCCCCGACCGGTTCGGTGAACACAGCCCGACGGCCGCCCAGTCGCTGGACACGGACGGGAAGGCGCACTCGGCGCCGCTTCAGCAGGCCGCGGAGGAGGGCGTGGTGGGGGTGGTGCTGCTGGGGGCCGCGTACGGCTGGCTGCTGTACGGCCTCGGCCGCTCGCCGTGCGCCACTCCGGTCGTACTGACGGCGGGTGCCTCGCTGACAGCGCTGGCCGCGCTGGCGAGTGTGGGGAACGCGCTGAGCTTCACCTCGGTGACGGTGACGGCCGGGCTGCTCGCCGGGCTGGCGACGGCGCGTCCCGCGACGGCGGTGCCGGTCGCGGTCGCGTCCCGTCCCGAGCCGGCGGGGAGAGGCCCCGGTACCCCGGTCGGGTGAGGGATTACGCCGGACGAGTCAGCGCGTCGCGTAGGCGTTTGACCGCTATGTCCGCTATGCCGTCTTGCTCAGTGCCGACGGGCGCAGCCGGTCGCGGATGATCCGTACCGCCGCCTCGGCGTCGTCGACTGTGACGGTGAACACTCTGCCGTCGCCCAGCTTCAGGACGAGCCCTTCGCCTCGGCGCACCACCACGGCCGTGCCCATCTCGGGCCGCCAGCGGTAGCCCCAGCCGCCCCACTCCCGGGGGTTGACGCGGGGGTCGAAGTCCGCGCCGACGACCTGGGCGAGCGGGATACGGCGGCGCGGCAGGCCCATGTGGCCGCAGCGCACCTCCAGGCAGTCGCCGTCGACCTTCACGGCCACGTGCACGAAGGCCAGCGTCCCGAAGAGCATGAGCAGTCCAGCGGCGACACAGCCGATCACCGACATCAGCAAGGCGAGGAAACCGGAGGTCCAGTTGGAGACCACGGCCAGCTCGACACCGAGCGCGATGCACCCGGCGCCGCCCGCGGCAAGCACCCACTGCGCGCGATTGGTGGCTCGGCCGGACCAGATCTCGGGCAGGGGCCGCGCGGCGTGGCCCTCGTGCCGTGAATGCTCCCTCATGGCAAGCAGAGTACCCACGTTCGGCGCGGGCGGGAGATGTACCGGTGTGTGTGGTCAGTACACCTGGGTGACGGCGGCGAGGAGCTGTCCCTCGGGATAGCCGAGCGCCTCGTCGGGGAGGGCGGCCTCCTGGCCGCCGAGCAGCACGGTGAGCCGGCCGGTCGGCTCGGCGTCAGGAGCGGGCTGCTCGCCGATACGCCGCAGGGCGTGTGCGGCGACCGCCTCTGCCGAGCCGTACAGCGCGACCGGCGCCGGTGAAGGGGACCGGCCAGGGGCGCCGGTGACCGCCGTACGGATCCGTTCGGCGAGGAGTTCGTAGTGGGTGCAGCCGAGCACGACGGCGGTCACGTCGTCCGGGGTGCGCTCGGCGGCGGCGGCCACAGCCGCGTCGATCGCGGCGGCGTCGGCGTGCTCCACGGCGTCGGCGAGACCGGGGCACGGCACTTCGGTGACGGGCACGGATGCGGCGAAGTCACGGATGAGCGCCCGCTGGTAGGGGCTGCCCGTGGTGGCGGGGGTGGCCCAGATCGCGAAGGGGCCGCCGCCGGCAGCGGCGGGTTTGATCGCCGGGACCGTGCCGATGACCGGCAGCCGGGGTTCCAGTTCCGCCCGCAGGGCGGGCAGCGCGTGCACGGACGCGGTGTTGCAGGCGACGATCAGCGCGTCGGCGCCGTGCGCGGCGGCGGCCCGTGCCACGGCGAGCGCGCACGCGGTGACGTCCTCGGGGGTGCGCGGGCCCCAGGGCATCGTGCCGGGGTCGGACGACAGCACCAGATCGGCGTCGGGCCGCAGCCGGCGTACCGCGGCGGCCGCCGCGAGCAGACCGATGCCGGAGTCCATGAGTGCGATCTTCACCCGGTCACCATAGTCGACCGTGCTTGCGAACCTGGCGGTGTGCGGCAGACTGCCGCGAATGAGCGTCGTTGGCTGGATCTCGGTGTGTTCACTGGTCGTGTGGGGCTGGCTGCTGCTGGGTCAGGGGTTCTTCTGGCGTACCGATCAGCGGCTGCCCGCGCGCGGCCCCGCAAGCGGCGGTGGCGGCGGGGCGGCTGACGGTCCGTCGTCCTGGCCGCCGGTCGCCGTGGTGGTGCCCGCGCGCGACGAGGCCGAGGTGCTGCCGCTGAGCCTGCCGTCGCTGCTGGCGCAGGTCTATCCGGGGCGGGCGGAGATCTTCCTCGTCGACGACGGCAGTACGGACGGCACGGGCGCGCTCGCGCGCGAACTGGCCGGCCGGTACGGCGGTCTGCCGCTGACGGTGACCTCGCCGGGTGAGCCGGAGCCCGGCTGGACAGGCAAGCTGTGGGCGGTACGGCACGGCATGGCGCTGGCCCGCGCCCGCGAACCGGAGTACCTGCTGCTGACGGACGCCGACATCGCGCACGAGCCGGACAGTCTGCGGGAGCTGGTGCAAGCGGCCCGCGCACAGGACCTCGACATGGTGTCGCAGATGGCGCGGCTGCGGGTGGCGAGCGTCTGGGAGCGGCTCGTGGTGCCCGCGTTCGTCTACTTCTTCTCGCAGCTCTATCCGTTCCGCTGGGTCAACACGCCCGGCGCGCGGACGGCCGCCGCGGCCGGCGGCTGCGTACTGCTGCGTACGGCGGCGGCCGAGCGGGCGCGGGTGCCCGAGTCGATCCACGAGGCGGTCATCGACGATGTGTCACTGGCGCGCGCCGTGCAGAACAGCGGGGGCAAGATCTGGCTGGGGCTCGCCGAGCGCGTCGACAGCGTACGGCCGTATCCGCACCTGTCCGACCTGTGGCGGATGGTCTCGCGCAGCGCCTACGCGCAGCTCCGGCACAACCCACTGGTGCTGGTCGGAACCGTCGCCGGTCTCGCCCTGATCTATCTGGCTCCGCCGGTCGCCGCGGGCTTCGGGGTGTTCGGCGGTGACGCGCCCGCCGGCTGGTTCGGCCTCGCCGCGTGGGCGGTGATGACGGGGACGTATCTGCCGATGCTGCGCTACTACCGGCAGCCGCTGTGGCCGGCTCCGCTGCTGCCGGTCACCGCGCTGCTGTACCTGCTGATGACGGTCGACTCGGCCGTGCAGCACTACCGGGGCCGCGGCGCGGCCTGGAAGGGCCGCACCTACGCGCGCCCCAAGGGCGTCCCTGCGCGGGACGCGGCCCAGGACGGCTGACGGCCGTGACGCGCGGCCGGGGCGTCACTTCCGGCCGGGTTTGATTTCCGGCGGGGCGTCACTTCCGGCCGGGCGTCCAGTTCATGCCCCACCCGTACGCCTGGTCGATGGTGCGCTGCGGGCTGACCCCGCGCGCCGGTACGAGGAAGTTGGCCTCGCGCTGGACGACGAGGTCGGATCCGGTGTTGGTGATCAGCGCGAGCGCGCAGACCGTCGAGGGCACCGTGCATTCGCCGAGCGAGAAGTCGATCGGCGCCCCGTTCAGCGGCTGGAGGGTGACCGTCGCGTCCAGATCGGCGAAACTGCGGGCGCCTTCGTAGATCGTCACGAAGATGACCACGCGGCGCAGTTCGTTCTTGTGGTCGAGGTTGATGGTGAGGTTCTCGCCGGTGTTGCTGCCGCCGGTGCGGTCGTCGCCGTCGAGTTGGATGTACGGCGGCCTGCTGACCGAGCCGAAGGCGTTGCCGAGTGCCTGGACGACGCCTTTGCGGCCGTCGCTGAGTTCGTACAGCGCGCACAGGTCGAGGTCGAGATCGCCGTGCATGGCGACGGCCCTGCCGAGTTTGGCTCCCCAGCCCTTGAACTGCTTGCGCACCTGCCAGTTGAGGTTGACCCGCATGGCGCCGGAGCTGCCGCCCTGCTTGGCCAGCGAGACCGAGGGGGCCTCCTTCGTCAGGGTGACCTTGGAGAGCCGTACGGGGATCGGTGCGGGCGCCGAGGGAGGCGCGGGCGGCGCCGGCGGTGCGGAGGGGACCGGCGGTACGGGAGTGGCTTTCGTCACGGAAGGGGCCGGAGCCGCGGGCGGGGCCGCCGGGGCGGGTGGTGCGGATGCGGCCGGCTCGTCGACCGAGATGCCGAAGTCCGTTGCCAGGCCCGCGAGTCCGCTGCTGTAGCCCTGGCCGACCGACCGGAACTTCCAGGCGCCCTGGCGCCGGTACAGCTCACCGATCAGGAACGCCGTCTCGACGCTCGCGTCCTGGCTGTCGTACCGGGCCACCTCGGCGCCGGTGGCCGCGTCCAGCACCCGTACGTACAGTCCGGGCACCTGGCCGAAAGTGCCCGCTTCGGCGGAGGCGGCGAGAACGACCCGCTCGACGGCGGGCTCGACCCGCGACAGATCGACGGAGAGCGTATCGGTGATGGTGGGGCCGCCGGTCTGCTTGCCTTCGTGCCGGACGGCTCCCGAGGAATGACGCGGCTGGTTGTAGAAGACGAAGTCCGCGTCGGAGCGCACTTTTCCGGCCACCAGCAGCAGGGCGGACGCGTCGACGTCCGGCACCCCCGGTCCTGAGTTCCAGCCCAATTCGACGCGGACGCTCTGCGCCGGCACTGGAACATTGGCGCCTTTAAGCATGGACATGCTCGCCCCCATCGAGAGTCGGGTGCCCGAAGTTTCCGTGTTCCCAACCTAATGGCAGCAAGGCGGCGCGGGCTCCACAGGACCCGCCGGTAACCCCGTTTCAGCTTGCCCTTTACAGGATCCGAACACCGCGTGACGACCGTTTTTCCCAAGTTCGCTCGCATTGGGGATCAGAATTGGCACACAGGGACGGAAAGAACCCTCAAAGCGGGCTCCCCAACCGGCACATCGTGGGCTTAACTTATGTTCCATGACCTCCCCCCGCGCCACCTACGGCGGCGGTTACTACACCGCGCCGTCGTTCCCGGACACCCCGATCTACGACTCCTTGGTCGCGGAGCGGGGCACGCCTCAGATCGCCCCGATCCGAGTGCCCTCCGCCTACGACACCGGCAACAGCTATCTGCCGGCCCTGCCGTCGGCGCTTCCGGCCCTGCCGGCGGCCCCGTCGCAGCCGGCCCCGGCGTACGGCGGCTACCAGCAGCAGCCGATGCAGCAGCCCATGCCGCTGCAGCACGCCCCCGCGCCCTACATCCCGCAGCAGCAGGCGGCGCCCCGGGGCGGCTACCCGGGTCCGCAGCAGCAGCAGCCCTACCAGCAGCAGCCGCAGCGCCCCATGCCCCAGCGCCCGATGCCGGGCACGGGCTACGAGGCGATGCGCCCTGCCGCGGCCCCGCGTCCCGCGCCGCCGCAGCAGGCCCAGCCCAACCAGTACGACGACCCGTACAACCGCCCCTACCAGAGCCGGGGGTACTGAGCGCACACCACCAGGGCCGCGACCCGCGCGTGGACAGAACGGCTGACCGACGGGAGGTCAAGAACCGCTGTCCGCACGCCTTTCGCGGCCCTGTCCGTTCTCCCCGCCGTCCCCCGTGTGAACCCCGCCCGCGCGGGAACACGAGGATGCGACAGACACCTTGCGCGCGCTCGCGCGGTCAAGTGAGTTCGGTCGCTCTTCGCCCCTGACGCGTCTGCGGCATGCCGTCCCGGGCCAAGACGGACGCGGAGACGGAAAGGGGGTGCGGGACCGTGAAGGTGATCGCCGGCCTCTGGCGCTGGCGGCGCAACCCCCTGCGCCGGACCACCGACCTGGCCGAGGGATGGGCGACGCTCGTCGCCGCGCTGCTGATCCTGCTGGTGGCCCCCGCCGCCGGCTGGCTCTGCGGGGCGCTGCTCGACTCGTCGCTCCAGCAGACCGTACGGGTGCAGCACGAGGAGCGGTACCCGGTCACCGCCGTGATCACCGCGCTGCCCAAGGACCGGCGGCCGCCCGGGTTCGACGGCGATTCGCCCAAGGAGCGCAGTGCCGACACCCGGGTGATCGCGACATGGCGTGCCGTGGACGGCAGCAAGCACAGGAGCGCCGTCTCGGCGCCGCTGCGCGGCTGGCACACCGGCGACAGCTTCCGCATCTGGACCGACGCGCACGGCACGCAGGTGAAGCCGCCCCTGGACGCCGAGACGGCCCGGCTGCACGCCGTCCTGGTCGGAGTGGGCGCCGCACTGGCCGCGGCGCTGCTGATCGCCGGAGGCAGGCGGCTGTTCGTGGGGCGGCTCGTCCTGATCAGGTACCGGCGGCTCGACCGCGCCTGGGCCGAGGCAGGTCCTGACTGGGGCCGTACCGGCGCAGGGAGCTGAGTTACCGGCCGCGGGCCGGTCGAGGGACCGTCCGGCAGGTCGTCTTCGTCAACTACCCGGTTCCGCGCGCGCTACGGTGGTCCGGCCACGGTCCGTCGTTGCGGCCGTGGGGGTCCGGGTGCGAGCGCGTACCGGCACGGGCCGGCACGGCACGACACGTGCAGTCGCACGAGGTGGGGGCACAACAGCGCCATGGCACAGGGCACGGTCCAGGTGACGCACACCGGAACATCGCGTTGGCGGCGCCGCACGGGTGAATACGCCTCCCTCGCGGCGGCCCTGGAGGCGGCGGCCGACGGCGACGTCCTCACCGTCGCCCCCGGCACCTACCGGGAGAACCTCGTCATCTCCCGCGCCGTCACGCTGCGCGGCCCCGAAGGCTCGCTCGGCTCCGTACGGATCGCCCCCGCCGACGGCGTCCCGCTGACCGTCCGGGCCTCCGCCACCGTCCAGGACCTGCACATCGAGGGCCAGGACTCCGCGGCTCCCGCGCTGCTCGTCGAGGACGGCACCCCCGAACTGCTCGATCTGCGGATCGTGACCCGCTCGGCGGCCGGCATAGAGGTGCGCGGCGCCGCACGGCCCACCGTGCGCCGCTGCACCGTCGACAATCCGGCGGGGGTCGGCATCGGCGTACTGGAAGGCGCGGGCGGGGTGTTCGAGGAGTGCGAGATCGTCGCCGCCGGGCAGTCCGGCGTGGCGGTACGCGGCGGCGGCCACCCCCGGCTCGAACGCTGCCGGGTCCACCACACCTCGGGCGCGGGTCTGAGCGTCACCGGTGAGGGCAGCGGCCTTGAGGCGATCGGCTGCGAGGTGTACGAGATCAAGGGCACCGGCGTGCAGATCACCGAGCGCGGCGCGGCCCATCTCACCGACTCGTCCGTGCACCGCACGACGGCCGACGGTGTCACCCTGGACACCGACGCCGTCCTCACGCTCTCCGACTGCGACATCCACGACATCCCCGAGAACGCCGTCGACCTGCGGTCCCGTTCGGTGCTGACGCTGACCCGCTCCACGGTGCGCCGCTTCGGGCGCAACGGCCTTTCCGTGTGGGACCCGGGGACCAGGGTCGACGCCAACCAGTGCGAGATCCATGACAGTACGGGCGACTACCCGGCCGTATGGGTCAGCGACGGCGCGACCGCCGTCCTCGACTCCTGCCGGGTGCACGACGTGCCCGACGCGCTGTTCGTGCTGGACCGCGGCTCGCGCGTGGACGTCGTGGACAGCGATCTCTCGCAGATCCGCAACACGGCGGTGTCGGTGAGCGACGGGGCGACGGCGCAGCTCGACGACTGCCGGATCAGGGAGGCGTCGACCGGCGCCTGGTTCCGGGACCACGGCAGCGGCGGCACGCTCAACTCCTGCACGGTGGACGCCGTGCAGACCGGGGTCATCGTGACCAAGGGCGCCGATCCGACCATCGAGCGCTGCACGATCACCTCGCCGGCCGAGGCCGGTTTCTATGTGTCGGCCGAGGGCCGCGGCACCTTCCACAACTGCCGGGTGACCGGCAGCGGCGGCTACGGCTTCCATGTGATGGACGGCTGCCGCACGACACTGACGCGGTGCCGTACGGAGCGGTGCGCGCGCGGCGGGTACGAGTTCGGGGAGGACGGCCCGATGGCCGAGGACTGCAGCAGCGACGAGAGCGGCGTACGCACACCGTCCGAGCCGGCGCCTGCGGTGCTGACCGCGACCCAGACCCCCGGGCTGCTCGGGAAAGTCCCGGCGCAGAGCGCCGCGAACGCCCCCGCCGACGTCGCGCCGCCCGCCGAACCCGCGCGGGACTCGCAGGACGTCCTCGGTGAACTCGACGCGCTGGTGGGCCTGGAGAGCGTCAAGCGCGAGGTCAGGGCGCTCACCGACATGATCGAGGTGGGCAGACGGCGCAAGGAGGCGGGCCTCAAGGCCGCTTCCGTCCGCCGCCACCTGGTCTTCACCGGCTCCCCCGGCACCGGCAAGACGACGGTGGCCCGGCTGTACGGCGAGATCCTGGCCTCCCTCGGGGTGCTGGAGCGCGGCCATCTCGTGGAGGTCTCCCGGGTCGACCTCGTCGGCGAGCACATCGGCTCGACGGCGATCCGCACCCAGGAGGCGTTCGACCGGGCGCGCGGCGGGGTGCTGTTCATCGACGAGGCGTACGCGCTCTCCCCCGAGGACTCCGGCAGGGACTTCGGCAAGGAGGCCATCGACACGCTGGTGAAGCTGATGGAGGACCACCGGGAGGCGGTGGTGGTGATCGTCGCCGGGTACACCGCCGAGATGGAGCGGTTCCTGGCCATCAACCCCGGTGTCGCCTCGCGTTTCTCACGGACCATCACCTTCAGCGACTACGAGCCCGACGAGCTGCTGCGGATCGTGGAGCAGCAGGCGGAGGAGCACGAGTACACGCTCGGCGGCGGTACGCCCGAGGCGCTGCTCAAGTACTTCACGGCGCTGCCCAAGGGCCCCGCCTTCGGCAACGGCCGTACCGCGCGGCAGACGTTCGAGTCGATGGTGGAGCGGCACGCGGGCCGGGTCGCCCAGTTGCCTGAGACGAGCACGGACGACCTGACCCTGCTCTACGCGGACGACCTGCCGGAACTGCCGCCGGAACTGTCCTGAGCCCGCACCCCTGTTGGGGCTGCCGGCCCTGTTGGAGCTGCCGGCCCTGTTGGGGCTGCCGGCTCGGCAGGTCCGCCGCGCTGGCCCGGCAGCCCCGGCCGCAACTGGTCGACGAGCGCGGCGCGCTCCTCGGCGAACGCCGGATCGGCCTGGTACCCGGCGTGGCCGAGGACCGGTTCCGGCAGCGGACGGCGTACGGAACGGCCGTACGCCTGCGGGTCCTTGAGCGGCCCCCTGTCGACCTCGGGGCCCTCCCCCGGGGCGACCCGCACCGGGCCGCCGATCGGGTCGGTGTTCCGCCACAGGTTGCGCCAGCAACGGACCCGTCCGCACAGGTCGTTGAGCTGGTCGGGCCCGAAGTACGCGGGGAACCAGCGGCCGTAGAGCCGCTCCAGCGGTGATCCGTACGTCAGCAGCGCCACCTGGCGGCGGGTGGCGGCGCGCAACTGCCAGACGGTCGCGGCGGCGAGGACCGTGCCCTGCGAATGGCCGGACAGGACGAGCCTGCCGCCGGTGCGCGCCGTCCAGGTCTCGACGCGCCAGGTGAGGTCGGGGACGGCCCGCTCGGCGTAGCAGGGCGGTGCGAAGGGGTGCGCCGCGCGCGGCCAGAACGTACCGACGTCCCAGAGGATGCCGACGGTCCTGCGGGCCGACGCGTGGCGGTAGGCCCGGCGGCCCCAGGCGACGAACAGTATGAAGCCGAGCCCTGTCAGCCAGGAGCCCAGCGCCTGCGCGGTGTCGGTGATGGACTCGACGAGCGAGTCGGTGCCTTCGGCGGCCTCTCCCGGCACCTCGCCGCTCAGCCACGACCCGGCGACGGCGCCAGCGCCCAGCAGCAGGGCGGCGCCCGAGACCACCCCGACGAGCCGGGGGGCGGCGTCGGTGAGCATGGCCCTGGCGCGCACCCCCGCCACCGTGCGGCTGCGGACCGTGTCCACGGTCCTCGGGTGGAACTCCGCCTCGACCACAGGGCCGAGCCGGCGGGTGGCACGTGCCGTGCGGACGGCGAGGACGGCCACCGGAATCAGCAGCAGCACCAGCAGGACGGGGATGACGGCGGCCTGCCAGCTCAGCAGGACCGGCGGCCCCGCGATCCGGCCGCCGCCCATGCCGGGGGTCGCGTCCCCGTCGAGCCAGTCGGCGACGCGCTGCGCGAGACCGCCGGTCAGCACGGCGCCCAGCGCGCAGGCGAGGGTCGCGACAGCGGGACCCGCCTGGCCGCGCAGCACCGTACGCGGATGCGCGGCGGAGCGGTGCAGCGCGGCGGCGGCGCCGGCCAGCGCCAGGACCAGCGCGATCTGCGCCACGGCGATCACCCGGAAGGCGAGGTCGCCGGGGAGCGGTCCGGCCGAGACCCAGCCGGGCCGTGACCATGCCGCGTACACGACGGCGCCGACGAGCAGCCCGATCGAGGTGCCCGGCAGCCGGCCGGTCATCGCCCGGTCGAGGACGAGATCGCGGCTGACCTCGCTGCGCCCTCTGCGGCACACCACCCACAGCACGGCGCAGCCGCAGCAGCCGAGGGCCGCCAGGAGGAGCAGTCCGAGGACGTCGGCGAGCGGGGATCCCGCTGCTCGGTCGTACTGTCCGGCGGCCACGGTGATCATGGTGGCGACGGTGAGGAAGCCGGCCGCGGTGTGCGCCGCCCTGAGCCGCGCGACGAGCCGGCGGCCGTACCAGAACCCGGGTGCGCCGAGCGCGGGCCGCACGCCGGGGGCGTCGGCCGCCTCTTCCGGCTCGGCGGTGCTTTCGGCAGGCCCGCCGGTCGGGTCGGCGGTGGGTCCGCCGGTAGCTCCGTCGGTGGGTCCGTCGGTGGGCGGGCGCTGCGACTCGTAGGCGCCCCAGGTCCTGTGGGAGAGGTACCACAGCAGCACCACGAGCCCCGTGGGCACCAGCGCGCCCAGGGCGAGCCGCCGGCCGGGCTGCGACCACCAGCCGTGCCGCTCCGGCGCCAGAAAGCCCAGCCAGGAGTGTGCGGCGGTGCACCGCGCGGCGCCCGCGCACTGCCAGGCGGCGAGGTCGAGCGCGACCTCGCAGGCGGCTGCGGTCAGCAGCACGGTCAGGGTGAGGGCGACGAGCCGTACCAGCAGCCCGTAGCACCGGCGGGTCCTGGCAGCCCCGTTCGTCGCGGGCCGCATCCAGTGGGCGAGATTGACGACCATGAAGGGCAGGAGCAGCAGCCACAGGGCGCGCGAGCCGTTGCCCGAGGTGAGGTTGGACCAGCAGTACGCCTCGGGCACCGGCCGGTCGCCGCGCGCACCGCGGCTCTCGGCGTCCACGTCCTCGGCGCGGCGGTGGACGGCGGCGGTCTCGTCGCCGGTGATCCTGACCGTACGGGAGTCGGCCAGCATCTCCTGCGGGGTCGTACCGCCGACGCCGTGGACGAGCAGTTCCAGCGTCGCTCGGCCGTCACCGGCGGCCGTGGGGTGGGAGGACACTTCAGAACTCGCTCTCGACGTGGCAAAGTACTGCGAACACGACCCCGAAAGGCTGCCGCAGACCGCGGCAGGGGTGGCCCCCGCCGCGCTGCCCTCACCGAATCTCCCCGACTCCGGCCGCCCCTGGCACGGGCGCCGCCGGCGGAACAGCGTGGGAGGATGGGGGCCTTGACGAGCGGACAGGGCGAGCGGCTGCGACGCCCGGCACACGACGGAAGGACCCGACAGGGTGGTGAGTGACAACCAGAACCTTCTCGCTGAGCAGCGCCGCGCCCTGATTCTGGACGAGGTGCGCAAGCGCGGCGGCATCCGCGTCAACGAACTCACCCGCAAGCTCAACGTCTCCGACATGACCGTGCGCAGGGACCTCGACGCGCTGGCCCGCCAGGGCGTCATCGAGAAGGTCCACGGCGGGGCCGTTCCCGTGGTCGAAGCGAGCACGCACGAACCGGGGTTCGAGGCGAAGTCGGCGCTGGAGCTGACCGCCAAGGAGGACATCGCACGGGCGGCGGCGGCCATGGCCGTGCCCGGCAGCGCCATCGCGCTGTCCGGCGGTACGACGACCTTCGCGCTGGCCCAGCATCTGCTGGACGTACCGGATCTGACGGTGGTCACCAACTCGGTACGGGTCGCCGACGTCTTCCACGCGGCGCAGCCGGCCGGCACGGCGGGCGGCCAGCGGCCCGGCGCCGCCACGGTCGTGCTCACCGGCGGGGTTCGTACTCCCTCCGACTCGCTGGTGGGTCCTGTCGCCGACCAGGCGATCCGCTCGCTCCACTTCGACGTGCTGTTCCTCGGCGTGCACGGGATCTCGGTCGAGGCCGGGCTCTCCACCCCCAACCTCGCCGAGGCGGAGACGAACCGGCGGTTCGTGCGGTCGGCCCGCCGGGTGGTCGTCGTCGCCGACCACACCAAGTGGGGCACGGTCGGGCTGAGTTCGTTCGCGACGCTGGAGCAGGTCGACATGCTGGTGACGGACGCGGGCCTGTCGGCGGGCGCGCGCGCCGAGATCGCCGAGCGGCTGCCGGGCCTGGTGGTCGCCGGCGGGAGCGACGAGGAGCCGCACTCCCAGGACGCGTGATCCGTCCCTCGGGACGCGGGATCCGTCAGTCCTGCGCGTGATCCGTTCGGCGCGTGGGCGCCGGGTGCCGGGCGCCGCCGTCCTACGATCGCCAGGTGACCGTCTTCCGCGTCGACCGCACCCCGCCGCTCTCCGCCGCCGAGGCCTGGCGGCGGCTCACCGACTGGCCGGCCCACGCCGACCAGGTACCGCTGACGCGCATCGAGGTCCGTACGCCGGGACCGACCCGGGTCGGCACGGTCTTCGTCGCCCGTACCGCGCTGCCAGGCCGGGTGGCGTTCGACGACCCCATGGAGGTCGTGGCCTGGCAGCCGCCGACGGCGCAAGGCCCTGGCCACTGCCGGCTGGAGAAGCGCGGCAAGGTCGTCACCGGCTGGGCCGAGATCGAGGTGCGGGCCGAGGGCGGTGTCACGCGTGTGCGCTGGTCGGAGGAGCTGCGCGTCGGACCGCTCCCCCGGCTGTTCGACCCGGTGACCGCGCGCGTCGGCCACGCCGTCTTCGGCCGGGCGGTCGACGGGCTGCTGCGCAAGGAGCCCTGAGCACCGGCCCCGAGGCCCGGTCTCTGCTGCCTGGCGCCTGCTTCCTGCTTCCTGCTGCCTGCTGCCTGCTGCCTGCTGCCGAACGCAGTTGCGGTGTGACCTTCGGATCATTCACTCGTTCTCCCTAAAAGCAGGAGCGAGTGACAGCGCATCAGCACATGCGAAAGGGCACAGGAAAGGGCACAGTCCCGATGCCGACACACCGACAGCCGACCGACCCCGCCGTCTCCGGCGCGCGTCCCGGTATCGACGAGGCCGAGGCGGCCCTTGTCGAGCACTACCCGCGTCTCGTACGCCTGGCCTATCTGACCCTGCCGCCCTCCCTCGGCCGGCACAGACGCGTGCTCGCCGCCCACGCCACCGTCCAGCACGTCCTGCCGGGACGGCGACCGGGCCGGCGACCGGGGTCGGCCCCCGCACCGGGACGGCGGAGTGCGGACGAGTCGGCGTACGCCTGGATCCGCGGGCGCGTGCTCGAAGCGTCGCTGGCCCACGGGCACCGGTCCCGGTTGCACACCCTGCGCGCGGGCCGGCACGGGCTGCTGCCGCTGGTGGTGGGTCTCCGACTGTTCCCCCGGGCCGGCGGCACCGACGAACTCGCCCTCGACCAGGCCCTGTCGGCGGCCACGGCGGCGGCGCGCGCCGCGCTTGCGCTGCGGGTCCTGGAAGGGCTCCCCGAGCGGACCGTGCACGCGCTGCTCTCCGATGCGGGCTCCGAAGACCCCGACGAGGCGCTGCGCGCCGCCGGCCGGCTCGCGTCCGACCGGGACGGTCAAGCCGAAAAGCTGCTGCGCACGCCGGAGTTCGACCCGTGCACCGTGCAGACCCGGCCGACCGATCTGCTGCGCCGCAGGCACCGCAAGCGGCTGCTCGGCGCCGCTGCCGCCGTGGTGGTGACGGGGACGGTCCTGGCCGTCACGCTGCCGCACGACCCGCCGTCGAAGCAGCGGCTCGTCACGGCCGGTCCCGCAGCGGGCAGCGCACTGGCCAAGGCCGTCGACCCAGGGCAACTGCGCCGCGCGCCCGCCGACGAGTGGGCCGACTCCTCGCGGGTCGACTTCACGCTCTGGCCGGCCCGTGGGAGCCGCGTCAGGGACACGGCGCTGCTGGGCCGCGCGCTG
This sequence comes from Streptomyces sp. NPDC087906, assembly GCF_055584925.1. NCBI lineage: Bacteria > Bacillati > Actinomycetota > Actinomycetes > Kitasatosporales > Streptomycetaceae > Streptomyces > Streptomyces sp. NPDC087906. The sequence continues at coordinate 688,930 of NZ_JBVJLC010000002.1, forward strand.
CGCGTCTGGGCGAGCCCCGGCAGCGGCGTACGGGTGTCGGCCGCACCCGGGACGAGCACCGCACCGCCGTCGCAGCCGCCGCAGTTGCTGTACGCGGGCGAGAGCGGCGGCGCCGCCGTGGTCCTGCTGCACGACGGGGTACGCGTCGCGCGCTACGCCGAGCCGCTGTCCGGGGACGGTCAGGCGGCGCTGGACTTCGTACGGACCGACGACGCGGATGTGACGACGGCCGCCGCCGTGGTCGTGAGCCGCACGGCCGGCCGGGCGCGCTATCTGCTCGCCCCGTGGATCGCCGAGTCCACGACGCGCGATCTGCTGGCGCCCGACACACCGGCCCGTGCACTGCGGGTGGCCGAGGACGGTGTCACGGACCCGGTGGCGCGCCCCGCCACGGACGGGTCGTGTGCGTCGTGGCCGGTGCTGCAGTTGCGTTCGTCGGAGAAGATCGTGGAGCGGCACGCGTTCCTGGTCAGCGACCTCGGTGATCTCTCGCCGGTGCATCTCACCTACACACCGCCGCCGGCCCCGGACAACCCACCGCGTGCGCCGCGCGAGGCGACGAGCACTCCCGCGCTGCTCAGTTGGGCGCACACCGCCTGCTCGCTGCGGGAGTTGCGGGGTTCGGGGGTGCGGGCGGTCAACAACTGGGCTTTCGCCGAGCAGCAGTTGCCGGAGCGCGGCGGTGTGTCCACCTGGGTCTGCACCCGCGCGGACACCTGGCGCGGACCCGGCCGGATCCTGGTCCAGTTCCAGCGCCCAGGCACCTCGCACACGGCGCCGGGCGCGGTGGTGGCCGATGTGAAGAACACCGCGTTGTGCAGCAGATTCGGTCAGCACGTGCTGGCGGGGGCGCACTGGAAGGCACCGTCGGGGCAGTGGTATCTGCTGGCCGCCGGGTCCCGCGGGGTCGGCGACATCGCCGCTGCGGGTGACGTGAGCGCGGAGGCGAAGGGCCCGACGATGGCCGTACGGGCACCGCGCACCGGCACCGTACGGCTGACGGGCAAGCTCCCGGACGGCGGGGCGCTGGACGGTGTCGGCTAGGAAGTGCCCGGCGGACCGGAGTTCAGGACGCGGTGGCGTCGGGCCAGACCCCCGAGGCCAGGAAGCGGTCCAGGGTCAGCTCGTACGGTGCGATGTCCAGGCCCTGCCCCGCGAGCCAGGCGTCCGAGTAGTACTTGTCGAGGTAGCGGTCGCCCGGGTCGCAGAGCAGGGTGACGACGCTGCCGCCGCGGCCCGTGCGGACCATCTCGGCGACGAGTTTCAGCGCGCTCCACAGACCCGTACCGGTCGAGCCGCCCGCCTTGCGTCCGATGGCCCGCTCCAGCGTGCGTACGGCGGCGACGCTCGCCGCGTCCGGCACCTTCATCATCCGGTCGACGGCGCCGGTCACAAAGCTCGGCTCCATCCGGGGCCGCCCGATGCCCTCGATCCTGGAGCCGCAGTCGCTGCTCGCGAGGGTGTCGTGGCGGGTCCAGCCGTCGAAGAAACAGGAGTTCTCCGGGTCGGGGACGCAGATCAGCGTGTCGTACTGCATGTAGTGGACGTAGCGGGCGATCGTCGCCGACGTCCCGCCCGTGCCGGCCGTCGCCACGATCCAGGTCGGCTCGGGGAAGCGTTCCAACTTGAGCTGCTGGTAGATCGATTCGGCGATGTTGTTGTTGCCGCGCCAGTCGGTGGCCCGCTCGGCGTAGGTGAACTGGTCCATGTAGTGGCCGCCGGTGGCGGCGGCGAGGCCCGCCGACTCCTCGTACATGGTGCGCGAGTCGTCCACGAAGTGGCAGCGTCCACCGTGGAATTCGATCAGCCGGCACTTCTCGGCGCTCGTCGTGCGCGGCATCACGGCGACGAACGGCACACCGATCAGTTTGGCGAAGTACGCCTCCGAGACGGCGGTCGAGCCGCTGGACGCCTCGATGACCGGTTTGCCGGGCCTGATCCAGCCGTTGCACAGCCCGTAGAGGAACAGCGAGCGGGCCAGCCGGTGTTTGAGGCTGCCCGTGGGATGCGTCGACTCGTCCTTCAGATACAGGTCGATGCCCCAGGACTCGGGCAGCGGGAAGCGCAGCAGATGCGTGTCGGCCGAGCGGTTCGCGTCGGCCTGCACCTTGCGTACGGCTTCCTTGAGCCACGCGCGGTACTCGGGATCGCTGCGGTCCACGTCGACCGTGCGGAGTGTCTCGTCCTGTGCCATGCGCGCTGTTCCTCGCCTTTCGGACCTGGCCCCCTTCCGCTGACCGTATCCGCACCCCGTGCGCAAACGCTCACTTTGGGTGTCCATAGGGATCGCTTGTGCCACGAGCTGTCCCGGCGGCCGTCAGGGAGGGGCCCCTACCGCTGTTGGGGACGCGCATACTTGGGCAGACTGGCGACAGGAACAGGCACGGAGGGGGCTGAGCGGCCATGGCTGAACCGGAGTTCAGCGCACGGGGCGTACGGATAGAGCGGTGGCCCCGCTCGCTCACCAGGGCCGGACAGGTCCTGATACAGGACGGCAGGCTCGCCCTGCTCAACAGCTACGGCCGGGTGATCGACAGCGCGCCGCTGCGGGCCGTACGGACGGCCAGGCCGTGGTTCGCGGGCGAGGGATCGATGGTGGCGACCGTCAACGGGAAGCGCTACCGGCTGACCATGGGGCAGCGCAGCCGCAGGCCGGACGCGAAGGCGCTCGCGGGCCGATTCCTGGACACGCTGGGCAGGGCGGCGCGCACCTAGGGTCTGTCGTGTGGACCTTGCGGGGCTCGCGGGGTCTGGCACCGCGCCTCGCGGCGTTGTCGTCGGTCGGCGACGCTCCGCGTCGCCTCCCTCCTCCGCCTTGCGATCCACGGCACCAACGCGACACCAGCCGCTGCCGCGGCGGGCGCTCCCTGATCCGGCCTGATCCGAACGACAGACCCTGGGTCCCGTCCGCGAAGTCTCGTCCGGCGCGCGACGCCCGGCACGCGCGCCCCGCCCCGCGGGCGGACGACGATCCTTTGCGGACACTCCCTGAGCCTGATCACGGGTCGAGCGGTCGCGAGTTGCGGACCGGGCCGCGCTGGGCCACGCTGGAGGCACGTCACTCAGGGTAAACCGGCGGTGACGCTGCGATCCAGCCCCGCCGGGCACGAACAGCGGCTCCGATCCGGTCACTGACCGGACCGACCAGGCCGCTGGATCCGATCCTTCGTCTTCTTCCGGACCTCATTCGGGGAGTCGCAGCCGTGATCAGCCAGCCCAGCAGGCATTGCACGGTGGAGCTCCAAGCCCTGCCGTCGCGGATCGGCCAGGTCCGCAGAATCATCTCGGCGCAACTGCGCTACTGGCACCTCGACCCGTTGATCGACCACACGTCGCTCGGAGTCACCGAGCTGCTGACCAACGTCCACCGGCACGCCCAGCCGGACAAGCGATGCACCGTCGATGTCGAGCTGCTGCTCGACCGGCTCACGGTCTCGGTCAGTGACCACGACCCGCGGCTGCCGACGGTCAACGATGCGGCCCTGTTCGACACGGGCGGCCGCGGCCTCGCCCTGATCGCCGCGGTGAGCGAGAGCTGGGGCGTGCGCCCCCAGGGCGAGTCGGGCAAGAGCATCTGGTTCACCCTCCCGACCCCGCCGGGCGCCGCGGCCCTGCCGCCCCGGCCGGTGTACGGCGCGACGACGGACGGCCCCTTCATGGGGACGGAGATCGACGCGGTGGCGCTGGAATACGGGCATGCCACCGCCAGGTCGGCCGTGGTCGGCTGACCGAACCCGAGAAGACCCGCACCGCCGCCTGCCAGGGTGGCGGTACGGGTCCTCCTCCGGTGCGGTGCGCGGCCCCCGCCGCGCGCCTCCGGTGGCGGGGCGCCACGCTCAGGCCACGCCGCCCTTGCCGCGGCCGAACTGCTCGTCCAGTACGGAGAGCCGCCGCCAGTACTCGTCCTCGTCGATCTCGCCGGTGGCGAACCGGCGGCCGAGCATCGCGATCGGCGACCGCTCGTCGTCCACCGGCCGCCCGGCGCCGCCCTGCCAGGCCCCGCCCTGCCAGGGCCCGCCCCGCCACGGGCCGCGCGGGCCGATCCCGCGACCGCGCCACGCGGTGCGCCGCAGCACGGTCACGACCCCGAGGACGACGGCCGCCCAGATCAGCGGGAAGAAGAGGATCCACGGCCCTGGGCCGCCGTGAAACGCCAGTGTGTTCATCGCGGTTCAGCTCCTTCGGAGCGGGTGTTCCGGGTACTTCGTTGTCGCTCACGAGCCTCGCCCCTGGCGGGGTGCCGCGTCGTCGTACAGCCGGCGGCACCGCACGTACCCCGGCGGGAGCAGTTGTACCTACTGGTATGTACGGTGAGCCGACCGTCAGCCCCGCACACCGCAGCTCCGCCGGGGGGCCGGTCGTCCAGCGGTGGGCGGGTCTCGCCCACGAGGAAGGGCCGGCGGCCGACCGTACGCCGCTCTCTGCGGTACGGCACCGGCGTCGCGGGCGTGGTCTGCGCCGACCTCGCCTTCGACCCGCGCCATTGGGAGTTGCCGCACTTCTCCCTCCGGGACAGCGCGTCGCCCCAGGCGGTGGGCGACCGCTTCCAGGTGCTGCGGGTGTCTCAACCGCACCGCGGCGAACTGCCGTCGGGCGTCGGGACGCTCTGACGGTGCGTCAGCGTGCCAGCGCGGCCAGCGGATCGTCCAGCACCGGCTGCCAGGCCACCTCTGCGGCGCCGACCAGGCTGTTGTAATCCAGCGTGCAGCCCAGAATGGGCACTCCCCCGGTGTTGCGGCCCCAGAGGCTGCGGTCGGCGACGACGGCGCGCAGCCGCTGCGGGTCCGCGGCGTGCAGCTCCCTGTGGAGTCCGCCGAGGATGATCCGGTCGGGGTTGAGGATGTTGACAAGACCGGCGAGCCCGAGGCCGAGACGGTCGATCAGCTCCTCCGTGGCACCGCGCACGGCCGGGTCGGCGCCCTCCGTACGGAGCAGGTCGCGGGCCTGCTGCAACAGCGACACCTCGGGGCCGGGTGTGCGGCCCGCCGCGACGAGGAAGGCGAGCGGGTCGGCCTCGACGTCGAGACAGCCCCTGCTGCCGCAGTAGCAGGGCCGGCCCTCCGGGTTGACGGTGAGATGGCCGACCTCCAGGGCGAGCCCCGAACTGCCGGTGTGCAGCCTGCCGTCCACGACCAGCGCGCCGCCGACGCCGCGGTGCCCGGTGGCCACGCACAGCAGATGGCGGGCGCCGCGGCCCGCGCCGTGCCGGTGCTCGGCGAGGGCGGCGAGGTTGACGTCGTTGCCGGTGAAGGCGGGGCCTTCGAGCCCGGCGGCGCGCACCTGCTCGGCGAAGGTCTGCCGGACCGGGGTGCCGGCCGACCATGCCACATGCAGCGGGTTGAGCGCCGCGCCCTCCGGTTCGGCCACGGCGGACGGTACGGCGAGTCCGGCGCCCACACAGCGCCGTCCGCCGTCGCGCAGCAGCCCGGCCCCGACGGCGACCGCTTTGCCGAGTACGGCCGCGGGGTCGGCGGGCACCTCGTCACGGCCTGCGGCGGTGGCGACGATCTGCCCGCCGAGCCCGACGAGCGCGGTCCTGAAGCCGTCGGCATGGACCTGTACGGCGAGTGCGACAGGGCCGGTCTCGTCGACGGCCAGCCGGTGCGAGGGGCGGCCCTGCGACCCGGCTCCCGCGCCGGGGCTCGAATCGACGCGGATCAGCCCGAGCGCCTCCAGTTCGGCGGCGACGGCGCCGGCCGTCGCACGGGTCACACCCAGCTCGGAGGTGAGGACGGCGCGGGTCGGCGCGCGGCCCGTGTGAACGAGTTCCAGGGCGGGACCGAGCGCGCTGCGGCCTCTCTCCAGTCTCGTCCGGGTGGTGGTCACCTTGCCGTTCATGTGGGCGAGTCTCCCATGGTCCGAGGCGCGGCAACCGCCTTGTCCCCGGCGTCCTGCCATGCCTATGCTGCGTTTGTGCCGTACCTAAACAAAATACCGGCGGCCGCTCAGGGGGGCCGCGGCGGCGACCGCGCCGCTCATTCCTCCCTGGTCCGGCTCCGGATCGCGCTCACGATGTTCTTCGCCCTCGACGGTTTCGTCTTCGCCGGCTGGGTGGTCCGGATTCCGGCCATCAAACACCAGGTCAGCGCCTCGGCGAGCACCCTGGGTCTCGCCCTGCTCGGGGTGTCGGCCGGGGCCGTGATCACCATGGTGTTCACCGGCGGTCTCTGCCGCCGCTTCGGCAGCCGCCCGGTGACGGTCGTCAGCGCCGTCCTGGTCTCGCTCAGCATCGCCCTCCCGCCGCACGCGCATTCCGCGGTGGCGCTCGGCCTGCTGCTGCTGGTGTTCGGCGGCGCGTACGGCGCGCTCAACGTCGCCATGAACAGCGTGGCCGTCGATGTGGTGGCCGCGCTGCGGCGCCCGGTGATCTCCAGCTTCCACGCGGCGTTCAGCCTCGGCGGCATGGTGGGGGCGGGGCTCGGCGGGCTGGTCGCGGGCAGCCTCACCCCGAGCGTCCATCTGCTGATGCTGACCGGTATCGGTCTGGTGGTCACGGCCGTGGCCGGGCCCGTCCTGCTGCGGCATCGGGTCCCCGTGGCCGAAGCCGCGGACACCACGGCGGCAGGCGCGGCCGGCCCGGCGCCGGGGCGGCTCACCGGGCGCAGCCGCAACCTCGTCCTGCTCTTCGGGGTGATCGCGCTGTGCTCGGCGTACGGGGAGGGCGCGATGGCCGACTGGAGCGCGCTGCACCTCTCCGACGACCTCGGCGCGAGCGCGGGGGTGGCCGCCGCCGCGTACACGCTCTTCGCACTGGCGATGACGGCGGGACGGCTGTCCGGCACAGCCCTCCAGGAGCGCCTTGGCCAGACCCGGGCGCTGATCTCCGGCGGTGTGCTGGCGGCGCTCGGCATGCTGCTCGGCGCCCTCGCCCCGGCCGTCTGGCTGGCCCTGCTGGGCTTCGCCGTGGCCGGTGTCGGGCTGGCCAACATCTTCCCCGTCGCGATCGGCAGGGCCGGCGCCCTGGCCGGACCGAGCGGCGTCGCCGCCGCGTCCACACTGGGCTACGGCGGAATGCTGGTCGGGCCGCCCGCCATCGGCTTCCTGGCCGACTGGCTGACCCTGCCGATCGCCCTGACGACGGTGTCGATGCTGGCCGGCGCGGCGGCGCTCATCGGCTACGCGGCACGCAACGCCTCGGCGTCGCCTGCGGGTTCGCCCCCGGGCGCGACGGCGGGAGCGGCGACGGAGGCGGCCGAGGCGTAAGCCGGCCCGCCGCCGGTGAGTGGGCCGTACGGATCGCCGAGGCGCAGGTCGGCCGCCGGGCGCTGCCGGTCAGCCGAGCCAGCCCGGCCTCACCAGCCCCGACTCGTAGGCCAGGACGACCAGTTGCGCCCGGTCGCGGGCCCCGAGCTTCACCATCGTGCGGCTGACGTGTGTCTTGGCGGTGAGCGGGCTGACGACGAGCCTGCGGGCGATCTCGTCGTTGGACAGGCCGATGCCGACCAGGGCCATCACCTCCCTTTCCCGGTCGGTGAGTTCGCCGAGACCGACCTCGTCCGTCGGGGTCTTGGAACGGGAGGCGAACTCCGCGATCAGCCGCCGGGTGACCCCGGGCGACAGCAGGGCCGCGCCGTCCACCACCGCCCTTACCGCGCGCAGCAGTTCGTCCGGTTCGGTGTCCTTGACGAGAAAGCCGGACGCGCCTGACCGGATCGCCTCGAAGACGTACTCGTCGAGTTCGAAGGTGGTGAGCATGACCACCTTCACCCAGTCCAGCGCGGTGTCCTCGGTGATCCGCCGGGTCGCAGCGAGCCCGTCGAGCACGGGCATCCGGATGTCCATCAGCACGACATCGGGCCGCAGTTCGCGTACCGCGCGCAGCGCCGCACCGCCGTCGGCCGCCTCGCCCACCACCTCGATGTCGGGCTGCGCGTCGAGCAGCGCGCGGAAGCCCGCCCGTACGAGCGCCTGGTCGTCGGCGAGCAGGACGCGGATCACGGTGTCTCCTCGGTCGTGAGCGGAAAGGTGGCGCGCACCCGGAACCCGCCGTCGGGGCGCGGCCCTGCCTCGACCGAGCCGCCGAGCGCGGCGGCCCGCTCCCGCATGCCGGTCAGACCGTTCCCGCTGCCGCCCGCCGCCGTGCCGGTCGCTGGCCCCGCGTCGTCGACCCGCAGGTCGAGCAGACCGGGCGGGTGCCGGAGTACGACCACGGCGGTACGGGACCCCGAGTGCCTGACCACATTGGTCAGCGCCTCCTGGACGATCCGGAACGCGGCCAGATCGGCGCCCGGCGGCAGCCGCACCGGCGCGCCCTCGCGCCGGATCTCGACGGTCAGCCCGGCGCTCGCCGCCTGCTCGACCAGCTCGGGCAGCCGGTCGAGCCCGGGAGCCGGCGCGCGCGGCGCTTCGCCCGGCGCTCTGAGCGAGTCGAGCACCTGGCGCACCTCGCCGAGGGCTTCCTTGCTCGCCGCCTTGATGGTGGTGAGCGCGGAGCGGGCCTGCTCGGGGTCGGAGTCGAGCAGGGCGAGCCCCATCCCCGCCTGGACGTTGATGACCGAGATCGAGTGGGCCAGCACGTCGTGGAGTTCACGGGCCATCCGCAACCGCTCCTCGTCCCTGCGCCGCTTCTCGGCGGCGGCCCGCTCGGCGGCGGCTGCGGCCCACTGCTCGCGGCGGGCGCGTACGACGTCGGAGATGGCGAGGACGGCGACGATCCAAGCGCCGACGACCGTCTCGGTGCCCCAGCCCGCGCCCCACCCCGCGGCGTGCTCGGTGTGCGACGGCAACCACTGGTACAGCCAGTGCGTGACGAGCACGAGCCCGCCCCAGAACCCCCCGGCAGCCCACCACGCGGCGCGCCGGTGCCCGTGCACGACGGCGCTGAAGCAGGCGACGACGACGGTGACGAAGACCGGGCCGTACGGGTAACCGGCCCCGAAGTAGAGCAGCGCGGACGCGGCGACCCCGAAGACGGCGACCACGGGGTACCGCCGCCGCAACAGCAGCAGAGCGGGCCCGGCGAGCAGCAGCAGCCGGCCGGAGGCGTCGAGCGAGGCGTGCTGCGCGCGAGCCGCGAACCCACTGCCCAGCACGACGACGACGGCGAGCAGAAGACTGGAAACCCACGGCACGCGCCGCCCCCGCCGGCCACGGGGCCCGCGACGCCCACGCCGGATGCCCCGCTCGTCGTCCATACCGGCCACGCTAGACCGCCGCGCGCCTGCGGGTCGTCAGCCGGACGTGGCGGTCGTCCGTACTCCCCGGGGAGTACGAGCGCCGGCGTCGCGGGGTGGCGTGGGTTGCGGTGCGTTGTTCGTCTGCCGGGGTCCGGCGCGGTTTCGGTTGCGGGTTTCGGTTGCGGTCCGCTTGTCCGGTGGCGGGTTCCGGGGCCTCCGGAGGGGGGTGTCCGGACTGCTCGATCGCTAGAACTCCTACGCTTTACGTCCGGACACCCCCCTCCTCCGACCCCGGCCCCCTCCCGTCCGTGAGTCCCCACCAGCCGTCCGCGAGGGCGCGGCATGTGGGTGCGTGCGGGCCGGGGCCGCGTCCCAGGCGTAGACGCCCGGTCACCTTCCCCCGGTGGCCGGGTACGGATGTCCCGGACGGCGAGGCTGAAGGGGGTCGTGCAGGGGTGGTGTCCGGAGCGTAAAGCGTGATTTGCGGCGCATCTCGGCGCTCACTGCACGTCAGAGGCGCACGCGCCGTAAATCGTGCAGCGCAGGACATGACCCCGGAACGGCCCCCGGCGACCACCGCAACCCAGACCGGTCACCCCGAACCGCGCCGGACGGCGACACCGCCCCCGGCGACCACCGCAACCCAAACCGGCAACCCAGACCACGCCGGACGGCGACACCGCCGGACGGCGACACCGCGCCGCCACGTCAGTCGCTCGGCCCCGCCACCCGCGCCGCGTCCGCCGTTTCCGGTTGCACCGCTACGACCTTCGGCCCCGCCGACTCCATCCTGCGGTCCAGGATGTTCAGCGCGCGCCGGGCCAGGGGGTGGGTCCTGACCAGGCCGCCCAGCGTGGTCGAGCCGCGGGCGATGTCGGCGAACGCGTTCCAGGCCGGGCGCAGGCCCGTGATCGCGCCGTGCAGCAGGCCGGGGCGGCGCTCGAAGACGGCGAGCATCCGGCGGCCGACCGCCATCTCGACGCCGAGCCCCGCCTTGATGGCGAACGCGTAATTCAGCGCCTGGCGGCGGGCGTCCACCGCGTCGTGCGCCTCGGAGATCCGGACGGCCCACTCGCCGGCGAGCCGCCCCGAGCGCAGCGCGAAGGAGATGCCCTCGCGGGTCCACGGCTCCAGCAGGCCCGCCGCGTCGCCGCACACCAGCACCCGGCCGCGGGACAGCGGCGAGTCGTCGCTGCGGCAGCGGGTGAGGTGGCCGGACGAGATGGAGGGCTCGAAGCCGGCGAGGCCGAGCCGCGCGACGAAGTCCTCCAGGTAGCGCTTGGTCGCGGCTCCGTCGCCGCGCGCCGAGATCACGCCGACCGTGAGGATGTCGCCCTTCGGGAAGACCCAGCCGTAACTGCCGGGCAGCGGGCCCCAGTCGATGAGCACCCGGCCGGCCCAGTCCTCGGCCACGGTGGGCGGTACGGGGATCTCCGCCTCCAGGCCGAGGTCGACCTGGTCCATCTTCACCCCGACGTGGGCTCCTATCCGGCTCGCGCTGCCGTCGGCGCCGACCACGGCGCGCGCCAGCAGCGTCTCGCCGCCGGCCAGCACCACGGCGACCGTGCGGCGGTCGGGGACTCCCGGGCCGTGCTGCTCGACGCGGGCGACCGTGACGCCCGTGCGGAGCGTGGCGCCCGCCTTCTGGGCGTGCTCGACCAGACTCGCGTCGAAGTCCTGGCGGTTGACGAGCCCGAAGAGCATCCGCTTCGAGCGGCGGGTGCGGGCCAGTTTGCCGTTCAACGAGAAGGTCACCGCATGCACCCGGTCCCTGAGCGGCAGCTCGAAGCCCGGGGGCAACGAGTCGCGCGAGGGGCCGATGATGCCGCCGCCGCACGTCTTGTACCGGGGCAACTCGGCCTTCTCCAGCAGCAGCACTTGGCGGCCGGCGACCGCCGCGGCATATGCCGCGGAAGCTCCCGCCGGTCCAGCGCCGACCACGACGACATCCCACACCGGCTCGTCGTGCTCGCTTCCGGCGTCTGCGTTCTCGCTGCTCACGATGTGCTTCTGCTCCTGATTCGACCGGTGGGCCTTACGACCTGCTTCTTCTCGAACGGCATCCTACGGCGCGAGCGCCCTCTACCCGCTGTGGGAGGATCACCACTGACTTTTGCCCTACCTCCACCTACCCAACGCCGTACTCACCAGGAGCGTGCCCATGCCCGCGGATCCGATCGCAGAAACCGTCCTCTCACTCATGCCCCGTGCCCGCACGGAGCTGTCGGAGCTGGTTGCCTTCCGATCGGTCGCGGACCCGGCGCAGTTCCCGAAGAGCGAGTGCGAGGCCGCCGCCGTGTGGGTGGCCGACGCGCTGCGCGCCGAGGGGTTCCAGGACGTCGCCGTACTCGACACGCCTGACGACACCCAGTCGGTCTACGGTCTGCTGCCCGGCCCGGCAGGCGCCCCGACCGTCCTGCTGTACGCGCACTACGACGTCCAGCCGCCGCTCGACGAGTCCGCGTGGCTGACACCGCCGTTCGAGCTGACCGAGCGCGACGGGCGCTGGTACGGCCGGGGCAGCGCCGACTGCAAGGGCGGCTTCATCATGCACCTGCTCGCGCTGCGCGCCCTGAAGGCGGCCGGCGGGGTGCCGGTCAACGTCAAGGTGATCGTGGAGGGTTCGGAGGAGCAGGGCGGCGGCGGGCTCGAACGGTACGCGGAGCAGCACCCGGAGCTGCTCACGGCCGACGCCGTGGTCATCGGTGACGCGGGCAACTTCCGCGTCGGTGTGCCGACGGCGACGGCCACGCTGCGCGGGATGACGATGCTGCGGGTGCAGATCGACACGCTCGAAGGCAACCTGCATTCGGGCCAGTTCGGCGGGGCCGCCCCTGACGCGCTCGCCGCGCTCATCCGCGTCCTCGACTCGCTGCGTGCCGAGGACGGCTCAACGACCGTGGACGGACTGCCCGGTTCGGACGGGTGGACCGGACTCGACTACCCGGAGGCCGACTTCCGCGCGGACGCCAAGGTGCTCGACGGGGTCGAGCTGATCGGCGACGGGTCGGTCGCCGACCGGATCTGGGCGCGGCCCGCCGTGACCGTGCTCGGCATCGACTGCCCGCCGGTGGTCGGCGCGACGCCGTCCGTGCAGGCGAGCGCACGGGCGCTGGTGAGTCTGCGGGTGGCACCCGGGCAGGACAGCGTCGAGGTGACGAAGCTGCTGACCGCGCACATCGAGAAGCACACGCCGTGGGGCGCCCGGGTGACGGTGGAGCAGTCCGGCCAGGGGCAGCCGTTCCGCGCCGACACCAGCAGCCCGGCGTACACGGCCATGGCCGAGGCGATGGAGGTCGCCTATCCGGGCCAGCGGATGCAGATCGCCGGGCAGGGCGGCTCCATCCCGCTCTGCAACACACTGGCCGAGCTGTACCCGAGCGCGGAGATCCTGCTGATCGGGCTGAGCGAGCCGGACGCGCAGATCCACGCGGTGAACGAGAGCGTGTCGCCCGACGAGTTGCGGCGGCTCTCCGTCGCCGAGGCGCACTTCCTCGTCAAGTACGCGCAGTCGAAGCAGGCGTGACGGTCTGAAGTACCGCCCCCGTGTGCGCGGGGGCGGTACGCCGGTTCAGCGGCCGACCGGGACGCCGGCCTCCAGGTTGAGCACGGTCCCGTCGGCCCGCGCCCGCAGCGCCCAGCGGAGCCGTTCCCAGCGGGCGGGCGGCAGCAGTGTGGCCGCCTCCTCGGGGCCGACGAAGCGCCAGCCGCGCAGTTCGGGCCCCGGCAGCAGCACCCGTCCGGCCGACCGGGCGGGCAGCTCGCCGCCGTCGAACAGCAACCGCAGCCCGCCGTAGCCGGGGGGTCTGGGCGGTTCCCAGTCGATGACCAGCAGCTTGGGTACGTGGTCGAGTTCGATGCCTATCTCCTCGGCGACCTCCCGGATCCCGGCCTGCGCGGGCGCCTCCCCGGCCTCCACGACGCCGCCGGGGAACTCCCAGCCCGGTTTGTAGGTGGGGTCGACGAGCAGCACCCGGCCCTGCTCGTCGAAGAGCAGCACCCCGGCTGCGACGGTCTCGGCGGTGGGCTCCGGGGTCTGCACGATGTCGCAGAATCCGGCGGCGCCGCTGGCCAGCGCCTCGGCCACCACCCGCGCCGTCTCGGCCGCCGTGCGGCGGGTGTTGTCGATGACGTGGGTGTCACCGACGAGCCAGCCGAGGGCCGCGCGGTACGCGTCGATGTGCTCGTAGCACCACTGCCGGGCCCGCTCGTCCACCTCCGGGTCGTCGTCGACCGGGTCGCGGCCCGCTATCCGGTTGCGCAGGATCGTTTCGTCGGTTGTCAGCAGCACATGCCGGACGCCTATGCGCCGGGAGGCGAGGCCGCCGAATATCTCGTCGCGGTACTCCTGCCGCAGCAGGGTCATCGGAACGACGAGGACGCCGCCCACCTCTGCCAGCAGGGCGGCGGCCGTGTCCACCACGAGCCGCCGCCAGATCGGCAGGTCCTGGAAGTCACCCACCTCGGCGAGCCGCTTCGGCGGCAGCAGGTAGCGCAGCCCCTCGCCGATCAGTCTCGGGTCGTACAACGTGCTGTTCGGGATCAGGTCGATCAGTTCGCGTGCGGTGCTGGTCTTGCCCGCTCCGAACGCACCGTTGATCCAGACAACGATCACGGTTCCCCCTCTTCCGTAGCCTTCAGTGGATTGCCCGCAACACCCGGGGAGGGAAACCCTTGGCCAGAACCTGCCGCCCCGCAGGGCCGTGACGGACGCGGCCGGTAATCGTTGGACACGGATGTGACAAGGGGGTGCGCGATGCGCCGGACGGTACTGGAGAAGTTCCCCGCGGGCGGACCCCGCGGCAGTTGGCCCGCGGAGGAGTTCGCGCGGGCCAGGCGGGCGGAAGGGACGCCCGCCGAGGTGGTGATAGACCTTGAGGCGGATGCCTTCCTCGTGGTCGTACCGCAGCAGGCCGGCGAACCCGGCGTGTGAACCCAGCCCACCGCCGGACGACCCGGAGAGCATTCATGACCCTGAACCCGATCCCGCCGGCCGGTCTGCGCGGCGCGCTGACGTTCGCCCTGGCGGGCCTCGCCCTGTCCCTGACGGCCGCGCCCGCGGCGGCCGACAGCAGCGCCTGCACCCATGACTTCTCGGGCCCGCAGATCTGCATCCAGCTCCGCGGCAGCGGTGGTTCGAACGCGGTCACGGCGCTGTGGACCAATCCGCCGGACGGTCTCACCTCACGCGGCGTCACGCTGTACCAGGACGGCCGGCAGGCCGGTACGGGCACGGCGACCCGCTCGGGCCGCGCCCTCAGCCACACCTGGCCGACCCGCAACACCGGCACGGACAGCCGGCTGTGCGTCAAGTTCCGGGGCAGCGAGCGGATGGCCTGCCAGACCACCCGCTGACCGCCCGCCCCGGCGGCCCTACGGGCATCGGTGCGGCTGTCCGTACGGGCGGGCGTGGCGCAATCCGCCACCCCGGCGGCCGGGGCGGCGGCGTACGTGACGGCGGCGTCCGTGACGGGCTCAGCCCGCGACCGGCGCTGCCGTGTCGTCCCTCGCACCGAGCGAGGCCGCGGCAGCCGCGCCGACCAGCCCCGCGTCCCTGCCCGTCAGCGCGGGGGCGATGGTCAGGTCCTGGACGAAGGAGAGCGTGGCGTAGTCGCGCAGCGAGCGGCGCAGCGGCGCGAACAGCACCTCGCCCGCGTTCGCCACTCCCCCGCCGATGACCGCGATCCGGATCTCGACCAGCGTCGCCGTCGCGGCGATGCCCGCGGCCAGCGCCTTGGCGGCCCGCTCGAACGAGGCGATGGCGACCGGATGCCCGGCGCGGGCGGCGGCGGCCACGGCGGCGGCCGACGTGTCGCCGTCGGCGCCCGGCTGCCAGCCGCCCTCAAGGGCCCTGCGTGCGATGTTGGGGCCGCTGGCGATGCGCTCGACGCAGCCGCGCCCGCCGCACGGGCAGAGGTCGCCGTCCAGGTCCACGCTGATATGGCCGATGTGGCCCGAGTTGCCCGTCGGGCCCGGGTGGAGCTTCCCGCCGATGACCAGTCCGCCGCCGACACCGGTGGAGACGACCATGCACAGCGCGTCGTCGTAGCCGCGGGCCGCGCCCTGCCAGTGCTCGGCGGCCGTGATCGCGACCCCGTCGCCGACGAGCGTCACCGGCAGTCCTCCGGTCGCCCTGCTCACCCGCTCCACGAGCGGGAAGTCGCGCCATCCCGGCACGTTGACCGGGCTGACCGTACCGGTCGACGCGTCGACCGGACCCGCGCTGCCGATGCCCACAGCCGTCGCGGACGGCCAGAGCGGCGAGGCGGCGACCTCGGCCAGCACCTCTGCGACGGCGCCCATCACGGCCTCGCCGTCCTCCTGCGCGGGGGTCGGCCGCTGGGCCCGCACGAGGATCCTGCCGCTGCCGTCCACCAACGCGCCGGCGATCTTGGTACCGCCGATGTCCAGGGCGGCGACGGTGTCGGTTTGCATCGGTGTCGGATCTCCCGGGTGAAGAAGCATCTCCGCGGGTGGCGGAGGATGGGTGGACCTGTTGCTAGTCAACAGTCTCCATTCACCTGACAACGTTGTCCAGGGCCTATGCTCGTCGCCACGCCCAGACAGGGCAAACCGACCGACGACAGGACAGCGCACTGTGGCCGAGACCCCCCGTCGCCCCGAGCACCGCTACGGCAGCAGGCCCACCATGAAGGACGTGGCCGCCCGCGCGGGGGTGGGCCTCAAAACGGTCTCCCGTGTGGTGAACAGCGAGCCGGGCGTGACGCCCGACACCGAGCGCCGGGTCCAGGAGGCGATCGACGCGCTGGGCTTCCGGCGCAACGACTCGGCCCGGGTGCTGCGCAAGGGGCGCACCGCCAGTATCGGGCTGGTGCTGGAGGATCTGGCCGACCCGTTCTACGGCCCGCTGAACCGCGCGGTCGAGGAGGTGGCCCGCGCGCACGGCGCGCTGCTCATCAACGGGTCGAGCGCCGAGGACCCGGAGCGCGAGCAGGAACTGGTGCTGGCGCTGTGCGCGCGGCGGGTCGACGGGCTGATCGTGATCCCCGCGGGCCATGACCACCGCTATCTGGAGCCGGAGATCAAGGCCGGGGTCGCCACCGTCTTCGTGGACCGGCCGGCCGGCCGGATCGACGCCGACGCGATCCTCTCCGACAGCTACGGCGGCGCGCGGTCGGGCACGGCGCATCTGATCGCGCACGGCCACCGCAGGATCGGGTTCATCGGCGACCAGCCCCGGATCCACACCGCGGTCGAGCGGCTGCGCGGCTATCGCACCGCCATGGCGGACGCGGGGCTCGACATCGAGGACGAGTGGGTGTCGCTCGGCACCACCGCTCCGGACCGGGTCCACGAGGCGGTCGTCTCGATGCTCGCGGCGCCGGACCCGGTGACGGCGATCTTCACCGGCAACAACCGGGTGACGGTGACCGTGGTACGGGCGCTGGCGGAGCACCGGCGGCCGGTCGGCCTGGTGGGCTTCGACGACATCGAGCTGGCCGATCTGCTGGAGCCCGGTGTCACCGTCGTCGCGCAGGACGCGGCGACGCTGGGCCGTACGGCGGCCGAGCGGCTCTTCCAGCGGCTGGACGGCGCCGCCGACGCCCCGTCGAGAGTGGTGCTGCCGACCCGGCTCATCGCGCGCGGATCCGGCGAGATCGCTCCGCAGCCGCGGGGCTGACCCCGGAAACGGGCCCGACTCCCCGCCCGTCCGCCGCCGTTGCCGATCGTGTCGATCCCGGCCCGGCGGCGGGGCCGTGAAACGGCGCGGACCGGGTACTCTCCCACCGGCATTCGGCGACACCGCTCGGTTTCCGGATCGTTACATCCCCGTTCGCGAGCACCTTTCCTCCCCTTCGGCGGCAAAGCGCCCGCTCAGGACCCGCTTCACGGCGTCCCCGCGGTGGCGTCGAGCCGGAGGTGGCGGGATGCGCAGGGATTTTGGTGTCAGGCGATACCTTGACAGCCAAGGCGATCTTGTTGCTATCTGAGCAAGCGTGTTCGCTTCTGTTTGATCGCAGTCCTGGGAGGGCTCATGACTCAGTCTCCGACCGATGACCGGCTGCCGGCATCGTCCGTGTTCAACAGCGCACGGCGAACGGTCGATCGCCGCTCGATCCTGCGCGGCGCGCTGTTCGGAGTTGGTTCGCTGGCCGTGGCGCCGCTCCTCGCGGCGTGCGGTGGCGACGACGACTCCGGCGACTCCGGCAGCGCGACGGGCACGGTGACCTTCGGGTCCAACGCGGCGGTGCCGCAGCCGAAGGGCGCGTACCAGACGCTCTTCAACTCGGCGAAGTCGGCGACCGGGCTGACCGTCAAGCCCAACTGGGTCGACCACAACACCTTCCAGCAGAACATCTCGACGTATCTGCAGGGCAACCCGGACGACGTGTTCAACTGGTTCGCCGGTGAGCGCATGCAGTTCTTCGCCGGCCAGGGCCTGGTCAGCGACGTGGACGACGTGTGGAAGAAGATCGGCCCCAACTACACCGACGCCATGAAGGCGCAGAGCAAGGGGGAGGACGGCCACTACTACCTGGTGCCGTTCGACTACTACCCCTGGGCGGTCTTCTACAGCAAGTCCCTGTTCAAGTCGAAGGGTTACGAGCCGCCCACCACGTGGGACGAGTACATAGCCCTGGCCAAGAAGATCAAGGGCGACGGGCTCATCCCGATCGCGTTCACCAACAAGGACGGCTGGCCGTCCATGGGTACGTTCGACTACCTCAACATGCGCATCAACGGGTTCCAGTTCCACATCGACCTGATGCGCAAGGGCGAGGACTGGAACTCCCCCAAGGTCAAGGCCGTGTTCGACCAGTGGCGCGAGCTGATCCCTTACTACTCACCGGGGTTCGCGGGTCTCACCTGGCAGGAGGGCGCCCAGCAGATCCTGAACCAGAAGGCCGGCATGATGGTGCTCGGCCTGGACCAGATCGGCACGATCTTCACCGGCGCCAAGGCCGACGACCTGGGCTTCTTCCCGTTCCCCGAGATCGACCCGGCCAACGGCCAGGACGCGGTCGAGGCGCCGATCGACGGGATGATGGTCTCCAAGTCGCCCAAGAACAAGGCCGGTGCCAACAAGCTGCTGGAGTACCTGGGCACGGCCAAGGCCCAGCAGGTGTGGCTCGGTACCAACCCCGCCGACATCGCGACGGCGACCGGTGTGGACGAGTCCAAGTACACGGCCCCGCAGAAGGAGGCCACGAAGCTGATCCAGGGTGCGAAGAACCTCTCGCAGTTCATGGACCGCGACACCCGGCCCGACTTCGCCGACCCGGTGATGCTGCCCGCCATCCAGAGCTTCTTCAACAAGCCCGGTGATGTGTCGGGGATCCTCTCGAACGTCGACAAGCAGGCCAAGTCCATCTGGGCGGCGGGGAGCTGACAGGATTCAGCGGCGCCGGGCCCAGGGCCTTTCGCCTGATCCAGACGAAAGGCCCTTCGGGGCCGGCGCGCCGTGTCCGGTGACACGGTTCGGCACAACGGGCCAGAGTGTGACGACAGCGAGGAACGCATGACTGCAATGGAAGGCGCGGCGCGGTCCGCGCCCCCGGTGGCGAAGCGACGAAAGCTGAGGCAGCTCAGCATCAGGGACCGGGTGGTCCTGAGCCTGATGGCCGGGATACCGACGCTGCTGACCGTGGGCCTGGTCTGGGTCCCCGCGCTGGCGTCCGTCGTCCTCTCCTTCTCCTCCTGGACCGGGTTCGGTGACTTCTCCACCATCCAGTGGGTCGGCACGGAGAACTACAAGAACATCTTCGAGATCTATCCGCCGTTCCAGCCGGCCATCGAGCACAACCTGATCTGGCTGGCGGTCTTCTTCTGCGTACCGGCCCCCTTCGGGCTCTTCCTCGCCGTCCAGTTGGACAAGCAGATCCGGTTCTCCCGGATCTACCAGAGTGTGCTGTTCCTGCCGGTGGTGCTCTCGCTGGCGCTCGTCGGCTTCATGACCGAGCTGATCTTCTCGCCGACCCAGGGCCTGATCAACAACCTGACGGGGCACGCGGAGCACAACGTCGTCGACTGGCTGGGCAATCCGTCCCTGAACATCTGGGCGGTCATGGTGATGGCCTGCTGGCGGCAGGCCGGTTACGTGATGATCCTGTTCCTGGCCGGGCTGAAGAGCGTCGACCCCTCGCAGAAGGAGGCGGCGGCCCTGGACGGCGCGGGCGGCTGGCAGACCTTCCGGCACGTGGTCTGGCCCGCGATGCGGCCGATCAACATCGTCGTGCTGGTGATCACGGTCATCGAGTCGCTGCGCGCCTTCGACATCGTCTATGTCATCAACAAGGGCACCAACGGTCTTGAGTTGCTGTCCGTCCTGGTCACCAACAACATCATCGGCGCGGGCAGCCGCATCGGATTCGGTTCCGCGCTGGCCACCATCCTGCTGGTGATCTCGATGATCTTCATCGTGCCGTATCTGATCAGCATGTTCCGGAAGGACGAGCGAGCATGACCGCGACGACCACCGAGCTTCCCCGGCGGATCGCCACCTCGCCCGTGGCCGGCGGCGTGCGGCCGTCCCAGACCAGGCGCGTCCTGCTGCACACCTTCCTCGTCATCACCTGCCTGATCTGGATCGCCCCGCTGATCTACGCGCTGTACACGGCGCTGCGGCCGTACGAGGACACCCAGCGGCTGGGGTACGTGTCGGTCGGCGGCCACTACAACCTGCACAACTTCACCTCCGCCTGGCAGCAGGCCGAACTGCCGCACTACTTCTGGAACTCGGCGCTCATCACGGTGCCCGCGCTGATCATCACGCTGCTGCTGTCGAGCATGGTCGCCTTCGTGGTGGCGCGGTTCAGGTTCCGGATCAACATCGCCCTGCTGGTGCTCTTCACAGCGGGCAACCTGCTGCCGCAGCAGGCGCTGATCACCCCGCTGTTCAAGATCTACCAGTTGGTCGAACTGCCGAGCTGGATGGCCGAGTCGGGGAAGCTCAACGACTCCTTCCTCGGCATCATCCTGATCCACATCGCCTTCCAGACCGGCTTCTGCACCTTCGTGCTCTCCAACTACATGCGCACGATCCCGGGCGAGCTGGGTGAGGCGGCGCTGGTCGACGGCGCCTCCGCCTGGCGGCAGTACTGGCAGATCGTCATGCCGCTGTGCCGGCCGGTGCTGGCGGCCCTCGCGACGCTCGAATTCACCTGGATCTACAACGACTTCTTCTGGGCGACGGTGCTGATGCAGACCGGCAGCAACCGGCCGATCACCGCGGCGCTGAACAACCTCACGGGGCAGTTCTTCGTCAACAACAACCTGATCGCGGCCGCCGCGCTGATCGTCGCCGTCCCGACCCTGGTGGTGTTCTTCGCCCTCCAGAAGCAGTTCGTCTCCGGGCTGACCCTGGGCTCCAGCAAGGGCTGACGGCCGGAGCCGCGCGCGAGGACCTTACGGAGCCGTGACCGTGAGGGCTCCGCGCCGGGGTACGGCGAAGGCCTCCAGGTCGCCGCGGGTCAGCCCGGTCAGTACGGCGACCTCGTCGTCGTCGAGCGCACCGCAGTCCAGACCGCGCAGCAGATACCCGCTGAGCGCCTTCGCCGTCGCCGGCTCGTCCATCACGTCGCCGCCCGTCCTGGCGGCGTACGCGGCGAGCCGGCCGGCGGCGGCCGCCATACCCTCGCGGTAGAAGGCGTAGACGGCCGCGTAACGCGTCGGCAGATGCCCGGGGTGCATGTCCCAGCCCTGGTAGTACGCGCGCGCCAGAGCGCGCCGGGTGAGCCCGTAGTGCAGCCGCCACGCCTCGTGCACCTGGGCGGTCGGGCCGACCGGCAGCACGTTGGTCGAGCCGTCGGAGACCCGTACGCCGGTGCCGGCTGCGGCGACCTGCATGACGGCCTTGGCGTGGTCGGCCGCCGGGTGGTCGCTCGACTGGTAGGCGGCGCTGACGCCGACGCAGGCGCTGTAGTCGAAGGTGCCGTAGTGCAGTCCGGTGGCCCGGCCGCCGGCCGCCTCGATCATGCGGGCCACGGTCGCCGTGCCGTCGGCGGCCAGGATGGACTGGCTGGTCTCGATCTGGATCTCGAAGCCGATCCGGCCGGGCGCGAGACCGCGCGCCTCCTCGAAGGCGGCCAGCAGCCGCGCCATCGCCGCGACCTGCTCGGCGTAGGTGACCTTGGGCAGGGTCAGCACGAGCCCTTCGGGCAGAGCGCCGGACGCCAGCAGCCCGGTGAGGAAGACGTCGAGGGTGCGGATGCCGCGCTCCCGTACGGGCGCCTCCAGGCACTTGGGCCTGATGCCCAGGTACGGCGGCGCCGTGCCGTTCGCGTACGCCTCCTGGACGAGCCGGGCGGCGCGGGCCGCCGCCGCGTCCTCCTCGGCGTCCGGGCGCGGCCCGTAGCCGTCCTCGAAGTCGATGCGCAGGTCTTCGACCGGCTCGCGCGCCAGCTTGGCCCGTACGCGCTCGTGGACGGGCCCGGCGAGTTCGTCGGAGAGGCCGAGGACCTTCGCCAGCGACGCGGCGTCCGGGGCGTGTTCGTCGAGGGCGGCGAGCGCCTGGTCGCCCCAGGAGCGCACGGTGCCCGCTTCGAACACGTCGGCGGGCACGTAGACGGTGTGGACGGGCTGGCGGGTGCCGGGGTCGCCCGGGTAGCGGCGGGCGAGTTCGGCGTCGACCGGTGCGAGTGAGGCGCTGATCTCCGCGCTGACCGCGCCGGCGATGCTCGTGGCCACCTTCTCCTGCTGCCCCATGGACACACCCTCCCGGTTGCACTGATTCAACATTCTGTTGAACGACGGTATGTGGCACCCCGGGCCACGTCAATGGCGGCCGGAAACGCGGCGGGGCCGCGCGGTGGAGTGCACCGCGCGGCCCCGTGGCCCGTTCCGACGTGGCGGGTCAGCCCTTGCGGGTCTTGACCTCTTCGGTCAACTGCGGCACGACCTCGAAGAGGTCGCCGACGACGCCGTAGTCCACGAGGTCGAAGATCGGCGCCTCGGCGTCCTTGTTGATCGCGACGATCGTCTTCGACGTCTGCATACCGGCGCGGTGCTGGATGGCGCCGGAGATGCCGGAGGCGACGTAGAGCTGCGGGGAGACCGACTTGCCGGTCTGGCCCACCTGGTTGGAGTGCGGGTACCAGCCGGCGTCGACGGCGGCGCGCGAGGCGCCGACGGCCGCGCCGAGCGAGTCGGCGAGCGCCTCGATGACGGCGAAGTTCTCCGCGCCGTTGACCCCGCGGCCGCCGGAGACCACGATCGCGGCCTCGGTCAGCTCCGGGCGGCCCGACGACTCGCGCGGGGTGCGGGAGACGACCTTGGTACCGGTCGCCGCGGCGCCGAAGGAGACCGAGAGGGCCTCGACGGTCCCCGCGGCGGCGGCGGGCTCGACCGGCGCCGAGTTGGGCTTCACGGTGATGACGGGCGTGCCCGTGGAGACCCGGGTCTTGGTGGTGAAGGCGGCGGCGAACGCGGACTGCGTGGCCACCGGGCCGCCGTCGCCGGCCTCCAGGTCGACCGCGTCGGTGATCAGACCCGAGCCGATGCGCACGGCGAGCCGGGCGGCGATCTCCTTGGCCTCGGCCGACGAGGGCAGCAGCACGGCGGCGGGCGACACGGCGTCGTACGCGGCCTGCAGCGCGTCGACCTTCGGCACGACGAGGTAGTCGGCGAACTCGGGGGCGTCGGCGGTGAGTACCTTCACCGCGCCGTGCTCGGCGAGCGCGGCCGCCGTGTCCGCCGCTCCCGCGCCGAGCGCGACGGCGACGGGCTCGCCGATCCGGCGGGCCAGCGTCAGCAGTTCCAGGGTGGGCTTGCGGACGGCACCGTCCACATGGTCGACATAGACGAGAACTTCAGCCATTGCTACTCCTGCGCGAGATGTCCGGACTCGGTCCGGGAGGGCGGTCCGACCGCGAGGGCCGGGTGTGGCGGAGTCGTTCGGAGCCGGCGGCGGCGGTCATTGCATGCAATTCGCATGCGATTGCCCGCTCGCTTCGGCCGGGACTCCCGAAGCAGCTCAGATGAACTTCTGGCTCACCAGGAACTCCGCGAGCTGCTTGCCGCCGTCGCCCTCGTCCTTGACGATCGTGCCCGCCGTACGGGCCGGGCGCTGCGCCGCCGAGTCGACAGCGGTCCAGGAGCCGGCCAGCCCCACCGTGTCGGCCTCGATGTCCAGGTCTTCCAGGTCCAGCGTCTCCACCGGCTTCTTCTTCGCGGCCATGATGCCCTTGAAGGAGGGGTAGCGCGCCTCGCCCGACTGGTCGGTCACGGACACGACGGCCGGCAGCGACGCTTCGAGCTGCTCGCTCGCCGCGTCGCCGTCGCGGCGGCCCTTGACCGTGCCGCCCTCGACGGAGATCTCGGAGAGCAGCGTGACCTGCGGGACGCCGAGCCGCTCGGAGAGCATCGCGGGCAGCACGCCCATCGTGCCGTCGGTGGAGGCCATGCCGCAGACGACCAGGTCGTATCCGGTCTTCTCGATGGCCTTGGCGAGCACCAGCGACGTACCGAGGACGTCGGTGCCGTGCAGTCCGTCGTCCTCGACATGGACGGCCTTGTCGGCGCCCATGGACAGCGCCTTGCGCAGCGCGTCCCTGGCGTCCTCGGGTCCGACCGTCAGGACGGTGACCTCCGCGTCGTCGGCGGAGTCGGCGATCTGCAGCGCCTGCTCCACCGCGTACTCGTCGAGTTCCGACAGCAGACCGTCGACATCGTCCCTGTCGACGGTCAGGTCATCGGCGAAGTGCCGGTCGCCGGTGGCGTCGGGCACGTACTTCACACAGACAACGATCCTCAAGCTCACGCCGGCTCTCCTACTACGTCGTCATTTCCGGGCTGCCTCATTGCATACAGCATAGGTGCCCCAGGGGGCGGCCGGTCAGGGAGACCGGCGCACCGGCAACATTATTACTCGTCAGTAATTCCATCCTTGTGTACCTCGTGCCCAGTAAGCAAGCGCTCATAACTGTGACCTTGCCAACGGGTTGCCGCAAGCACGAACGCCCTGGCGCGCCGGTCTGGCGCGCAGGTCAGTCACGCAGGGCGTTGAACCGCCCCTGGTGGTACAGCAGCGGCCGTCCGGAACCCGCCGGATCGCCCACGACCGCCTGGGCCACGACGATGCGGTGGTCGGCGGCGGGTATCCGCGCGACGACCCGGCAGACCAGCCAGGCCAGTACGCCGTCGAGCACCGGCACGCCCTCGGGTCCGGTACGCCAGGAGGTGGGCGGGGCGAAGCGGTCGGCGCCGCTGCGGGCGAAGGTGGCGGCCAGCGCGTCCTGGTGCTCGCCGAGTATGTGGACCCCGACATGGTCGGCCCGCGCGATCACCGGCCAACTGGAGGAGCCGGTGCCGACGCCGAAGGAGACCAGCGGCGGTTCGGCGGCGACGGAGTTGAGCGAGGTGGCGGTGAAGCCGACCGGGCTCTCGCCGGCGGCGGTGATGACGGCCACGCCGGCCGCGTGCTGCCGGAAGACGGAGCGGAGCAGATCGGCCGAGGCGAGCCGGGGAGTGCCAGCGCCGTGCGTCGCCGTCATCGAGCCGTCCTTCTGGGAGGGGTTACGAACGGGTCCGTGAACCCCTGCTCAGCGTGACGAGGCGGGCCGGGCGCAGTCAAGTGCGCACCTCACACCGCCGCGCCGAGCGCCGCGATCACGTCCACCTTGCGCGGCTGCCCGGCGGCGCGCCGGACAATCCGCCCGGTGGCGTCGAGCACGAGCACCGTGGGGGTCTTCATGATGCCCAGCTCGCGGACGAGTTCGAGCCGCTGCTCGGCGTCGATCTCCACATGGGAGACGCCGTCGACCAGCTCGGCCACCTCGGTGAGGGTGCGTCTGGTCGCCCGGCAGGGCTGGCAGAAGGCGCTGGAGAACTGCACGAGCGTGGCCCGCGCCCCCAGCTCGGCGCCCAGGTCGCCGGAGTCGAGCCGCCGCTCGCCGTCGTCACCGCGCACCTTCAGCCTCCCGTCGGCACGGCGGTGCAGCAGCCCGAACACGCTCGCGGCCACGAGCACGGCGGCACACACCACGAGCCCAGTCGTCGTCATGGACCGGTTCAGCGTTCACAGAACCGCAAAATATTCCCCGGCCGCCGAACGCCCGGGGTAGGCGATGCTGGTGGGATGGACATCGACATCAGAGGGCCCCGCTTCGGAGCGGCCGTCACGACGCTCGTACTCGCCGTGGTCCTCGTCACCGGCAGCGGCTGGCTGCTGGTCTGGCAGACCCTGTGCTTCGCCCTCGGCGCCGCCGCCGGTGTGCCGCGCTCGCCGTACGGCTGGCTGTTCCGCACCGTCGTACGCCCGCGGCTCGGCCCCGCCAGGGAGTTCGAGTCGCCCGCTCCCCCGCGCTTCGCGCAGGCCGTCGGGTTCGCCTTCGCCGCGGTCGGTCTCGTCGGCTACTTCTGGGGTCCGCAGTGGCTCGCCCTCGCGGCCACCGGCTGCGCCCTGGCGGCCGCCTTCCTCAACGCGGCCTTCGCCTACTGCCTGGGCTGCGAGATGTACCTGCTGTTCCGGCGGACGGCACCGGGCCTGCGGTGACGTGACGAGAATCTCGCCTGACGCGCACAAGAGGACTGGCCACGGCGGCGTGTATGGGGCACCATCGGCCCAATGCCGAAAACCTACGGCTGCGTAACTTCCGCT
Organism: Streptomyces sp. NPDC087906; assembly: GCF_055584925.1. Classification (NCBI taxonomy): domain Bacteria; kingdom Bacillati; phylum Actinomycetota; class Actinomycetes; order Kitasatosporales; family Streptomycetaceae; genus Streptomyces; species Streptomyces sp. NPDC087906. Next base: position 714,604 of record NZ_JBVJLC010000002.1, read on the forward strand.
GGGAGAACCTCCCCGGAACAGAAGGGTCCTCCCCAGATGGCAGAGCTCGTCTATCGGCCGGTCATCGGCGTCGCCCGTACGTGGTTCAAGGCGCTCGACCTGAAGATCGACACCCAGGGGACCGAGAACATTCCGCGTACCGGCGGGGCCGTCCTGGTCAGCAACCACATCAGCTATCTGGACTTCATCTTCGCCGGCGTCACCTCGCTCCCCCAGAAGCGCCTCGTCCGCTTCATGGCGAAGGAATCGGTCTTCCGGCACCGGATCTCCGGTCCGCTGATGCGCGGGATGAAGCACATCCCCGTGGACCGCAAGGAAGGCGAGAAGGCGTACGCCGACGCGCTGCGTTCGCTGCGGTCCGGGGAGATCGTCGGGGTCTTCCCCGAGGCGACGATCTCGCCGTCGTTCACGCTCAAGAGCTTCAAGTCGGGCGCGGCGCGCCTCGCGCAGGAGGCCGGCGTGCCGCTGATCCCGATGGCGCTGTGGGGCACCCAGCGGCTGTGGACCAAGGGCAGGCCGCGCAACTTCCGGCGCAACCACATCCCGGTGACGATCCGGGTCGGCGAGCGCGTCGAGGCACCGGCCGACCAGTACGCGGGCGCCATCACCCGGCGGCTGCGCGAGCGCGTGCAGGAGCTGCTGGAAGCGGCGCAGCGCGCCTATCCGGTCCGCCCGAGGGACGCGTCGGACACCTGGTGGGTGCCCGCGCATCTGGGCGGTACGGCGCCGACGGCGGCCGAGGCCCGCGAGGCCGAGCAGAACTGACGCGTCCGGGCGCGCCGACGCCTGCGCGCCGCACTCCGAGGAGTGCGGCGCGCGGGCGACAGACCCTGGCGCGCTAGCGCGCCATCTCTTCCTTGAGCGCCTGGACGAAGCTGTCGATGTCGTCCTCCGTGGTGTCGAAGGCGCACATCCAGCGGACGTCGCCCGCCGCCTCGTCCCAGAAGTAGAACCGGAAGCGCTGCTGCAACCGGACGCTGACGTCGTGCGGCAGCCGGGCGAAGACGCCGTTGGCCTGGACGGGATACAGCAGCTCGACGCCGGGCACGTCCCGTACCCCGGCGGCCAGCCGCTGCGCCATCTCGTTGCTGTGCCGGGCGTTGCGCAGCCACAGGTCGCCCGCGAGCAGTGCCTCCAGTTGTACGGAGACGAAGCGCATCTTGGACGCCAGTTGCATGGACAGCTTGCGCAGGTACTTCATCGCGTGCGCCGACTCCGGGTCGAGGACCACGACGGCCTCGCCGAAGAGCATGCCGTTCTTGGTGCCCCCGAAGGAGACGATGTCCACGCCGACGGCGTTGGTGAAGGCCCGCATCGGTACGTCGAGCGAGGCGGCGGCGTTGGCTATGCGGGCGCCGTCCAGATGGACCTTCATGCCGAGCCCGTGGGCGTGTTCGCAGATGGCCCTGATCTCGGCCGGTGTGTAGAGCGTCCCCAGCTCGGTGCTCTGGGTGATCGAGACGACCTGCGGCCTGGCCCGGTGCTCGTCGTCCCAGCCGAACGCCTGCCGGTCGATCAGCTCGGGGGTGAGCTTGCCGTCCGGGGTCGGTACGGTCAGCAGCTTGAGCCCGGCGACCTTCTCGGGCGCGGCGCACTCGTCGGTGTTGATGTGCGCCGACTCGGCGCACACCACAGCGCCCCAGCGGTCGGTGACCGCCTGGAGTGCGACGACGTTCGATCCCGTGCCGTTGAAGACGGGGTACGCCTCGGCCGTCGGGCCGAAGTGGCTGTGCATGACGCGCTGGAGGTGGCCGGTGTAGTCGTCCTCGCCGTACGAGACCTGATGGCCGCCGTTGGCGAGGGCCAGGGCCGCCAGGATCTCGGGGTGGGCTCCCGCGTAGTTGTCGCTTGCGAAGCCGCGCGACGCGGGGTCGTGGTGGCGGCGGGCGTCCGTCGCTGCGGACCTCACGGCTTGGGAGTCAGCCACAGGCGGGTTCCATTCACTTCCCTGGCGGGCCGGTCCCAGACACCGGCGACGGCGTCTGCCAGGTCGGTGGCGTCGGTGAAGCCCGCGAACTTCGCGTCCGGGCGCTCGGCGCGCATCGCGTCGTGCACCAGTGCCTTGATCACCAGGATCGCAGCAGCGGTGCGCGGGCCTTCCTCGCCCCCCGCCTTGCGGAAGGAGTCGGCCAGGGCCAGCGTCCACGCCTCGGCCGCCGCCTTCGCGGCGGCGTAGGCGGCGTTGCCCGCCGTCGGCTTGCTCGCGCCGGCCGCGCTGATCAGCAGGAACCTGCCGCGGTCGCTGCGCAGCAGGGCGTCGTGGAAGGCCAGGGAGGTGTGCTGGACCGTTCGGATCAGCAGCTTCTCCAGCAGGTCCCAGTCGGCCAGGTCGGTCCCGGTGAAGGAGCGCCCGCCGCGCCAGCCGCCGACGAGGTGGACCAGGCCGTCGATCCGGCCGTGCTCCTCCTCGACGCGGGCGGCCCACGCCTTGGTGGCGTCAAGGTCGAGCAGGTCGACGGTGGCCCCGGTGACGCTCGCCCCGCCGTGCTTCGCGCGGGTCGCCTCGACGGCCTCGGCCAGCCGTACGGGGTCGGCGTCGGCGCCGACGACGGTCGCGCCCGCCCCCGCGAGGCGCAGCAGCGCCGCCTGTCCTGCCGGTCCCGCCGCTCCGGCCACGGCGATCACGGCGCCGTCGAGTCCGCCGGCCACCTCGCCGGTTCCGTCCGTGGTCGTGGTCGTCGTCATCCGTACAGCCTCCCGCTCGTCATGCGCAGCCCCGCTCGCCCGTCCGTGCCAGGGCTCACGCGGCTGCCCGCTCGACGCCCTGTCCGGCGCCGGTGGCCGTGATGCCCTTGGTCGAGGCGATCACATTCTTCAGCTTCTTGGCGAGCGCCTCGTAGAACATGCTGAGCGGAAACTCGTCGGGAAGCACGTCGTCGACGAGCTTGCGGGGCAACTGGGAGAGGTCCAGCGCGTCGGGGCCCTTGGCCCAGCGGGAACCCGGGTGCGGCGAGAGGTACGTCGAGACGAGGTCGTAAGCGGCGAACCAGTGGACCAGCTTGGGGCGGTCGATGCCGGCCCGGTACAGCTCCTCGATCTCGCCGCAGAGCTGGTTGGTGACCTTCGGGACCTCGGCCCAGTCGATCCGCAGGCTGTTGTCCGTCCAGCGCACCACGTCGTGCTTGTGGAGGTAGGCGAAGAGGAGCTGGCCGCCGAGACCGTCGTAGTTGCGGTTGCGCGCGCCGGTGACGGGGAAGCGGAACAGCCGGTCGAAGAGCATCGCGATCTGCACGTCGTGGCCCTGCGGCACGCCGTCAGCCTCCAGCCTCACGGCCTCGCGGAACGCGGTGAGGTCGCAGCGCAGCTCTTCCAGGCCGTACATCCAGAACGGCTGGCGCTGCTTGATCATGAAGGGGTCGAACGGCAGGTCGCCGTGGCTGTGCGTGCGGTCGTGGATCATGTCCCAGAGCACGAAGGCCTGCTGGCAGCGGTCCTGGTCGCGGAGCATGTCGCGGACGTCGTCGGGCAGGTCGACATGGAGCAGGTCGACGGCCGCCTCGGTGACGCGGCGGAAGCGGGCGGCCTCGCGGTCGCAGAAGATACCGCCCCAACTGAACCGCTCGGGGGCCTCGCGCACGGCGATGGTCTCGGGGAAGAACACCGCAGAGTTCGTGTCGTACCCCGGGGTGAAGTCCTCGAAGGTGATGCCGCAGAACAGCGGGTTGTCGTAGCGGGTGCGCTCCAGCTCGGCCAGCCAGTCGGGCCAGACCATCCGCAGCACGACCGCTTCGAGGTTGCGGTCCGGGTTGCCGTTCTGCGTGTACATGGGGAAGACGGCGAGATGCTGGAGCCCGTCGGCCCGGTGCGCGGCCGGCTGGAAGGCGAGCAGCGAGTCGAGGAAGTCCGGTACGTCGAAGGCGCTGTCGGCCCAGCGGCGCAGGTCGGCGACGAGCGCCGCGTGGTAGTCCGCGTCGTGCGGCAGGAGCGGCGAAAGCTGCTCGACGGCCGAGATGGCCCGGTCCAGTGTCGCCTCCACCGCGATGCGGGCGGGTGCGCCCTCGGCGTCGAAGTCGATGGAGCCGTCCTTGGACTGCCAGGGCCTGATCTCTTCGACGGCGTTCTTGAGCGCGGGCCAGGCCGGGTGATCGATCACCCGCATGTCGCTGGATATTCCGTTCTGCGCGGCCTTCGGCTCAAGAATTTTCGTCATGTCACATCCTCCACGGGAGAAACTTGCGTTGTCGCCGTTAAGAGAGCGTATAGGCGTCTCTTCCGTCCCTACAAGTCGGGCAGGGTAAATTCTCCTGTCAAACCTGGGTCACGGCCGTCGTTTTTCCTGTCGAGCGCCGTCGGCACAGACATCCCGATTACCGACCGTTAGGCTTCCGCAGTGCCGCGTAGGCACCGGTGCCGCGCGGGAGCCGCCGTCGAAGGAAGCGAGACGATCTTGACTTTCCTCACCATCGGTCATCGTGGAGTGATGGGCGTCGAACCCGAGAACACCCTGCGCTCGTTCGTGCGCGCCCAGGAAGCGGGGATGGATGCCGTCGAGCTCGATCTGCATCTGAGCAAGGACGGCGCGCTCGTCGTGATGCACGACGCGCAAGTGGACCGTACGACCGACGGGTCGGGCGCGATCGCCGACCGGACACTCGCGGAGCTGCGGGAGCTCGACGCGGGCAAGGGCGAGCGGGTGCCGGTCTTCGAGGAGGTCCTGGACGCGGTGCGCTCGCCGCTGCAGGCCGAGATCAAGGATGTGGCGGCGGCGCGCGCGCTGGCCGAGGTGCTGCACCGGCGCGGGCTGGCGGGGCGGGTGGAGGTGTCCTCGTTCCACGACGAGGCGGTGGCCGAGATCGCCTCGCTGGTGCCGGGGGTGCGTACGGTGCTGATCGCCAGCCGCTGGGAGGCCGACGTGGTGGACAGGGCCACGGCGGTGGGCGCCGGCTCGCTGGCCCTGAACATCCGCAGGCTCACGCTGGAGGTCGTGGAGCGGGCGCACGCGGAGGGGCTGCGGGTCATCGGCTGGGTGGTGAACACCCAGGACCAGTTGCGGCTGGCCAGGGCGTTCGAGCTGGACGCCGTGACCACCGACTTCCCGGAGATCAGGCGGACCGGCCGGTTCACCGCCTGAGCGCGGGCCAGGACCGGGGAGCGGCCCGCGCGCGAACTCAGACGAGCGGCTTGACCAGCAGCTCGAACTTCAGGTCGGGGAGCCGCGGTACGCCGTAGCGCTCGTCGCCGTACGGGAAGGGCGTCAGCTTTCCCGTACGGCGGTAGCCGCGCCGCTCGTACCAGGCGATCAGTTCCTCGCGCGGGGTGAGGACCGTCATCTGCATCTCCCGCACCCCCCAGGTCTCGCAGGCGATCCGCTCGGCGTCGGCGATGATCCGCCGGCCGAGCCCGTCGCCCTGCAGTCCGGGCCGCACCGCGAACATCCCGAAGTAGGCGGCGGGAGCGCGGTGTTCGAGCTGGCAGCAGGCGATCAGCCCGCCGTCGCGCTCCACGGCGAGCATGCGGCTGTCCGGGGCCTCGATGACGTCGAGCACGCCCTGCGGGTCGGTCCGCTGCCCGTCGATGAGGTCGGCCTCCGTGGTCCAGCCGGTGCGGCTGGTGTCACCGCGGTAGGCGGACTCGACGAGGGCGACGATCGCGTCGGTGTCGGCCGCGGTGGCGTCCCGGTAGGTCAGTTCGCCCGCACGGCGCGAAGCGGTGTCCATCGTGCGCGTTCTCCGTATCTCGCTCGGCTGAAACGCCCGCAGCCTAACGCGGGCGTTCCCACCATGGCCTCCGGGTCGCGCGCACCGTACCCGAAGCGAGACGTGTCGTCACCGTGCGGAGTAGCCCGGACGCACAGGGTGACATGTCCTGGATATCCGCTCAGGGCTCCTCGGTGGGGGGCGGTGTGCCGGTGCGCCAACTGTGCCGGGGCACGAAACCGAGGAGCCTGGTGCTCGCGCCGATGTCGAACAGCCCGCCGTGCCCGGCCAGTTCGGCGAAGGCCGGCACTCCGGGGTGGTACCGCGCCATGAGCGTCGCCGTCGGCAGGTCGGACGCGGTGTCCGGGGCGACGACGTTGACGACGTGGCAGCCGCCGATCTCCGCCTCCAGGGCGCGGCGGATCGCCTCGGCCGCGTCCCTGGTGTCCAGCCAGCCCCACAACTCGGCGCGGTTGGAGCCGGGATCGGCGCGTACGTGGTCGAGCTGGATCCGCAGCCGGTCGCCGGCGCCGACGAACGGGAAGCGCATGCAGACGATGCCGGTGCCGTAGCGGCGGTGAGTGGCGCGGGCCGTCTCCTCCAGGACCACCTTGGAGAGCCCGTAGGGGTCCTGGACCAGGATCGGGTGCTCCTCGTCCAGCGGCACGTACCGCGGCGACTGCGGTTCGGGCGACCAGGCGAGACCGACGGCGGAGAGGCTGGAGGCCGCCACCACGCGGCCGACCCCGGCGCGCCCCGCCTCGTCCAGCACCCGGTGCGCGGTGAGGCAGTTGGTCGCGAACAGGGCGCTGGGATCTGGGCCGTTGGGGTGCGGGATGGCCCCCAGATGGACGACGGCCTCGGCGCCGTCCATCGCCTTGCGCACCAGCTCGGGGTCCTGGAGGTCGCCGGTGTGCACCCGCTCGGCGCGCGGTTCGTCGACCGGTACGAGATCGGTGGCGACGACCTCGTGGCCGTGCGCCAGCAGATCGTCCAGCACGTAGCGCCCGATATGGCCGGCGGCGCCGGTGACCAGCACCCGCATCAGCCCTTCACCGCCCCGACGAGACCGTTCACGAAATACCTCTGGAGACTCAGGAAGAGCACGATCACCGGGATCACCACGATCAGCGCGCCCGCCATCAGGTTGTTGTAGTGTGGCACGCTTTCCGACGACAGCGTCTGCAGCCCGAGCGGCAGTGTGAAGGTGGACGGGTCGTTCAGCGAGACCCGGGTGAGCAGGTACTCGTTCCAGGTCGGGATCGCGGTCAGCAGGGCCACGGTGATCAACGCGGGCCGTGCCAGCGGCAGATAGACCCCGGTGAAGATCCGCAGCTCGCTCGCGCCGTCGACCCGTGCCGAGTCGCGCAGCTCGCCCGGCACGGCGAGGAACGCCCCGGTCATCAGCAGGATGGACAGCGGGGCGCCGCCGTTGACGAACGGCAGTACGAGCCCGAAGTGCGTGCCGAGGATGCCCAGTTTGTTCTCCAGCATCACGATCGGCAGCATCACCGTGACCCCGGGCACGAACAGCAGCGAGACGAACAGCTTCTGCAGCGCGCCCCTGCCGGGGAAGCGCAGCACGGCGAACGCGTAGCCGGCCGCCGAGTACACCACCACCGTCAGCACGACGGTGTAGAGGGTGACCAGCAGGCTGTTCATGAAGAAGTCGAAGAAGTGCAGCTTGTTCCAGGTGTCGACCAGGGTGTCGAACGTCGGGTTCTGCGGGATGAGATGACCGCCGCGCACCACCTCGACCTGGTCCTTGAAGGCCGCCGAGACCATCCACAGGAACGGGTACACACTGACGAGTCCGTAGAGGCCGAGCAGCACGCCCACCACCGCACGGGCGGTGAGCCGGTGCCTGCGGGCCTTCGCGTCGTCCGGTGTGCCGGGGCGTGCCTTGACCGATATCGATGTCATGTCTTGCTCCGCAGCGCTCGCAGATTGATCAGGGCGAGGATCAGCGCGACGGCGAAGAGGATCCAGCCGAGCGCGCTGGAGAGCCCCAGCGTGGGCGAGAGGTTCTTGAGGAACGCGAGGCGGTACGCCTCAAGGCCCAGCACGTTGGTGTGGTCGCCCGGGCCGCCGTTGGTCATGACCAGGAAGGTCTGGAAGCCTTGCAGCGACTCCCGCAGGTTGAGCAGGACGACGATGGCGGTGATCGGCCGCAGCAGCGGCCACACCACGGACGCGTTGGTGCGCCACCAGCCGGCGCCGTCGAGCTGGGCCGCCTCCAGCACGCTGCGGTCGATGCCCTGAAGGCCCGTCAGATACAGCAGCATCGACACGGGCACCGAACTCCACACCGTCACCACGATGATGGTGGGCAGGGCGGTGTGCGGATTGCCGAGCCAGCCCTGCGGCTGGGCGAGCGAGCCGAGTCCGAGCCCGTCGAGCAGTGTGTTGATCGCGCCGTCCGGCTGGAGGATGTACTGCCAGGCGAAGAAGACGGCGATGCCGGTGGTCACGTACGGCACGAAGTACACCGAACGCAGCACGGACTGCATCCGCTTGGCCTGGTTGAGCAGGACGGCGAGCGGAAAGGACACCGCGACGGTCAGGGTGGGTACGGCGATCATGACCCAGAGGGTGTTGAGCGCCGCGTGCCGCACCCGGGGCGCGTAGATCGGGTCGCGCCACAGCAGGTCGGCGTAGTTGTCGAGGCCGACCCAGGTCCAGTCGGGGGTGAATCCGTTCCAGGTCGCGAAGCTGAGGGCGAAGCCGTACCCCACGGTGTAGACGCCCATGACGAGGAACAGAACCACCGCGGGGGCGACGAACAGATACCCGGACAGCGCTTCGTACCGGCGCGCGCGGCGGCGCGGCGAGGTGTTGCCCGCGCCGCCGCCGCCCGCCGTGTCCGGCACGGTACTGCGGACGGCCGTCGTCACCGCAGGGCCGCCCAGTAGGAGTCGATGAGCTTGCTGAGCTTCTGGCCCGTCACCTCGACGGACTGCTGCTTCAGCGGGGTGAGGTCGGCGAGGATGGCGCCCGCGTCGTCCTGCTCGTAGCCCGAGGGGCGGAAGTCCACGTCGGGGCTGGGGTTGTAGGTGTTCTCCGGGGTGCCCTTGAAGCTGGCGACCAGGGCGCTGAGGGTCGGGCCGAGCAACGCCTCGGAGTCGGCGCCGAGTTCGGTCGCGGGCAGGTCGGCGGAGTCCTTGGCGAACTGGGCGGCGACCTTCTCGCCGGACAGGAACTCCATCCACTTCTTGGCGTTCTCCGGCTGCTTGCTGGTGCCGGAGACGCTGAGCCCCGTCAGCGCCTGCGGGCCGAGGGCGCGCTGGGGCACGGCGCCGTCCTTGGGCGCGGGCAGTCCGAACGCGATGACGTCCTCGGGGTTCATGCCGTTCTGCTTGAGGAAGGCGAGGGTGAAGGTGCCGCCCACGTCGAACGCCGACTTGCCCTGGGCGAAGGCCTGGTCGCCCTCGTCGATGGTGAGGGTCTGGGTGCCCGGCATCCAGTACGGCGTCAACTGGTCGTAGAGGCCGAGGACCTTGGTGCCGTTGGGCGAGGCGAAGTCGGTGCTCTTGTCCTGCTTGAACAGCGCCTCGTAGGGCTGCTGTCCGAGCTGGGCGAAGGCGAGCGGCTGGAGGATCCAGGTCAGCCCGGTCGCCTGGACCTTGAGGCCGAGCGAGATGCCGCCCTTCTTCGGGTCCTTGGCCGTGGTCTTCTTCAGCATGTCGAGCCACTCCTCCCAACTGGCGGGAGGCTTGGTGAATCCGGCGTCGGCCAGCATCTTCTTGTTGGCGAAGACGATGCCGAAGGTGCCGGCGGTGAACGGCACGCTGTAGCGGGCGCCGTTCTTGATCCCGTGGTCCTTGGCGGACGCGGGCTGCGCGGCCTTGAACCGGGCGTCGGTCACCAGGCCCGAGTTCTGCACCGCGTCCTGCATCCGGCCGGCCCAGGCGCCCTTGAAGTCGTCCTTGATGTCGCTGACGACCCCTGCCGCGCCGAACACCCGGTCCTCACCGTCGGAGTGGACTTCGAGCACGTCCGGCAGGTCCCCGGTCTTGGCGGCGCTCTGCACCTTGGTGGTGTAGGCGTCGTCGGGGGTGTACGCGTCGATCTTGACCGTGATGCCGGTCTGCTTCTTGAACTGGGCGGCGGCGGTCCGCAGCGCCGCCACGTGCGACTGCTTGAAGGTCCACATCTCCAGCGACTTCGCGTCGCTGCCGGAGCCTCCTGAACCGCCGCAGGCGGAGAGGGTGGTGAGTGAGAGTGCCGTAACCGCGGCGACCGCCGCGAACCTGGCATTCCGCGTGAAAGGTATGCGCATGGCCCCTACCTAGGAATCAAGCGTTCAGAAGACCGAATGACGTTGGAGTCACTGAACTTATGGTCGTAGTGATATAGCGTCAAGACGCACGTCGAGAATCGTGCTGACCGGTCGCCGAGGGGCGCCCGGTACGAGAAGCGGAGGTTCCGTGGAATCGGTGGCAGCAGCAGCGCGTGGGCGGAGGCCGGAAGAGGTCAAGTCCGCCGCCCGGGTACTTGAGGTGCTCGAACTGCTCGGGGAGAACGGCGCCCGGCTCTCGCTCGCCGAGATGGCGTCGGCGATGGCCGTGCCGAAGAGCAGCCTGCACGCGATCCTCCGCACCATGGAGGCCAGGCGCTGGGTGGACCTGGACGGCACCGGCACCCGCTACAGCCTGGGCCTCAAGGCCCTGCTGACGGGGACCGCGTATCTGGAGGGCGACGACGTGACGAGCCTCGCGGGTCCGGTGCTCGACGCGCTCGCCGAGGAGACCGGCGAGTCGGTCCATCTGGGCAGGCTCGACGGCACGGACGTCGTCTACCTGGCCAAACGCGAGTCGCGGCACGCGCTGCGGATGTACTCGGCGGTGGGCAGACGGCTGCCGGCGCACGCCACGGCGCTGGGCAAGGCGATGCTCTCCCAGTACGAGGCGGCCGAGGTGCGGATGCGGCTCAACTGGCCGCTGGAGCGGCTCACCCCCGACACCGTCACCGATCCGGACGAACTGCTCGCGCAGCTCGCCGACGCCCGGCTGCGCGGCTGGGCGTCCGACGACGGGGAGAACTCCGTCGACATCCGGTGCGTGGCCGTCGCACTCGGTACCGGACACGGCGGCGGCGACGCGATCAGTTGCTCCGTGCCCAAGGTCCGGATGGACGACGCGCGCGCCGAGGAGATCGCCGGCGCCGTCACCGAGGCGGCGCACTCGCTGCGCACCCTGCTCAAACGCCTCGGTCAGCACTGAAGACCCGGCGACCCTTATTTGGTAGAGTCGTTGACAAATTGATCTCGCCCTCCGTACGTTCGGATAGCAGTACAACATCCTGCTATCTGTACGCTGGAGTTCGCATGGCTCAGCCTGATGCCCGCTCCGACGTTCTCGCCCCAGCCCCCTGGGTCGAGGAACGCGGCGCCACAATCCGCATCACGGCCGTACGCACGTTCCTGACAGCCCCGCACGGCTGTCCCCATCTCATCGTCCGCGTCGAGACCAACGAACCCGGGCTCTACGGTCTGGGGTGTGCGAGCGATCCGCAGCGCACCCTCGCCGTCCGCTCGGTCCTCGACGACTATCTCGCTCCGATGCTGGTCGGGCGCGATCCCGACGACATCGAGGACATCCACCGGCTGATGCTCAACAGCGCCTACTGGCGCGGCGGTTCACTGACCGGCAACGCGCTCGGCGGGGTCGACGTCGCCCTGTGGGACCTCAAGGCGAAGCGCCTCGGCGCTCCCCTCTACTCACTCTTCGGCGGCCGGGTCAGAAGCCGCGCCGACGCCTACACCCATGTCGACGGCGCCGAAGCGGCCGAAATCGCCGACAAGGTCACGGCGGCGCGGGAGCTGGGCTACCGCCATGTGCGCGTCCAGGCGGCGGTCCCCGGCTCCGACACGTACGGCACGAAAGCGGCGAACGGCGCCGACCCCCGGGCGGCGCGGCAGCGCTCCGTGCCCTGGGACTCCGCCGCCTATCTGCGCACGGTGCCGCGGATCCTGACCGAGGTACGCGCCCTCGTCGGCGACGAGGTGGAGCTGCTGCACGACGTCCACGAACGGCTCGACCCGCGCCAGGCGCGCGACTTCCTGCGCCGGGTCGAGGACGCGGGGCTGTACTTCGTGGAGGATCTGCTCGCCCCCGAGGACGCGGCCCACTTCGCCGGACTGCGCGCGGGCTCACCCGTACCGCTGGCCGTCGGTGAACTCTTCAGCGACATCGGCCAGTTCCTGCCGCTGCTCGAAGGACCCGCCATCGACTTCGCGCGGATCCGGGTACCGACCCTGGGCGGCCTGACCCCGGCCCGCAAGCTCGCCGTCCTGTGCGAGCTGCGCGGCGTCCGGCTGGCGCCGCACGGCCCAGCCGATGTCAGCCCCGTCGCGCAGGCCGCCACGATCGCCATGGACATCAGCAGCCACGCCTTCGGCGTCCAGGAGGCGGCCGTGTTCAAGCCGCCGGTGCACGAGGTGTTCCCCGGCACCGTCACCGCCGTCGGCGGGAGCCTCGCACCACCCGAAACACCCGGCCACGGCGTCGACTTCGACGAGGCCGCGGCCCGCCGCTACCCCGTGCCCGAGCCGCTGGAGCACGACCGCTGGGCCATGCTGCGCAACACCGATGGGAGCGTGCAACGACCGTGACGACCGAGACCCGACGGGCACTCGTCGTCCGTGGCGGCTGGGCGGGACACTCGCCCGTCGAGACCACGGACCTCTTCCTGCCCTTCCTGCACGACAGCGGCTACGCCGTGGAGGTCGCCGACACCCTCGACGTCTACACCGAAGCGGCGCTGCTCGCCGCGACCGATCTGGTCGTCCAGTGCTGGACCATGGGCGAGATCAGCAAGGAGCAGGTCGCCGGACTCACCGCTGCCGTCCGGGCCGGCACCGGATTCGCCGGCTGGCACGGCGGGATCGTGGACGCCTTCCGCGGCAGTGTCGACTACACGCTGCTCACCGGCGGCCAGTTCCTGATGCATCCGCCCGGCTACTCGGACCACCGGGTCACCCTCGTCAAGGACCGCGCGGACCATCCGGTGACCGCAGGGCTCACCGACTTCGACGTGCACACCGAGAAGTACTGGCTGGCCACCGACCCGGCCATCGACGTACTGGCGACGGTGGAGTTCGAGGCAGGCGAGGGCCGCGAGCGGCCGGTCACCATGCCCGCCGTGTGGACCAGGACCTCGGGCGCCGGGCGGGTCTTCGTCTCCGCCGTCGGACACAAACCGGACGACTTCGACGTGCCCGAGGTGCGGGCACTCACCGAGAGGGGACTGCTGTGGGCGAGCCGTTGAGGATCGGGATGGTCGGCGCCGGGAAGATCAGCGGCGCCTATCTGGACACCCTGGAACGCCTGGAGAACGTGGCGCTGACCGCCGTCACCGATCTGAACGCCGACCGGGCCAAGGCCGTCGCCGACCGGGTGCCGGGGGTGGTGGTCGTCGACTCGGTCGCCGACCTCGTCGTACGGGACGACGTGGACGCCGTGCTCAACCTGACCATCCCCGCCGTGCACGCGGAGGTCGCGCGGGCGGCCCTCGCCGCCGGCAAGCATGTGTACGGCGAGAAGCCGCTCACCGCCGACCTGGCCGAGGCCGACGAACTGCTCGCCACCGCAGGGGCGGCCGGGCTGCGGATCGGCTGCGCACCCGACACCGTCCTCGGCACGGGCGTGCAGACCGCGCGCAAGGCGGTCGACGACGGACTGATCGGCACGCCGGTCGCGGCGATGGCGTTCATGACCACACCGGGCCACGAAGCGTGGCATCCGGACCCGGAGTTCTACTACCGGCCGGGCGGCGGGCCGCTGCTCGACATGGGCCCGTACTACGTCTCGGCCCTCGTCCAACTGCTGGGCCCCGTCGTCAAGGTCACCGGCGCCTCCTCCCGGCCGCGCGCCGAACGGCAGATCGGCAGCGGTCCACGGGCCGGCGAGCGGTTCGCCGTGGAGATCGACACCCATGTCACCGGGGTGCTCCACCACGCCGGCGGCCAACTCAGCACGCTGGTCATGAGTTTCGACATCGCCAAGGCCCGGCTGCCGCGTATCGAGGTGCACGGCACGGACGCGTCCCTCTCGGTGCCCGACCCCAACAACTTCGACGGCGCCGTCGAGTTGTTCAGGACCGGTGGCGACTGGGAGACGCTGCCCGTCTCGGCCGGCTACGCGGGAGGGGGCCGCGGCACCGGGCTCGCCGACCTGGCGGACGCGCTCGCCGAGGGGCGGCCGCACCGGGCGTCGGGCGAGGTGGCCCGCCATGTCCTCGATGTGATGCTGACGCTGCTCGACTCGGCGAAGGAAGGCAGGACGCTCGACATCGGGAGTACCTGCGCCCGGCCTGAGCCGGTCACCTTGTAGCGGTATCTCTGCTGGGGACGGCGGGGAGGCGGCGGCCTTCCCGCCGTTTCCTTGTCCGCTGCTTTGTCCGCTCCTATGTCCGCTCCTTTGTCCGCTCCTTTGTCCGCCAAATGCCAAGTAAATTAATGCACAGAAGCCTCACACTTCGGAATTTAAGTCGCCTGACAATTCATTGACCTGGCCCGTTCCACCTGGCAGAAGAAGGGTGCAGGTGAAGACGTTGACTTGATAACACTCTTGGTTTTACATGGCGGTCACAGGCTGGACAGGAGGGCCGCCCATGCATGACCGCAGTAAGCAGGGAGAAGCGCGGACCGCGCATTTCCTCGCGGACCGTTTGCGTCCCGCGCTGTACACCGGGCGGCTCCCGATGGATGTCACCGCCTGGCACATCCCCGGCGAGCCGGTTCCTGTCGGGGTCGCGCTGCGCGCCGAGTACCGCCCGTTCGTGGTCGGCGACGCCTGGGGCGGCCCGTGGTCCACGAGCTGGTTCCGGCTCGGCTGCGAGATACCGGCGCGCTGGGCGGGCCGCCGGGTCGAGGCGGTCATCGACCTCGGTGACGGCGCCGAAGGGCTCGTCCATGACGAGCACGGCACGCCGCTGCAAGGGCTGCACGCCGCCAACAGGGCGGTGACGCTGTCCACTTCGGCGAGCGGCGGCGAGCGGGTGCGGCTGCTGGTCGAGGCCGCGGCCAATCCCCCGATCGACGCGGACTCCGGCGCGGGCAGCCACTACGGCGACCCGCTCACCGTCGGCGACGAGCCCCTGTACCGGCTGGTCCGCGCCGATCTCGCGGTGCGCGACGAGGACATCTGGCAGCTCATCCACGACATCGACGTGCTCGACGGGCTGATGCGGGCGCTGCCCGAGCGCACCCCGCGCAGGCACGAGATCCTGCGCGCCCTGGAACACGCCGTCGATGTCGTGGACCCGCGGGACATCGCCGGTACGGCCGCGCGCGCCCGCGCGGTGCTCGCCCCGGTACTGGCCCGCCGCGCCCACGAGTCGGCGCACACCGTCACCGCCGTGGGCCACGCGCGTCCCGACTCGGCGCGGCTGTGGCCGCTGCGGGAGACCGTACGCGAGAGCGCCCGCACCTTCAGCACCATGGCCACCCTCGCCGAGGAGTATCCGGAGCTGGCGTTCGCCGCTTCGTCGGCGCAGCAGTACGCCTGGATGAAGGACCACCATCCGCATGTCTTCGAGCGGGTGCGCAAGGCCGTCGCCGACGGCAACTGGTCGCCGGCCGGCGGGATGTGGGTGGAGCCGGACGCCACTCTGCCCGGCGGCGAGGCGCTGGCCCGGCAGTTCGTGTACGGGCGGCGCTTCCACCGGGAGGAGCTGGGGGTGGAGACGGACGGGGTCTGGCTGCCCGACTCCCCCGGAATGACCGCCGCCTTCCCGCAGTTGGCGCTGCTCGCCGGGGCTCGCTGGTTCCTCGGGCACCAGCTCGCCGCGGACGACACCAACGCCATGCCGCATCACACCTTCTGGTGGGAGGGGATCGACGGCAGCCGGATCTTCAGCCACTTCCCGCCGGCCGACGCGCACAGCTCCGCGCTGACCGGCGGTGAACTGGCGGACGCCGTGGACGCGTTCGCCGACAAGGGCGGTGCCACCCGCTCGCTGCTGCCGTTCGGCACGGCGGGCGGCGGCGGCCCGACCAGGGAGATGCTGGAGCGGGCCCGCAGGCTCGCGGATCTCGAAGGCTCACCGCGGGTCGAGATCCAGCACCCCGCGCACTTCTTCCGCGCGGCGACCGAGGAGTACGGGGACGCGCCGGTGTGGCGCGGGGAGTTGTATCTGGAGGGCCGCCACGGCGGCTACACGAGTCAGGCGCGCTCGAAGCGGGGCAACCGCAGGGCCGAATCGCTGCTCCGCGAGGCGGAGTTGTGGTCGGCCACGGCAGCCGTACGGTGCGGTGTGCCGTATCCGTACGAAGAACTCGAAACGCTGTGGAAGCGGGTGCTGCTCCACCAGTGCCACGACATCCTGCCGGGCGGCTCGATCGCCTGGGTGCACCAGGAGGCCGAGCAGGCGTACCGCGACATCCACCGCCGGCTCGACCGGTTGGTCCGGCGCGCCGTCGGGACACCCGGTACCGGTTCGGGCGGTGACACGGCCGTCTTCAACGCGGGCCCGCTGGCCCGCAGTGAGGTGGTCGTGCTCGAAGCGGGCCTGCCCGCCGACGGCGGCCAGCGGCTCTCCGACGGCCGGACGGCGGCCCTGGCCGAGGCACCGGCCCTGGGTGCGGGAAAGCTCGGCGGCCCGGCGGCCGGGACCGCCCCGGTGACCGTGCGGACCACCGAGGACGGCGGGCATCTGCTGGACAACGGGCTGGTGCGGATCCTGATCGACGGGGACGGGCTGGTGCGTTCGGCGGTCGACCTCGGCACGGGGCGGGACGCCGTGGCACCGGGCGGCGCGGGCAATCTGCTGCAACTGCGCCACGACGACCCGCCGTACGGCAGCGCCTGGAACCTCGAATCCGGGCACCGCGCCACACCTCGCGATCTCGGCCCGGCGACCGGTGTCGACGTCACGGAGAGCGGGCCGCTGCTGGTGACCGTACGGGTGCGGCGCACCACGGGCCGCTCGGCCGTCACGCAGGAGCTGTCCCTGACGGCGGGCGGCAGGTCGCTCGCCGTCACCACCGACGTCGACTGGCGCGAGCGCGACACCCTGCTCAAGATGGCCTGGCCGCTGGACGTGCACGCCGAACGCAGCACGGGCGAGGTCCAGTTCGGCCAGGTGGAGCGGGCCACCCACGAGAACACCAGGTGGGAGGCGGCCCGTTACGAGCTGTGGGCGCACCGCTGGATCCATGTCGGCGAGCACAACTGGGGAGTCGCCCTGGCCTGCGACGCCACGTACGGCTACGACGTGTCGCGGCACACCCGCGAGGACGGCGGGACCACCACGACCGTACGGCTGTCGCTGCTGCGCGCCGCGCACAGCCCGGACCCGCACGCCGACCGGGGGCCGCAGCGCTTCCGGCACACCCTGCGGCCGGGGGCCGGGGTGGGCGACGCCATCGCCGAGGGGTACGCGCTGAATCTGCCGCTGCGCCCCGCGCCGGGACCGGCTGCCGCCGCGGAGCCGCTGGTCGCCGTGGGCCATCCGGATGTCGTCGTGGAGGCGGTGAAGCTCGCCGACGACCGCTCGGGGGACGTGGTCGTACGGCTCTACGAGTCGCGCGGCGGCCGGGTCGCCACCACGCTCACCGCCGGGTTCCCCATCAGCGGTGTGTGCGAGACGGATCTGCTGGAGGAGACACTGGCCGTCCGGCCGCATGATCGCGGCGAAGTCCCGCTCACCCTGCGGCCGTTCCAGATTCTCACCCTGCGTCTTGTACGCGCCGCCGAGTCGTCGGGAGACAGCGATGATTGACGACCGCCCCGGCGAAGGCGCGGTCGGTCTGCTCCTCCCGGACGACCGTTCCCTGCTGCGCCGTTGGGCCGCCGACGGCGGCCCGCTCGCCGTCCGGGCGAACGTCGTGCTGCTCGCGGCCGACGGCCTGCGCGACGCCGAGATCTCCCGGCGGCTCGGCGTCTCCCGGCAGACGGTGGGCAATTGGCGCCAGCGCTGGACGAGCGCGGGCATCGGCGGCCTCGAACACCGGCCGCGCACCGGCCGACCGGCGACGGTCGACGAGGCCGAGGTCGTCACCCGTACGCTGCTCGCGCCCGGCGGCTCGGGCGCTTCCCGGGCCGTGGCACGGGAGTTGGGCCTCTCGCACGCCACGGTCGCCGGGATCAGACGGCGCTGGCGGCTCAACCCGGACGAGTCGCCGGCCCCTTCCGTACCGACCAGACCGCCGCTGCCCGGCGGTGACGTGTGGGTGATGGGCCTGTACGTCGACCGGCGCCGCGCCGTACTGCTGGCGGGCACCAGGGACCGTACGCACCCGCCGGCCGCCGCGGGGACGGTGATCGGCGCCGATGTGCTCGCCGGGCTCGACAAGGCCCTGGACCTGGCGCTGACCGCGGCCCCCGCACGCGCCGCAAACGGAACCGGACCCGCCGAATCCACCGCTGCCCCGTACGACGCAGGCGCGCTGGCCGGCTATCTGGCGGAGGCGGGCCGCTGCCATCCGGATCTCGACCTGCACGCGATCACCCTGTGGGACGCTCCCGGGCTGCCGCTGCTGCCCGAAGCGCCGGCCGGGCCCGTGACCTGCCATCAGATCCCGGCCCGCGCCACTTGGCGCAGCTTCCTGCGGGCGATGATCGCCCTCGACTCGACCAGCCATCCCGAGTCCTCGCGCCGGGTCTACCTCGATCTGTCGGCCGAGCTGGAGCGGTACGTCGCCGCGCGGGCCGAGGGCGGCGGCGAGGCGGTGCGCTGGCTGCGGGAGACCGTGGCCGGACACCTCGGCACCGGCCGCGCGAGGGACGGTGCGGCGCGCGGCCACACGTGGAGCGGTGTCAACCAGATCGATCTCGGCTCGTTCAACGAGTGTGTGGTCATCGAGACGGTACGGCTGTCCGGCACGATCACCCGGGGCGAGATCGCGCACCGCACCGGGCTGACCCAGCAGTCGGTGTCGAGGATCGCCCGCTCGCTGCTGGACCGGGGCATCCTGATCGAGGACGCGCAGCGGCGCGCCACGTCCGGCAAACCCCGTACGCCGGTGCGGCTTTCGGGGACCGCGGCGCACGCGCTGGGGATCCATATCGACCCCGAGCTGCTGACGGCCGTCGTCATCGACCTGGACGGGGCGATCGTCTGCACCCGCACCCGGCCGGTCACCGCCGACATCAACCCGGCGGAGTTCGTCGACCGGGTCGCCGCGCTGGGCAGGGAGGCGCTGGAGGAGGCGCGCGGCGCCGTGCGCGCCGACGGCTTCCTCGGCATCGGGGTCGCCGTGCCGGGCCCTGTCGACATCGCCTCGGGCACGGTGCTGGGGCCGCCGCTGATGTCGGCGTGGGGCGATCTGCCGCTGCTGTATCTGCTCAAGGACCACTTCCCCTGCCCGGTCATCATGGAGAAGGACTGCATCGCGGCGGCGGCGGGCGAGCGCTGGATCGGCCGGGACCGCAGGGCGCGCGACTTCGCGTATCTGTATCTCGGTACGGGAGTCGGCACCGGGCTCTATCTCAACGGCGACATCTACCGGGGCATCAGCGCCAACGCCGGTGAGTTCGGCCAGTTGTGCGCCATCGCGATGGGGCGGGTGGGTGAGGACGGCAGGCCGGAGATGATGCCCGAGTGCAACCCGCCGGTCTCCGTGCCCGACTTCGCCGTACGGCGCGGTATGCGTCCCGCGCCGTCGGCAGCCGGGAGCACGGCGGCCTATCTGGCGGTGGGCGAGGCGGCGGCCGCCGGGGATCCGGCGGCGGCGGGCGCGGTGCGCGAGGTGGCCAGGGCGGTGGGGCGCGGCGCGCTGGGGATGATCGATCTGCTGGACATCGATCTGATCGTGCTGGGCGGCCCGTTCTTCACCGCGGACGTCGCCGATTTCTATCTGGACGAGATCGGCCGCACCGTCAACGAGTTCCCGACCGCGCGGCGGTTGCGCCGGGTCGAGGTCGAACCGTCGCTGCTCAGCGCGGAGGCGGCGGCGGTGGGCGCGGCCTCCACCATCTTCCACGCCACCTTCACCCCGCGGCTGCGGGGCAGAGGCGGCGCGGGCCGCCGGGACTGACCGTCCCGGCGACCCGACCCATGTGTGATGCAGCGTCAGACGCGTGGCTGCGTCGGGCGGTTGGGGGTCCGGGCGATCTGCCCCTTGAGCATGCGGCCGCCGTCGTTGGTCAGCCGCAGGTAGTAGTCGGACGAGCAGGAGGTGCCGTCCTCGTCCAGGGCGAAGATCCCCGACCCGGCCGGCACGTCGGCAGCCGTCTCGGCGGTCTTGGCGATCTGGTTGCCCTCGTTGAACTCGTCGAACATCGAGATGTAGAAGCCCTGCGCCCCGACGCCCGTGAGGTTGTAGAACTGGCGCCACATCAACTCGCCGTGGGCGCGGGCCCTGCCCTGCAGATCGCCGGGGATGACGCACGGCTGGTAGTCGATGCCGTGCGCGTTGCAGTCCGCCTGGTCCGGGCCGTTGAGGTCGCGGGCGAACTGGTCCGCCTGGCTGACGTTGCTGATCCGGCCCACCATCCAGGGCGAGATCATGTTGAACGCGTGGTAGACGTCGGAGAAGCCGGGGCGTGAGTCGTCCGTGCCGGTGCGCCAGTGGGTCGGCACCCCGCCGATCACGTAACAGCCCTGGTTCTTGAACCAGTTGACGACGTCCAGGCACGGCGCGGGCTCGAAGGGCCGCCCGGGGTCGCTGAAGCCGAAGCCCCAGATGCACACCACCGGCTTGCCGTTCTGCTTCGCGTACGCGCTCGACGCCGTGTACGCCTTCATCTTCGACGTCCAGTCGTCCTTGATCTGCGACTGCATCGACGTCCAGCCGGAGACGTCGTACATGATGTAGAACTTGCGGCCGTGCGCCTCAGCGGCCTGGCGCACCTTCTGCGCCATGCCGTCGCGGGTCGGCCCCTCGGCGCCGAAGGGGTTGAACCGCTGGAGGGCCGCGGTGTCGCAGCCGTTCTCCTGCATCCAGCGGAAGTGCGTGTCCACCGTCTGCTGGTCCCACGACGAGAACAGCGTGGCGGGCTGACCGCTGTTCAGGTTCGGGTACGCGGTGCGATATGTCTTGCTGTACTCCTTCATATCGGGCCACGACACGAGTGTCGTATTGCTGGGGGACGGCGGCTGGCCACCGTTGGCGCTGTAGTGCCACCAACTGTTGATGGGGGCGCCGTCGCCGATACAGGCGAACCAGCCCTGATAGCCGACGGTGATTTTGCCGACCACGTCGCCGACGGGACTGGCGGCGGGCCCGAAGGCACTCTTGCGTCTCGGTGCGGACGCGGCTCCGGCCTGCTGAGCGGCGCCGAGGCCACCGATCGCGGCCGTGGCGGCCAGCGCCGATGCGATGGCCGAACGTCGTGACATACTCACGGAGGATTTCCTCCCACTAGATATCTGCCAGAAATGCGTAAAGTCCTCGGGAGTGGGGGGATTTACAGGCGGCGGCAGCCCGCCCGGCCCCCAAGGGCACGCATTTGCAAGGTAGTCGGCCGCACACTCCGCCACAAGGCCGTGCGCGTACCGCATTCGGCCAAGAATCCCGGAGCTGTGTCAGCCCAATTTCTTTACGCTTTCCGTTTCCGGTGGAATGCGAATTGCGCTCTGCGGGTCCTGGCCGGGGCGCGCGTCCGCCCCGCCGCGCTCCCCCAGTGACCCCTTGCGCTCGTATGTGCCAGGACCGCGCTGGGCATCACCTTCCCGACACCACCGATCGGGGGAGGTACGGGGTGCATGGACCGGCGACGGTCGGCTGGCTGCTCGTGGCGCTCTGCGCGGCGGCCGGGGGCTACTGCCTGCTCCGGCTGCGCGGCGGGGGCGGTGGGCGGCGCGGCACGGCGGGCGGCGAGGCGCTGATGGGGTTCGGGATGGCGGCCATGGCGGTGCCGGCCGCCGCGCTTGCGCCGCCCCGGTGGGTCTGGGCGGCCTACGCGCTCGTGTTCGGCGCTGCCGCGCTGTACGCGCTCGTCCGGGCCCGCGCGACGGGACACCATCTGCACCATCTGCTGGGGATGCTCGCCATGGTCTACATGGCGGGGGCGATGGTGGCGGCGCCGGCGGGAGCGCACGGCGGCGGCCACGAGGAGATGGCGGGGATGTCCGGGGCGGGCATGGCCGGGGGCGTCCCGCTGATAACGGGGCTGCTGCTGGTCTACTACGCGGTGTACGTGCTGTGGGCGGGCACCCGGCTGCTGCCGCTCATGGCCGTCGCCGCGCCCGCGGGCGGCGCAGGCGCGGCCGGGACGGGCGGAACCGGGACCGGGACCGGCGGGACCGGCTGGACCGGGTGGGGGGACAGGGCCGAGCTGGCGCTGGCCTGCCGGCTCTCCATGGGGCTCGCCATGCTGGCGATGCTGCTCACGCTGTGACGACGCGGTGACGACGCCGGGGCGGTGCCGGGCTGTGCCCACCTGAGCGTGTCATGCGTCACTTGACGCCCGAGGCCGCCTCGCCCGGCGGTCGCCCCTCATAGGCTGGTGACCATGATGGTCTCCCTGGCGCTGCTGCTGTTCGGTGCGCTCGCCGCCGCCGTCGCGCCGAAGCTGCTGGCGCGGGCCGAGTGGCCGGAGCGTGAGCCCGTCGTCGCGCTGTGGGTGTGGCAGTGCGTGGTCGCCGCCGTACTGCTGAGCTGCGTGCTCTCCATGATCTTCAGCGCCGCCGCCGCCTGGGAGGCGGTACGCGGCCATGTCTTCGCGACCGCGCCCGCCGGGGTCGTGCAGGCGTACTCCCTCGGCGGCCATCCGCAGGGCTCCGCCGTCCTCGCCGTGCTGCTGGCGAGCGGTGGGGTGTGGACCGCCGCCATGCTCACCAGGGAGATCCACCGCTCACGCAAGCGGCGCAAGCAGCGCCGCAAGGAGCTGCTCGTCCGCTCACCCGTACTGCCGGGCGAGCAGCCGGGCGAGGAGCCGCTGGTCGTGCTGGAGGCCGAGCGCCCGGACGCCTGGTGGCTGGCCGGCGCCGCTCCGCAACTGGTCATCACGACGGCCGCGCTGCGCCGGCTCAAGGGCCGCCAGCTCGACGCCGTACTCGCCCATGAGCAGGGCCACGCGCGTGCCAGGCACGACTGGCTGCGGCACTGCTCGTCGGCGCTGGCGAACGGCTTCCCGCAGGTGCCGGTGTTCGCCGCGTTCCGCGACGAGATGCACCGGCTGGTGGAACTCGCGGCGGACGACATGGCGTCCCGCCGCTTCGGCAGCCGCACGACCGCGCTCGCCCTGGTCGAACTCAACGAGGACCGCGGGGTGTTCGGCCCCGGCACCGCCCCGGACGCCGAACTGCCGCAGCGGGTCAACCGGCTGCTGTCGCCGGTGCCCCGGCTGACGGCGGCCCGCAGACTGCGGCTGACGGCGGCGGCAGCGCTGGTACCGGCCGTCCCGCTACTCGTCGCCTTCGTGCCCGGTCTGCGCGCCCTCGGCTAGCGAGCCCTGAGCCAAGGGGGCCCTGGGCCAGGGGGCGATCGGCCGGTCCATGGCGCGCCATGAGGGCGCATTTCGTGCTTCAGCGATGGGCCCGCACGCCCCCATCGCCTCAACGCATCCCGGGAATAAGACAGTTTGCGTCGGGTAGGGCGTCTCACTGCGATGAACTGGTTACTGCCCGCACATGGCGGAGTACCTGTTTCGCACGTATTGACCCGACAAAGGAACGGACTGGCTCATGACGACGGTTCTGTTGGTACACGCAGTCCCTTTGTGGCGGGCCTCATTGGCGAGCCTGCTCAGCAGCGACCACGTACTGCACGTACGGACCGCGGACAAGGGCGGAGTCCAGGCCGCATCCGAGGAGTCACTCCCGGACATATTCGTCGCCGACCTCGACTGTCCGTACTCGGTGGAGGTCCTCATGGAGGTGGAGTCGGCACGCAAGTCGATGGACTGCGAAGGGGCGTTGGTCGTCCTGGCCCGCCGCGACCGGCCCGGCGGGCTGCGAAGAGCCTTCGCCGCCGGCGCGCGCGGCTACATAGACAAGTACGGTCCGGTCAAGAGCCTGCCCGACGTGATGCGCAAGATCGCCGACGGCGGCCGGCACATCGACGAGTCGCTGGCCTTCGGGCTGCTGCAGGCCGCCGATCTGCCGCTGTCCGCAAGGGAGTTAAGCGTGCTGTCGCTGGCGGCCGAGGGCGAGTCCATAGGCGCTATAGCGAGCGCCCTGCATCTGAGCAGCGGCACGGTACGCAACTACATGGCAGCGGCCATCCGCAAGTGCGGCGCGCGCAACCGGCAGGACGCGATACGCCTGTCGAACCAGTTCGGCTGGCTGTGAGGCGACCCGCCGGGCATGGAGCGCCGCGTACGCGGCGCCGGGCACGGAGCAGCCCTACGGCGCCCGGTCCGGCTCCGGCGCCCACGTGCCGGTCAAGTCCCGGTAGAGGGCCGAGCTTTTGAGCAGTTCGGCCGAGGTGCCCTGCGCCGTCCGGGCCGCGTCCACCACCAGGATCCGGTCGGCGCGCGCCGCCGACGTCAGCCGGTGGGCGATGACCACGAGCGTCCCGGCGCGCGCGGCGAGCGCGGTCTCGGCCCGCGCCTCGGCCGCCGGGTCGAGGTGGCTGGTGGCCTCGTCGAGGATGAGCAGCGGGGCCGCGGCGAGATGGGCCCGGCCCAGCGCGATGAGCTGGCGTTCGCCCTGGGACAGCAGTGCGGGCTCGACCATGGCGTCCGGCCCGCCGAGCCGGTCCAGCAGACCGTGCAGGCCGAGAGCGTCCACCGTCGCGGCGATGTCCTGCGCGGACGCGTCGGTACGGAGGTAGCGCAGGTTGTCCCGCAGCGAAGCGGTGAACACGTAGGCCTGCTGCGGAAGGAGCGTACGCGCGCTCCTGGGGTCCAGGTCGGCCGTGGGACGCCCGTACCAGCGCACCTCTCCCCCGGTCGGCGGGACGACCCCGGCGAGCACCGCTGCGAGCGTCGACTTGCCGCTGCCGCTGGGGCCCACGACCGCGAGGTGTTCGCCGCACCGGACGGTGAGGTCCAGCCCGTCGAGCACGGGGCGGGCGGACGGGCCGTACGCGAAGGTGACCTTCCGCAGCTCGGCCGCAGCGGGACCGGCGGGCGCGGTCCGGCCGCTGCCGACGGTGGCGGGCCGGATCTGCGCGGGGACCGGCGTACGGGCCGGTGCAGGCGTACCGGACGGGGCCGGTGCGGTCGCGGACGGCGGTTCGGCCGGCGGTGGTACGGGGTCGGTGAACCGGTCGAGGACGACCACCAGCCGCCCCCCTGCCGTGCCCAGCATGCTCATCAGGGCGTGTACGGCCGGGGCCAGCGCCTGGGTCAGATAGGTCAGCGCCCCCACCAGCGCGCCGCCGGTGAGTCCTCGGCGCATCAGCCAGGGCGCGGCGCAGAGCAGGACGAGCGGCGGCACCCGGCCGCACACCGCGAGCGCGACGACGCGCACGGCGGCCCACCGGGCGAGCGAACGCGCGGCGGCCGCCTGCCGGTCGGCCAGCTCCCTGCCCGCGCGCGCGACGGGTTCGGCGGCGCCGGCCGCCGCGATGTCGCGCAGCGCTGACGCGGTGTGCCCGGCGTGCGCGGCGAACGCCTCGTCTGCGCCGAGATAGGCGCGTTGTCCGGCCGCCATCGGGACCAGGGTGGCCAGGAACAGTGCCAGGCCGAGTGCCAGCGGCGGCAGCACGACGAGCAGCAACTCGGGTGCCAGGGCGGCCATGCCGACGAGGGCGCCCGCAGCGGTGAAGACGAAGGAGCGCAGGGTCAGTACGAGCCCCGCCCAACTGTCGCGGGCGATCTCGCTCTGGTGGGTGACCTGCGAGACGGACCGGGTGGTGGCGGTGTCGGTCCGCCGGTCGAGTGCGGTGGTCAGGGCTCGGGCGACCGCGCGCCGGACGAGTCCGTCCCTGAACGGCTCGACCAGGTCGGCCAGTCGGGCGAAGATGCCCCGGGTGGCGAGCCAGGTGGGCAGGGTGGCCGCGGCGGCGACCGCCAGCCACAGCAGGCCGGTTGACGAACTCCCGGCCAGAAAGCCCCGGTCGAGGGCGCGGGCCACCCCGTACCCGGTCAGGAAGGTCTGGACGAACTCGACCGACGACCAGGCCCCCAGGCGCAGCAGGACCGAGGTGCGGGCCCGCAGGAACGGCGCCCCTTCCCGTGCGACCCGGCGCAGCGCGCCGGTTGACGACGGTGCGTCGGAGCCGGCTGCCGGCCCTGCCGGCGGGTCCTGGCGCCGGGCCCGGGGTTCGGCGGTCGCGGCGGATTCGCGGGTCATCGCGGGGCCTCTTCTCCGACGGGGGCAGGGTCGCCGGATCCGGGCCCGTCGGCGGGCGTCTCCTCGTCCCCGGCCGGCGGGACGACGAAGACGGCGCGGTAGGCGTGGTCCGCCCACAGGTCTTCGTGCCGGCCCACCGCGCGCACGGCGCCGTTGTCGAGCCACACCACCTGGTCCGCCTCGACGACCGAGGAGAGCCGGTGGGCGACGATCACCCTGGTGCTCGTACCGGCCCGGCGGGCGAGGTCCCGCTGGACCTGCCGTTCGGTGACGGTGTCGAGTCCTGAGGTGGCGTCGTCGAGGACCAGGAGCCGCCCGGTGTGCGCGAACGCGCGCGCGAGGCCGAGGCGTTGGCGCTCGCCGCCGGACAGCGGCGCCTGCGCGAGCGGGGTCAGGTACCCGTACGGCAGCAGTGCGATGAAGCCGTCCGCCGAAGCGGCCCGTGCGGCGGAGCGCACCTCGGACGGCGACGGGTGGACGGCGCCGAAGGCGATGGTGTCCTCGACGGTCGTGCCGAGGAGCGCGGGCCGGGCGAAGGCGTACGTCACGTCGTGGCGCAGCCGTACGGGTTCCACGGCGTCCAGGGGTACGCCGTCCAGGGTGACGGTTCCGGCGTCGGGGTCGGTGAGCCGGCCCGCCACGGCCGCCAGGACGGACTTGCCGGCTCCTGACCGGCCGACGACGGCTGTCGACGTACCGCCGGGGACGGTGAAACTCACGTCCCGCAGCAGGTCGTTGCCGTCGCGGACCACCGTCACGCCGCGCAGCTCCAGCGTTCCGGGACCGCCGGGCGGGAGGGTGAGCGAGCGGTGCGGCATGGCGGGGAGGGCGAGCAGGGGGGCGAGGCGGCGGGCCGCCGCGTGGCTGCGGGCCAGCGCGCCCAGGGTGCCGGTCAGCGAACCGAGGCCGACGGCGAGCATGGCGTAGCGGGAGACGGCGACGAGGTCGCCGACGCTGATCGCGCCGGCCGACAGCCGCAGTCCGGCGACGGCGAGGACCAGGACGGTGAGCAGGGGCAGCAGTACGGCACTGCGGCCGGTGGCGCGGCCGTACACCTCCCAGGTGCGCCGTCCGTACCGGGCGAGCGCGGAGAGGGGTTCGAGGATGCGGGCGTACTCCCGGGCCCCGGTGTGCGCGGCCCGGACGGTCGCAGCGCCGTCGAGCACTTCGGTGAGCCGGGTGGCGACGTCGGCCTGTACGCGCTGGTAGTCGGCGGTGGTGTCGGCCGTGCGCCGGGCGAACGCCACCAGCAGGGCGACGAGGGCGGGGGCGCCGGTGAGCAGGGCGGCGGCCGTCCAGGGGTCGATCAGGAGCAGTCCGGCCAGTCCGCCCACGGGCAGGAGGACGGCGGCGACGGAGCCGGCCAGGGTGACGGGGGCGGAAGCGGCGTCGGCCGCGTTGGCGGACAGCCGGGTGGCGAGGTCGCCGGGGGCGACGGTCTCCCCGTGGCGGGGCTCGGCGCGCACCACCCGGTCGAGGGTCTGCCCGCGCAGCCACGCGGTCAGCCACCCGGTGGCGCCACCGCCCAGCAGGGCGGCGGCGGCGTCGAGCAGGACCTCGGCAGCGGTGAGCGCGGCGCACAGCAGGACGGCCGGCCAGGGGACGGCCCTACCGGTCACGAGGTGGTCGACGGCGGTGCCGAGCGCCGCGGGCAGGGCCACGGCGGCGAGCGCGGCGCCCACGGAGCACACCAGGACACCGGTGAGCGCGGCGGGCCGCCTGCGGGCGAGATCCAGTGCCGTACCGCCGGCGGACGGGGCGTCGGGAGCGCTGGTCACGCCGGAATCCTTCCGTCGGTGCGTCGCGCGTGCACCGCGCGCCGAATCGGGTACGTCTGATCCCGGGCCGAGGAGCGGCCCGGGATCAGACTGTGCCGTGCCGTCGGCGGCCGACC
Source organism: Streptomyces sp. NPDC087906 (assembly GCF_055584925.1). Classification (NCBI taxonomy): domain Bacteria; kingdom Bacillati; phylum Actinomycetota; class Actinomycetes; order Kitasatosporales; family Streptomycetaceae; genus Streptomyces; species Streptomyces sp. NPDC087906. The sequence goes on from NZ_JBVJLC010000002.1 coordinate 742,264, forward strand.
GGTCGTATCAGCGACCGGTCAGCGCGCCGACGCGGGTCACGGGGTGCAGAGGACGACGCTCAGCGAGCTGAACTCGCAGATGAGCAGGCTGACCTGACTGCCCGTGGCCACGTCGCCGAAAGCTTCCTCGGCGGGGGTCTCCATCGCCTGAAGGTCAAGAAGAGCCATGATGGTGTCCTTTCTGGGGACTGTTGTGTGCGATTTAGCAACGGCCCCGAATGGGACCGGTCTGTGGGCCGCCTTGTCCGGCGCGGTGTGCGCCGTTCGGCGGCAGGAACGGCAGCGACGCCGGGGTGTCCCCGAGCGCGCTGCCCAGAGCGAGCAGGCAGCCTGCGGTGCCGGTGCTCAGGTCCATCGACAGCCGCATCAACTGCTCTCCGGGGAAGGCCACTTCACCCTGGTAGGGCATGACGTGGAGTCCCAGGAGCGCGGTGTGCCGGCGGATGACGCGCTGCCGGTCGGCCGGCTCCCCCACGGAGGTGCGGGCCAGTTGGAGGACGAGTCCGGCCACCCCCCGGAAGAGGCCGGGCTGGACGTAGAAGGCGGACCGGGAGGCGGGGAGCAGCGCGTGCAGCGCGGCTGTGAACGCCTCGTCGCCGGGCCGGTGGCGCAGGTAGTCGTCGACGACCGTCGCGAGGCCGGCGCTGCCGGCGCCGAGGTACGGCATCGTCCGCTTGCCCTCGACCACCAGGAGCGCGCCTTCGGCGCCTTCCTGGCAGCGGGCCAGGTCGCGGCGGAGCGCGGTGGCGGCCAGGTCGAGCAGGGCGGGGTCCCCGGTCGCCTCGTACCGGCGTACGAAGAGCAGGGCGAGCCCGGTGGCGCCGTGCAGCAGCCCGGTCCTGGAGGTGGGCGGGCCGTCCGTGAGCGCCTGGGCGGCCAGCGCCGTACAGCGGTCGGCGGCCTCGGCGAGTACGGCGGCGTCCCGGGTGTCGGCTTCGCGGGCCAGGTCGTGGAGGGCGAGGGCCACTCCTGCGTGGCCGCTGTGCAGGTCGGCGGTGAGTCCTTCGAGTGGCTGTTTCGCGACGAGGAGCGCGAGTTCGGTCGCCTGGTCCTGGTGTCCGAGCCGGCCGAGCGTCCAGGCGATGCCGGCCAGTCCGTCGTAGAAGCCGGCGGGTGTGCCGGGGGCCGGGGACTTGACGCGGGCCAGCAGCCATTCGGCGGCCTCAGGGCAGGAGGGCGCTCCGGTCTCCTGGAGGGCGTGCAGGACTCCTGCCGCGCCGTAGCCGAAGGACTGGCCGCCGGCGGGCGAGGCGAACTGGGCGATGTCGCCCGGGAAGCAGCGGTCGTCGCGCTCCGGTGTGCAGGAGTCGATGATCGCGCGGGCCATCGAGTCCCGGCTGCGCGGCCAGTCGCCGAGCGCGGAGACCGATGCCCCCCACGCCTCGGGTCGGCTGTCCGCCACTACCGCGGCCGTGGTCCCGGCGACCGGCGCGGCGTCCCGCAGGATCTCCTCGACGGCCGGTCGGAGGCTGGCTTCCGGTATCCCGTAGATGAGGGATATCTCTTCCGCGAGCCGGGCCGCCTTGCGCCGGTCGATGGCGAACAGCGTGGTGAGCGGCAGGAACAGCGCGAGGCGCAGACAGGCGAGTGCGTACCGGTCGATGTCGGCCCCGCGCCGGTCGGACGGCGCGACGAACGCCGGGTTGGCCACGATCTGGCGGCGCTGCTCGTCGGTTCTCGACGCGGCCTCGAAGTCCAGCAGGACGACCCGGGATTCGTCCTCGGAGACCATGATGTTGCTCATGTGCAGGTCGCTGATGACGACACCGCGGTCATGGACGTCGTGTACGGCGCGCTCGACGAGTCCGTACAACCTCGTTGCCCACGCGGCGTGTTCGGCGATCAGTTCCGGTGTCGGCGCCGCCTGCGAGAGCGGGAACCTGCGGGCGAACACGGCGTTGAGGGTCGCGCCGGGCACATGCTGCAGCACGAGGAAGCGGTGCTCACCGATGTCGAGGGTGTCCCGGACCTCGGGTACGCAGTCCAGCCCGGCCAGTTGCTCCAGCGCCACCCGCTCGCGCTCCAGCCGGGCCACCGCGTCGGCGCCGTCGGCGGCCAGTCCGGCGTACGGCCGTGCTTCCTTGAGCACCACCCGCTCGCCGCTGCGGGTGTCCCGGCCGAGGTAGACGCCTCCACCGTTGGAGAAGTGCAGAGCGCCCTCGACGCTGTAGGGCACGTCGGCCAGCCCGACGGACTTGCGCGCCTCCAGATGCGGCAGCAGGAACGGCGGGGGTGTCACCCACGCGGGGATGTTCAGCGAAGGGCCGCGCGGATCGGGCACCAGCCGCCCCTGCGGATCGGCGACGGCGGGCACGAGGCGGCCGTCGGGCGCGGGACAGAACCGCGGCGCGAACGCCCCGTAGCGCACGTGCACGGGGCCGCTGCCGAGGCGCAGATCGCTCAGGATGTAGGGACCGTGCTCCCCTTCGAGAAGGGCCGTCAGCCCCTCGCACACGTCCTGGAACCCGTCCTCGGAGTGCGGGTAGACCGTGATGAATTTGCCACTGCCCGCCCGGTCCGCGTACTTCGCGTTACGCAGATGCAACAGGGCGGGCCCGGGTATGAACTTGACGGGCAGCCGGCGCGGGACGCAGTAGTCGAGCACCCGCCGCAGTACCGGTTCCGCGTTGTCGAGTCCCGCCGATATGTGGATCTTCCAGCCCTGCGACGGCACCCGCAGACCGAGCGGGCTGAGGGAGAGCCAGTCACCGCGCCGCGACCGCTCCCAGCCCTCGGGGGCGGGCTCGCGGGCCGGACCGTAGAGGGCGCCTTCACCCTGGCGACCGGCGGAGGAGCGGTGCGGTGCGTCGTAGAAGACGCGGTCCGCCTCGCAGTATGCGGCGTACTCCGGATTCACACTCACTCCCCTGCTGTCGCGGTGGTGCCGACGTGTTGCCGACGCGGTGTCGTTGTCGGCGCGCTACAGAAGGTGCCACGCCGCGGGAGAGCCGCAACAGTCACCGCTGTCACGTCTCGCGTGTGCGCACGGACGTGCACAATGCACCCCTCACCCGCACACCGGACGCCGCCGATCGCACGGGTTCAGCGGTGGCCCGGCATGCGCGGCACCCGGGTTCGCGCGGCTGCCGGCCACCCCGTTTCGAACGCCGCTTCACCCGGCGGAGCCGCCCGGGGGCCGGTCGTTCGAATCTCGCGGGGCGGCGCGAATCACCGGCGGTGCCACCCGGTTCCGGTTGCGGGCGGCATCCTCGGCAAGGATCACCCCATGCACTCCTCACCGGTCACCTTCGCCCGCGCGGCCGCCCTGCTCGCCGTCGTCTCCGGGGTACTGGCGGCGCTCGTCGTCACCGAGTGGGGGCCGCTGCTCTCCTTCGACCGCTCCTCGGCGTCCCGGCTGCACCGCTGGGCCGTCGCCGAACCGGGGCTCACCCGGACCAACCGGGTGCTGAGCGACTGGGTGTGGGACCCCTGGACGATGCGCGCGCTGACCGCAGCGGCCGTCGTCGTGCTGTGGCTGCGCCACGAACGGGTGCTCGCCCTGTGGGTCGGCGCGACGAGCGCGGTCGGCTCCGTCGTCCAGCAGGGGCTGAAGGCGGCCGTCGGGCGGGCGCGTCCGCACTGGCCCGATCCGGTCGACTCGGCCCACTACGCCTCGTTCCCCTCCGGGCACGCCATGACCGCCGCCGTCACCTGCGGACTGCTGCTGTGGCTGCTGCGCCGGCACGGGACGCGTGGCGCGGCGTGGGGCGCCGCCGTGCTGGTGGCGGCCGTTTCCGTGGTCGGCGTGGGGTTCACCCGGCTCTGGCTGGGGGTGCACTGGAGTTCGGACGTGCTGGCCGGCTGGCTGCTGGGTGCCGGACTTGTCGCCCTGTCCATCGCCACGTACGGGCGTGTACGGCCGTCCGGCCTTGTCCAGGGGGCCGTTGGCCGGGAAGGATCGGGCGTATGACGTTCAAGGCAGTGCTTTTCGACTTCTCCGGGACCCTCTTCCGCATCGAATCGGCAGGATCGTGGCTGCGGGCCGTGCTCGACGAGACGGGTGTCTGCGTGCCGCCCGACGAGGTCCGGCGGTCCGCGATGCGGCTGGCCGTGGCGGGGGCGCTGCCCGGCGGCCCGTCGCCGCAGCAGGTACCGGCCGAGCTGGCCGAGGTGTGGGCGGGCCGCGACGCGAGCGCGGCGGGCCACCGCGCCGCGTACACCGGCCTCGCCCGGCTGGTGCCGCTGCCCGACCCGGCGCTGTACGACGCCCTCTACGAGCGGCACATGACCCCGGACGCCTGGCGTCCGTACGGCGACGCCGCCGAGGTGCTCGGCGCGCTGCGGCGCGGCGGGCTCGGGGTCGCCGTGGTCAGCAACATCGGCTGGGACCTGCGGCCGGTCTTCCGCGCCCACGGTCTGGACAGCCTCGTGGACGCGTACGTCCTCTCGTACGAGCACGGCGTCCAGAAGCCGGACGCGCGGCTGTTCCGGGCGGCCTGCGAGGAGCTGGGGCAGGATCCGCACGACGTGCTGATGGTCGGCGACGACCGCACGGCCGACGGCGGAGCCGCCGACATCGGCTGCTCGGTGCACTTCGTGGACCATCTGCCGGTGGAGGAACGGCCGGCCGGACTGCGCCCGGTGCTCACCCTCGCGGGCCGCGGACCGCTCCCGTAGGTCCGCCCTGTCCGGGCGCCTTCCGCGTCCGGGCAGCCGGAAGCCGTCCGTCTTGGACGATCCCCCGCGTCGCCCAAGACAGACGGCAGCCCTGCTGACCAGGCCCGGAAGGGACCGTGGCAGGACACGCTGAGTATACTGACTAAGAGCCAGTCAACGCAGGAGTAAAGCATGTCCCCGCGGAGCGCATCGGTCAATGAGGAGCTTCGTCGGCGTTCCCGGGAGCGGTTGCTGCAGGCCACGGTCGAGCTGGTCGCCGAGCGGGGGTACGAGGCGACGACGCTCGCCGACATCGCCGACCGGGCAGGCTCGGCGCGCGGGCTCGTCTCGTACTACTTCCCCGGCAAGCGGCAGCTTCTGCAGTCGGCCGTGCACCGGCTGATGCACCGCACGCTGCGGGCCGGGCTCGACCGCGAGCCGCGCACCGAGGACGGCGCCGAGCTGATGGCGCGGGCGATCGACTCGATCATCGGGCTCGTGGTGGACAGCCCCGTGCTGATGCGTACGCACATGGCGGGGATCCTGCAGGCCGAGGGGTTCGTGCAGTGCCCCGAGCAGCAGAAGCTGGCCGAGCTGCTGCGGGAGACCGTCGAGCGGTACGGGTCGCCGGACCCCGACCGCGACTATCCGCTGCTGCGCGCCCAGTTGATGGGCACGGTCTTCGCCGCGCTGATGCCGGGGGCGCCGATGCCGCTCGCGCCGCTGCGCGCCGAGCTGTTCAGCCGCTACGGCCTCGACTGGGAGCTGGGCGTTCCGCCGGGCGACGAGCCGCCCGGCGGAACGGATCAGAGCACGGTCCCTCAGCGGTCGAAGTAGTCGGGCTGGGTCTGGACGTTGAGCCCGTCCATCCGCACCCGCTTCGCCGGATCGGTCCTGCGGTCGTCGAGCTTCAGCACGTCGAAGCCCTTGGCGATGTCGTTCGAGAAGATGTAGCCGTTGTAGTAGTACGCCGACCAGGAGCCGGCCACCGACAGGGTCTCGGTCGAAACCGGGCCGCGCTCGAAGTATCCGATCTCCTTCGGCTCGGCGGAGTCGGTGAAGTCCCAGACGGAGACGCCGCCCTGGTACCAGGCCTGGACCATGATGTCGCGGCCCTTGACCGGGATCAGCGAGCCGTTGTGCGCGACGCAGTTCTCGGTGGCGGCCTGGTGCCGGGGGATCTTGTAGTAGCTGCGGAAGACCAGTCGGCGGTGGTCGCCCCTGCCGGTGATGTCGTAGATGCCGTCGGCGCCGCGGTCGGGTCCCACCTCGGCGTTGCAGGTGGCGGCGCCACCGCCGCCCAGCTCGTCGGTGAAGACGACCTTGTCGGCCTTCTGGTTGAAGGTCGCCGAGTGCCAGAAGGCGAAGTTGACGTTGTCCTGGACCCGGTCGATGACCTTGGGGCGCTCCGGGTTCTTGATGTCGAAGAGGATGCCGTCACCCATGCAGGCACCGGCGGCCAGGTCCTTCGACGGCAGCACGGTGATGTCGTGGCAGCCGGTGGTCTTCGAGACGCCCGGGTTGTCGGGGGCGCCGGGGTTGCCGCCGTCGGGGAAAAGGACGGGGAAGTCGACGACCTTGGCCTGCTGGGGCGCCTTGCGCGGCACCTTGATGACGGAGATCCCGTCGTGCGGCGGCTGGCAGTCGGGGAAGTTGGCGTTCGGCGAGTACGAGGAGACGTAGATGTACACGTCCTTGCGCTCCGGCACCAGCGTGTGGGTGTGCGAACCGCAGGAGGTCTCGACGGCGGCGACGTACTTGGGGTTGCGCTTGTCGCTGATGTCGAAGATCTTCATGCCCTCCCAGGACGACTTCTCGGTCGCCGGCTGCGAGGTGCTGGCGCAGGAGTTGTCGCTCCGTGACGAGTCGGTGGACAGGAAGAGCAGGTCACCGGAGACGGTGATGTCGTTCTGGGCTCCCGGACACAGCACCTGGGCCACCGACTTGGGCGACCTGGGGTTGCTGATGTCGAAGATCCGGAAGCCGCTGTAGTTTCCGGCGAAGGCGTAATCGCCCTGGAAGGCGAGGTCCGAGTTGAAGTCGGCCAGCGCGTCCTTGGGGATGTTGGTCAGGTGCTTGATGTTGGCGCTGTGGACGACTTCGTCGACAGCGGGAATCTCGCCGTTCTTGACGGCGGTAGCCGTCTCTGCGGCCTGCTCGGCGGAGATCGCCCGCCGGGCGGGGCCGTCGCCCGGGTCCGCGGCAGCCATGGGTCCGGCTGCCAGCAGCGCGGCGAAGAGACCGGCCGTGGCGGCGGCCACGGCCAGACGTCTGCGCCGCGCGCGGATGAGGTGCAACGAGGTCACTGCGGTCCTCCTTGAATCCGTTCGGGGGGAACGGGTCGGGGATCACGGCAGTATGGCCCTCATCATGTACATCTCAACAGACGGCAATAGAGACGTAATGAAAGTTTCCGATCATCGAAACGCGGAAGCGTCTTACTACGGTGGCCGAGCACCCGATGCCGGCGGCCGGCCGCGCCATGTCCCCCAGGAGGCCGCTGTGTTGATCCGTCGCAGAAGCCCGCGCGTACGCGGCACGCTCGTCGCGGCCACGGCCGTGGTCGCGCTCCTCGCCCTGGGCGCCTGCGACTCGGCGGACAAGGACACCGCGGACACCGCGCGGACACCCGAAGCCGCAGGCGGCAGCGCACCCGGCGTGGTGGCGCCGGGCCGTCCGGGCGAGCCGGCCAAGACCCTGACGCCGGAGGAGGCGGTGCGGGCCGCCCCCGACAACACGCCCAATGCGGCCGATCTGACGTACGCGCGGATGATGATCGTCCATCACGGACAGGCACTGGAGATGACCCGGCTGGCGACCGGCAGGGCGCAATCCACCCCGGTGAAGCGGCTCACGGCGCGCATCACGGCGGCCCAGCGGCCGGAGATCGAGGCAATGCGCGGGTGGCTGGAAAACAATGGCGGGGCAAAGAGTCAGGAAGGTCATGACCATGGCGCGATGCCCGGAATGGCCACCCCCGAGCAGTTGGCCGAACTGCGCGCGGCCAAGGGCAAGGCGTTCGACGCTCTCTTCGTCCGGCTGATGATCACGCATCACCAGGGGGCGGTCACGATGGCCACCGAGGCGCTTTCCGAGGGCAACAACGTGCAGATCGAGGAGATGGCGACCGACATCGTCGCCCAGCAGACCGTCGAGATGGACCGGATGCGGTCGTTCTGACGGCCGCCGGTCAGCGGCGGTTGTGGCGCGGCGACAGATGCCCCTCGTCGCGGGCGCCCGCGATCAGCCTGAGCGACTTGCGGCGGCTGAGCCCGGTGGCCGCCATGACGGCGAGTACGGGATCGACCCCGTCGCGCTGGGCCGCGCGGTAGACCTCGGCGGCGCCGATCCGGCCGGCGGGTCCACGGGGCGGGGTGCTGCGGGCGCGATGCCGACCGGGCGGCTCGGCCGGTTCGCCGACGGCGGGTTCGTCTACGGCTGACGCGTCCACGGCCGGATCGACCGGGGTCGGTGCGTGGGTGGCCGGGGCCTCGGGCGCGGGCTCGGGCTCGGGCTCGTACGGTACGGGCTCCACGGCGGGCGGCGCCGTCATCGGCGGCGCCGTCACCGGCGCCTCCACCACGGACAGCTCCACGGCGGGCGGCTCGACGGCAGGGAACTCGACGACCGGAACCTCTACGGCCGGGATGTCGGCAACGGGGGGCTCGGCTGCCGGGATCTCCGCGGCCGGCAGCCGCTCCGCCGGGCGGTGCCGGTCGGCCACCACCTGCCACGCGTCCTGGAGGGGCGAGTCGATCACCCCGGCCAGCGCGGCGAAGTCCTCCAGCGTCAGCGGCGGATCGGCCTGCGCGTCCTCGATGGCCATGCGGCCGTCCCGCACCACGGCGAGTACGTCGACCCGCGCCCCGTCGGGGAAGGTCAGCCGGACGTCGACCCAGGGCGGCAGGATCTCGCGGCGCACCGCACCGTCCGGCTCCTGTCCGGCGCCGGTGACGGTGCCGTATCCCTGCACCTCCCACACCGGGCGGTCGCGGGCGGCAGGCTCGTGGGGTCCATCGGCGGAAATCACGTTATGTTCCGACACATTCTCAACTTAATCAGGCAATCCGCTCCGACTGCCGTGACGCGCCGCCCGCCGCCCCAGTACGAGAATCATCGTAGTTTGACAGCCGCCTGACCACCGTAGGTACGGTAAGGGACGTATCCACTCGTCCCGATGGGAGCCTGCCGTGAGCGCACTGTTCACCCCCTACACGCTGCGGTCTCTGACCCTGCCCAACCGGGTGTGGATGGCGCCCATGTGCCAGTACTCCGCCGAACCCACGGGCCCGTCCGCGGGTGCGCCGACGGACTGGCACTTCGCGCATCTCGCCGCGCGCGCCGTCGGCGGTACGGGCCTGATCATCACCGAGGCGACGGCCGTCAGCCCGGAGGGCCGGATCAGCCCGTTCGACCTCGGCATCTGGAACGACACCCAGGTCGAGGCGTTCAGCAGGATCAACCGCTTCCTCGCCTCGCAGGGCACACCGCGCGGCATCCAGCTTGCTCATGCTGGGCGCAAAGGATCGACCGACAAGCCCTGGAACGGCGGCGGTCCGGTCGGTCCGGAGAACGACGGCTGGCAGCCGGTCGCGCCCAGCGCCGTACCGTTCGCCGAGGGGCATCTGGTGCCCACCGAGCTGACGGTGGATCAGATCGCCGAGATCGTCGGGCAGTTCGGCGCCGCCGCCGCGCGGGCGGCGGCGGCCGGGTTCCAGGTCGCCGAGATCCACGGCGCGCACGGCTATCTCATCCACCAGTTCCTCTCCCCGCACAGCAACCACCGCACGGACGCCTACGGCGGCTCGTTCGAGAACCGGATCCGGTTCGCCGTCGAGGTCGTGGACGCCGTGCGCGCCGCCTTCCCCGCCGACCTGCCGGTCTTCTTCCGGGTCTCGGCGACCGACTGGCTCGACGAGGGCGGCTGGACGGCCGACGACTCGGTGCGCCTGGCTGACCTGCTGGTCGACCACGGCGTGGACCTGTTCGACGTGTCGAGCGGCGGCAACGCCTCAGGGGTCCGCATCCCGCTCAAGCCCGGCTACCAGGTGCCGTTCGCCGCGCGGATCAAGGCCGAGACCCGGATGCCGGTGGCGGCGGTCGGTCTGATCACCGAGTCCGACCAGGCGGAGAAGATCCTCGCCAACGGGGAGGCCGACGCCGTACTGCTGGCCAGGGAGCTGCTGCGCGACCCGAACTTCGCCCGCCGCGCGGCCGCCGACCTGGGCGCTTCCGTGCCCACCCCTTCGCAGTATCTGCGGGCCTTCTGACCTGCGGCTGTCCGGACCGGCTCCGGGGTCCCGACTCCGGGGGTCCGGGGCTCCGGGACTCAGGGGCTCAGGGGCCGGGGGCTCAGGGGCTCAGGAGCCGGTCAGTACAGCCCCTTGGCCGACGCGAACGTGCGCCCTTTCGGCACCTCGGCGACGAACCACCGCGCCCCGTCACCGCCGACCGGCAGCAGGGCCGAGCGCGGCAGCTCCGTGGTCGTGCCGTCGTCCCACGTGCACACGACGCGCCTGGTGTCCGGAGATGCCTTGCCGACCACCACCCAGTCGGTGCCCTGGGGTCCGAGCCGGGCGGGCCGGACCTCCAGACTCTCGCGCAGCTCCTGGCCGGCCTCGACCGGGCCGTCGAGCGCGAACGAGTCCCGGCCGCCGACGGCGACGCGGACGAAGTACCACCCCGTGCCGATCAGCCCCCGGCCGCCCGTGCCACCGCGGTCGACGTCGAGGTATTCGCCGTCGTTCATGGCGGTCGCCAACCGCCCGGCCTGCGCGGCGTTCTTCGCCGGAGCCCAGACATCGACGGTGATACGCCACTGCTTGCCGTCCGTGTGCCCCGCGGCCAGCGTGGACGTCAGCGGCAGCAGCGCCGGCTCCCGTACGCCTTCCAGCGGCTGCTCCGCCACCTGGCTCTTTCCGTTCCCGTCCGCCAGGGCCCCGGCCGCCAGTGAGGCGCCGACCGAGCCGGCGATCACCAGCGCCGTCGCAGCGGCGAGCGCCCTGCGCCGCGCCCTGCGGCGCCTGCCGCCCCGTACGACGGCCTGGACGGGCGGCGGGCCGATCTCCACCTCGGCCGCCGCGTCCGCCAGCAGGAGGGCGACGGTCCTGTGTGCCGGGTCCCGCTCTTCCCTGATCATGTCCGTCCGCCCTTCGTCATCATGTCCAGCAGGCCGGGCACGGTGCGCAGCTTCGCGATGCCCTTGGCCGCGTTGCTCTTGACCGTGCCGACGGAGCAGCCCATGGCAGTGGCGGTCTGGGTCTCGCTCAGGTCCTCCCAGTAGCGCAGCACCACCGCCTCCCGCTGGCGCGGCGGCAGTTGGCCCAGTGCCGTCAGCAGATCGGAGCGGTCGTCGGCCTGCGCGATCCGGTCGTCGCGCTCGGGCAGTTCGTGCGTCAGACCGGTGTCGTCACCGGGCGCCAGGATCTCCTTGAGCTTCCTGCGGTGCTTGCGGGCATGCAGATTGATCATCACCCGCCGCACGTACGCGTCCGGGTCGTCGGCCGCGGCGACCTTGGGCCAGACCAGATAGATCCGCTCCAGGGACGACTGCACCAGGTCCTCGGCCGCGTACCGCTCCCCCGTCAGGAGAAACGCCGTGCGCGTGAACCGCGTCCAGCGGCTGACGACGAATCTCTGGAATTCGACGTCCGCGCTCTGCTCAGGTCTCCCCATGGACAACCTCCTTTTCCAAGGGAGTCCACGGGGGCGGTGTTTCGTTGCCCGGCGCTCCGGATCCGGTCCTTGAGCGGGCTACGGCAGGCGCCAGTCCACCGGCTGGGCGCCCTGCTTGACCAGGAGGTCGTTGGCGCGGCTGAAGGGGCGGGAGCCGAAGAAGCCGCTCTCCGCCGACCTGGGGGAAGGGTGGGCCGACTCGATCGCCGGGTAGTCGCCGAAGAAGGGCCGCAGATTGCGCGCGTCCCGTCCCCACAGGATCGAGACGAGCGGTTTGCCGCGCGCGACCAGCGCGCGGATGGCCTGCTCGGTCACGTCCTCCCAGCCCTTGCCGCGGTGTGCGCCGGGCTTGCGGGGGGCCGTGGTCAGCGCCCTGTTGAGCAGCAGGACCCCCTGCCGGGTCCACGGCGTCAGATCACCGTTGGACGGCCGGTCGAGGCCGAGGTCGCCGTGCAGTTCACGGAAGATGTTCTCCAGGCTGCCGGGCAGCGAACGCACCTCGGGCGCCACGGCGAAGCTGAGCCCGATGGCCATGCCCGGTGTGGGGTAGGGATCCTGACCCAGGATCAGGACCCTTACCTCGTCGAAGGGTTGCTGGAAGGCGCGCAGTACGTTCGCGCCGGCCGGCAGATACGTACGCCCCGCCGCGATCTCCGCGCGCAGGAAGTCGCCCATTTCGGCGATGCGTCCGGCCACGGGACGCAGCGCGTCCGCCCAGCCGGGCTCGACAAGTTCGTTCAACGGTTGTGCTGCCACGGCGATTCACTCTACTGGTGCAACGCGGGTGCTGCCGACTCCGGCCGGGAAGCAGCGGACCGGCGGTCCCGGGTCCGGGGCTCGGATAAGGTGCCGTCGTCACTCCCCCTCTCTTCCTGGAGCCGGTCGCCGTCGTGAGCTGGGTACTTGGCGTGGACTCGGGTGGTTCGGGGCTGCGGGTCGCGCTCGCCGAAACCGCCACTACGGCACCGGGTTCCGGTACGGGCGCCGGGCCGGTGGCGGCTGCCGTGACGGCGACCGCCGAGCCGGTGCGTACCGGTCCTGCGGGCATCGAAGCGCGCCATCTGCTGGACCAGTTGCTGCCCGCCGCCGACACACTGCTGGCGCGGGTCGACGTCGGCGCCCGCCTGTCGGCCGTCGCGATCGGCGCGGCCGGGATGGCGACGCTCGGTGACGAGTTGCGCGCCGAACTGCCCGCCGCCCTCGAACGGGCCTGGGGGGTACGCAGGCTGGCGCTCGCCGCCGACGCCGTCACCGCGTACGCGGGAGCGCTCGGGCAGCGGCCCGGCGCCGTCGTCGCCGGCGGTACCGGCATGATCGCGCTCGGTACGGATCTGACGGACTGGCGGCGGGCCGACGGGTGGGGGCATCTGCTCGGCGACTGCGGCGGCGGCGCCTGGATCGGCCGGGCCGGACTGGAGGCCGCCCTGCGCGCCCACGACGGGCGGCGCGGCGGTTCGGCTTTTTTGCTGTCCGCTGTGGAAGCGGTGTTCGGACCTGCGGGCGAACTGCCGGGGCTGCTCTACCCGAGGACCGACAGGACCGCGCTGCTCGCCTCGTTCGCACCGGAGGTGGCGGCCCGCGCTGCGGACGATCCGGTGGCCGCCGGGATCCTCGCGGCCGCCGCGCGGCAGATCGCCGAGGCCGCGGCGGCGGTGTGCCCGCCGGACGGCGACTGCGAAGTCGCTTTCACCGGTGGTCTGTTCAAGCTGGGTGAGCCGCTGCTCGGTCCGCTGCGGACCGAGCTGGCCGGGCAACTGCCGCAGGCCACCACGGTCCCGGCCGCCGGTGATCCGCTCACGGGAGCACTGGTCATCGCCGCCGCGCTCGCCGCGGACTCCCTCACGCTGCCGTCCCATCCGCGGCTGCTGCGCGTCCTGACCGAACACCCCTGACAGAACGGGAGGGATGAGCGGAAAAACACCTAACGGACAAATACGGATGGGTAGCGCGCGTCTGCCCCCTCCCCGAACAGCCGCACCCACAAAACCAGTAGCATTCTGGGTCATGAGCACCCCCACTGGGCCCGCACCCGGCCTGCCTGTACGAATGCCGCGACCCCGCCAGTCGGGGCGCCACCGCCGCCCGGAGCCCGTGGCCGCGCCCGAAGGCGCGCCCACCCTGGTCCTCGCCGTGCCCGGCACGCCCTCGGCCGCCGTCCGCGGTCTGGCCGAAGAGGTCGTCTCCATCGCCCGCTCCGAGCTGCCCGGCCTGGAGGCCAGGATCGGCTATCTGGACGGCGACAGCGCGGACGACGCCGAGTTCCCGGCGCTGCACACCGTCGTGGCGCGTACAGCGACGCAGCGCACCGAGCGCTACGAGCTGGCGAAGGTGGCAGGACGCGAGGTCGCCGAGCCCGAGGGCCCCGCCGCTGTCGTGGTGCCGCTGCTCGCGGGCCCCGAAGGCGACCTGATCAGCCGGATAGAGCAGGCCGTCGCCGACAGCGGTGCGGGCGCGGAGCTGACCGACGTACTCGGTCCGCACCCGCTGCTCGCCGAGGCGCTGCACGTCAGGCTCTCGGAGGTGGGTCTGGCGCGCGCGGACCGCGCCCGGCTGTTCACGGTCACGACTGCGGCCGACGGCATCATCCTGGCCACGGTGGGGGGCAAGGAGGCGGTCGACACCGCGGGGATCACGGGGATGCTGCTGGCGGCCAGGCTCGCCGTACCGGTGATGGCGGCGGCGCTCGACGTACCGGGGTCCGTCAGCTCCATCGCCGAGCAGTTGCGCGGCGCCGGTTCGAACCAGCTCGCGCTCGCGCCGTACCTGATCGGCCCCGAGCTGTCCGAAGGGCTGCTCGACGCCGCGCTCAAGGAGGCCGACTGCGCGGCAGCCGAACCGCTGGGCGCGTACCCGGCGATCGGCAAGCTCGTGCTGTCGAAGTACGCGGCGATCCTGGGCATCGCCCAGCAGCCGCAGGGCTCCCCGGCGCTCTGAGCGGCGGCGGGGGGGGGGGGGGGGCCCCCCCCCCCCCCCCCGGGCCCCCCCCCCCCCCCCCCCCCCCCCCCCCCCCCCGGCGACAACCGCAACCCGGACCGGTCACCCCGCCGGACGGCGACACCGCCCCCGGACCGCGGCTAGCTCATGAACTTCTTGAACTCGTCCGGGAGTTCGAAGTTCTTCGCCTGCTCCTCCACCGGCACCGCCAGCGCCGACTCCTCCCGGCGCGCCAGCGCCGCCTGCTCCTCCGCCTTGCGCTTCATCGGGTTGCCCGAACGCTGCTTGCCCTTGGCCTGCTTCTGCTTCTTCTTCGTACGGCCAGGGCCACCGCCCATGCCCGGAATCCCCGGCATGCCCGGCATCCCGCCGCCCTGCGCCATCTTGGACATCATCTTGCGGGCCTCGAAGAACCGCTCGACCAGCCCCTTCACCGCGCTGACCTCGACGCCCGAGCCCTTGGCGATACGCGCCCTGCGCGAGCCGTTGATGATCGTCGGTTCCGCGCGCTCCCCCGGCGTCATGGACTTGATGATCGCGGCGGTGCGGTCCACGTCCTTCTCGTCCAGGTTGGCGATCTGGTCCTTGATCTGCCCCATGCCCGGCAGCATGCCGAGCAGCTTGGAGATCGAGCCCATCTTGCGGACCTGCTCCATCTGGGACAGGAAGTCGTCGAGCGTGAACTCCTTCGGCCCCTTGGCCAGCTTCGCGGCCATCTTCTCGGCCTCGGCCTGGCTGAAGGTCTGTTCGGCCTTCTCGATGAGGCTGAGCAGGTCACCCATGTCCAGGATGCGCGACGCCATCCGGTCGGGGTGGAACGTGTCGAACTCGTCCAGCTTCTCGCCGTTGGAGGCGAACATGATCTGCTTGCCGGTGACATGCGCGATGGACAGCGCGGCGCCGCCCCGTGCGTCGCCGTCGAGCTTCGACAGGACGACGCCGTCGAAGCCGACGCCGTCGCGGAACGCCTCCGCCGTGTTCACGGCGTCCTGACCGATCATCGCGTCGACGACGAACAGGACCTCGTCGGGGTTGACCGCGTCCCGGATGTCGGACGCCTGGCGCATCAGCTCCTGGTCGATACCGAGGCGGCCCGCGGTGTCCACGACCACGACGTCGTACTGCTTGGCGCGCGCGTGCTCGATCGAGTCCTTCGCGACCTTGACCGGGTCGCCCACCCCGTTGCCCGGCTCGGGCGCGTAGACGGCGACGCCCGCGCGCTCGGCGACGACGGAGAGCTGCGTGACGGCGTTGGGGCGCTGGAGGTCGCAGGCGACGAGCAGCGGGGAGTGGCCCTGGCCCTTGAGCCAGAGACCGAGCTTGCCCGCGAGGGTCGTCTTGCCCGCGCCCTGCAGACCGGCGAGCATGATCACGGTCGGCGGCTGCTTGGCGAAGCGCAGCCGCCGGGTCTCGCCGCCGAGGATGCCGACGAGTTCCTCGTTGACGATCTTGATGACTTGCTGCGCCGGGTTCAGCGCCTGGGAGACCTCGGCGCCGTTGGCGCGCTCCTTGACCTGCTTGATGAAGGCGCGGACGACGGGCAGGGCGACGTCGGCTTCGAGCAGGGCGATACGGATCTCACGGGCCGTGGCATCGATGTCCTCCGGGCTGAGGCGCCCTTTGCCCCGGAGGCTCTTGAATGTGGCTGCGAGGCGGTCGGAGAGAGTGTCGAACACGGTGGTCGCGAATCCTCAGGTCGGGGGCGGGCGGACAGGTCGCCCTCCAGGGTATCCGGCCGGGCAGGCGAACCGGTCCCTGCTACCGGATCCGTCTCAGTTCAAGGCGCCTTCCAGCGCCTTCGCGAGGGTCGCTGCCTCCTGTTCCGGCAGAGGTGAGCCGTCCTCGCGCGTGACGTACACGGTGTCGACGGCGTTCGAGCCGAGCGTGGAGACATGCGCGCTGCGCACCCGTACGGCGGCCTCCTCCAGCGCGTGGCCGATCCGGTGCAGCAGCCCGGGGGCGTCCTGGGCGCGTACCTCGATGACCGTGGCGCGGTGGGAGCTGCCGGGGGCGACCGTCACCCGGGGCGGCGGGGCCTTCACGCCTCTGCGGCGCGGGTAGGCCGCTTCGCGTTCGGCGAGCCGGGAGGGGATGTCGAGCGAGCCGTCCAGCGCCCGCACCAGGTCGGCGCGGAGCCTGCTGGCCTGCGGGAGCGAGCCGTACGCCGCGGCGACCCGCCAGTTGAGCAGCAGGACCGAGGCTTCGCCGATGTCGGTGGGCAGCGCGATGGCGCGCAGGTCGGCGGCCCGCACGGTGAGCCGGTGCAGGGCGAGCACCCCGGCGGCTGCGGGCAGGACGCCGGGCTGGTCGGGCAGGGCGATGAGCAGTTCGACGCCGACGGGTTCCGGTTCGTCGGACTCCTCCGGGGTCTGGGCGTGCAGGGCCAGCACGGGTTCGCCGGTGCGCAGGGCCTCGACGGCGAGCCGTTCCTGTTCTGCGCTGGGCGCCTCGGGTTCCGGTTCGGGGCTGGCCTCGCCGGTCAGTACGGCGGCGACGCGGGCGACGAGATCGGTGACGAGTCCGGCGCGCCAGGAGGACCAGGCGGCGGGTCCGGTGGCGAGCGCGTCGGCCTCGGTGAGGGCGTGCAGGAGTTCCAGGGTGCCGATCGAGCCGATCCGGGCGGCGACGGCGCTGACGGTCGCGGGGTCGTCGAGGTCGCGCCGGGTCGCGGTGTCCACGAGCAGCAGGTGGTGGCGTACGACGGTCGCGATGACCTCGGTGTCCTCGGCGTCGAAGCCGATACGTGCCGCTATGTCGCGGGCGATGGCCTCGCCGCCCACGGAGTGGTCGCCGGGCCAGCCCTTGCCGATGTCGTGCAGCAGGGCGCTGACCAGCAGCAGGTCGGGGCGGCTGACGCGGCGGGTCATGGCGGACGCCTGGACGGCTGCCTCCACGAGGTGCCGGTCGACGGTCCAGGTGTGGACGGGGTTGCGCTGCGGCCGGCAGCGGACCCGCTCCCAGTCGGGCAGCAGCCGGGTGATGAGGCCTTCGGCCTCCAGGGCCTCCCAGACGGGGATGGTCGACTCACCGGCGCCGAGCAGGGTGACGAGTTCCTCGCGGGCCTCGGCCGGCCACGGCGAGGGCAGCGGCTTCGCGGCGAGGGCGAGCCGCCGTACCGCGTGCAGCGAGATCGGGATGCCGGCCTGGGCGGCGGCAGCGGCTGCCCGCAGGGGCAGCACGGGGTCGCGCTCGGGGCGGGCGGCGAGGGCGAGGACGGCTTCGCCGTCCTGCTCCACGACACCGTCGGCGAGCGGGTTGCGCTCGGGGGCCGGTTTGCCGCCGAGCATGGCGCGCAGCCGGGGCCGTACGGAGCGGGCGCGCAGGACGCGGTTGACCTCGCGCCAGGTGACGTCGGAGGCGTACGAGATGGTGCGGGCCGCCTCGTAGACCTGGCGCAGCAGTACGTCGGCGTCGAGGAGGCCGAGTTCGGCGGCGACGGGGTCCTGCTCCTGGAGGGCGAGCCGGTCGGTGGCGCGTCCTGTCGTCAGGTGGAGGGCGTCGCGGGCGTCGAGCAGCCGGCGGCGGGCGTCGTCCAGGCCCTCGCGCGGGGCGTCGGCGAGCCAGGACGCGGCGACGGCGCGCAGCGCTGTCGCGTCGCGCAGCCCGCCGCGGGCCTCCTTGAGGTCGGGCTCCAGCAGATACTGCAGCTCGCCCTGGCGTTCGGCGCGCTCGCGGCACAGCTCGTCGAGTTCGGGGAGGCGTTTGGCGGCGTGGTTGCGCCAGTCGGCGAAGACGGTGGTGCGGAGCTTGGTGAGCAGGCCGAGATCGCCGGCCACGTGCCGGGCGTCGAGCAGTCCGAGTTGCACCTTGAGGTCTTCGCCGGCGGTCTTGCGCGCTTCGGCGGGGGTGCGTACGGAGTGGTCGAGGGCGAGGCCGAGGTCCCAGACGGGGTACCAGATCCGGTCGGCGAGCGCGGCGACGGACTCGGCGCTGCCGTCGTGCAGGAGCAGCAGGTCGAGGTCGCTGCGCGGGGAGAGTTCGCCGCGGCCGTAGCCGCCGACGGCGACGAGGGCGACGCCCCGCGCGCCGGTCTCCCTGGCGGCGGTGGTGAAGAGCGCGTTCAGCCAGTCGTCGGTCAGTTTGGCGAGCGCGGCCCGGCGCGGCGGCCCGGACCGCGTCTTCTCCTGGAGAAGACGCAGCCGGGCCGCCGCATAGCCGCTGGGTCCAGCGGTTTCCGGTGCCTCAGAGGGCATCGGGACCGCGTTCGCCGGTACGTACCCGGATGGCCGTCTCGACCGGCACGCTCCAGACCTTGCCGTCACCGATCTTGCCCGTGCGTGCGGCCTTCACGATGACTTCGAGCAGTTCCTCGGCGTCGTCGTCGCCGACGAGCACCTCGACGCGGATCTTCGGTACGAGATCCACGGTGTACTCCGCACCGCGGTAGACCTCGGTGTGGCCGCGCTGCCTGCCGTACCCGCTGGCTTCCGTGACCGTGAGCCCCTGGACGCCGAAGGCCTGCAGGGCCTCCTTGATCTCGTCCAGCCGGTGCGGCTTCACGACTGCGGTGATGAGCTTCATGCGTCCACCTTCTTGTTCGTCGCCCCGGCCAGCGCGTCGGGCGCCACACCATTCTGACCGTTGGACAGCGATCCGCCCACCGAGCTGAAGTCGTAGGCGGACTCCGCGTGGAAGGCCATGTCGACGCCGCTGGTCTCTTCGTCCTCGGTGGCCCGGAAGCCGATCGTCTTGTGGACGATCATGGCGAGGATCCAGGAGACCACGAACGAGTAGCCCATCACCGAGAACGCTCCGGCGGCCTGCTTGCCGAGCTGCGAGACACCGCCGACACCGTCGATGGCGAGCACGCCGACCAGCAGGGTACCGATCACACCGCCGACGAGGTGGACACCGACGACGTCGAGCGAGTCGTCGTAGCCCAGCTTGTACTTGAGGCTGACGGCCCAGGAGCAGATGACACCCGCGACGACACCGATGAGCAGCGCGCCGAACGCGTTGACGTTGGCACCGGAGGGCGTGATCGCGACGAGGCCGGCGACCGCGCCTGAGGCGGCGCCGAGGGTGGTGAACGCGCCGTGCCGGATGCGCTCGTAGGCGAGCCAGCCGATCATCGCCGCCGCAGTGGCGATCTGGGTGTTGAAGGCCATGAGGGCGGCCGTGCCGTTGGCGGCGAGCGCGGAGCCGGCGTTGAAGCCGAACCAGCCGAACCACAGCAGTCCGGCGCCGAGGACGACGAGCGGCAGGCTGTGCGGACGCATCGGGTCCTTCTTGAAGCCGATGCGCTTACCGACGACAAGGACTGCCGCCAGGCCTCCGATACCGGCGTTGATATGGACCGCCGTACCACCGGCGAAGTCGATCACGCCGAGCTTGAACAGCCATCCGTCGGACTGCCAGACCCAGTGGGCGATCGGGAAGTACACGATGGTGACCCAGAGCGCGATGAACAGCGTCCAGCCGGTGAACTTCACGCGGTCCGCGAGCGCACCGCTCATCAGAGCGGGGGTGAGGACGGCGAACATGAGCTGGAAGAGGGCGAAGGCGAAGACCGGAATGCCGGTCTTTCCGCCGGTCAGCGTGTCCGCTGTGATGCCCTTCATGCCGATGTGGTCCAGGTTGCCGATGAACCCGCCACCGGCGTCGTCCCCGAATGCCAGGGAGTATCCGTAGAGCACCCAGAGCACACTGACGACGCCCAGGGAGATCATCGACATCATGAGCATGTTGAGGGCGCTCTTCACCCGCACCATGCCGCCGTAGAAGAATGCCAAGCCGGGCGTCATTAGCATGACGAGCGCGGCCATGATCAAAACGAATGCGGTATCTGCGCCATTCAAGGCCGGCGTCTCCTCGCGAGTCGGTACGGCCCCTGCCGAGTGTGGGAGGTGTGGGCCGACTGTGTTGAGGAGAATCGCCCAGGGTGGTTTCGGCCAGTGCCGCTCGATGTTTCACGACAGTGACGAAGGCAACCTCTGTGTTACGGGCAGATGAACCGGCCGCGGTACCCACCCTGCGGTCCTGGCGGCGGGGGAGCCGTGTCGGGCTGTACGGGGTGAGCGCCGCGGCCGGAGCTTTTCAGACGGCTTCCGCACTTTCGGGAAGCTGCGAGTTGAGCTGATCCGTGAGTTCGGTGACCTCGGCCACACCGCCGAAATCCCTGGCAGCCGTATATACGGTCTTGCGGAGCCGGGTGTTCACCCGTTCCGAGCGGACTTTGCACGCGACGTCGAGCGCCTGCCGGCCCAGGGCCGCCGACTGCTCGGGCTCCTTCTTGAGCAGATGCACGGTCGCCATGCCAATCAGGTTAAGAGCGTATGACCGCTGATGGTCGTCGTCCTTGGCGAACAGCTCGACGGCGCGCTCCATGACCGGCTCGGCGAGCGACGCGTACGTGGGGCTGCGACCCGCCACATATGCCAGGTCACGGTACGAATGGGCGTTCTCCGCGTTCAGTTCCGCCTCGGAGAAGAACCGGATCCAGTCGGGCTCGCGCTCGGCGTCGGTGCCCGCGTCGGCGAAGGTCTCCTCCGCCATCCGCGCGGCGCGCTTGCACTTGCTGGGCTGGCCCATGTTGGCGTACGCGCGCGCCTCCATCGCGTAGAGCATCGCCTGGGTGCGCGGCGTCGCGCAGTCCCTGCTGCCGTACTGGGCGAGATGCACGAGCTCCAACGCGTCGTCGGGGCGGCCGAGATGGATCATCTGACGGCTCATCGACGACAGGATGTACGAGCCGAGCGGCTTGTCGCCGGCCTCCTTGGCGGCATGCAGCGCGAGGACGAAGTACTTCTGCGCGTTGGGCTGGAGGCCGACGTCGTAACTCATCCAGCCGGCCAGCTCGGCCAGTTCGGCGGCGCAGGTGAACAGCCGCCGCGACGTCGCCTCCGGCTGCGGCTCCTGCAGCAGGTCGGTCACCTCGTGGAGTTGGCCGACGACCGCCTTGCGGCGCAGCCCGCCGCCGCACTGCGCGTCCCACAGCCGGAACATCGCCGTGGTGGACTCCAGCAGTTCCAACTCGGGCTTGGAGAGCCGCGAAGGGCGCTGCTCGGCCGGGGGCGGCGGCCTTTCCGTCTCCCCCGCGGGCCCCGGCACCAGCCAGCGCTGCATCGGCTCGACGAGCGCGGGTCCCGCCGACAGCGCCAGCGAGGAGCCGAGGAAGCCGCGCCGCGCCAGCATCAGGTCGCTGCGGGAGAACTCGCTGAGCAGCGCCACGGTCTGCGGCCCGGCCCAGGGCAGATCGACCCCGGAGACCGAAGGCGACTGGTGGGCGGCGCGCAGGCCGAGGTCCTCGATGGTCACGACCGTGCCGAAGCGCTCGGAGAACAGCTCGGAGAGGATGCGCGGGATGGGTTCGCGCGGCTGCTCGCCGTCGAGCCAGCGTCTGACCCGCGACGTGTCGGTGCTGATGTGGTGCGCGCCCATCTCACGTGCCTTGCGGTTGACTTGGCGTGCGAGTTCGCCCTTCGACCAGGCGCTGCGCACGAACCACGAGCCCAGCCGCCCGTTCGCGCGCTTGCCGGCGTCCGTGCCGCCTGTGCCGCTGCCACCCACTGGAACGCCCCCATCCGCTGAAACCACCTGTCGCGCGAACCACTGCCAGAATGCCCTGAGTTGCCGGTGGCTGTCCGGAGGTTGTCACCCTTCGAACAGGAAACCGAGATGCCTCCGGCATACCCGCGAGCACGCTCTCCCCGGGGTTCGTGCACTGAAAGTAATCCTACGATCACCCCTCTAGCGAGGGGGATTCAACAAACGCCACCATTCGCCACCCCTTCGAATGAACTCACCTGCGGCCGGGCGCGATTCACTTGACAGGCAACAGTCACGACGGCGGAGCGTCGTGCGCCGGGGCGCGGAGATCGCCTCCGCACCACCCCCGATGCCTCCAAGCGCCGCCGATGCGACCGGATGACGACAGAGAGTCACAGGCAGACTGCGAGTCGTAACCACCGGTGCGCTCGACCCGTTGGAGGGGGCATGGGCTTCACGATCGGCGGAATCCGGGATATCCGGGAGATGCGGTCCGGCGCGCGCCGCCGCAGCACGGAGTGCACCGCGGTGGCGGAGTACACGGGACTCTGGGGCTGGGACGTGGCCCCGGGCGTGGGCACCGGCGCCGCCGTCAGCGGCGCGGGGCCGGGCACGGCGGCCGAGATCCCGCCGGGCACGGCAGCCGAGATCCCGGCGGGCTCGACGCTGGACGAGGTGGCGCGGGCCTGGTCGCGGGCACCGGGCGCGGCCGTCCTGCTGCCGGTGGGCCGTACGTTCGACATCATCGACGTCGCGCAGCCGGCGGGCAGCAGGGCGCTGGTACGGCTGGAGCGCATGGGACTGCCGCTGGGGCCCGTGATGGCGACGGCCGCGGGCCGCGCGCTCTTCTTCGTGGCGCCCGGCGCCTGCGCCGAACTGCCCGAGCTGCTCTACCGCATGGGCTGGGACGACGCGAATCTCGACCTCGTCGCCCACGGCCCCGACAGCTTCGTCACGGCGCCGCCCACCCCCGGGGTCCGCTGGCTGCGCCCGCCGTCTCTGGACACGGCGGCGGAACCTCCGCAGGCGCG
The DNA here is from genome assembly GCF_055584925.1 of Streptomyces sp. NPDC087906. NCBI lineage: Bacteria > Bacillati > Actinomycetota > Actinomycetes > Kitasatosporales > Streptomycetaceae > Streptomyces > Streptomyces sp. NPDC087906. The sequence continues at coordinate 764,988 of NZ_JBVJLC010000002.1, forward strand.
GCTGGTGCTGGGGACCCTGGCGTACATCTGCCACCGCTCGACGGAGGCCTGAGCCCAGGCACCGCCGGGGGGTGCGGCGGCGGCCGCACCCCCGCCGGAGCGGTTACGCGTCGCCGATCAGGGCGTCCACGAAGGCGCCGGGCTCGAACGGCGCGAGATCGTCGGCGCCTTCGCCGAGACCGATCAGCTTGACCGGCACGCCCAGCTCGCGCTGGACCGCGATCACGATGCCGCCCTTGGCCGTACCGTCCAGCTTGGTCAGCACGATGCCGGTGATGTCCACGACCTCGGCGAAGACCCGGGCCTGTACGAGACCGTTCTGCCCGGTCGTGGCGTCCAGGACGAGCAGCACCTCGTCCAGCGGACCGTGCTTCTCGACGACCCGCTTGACCTTGCCCAGCTCGTCCATGAGCCCGGTCTTGGTGTGCAGCCGGCCCGCCGTGTCGATCAGTACGACGTCCGCGCCCTCGGCGATGCCCTCCTTGACGGCGTCGAAGGCGACCGAGGCGGGGTCACCGCCCTCGGGCCCGCGCACGGTACGCGCGCCGACCCGCTCGCCCCAGGTCTGGAGCTGATCGGCGGCGGCGGCGCGGAAGGTGTCGGCGGCGCCGAGCACGACGGACCGCCCGTCGGCCACCAGCACCCGCGCGAGCTTGCCGGTCGTCGTGGTCTTGCCGGTGCCGTTGACCCCGACGACCATCACGACGGCGGGCGTGTCCAGACCGCTCTCCGTCTTCACCGCGCGGTCGAAGTCGGTGCCGAGCAGCGTCACCAGCTCCTCCCTGAGCAGGGTGCGCAGCTCCTCCGGCGTACGCGTGCCGAGGACCCGCACCCGCTCACGGAGCCGTTCCACCAGCTCCTGGGTCGGCGCGACACCGACGTCCGCGGTGAGCAGGGTGTCCTCGATCTCCTCCCAGGTCTCCTCGTCGAGGTGCTCGCGCGAGAGCAGCGTGAGCAGCCCCTTGCCGAGCGTGTTCTGCGAACGGGCGAGCCTGGCCCGCAGCCGGATCAGCCGGCCCGCGGTGGGCTCGGGCACGTCCAGTTCCCGTACGGGCGGCTCGGCCACCACCGGGTCCTCGACGGCCACCGGCGACCCGACCGCCTGATCGGCCCCGGGCAGGCCGACCTCCTCGATGGTGCGACGGGACTCGTCCCGCGGCGTCTCCGCCTCGTCGCCGACATGCGGCTCGGCGGGCGGAGCTGTAATGGTCGGCGCGGACGACGGTGCCGATGGCGGTAGCCGCTTCTTCTTCCGACGGCTGCCCACCACAAGCCCGCCGACGGCGACGACCGCGACCAGGGCGATGACTACAACAAGGATGACGATTTCCATAACGCTCCCAGTATCGGCTACGGCCGCACCGGCCCTGATCCCAGAGGATCGCACAAGCCGGAACCCGTCCCCGACGGAGCGGGCACCGAGCGCGTCAGCCCATTTCTTCGAGCGTCTTTCCCTTTGTCTCCTTCACGAAGATCAGTACGAACGGGATGGAGAGCACCGCGAAGCAGGTGTAGATGATGTACGTCCCCGACAGGCTCCAGTCGGAGGACAGGCTCGGGAAGCTTGCCGTGATGGCGTAGTTGGCGATCCATTGCGCGGACGCGGCGACGCCGAGGGCCGCCGCGCGGATTCTGTTCGGGAACATCTCGCCGAGGAAGACCCAGACGATGACGCCCCAGGACAGGGCGAAGAACAGGACGAAGACATGCGCGGCGACGAGGGCCGTGGTGCCTTCGAGCGTCGGGAGTTTGCCGTTCACGAGTTTCGCGGAGAACGCCCAGGCCTCCAGGGCGAGCGCGACCGTCATGCCGCAGGAGCCGACGAGGGCGAGGGGTTTGCGGCCGACCCGGTCCACCAGGACGATCGCGATCACGGTGCCGATGATGTTCACGATCGAGGTCGTGAACGAGTAGAGGAACGAGCTGGACGGGTCGATGCCGACCGACTGCCAGAGCGTCGCCGAGTAGTAGAAGGCCACGTTGATGCCGACGAGCTGCTGGAAGGCGGAGAGGCCGATGCCGACCCAGACGATGGGCAGGAAGTTGCGGTGGCCGTTCAGCAGGTCCTTGAAGGTCGACTTGTGTTCGCGGCGCATCGCGGTGTCGATCTCGGCGACCCGGGCGTCCAGGTCGACGTCGTCGTTCTCGACCTCGGCGAGCACCTCCCGCGCGCGGTCCCGCTGGCCCACGGAGATCAGATAGCGCGGTGACTCGGGGATCAGGAAGGAGAGCACCCCGTACAGGATCGCGGGGACGACCATCACGCCGAGCATCCACTGCCAGGCTTCGAGGCCGGCGATGTTGCCGCGCTGGTCGCCGTCGGCGATCTGCAGGATGCCGTAGTTGACGAGCTGCGAGAGCGCGATGCCGATGACGATGGCGCCCTGCTGGAACGAGCCGAGCCGGCCCCGGTACGCGGCGGGTGAGACCTCCGCGATGTAGGCGGGGCCGATCACCGACGCCATGCCGATCGCGAAGCCGCCGATGATCCGCCAGATGGCCAGGTCCCAGATGGCGAACGGCAGCGCTGAGCCGACGGCGCTGATGGTGAACAGGACCGAGGAGATCTGCATGCAGCGGATACGGCCGATCCGGTCGGCGATCCGGCCCGCGACGGCGGCGCCGATCGCGCAGCCGATCAGGGCGATGGCGATGACCTGGGCGAGCGCTGCGGACCCGACGTCGTACTTGTCCCTGATCGCCTGGACGGCGCCGTTGATCACCGAGCTGTCGTAGCCGAAGAGGAAGCCGCCCATGGCGGCGGCCGCGGTGATGAAGACGACATGGCGGAGATGGTCGGGACGGGCCGTCCGCCCTCCGGGCGGCGGCGCCTGCGCTGTGCTGGTCACATGAACTCCTGGGGCCGCGCCGCCGTGCCGGCCCGGCGGGTGGGGATGCGAGGCCCCTCCAGTTGGGCACAGGTCGCCCGCCTTCACCACCGGAGGTGGCGCGGCGTCAGCGCAGCCGCTGGCTGATCACCTTGGACACGCCGTCGCCCTGCATGGAGACGCCGTACAGCGCGTCGGCGACCTCCATCGTCCGCTTCTGATGCGTGATCACGATGAGCTGGGAGCTTTCCTGCAGCTCCTGCATGATGCGGATCAGCCGCTGCAGGTTGGTGTCGTCGAGCGCCGCCTCGACCTCGTCCATCACGTAGAACGGGCTGGGCCTGGCCTTGAAGATGGAGACCAGCAGGGCGACGGCGGTCAGGGAGCGCTCGCCGCCGGAGAGCAGCGAGAGGCGCTTGACCTTCTTGCCCGGCGGCCGGGCCTCGACGTCGACGCCGGTGGTGAGCATGTTCTCCGGGTCGGTCAGCAGCAGCCGCCCCTCGCCGCCGGGGAACAGCCGCGAGAAGACGCCCTCGAACTCGCGCGCGGTGTCCCGGTACGCCTCGGTGAAGACCTGCTCGACGCGCTCGTCGACCTCCTTGATGACCTGGAGCAGGTCGGCGCGGGTCTTCTTGAGGTCTTCGAGCTGCTCGGAGAGGAAGTTGTGCCGCTCCTCCAGCGCGGCGAACTCCTCAAGGGCGAGCGGATTCACCTTCCCGAGTTGCTGATACGCCCGTTCGGCGGACCTGAGCCGCTTCTCCTGTTCGGCGCGTACGTACGGCACGGGCTGGTTGCGCGGATGCTCCGGGTCCTCCGGAAGCTCCTCGCCCTCGGCCGCGGGTGACGGTGCGACGAGCTGGTCGGGTCCGTACTCGGCGATGAGCCCGGCCGGTTCGACGCCCAGTTCCTCCAGCGCCTTGGCCTCCAACTGCTCGATCCGCATGCGCTTCTCGGCGCCGAGCACCTCGCCCCGGTGCACCGAGTCGGTGAGCTTGTCGAGTTCGGCCTTCAGATCGCGGCCCTCGTTGCGCTCGGCGACCAGTTCCTGTTCGCGCTCCGCCTTGGCCGCCTCGGCCGTGACCCGTTCCGCCTCGGCCCGTACGACCGACACCTCGACGTGCGCGAGCAGTTGCCTGGCGCCCGCGGCGACGGCCGACGCGACCTGCGCCTCGTGGCGCAGCCTGGCCCGGCGCTGCTCGGCGCGCGCCCGCGCCTCGCGCTCGGCGCGGGCTCCCCTGTCGAGCGAGTCGGCCCGTCCGGCCAGCCCCTTCACCCGCTCCTCGTGGGTACGGACCTGGAGCCTGGCCTCCATCTCGGTCTGCCGGGCATTGGCGCCGTCGGCGGCGAGCCGGTCCCTGACGGAGGTGTCGGGCTCTTCTTCGACCGGCGCCTCCTCGGCGACGAGCAGCCGCTCGGCCAGTTCCTCGGCCTCGCCGGTGGCGCGCTCCAGGGCTTCCTGCGCCTTCGCCGCCGCGGCGGCGGTGCGTTCGGCCTCGCCGACGGCGCCGCGCGCCTGCCCGGAGAGCCGGCCGAGCTGCCCGGAGACGGCGGACTTGGCCCGTTCGGCGGCCCGCCTGCGCTCCCCCAGCTCCTCGACGAGCGCGGCGCATTCGGTACGCCGGGTGCTCGCGGTGTGCTGGACCGCCGCCAGCTCGTCGCACCGTACGGCGAGTTCGGCGAGCGCCGCCGCCGCCTCGTCGACGGACGCCTGCACTTCGAGCAGGCTGGGCGCGCCCGCTGACCCGCCGTGCGCGAAGTGCGCGCCGAGCACGTCGCCCTCAGCGGTGACGGCGGTCAGCTCGGGCCGCTCGGCGACCAGCTCCTCGGCGTCCTCCAGCGTCCCGACGACCACCATGTCCCGGACGAGCCGCGCGACGGCGCCCATGAGTTCGGCGGGTCCCCGGACGAGGTCGACGACGGGTGGCGTGGTGGCGAGCGACACGGCGACGGCGGGAGCGGTCGCGGGGACGGGTCCGTCGGTCGCGGGGACGGCTCCGTCGGTCGCGGGGACGGTGCCGGAGCCGGTTTCCGTCGCGGCCCCGGCGCTCTGTCGGGGTACGGCGTCCGGCGCCGGCCGCGCGCCGGTCGTCCGGTGTTCGGCCTGGCCCGGCACCGTGCCGTTGGGGCGCGGCGCGCTCACCAGCAGGGCGGCGCGGCCCGCGTCCTGTTCGCGCAGCAGGCGGATGGCGTCCGCAGCCGTCGACGGGCCGGTCACGGCGATCGCGTCGGCCGCGGCGCCGAGCGCCGCCGCCACGGCGACCTCGTGGCCCGGGGTGACGGTGAGCAGTTCGGCGGCCGGGCCGAGCAGGCCGGTCAGCCGGTCGCGGGCGCCGAGGAGCGCGCCGCTGCCGTCCTTGCGGCGCAGGCCCAGCGCGAGCGCGTCGTGGCGGGCGGCGAGGGCGGCCCGTTCGCGTTCGGCGGCTGTCGCGGCCTCGCGTGCGGCGGTCAGCCCCTGCTCGGCGTCGCGGAGCGCCTGCCGGGCGGCTTCGTGCCGCTCGGTCAGTTCGTGGTCGTCGGCGTCGAGTCCTTCGACCTCCGCCTTGAGTTGTTCGTACTCCTCCTGGGCGCCGGCGGCGCGCTCGCGCGCCTGGTCGCGGGCCTCGGCGAGGCGGCCGATCTCGGCCTGGGCGGAGGCCGCGCGGCTGCGGGCGGCGTTGACCTGGCCGTGCAGCCGGGCCAGGCCCTCGCGGCGGTCGGCGATGGCGCGGGCCGCGTCCTTGAGCCGGCGCTCCTCGGCGGTGAGCGAGCGCTCCAGCTCGGCCCGGTGCGCGACGGTGTCCTCCAGGGCGTGCTCGGCGGCCTCCAGCGCGGCCTCCAGCTCCGCTTCCTGCTCGCGGATGCGGGCGGCCTCGCGCTCCATGTCCTCGGGGTCGCGGCCGCGCCGCTCGTCGGCGGGGGCCTGGCTCGCGCTGTTCACGCGGGCGTCGGCGAGCGAGACCGTACCGCGCACCCGCTCGGCGAGCTGGGACAGCTCGTACCAGGTCTGCTGGGCGCGCTGGAGCCGTGGCGCCAGCCGGCGTACCTCGTCCTCCAGCTCGGCCTCGCGGATCAGCGCCGTCTTGAGCCGGGTCTCGGCCGCCTCCTTGCGCTGTTTGAGTTCGGCCTCGTCGGCGATCTCGGTGCGCAGCGCCTCGCGCAGTTTGACCAGGTCGTCGGCGAGGAGCCGCAGCCGGGCGTCGCGCAGGTCGGCCTGGATGACGGCGGCCCTCCTGGCGACGGCGGCCTGCCGTCCCAGGGGTTTGAGCTGGCGGCGCAGCTCGTCGGTGAGGTCCTGGACGCGGGCGAGGTTGGCCTTCATCGCTTCGAGCTTCCGCAGCGCCTTCTCCTTGCGCTTGCGGTGCTTCAGTACGCCGGCCGCCTCCTCGATGAAGGCCCTGCGGCCCATCGGGTCGGCGTGCAGGACGGAGTCGAGCTGGCCCTGTCCGACGATGACGTGCATCTCGCGGCCGATGCCGGAGTCGGAGAGCAGTTCCTGGATGTCGAGGAGCCGGCAGGTGTCGCCGTTGAGCTGGTACTCGCTGCCGCCGTTGCGGAACATGATCCGCGTGATGGTGACCTCGGCGTAGTCGATGGGCAGCGCGCCGTCGGAGTTGTCGATGGTGAGGGAGACCTCGGCGCGGCCCAGCGGGGGGCGGCCGGTCGTCCCGGCGAAGATGACGTCCTCCATCTTGCCGCCGCGCAGCGACTTCGCGCCCTGCTCGCCCATGACCCAGGAAAGCGCGTCCACGACATTGGACTTGCCTGAGCCGTTGGGACCCACGACGCAGGTGATTCCCGGCTCGAAACGCAGCGTCGTGGCGGAGGCGAAGGATTTGAACCCGCGCAGGGTCATGGCCTTGAGGTGCACGCCGCCGGACTCTACCCGGCCCGGATCGTCCTTCGGCGGTTTCACCGGCGAACGTGCAGGGCACATCAGACGTTAAGAAAGCCGGCGTACGGGCAATGGCGCTTCGTGCGGCGGGAGATGAGGGGAAAGAATCAAGAAAAGAAGGGACGCCGAAGCGTCCCTTGCATATTCTTGATCTCGCGAGAGTGTTTCTCACCTGGCCCCGGTTGGGGGCCGCCGTCAGGTGAGCGCAGGCTCCGCCTGGGGGACGTCGATGTCCATGCTGTCGAACAGCGAGTCTCCAGGGTGCTGTGCGACGGCGGCGTTCAACGCGTCGTTCTCGGACTGGATCCGTACGAGCTCGGATTCGAGGTCCTGGACGCGCTGCTGAAGCCGTCGCATCTCGGCGAGAAGTCGCGGGTCGGAACCGCCGACATAACCGAGAAGCGCCTTTGCCATGATTGCTGGTCCTCCACACTGAGTGACCGACCGGATGCGGTTCGGGTCATAGGGGAATATCGCACCCGCGGTGCCTGACAGTGCTGTGATCACTGCGGTTCTTACTGCCAAACAGTTGAGGTGCGCGGGGCTTCCAGAGTCTCACCAAAAAGTTTGACGGTCAACACGATCACAGCCCGCGACGGCGGACGGCCCGGGGGCACGCCGCCGTGAAATCGGCGGGGGCGCCTCTCCTGCGGGCGCCGGGGGCATCTCGCCAGGTGTCGATCAACGTTAACCGCGCAGCCTGGCACGACCAGGGTGTTCTTGGCAACCACCAGGTCACCGGGGACGTACGCATGTGCCAGTGGCATGGCCCGAGCCCGCCTTTCCGGCTCGCGCCGAGGCGCGTCAGCGGATCGCGAAGCTCTCGTAGCCGCCGCGTGGCGTGTCCCAGATCTCAGTGACTCCGTCGACGCGTCCGGGTGTGTCGGGCGATTCGAGCCACTCCAGCAGACGGTGGCAATTCTCACGCGTCCCTTCGGCCACAACCTGCACCCGTCCGTCGTCCAGGTTGAGGGCGAATCCGGTGAGGCCGCCGATTTCCAAAGCGTTTGCCCTGGTGAACCAGCGGAAGCCCACTCCCTGCACTCGGCCGCGCACCCAAGCGGTGAGCCGTACATCTTCCGTCATGCACGCACGCTAACTGCCCAATTGCTCACACGGCCCAGCGACCCCACACGTCATGGGCTACAGTCCCGTCGAAATGAGCCTCACTCGTTCGGGTGAGTCACGTTGTCGTCGAGAGCACGAGAGGGGCACGCAGATGGGACGCCACGGACGCTCCGCTGCCCGGCCCGCCACCGTCGAAGAGGCCGTCCCCGCGGGCAGGCACCGCGGTGGCGCACGCCAGAAGCGGCGCATAGGCCCCGTCCGCACCGGGCTGCTCGGCGCTTCGGCCGCCATGGCGGTGGGCGCGGTCGCCGTGACCTCCGGCATGCTGCCCGGCGGCTCGCAGTTCGTGGTGGGCGGCAGTCCCACCAACGGTGACCAGATACGCACCGACGGCGGCCCGCCGACGCTGCTGCAGAACGGCGGGGTGCAGAGCCCGGACCAGGACGAGCGGCCGTCCGTCTCGCCGAGCCGCGGCACGGGCCGCTCGTCGGCGCCGGAGAAGACGCCGTCGGCGACCCCCTCGAAGCCGCCGACCAAGCCGACCAAGACGGCGAAGCCTTCGACGGCCCCGCCGAAGGCGACGAAGACGCAGCCCGAGGAGACGCCGAGCAAGGCCCCGGCGCCCCGCCAGACCACCGAGCGCGCCGTCCAGGCGGCGCCTTCGGCCCCCAGCTCCACCGAGGCCACCGTCCTGTCGCTGGTCAACGACGAACGCGCGAAGGTGGGCTGCGCCCCGGTACGCGCCGACGCCTCGCTGGGCACCCTCGCGCAGAACTTCAGCGACGACATGGCGGCCCGCGGCTTCTTCGACCACACGGACCCGGACGGCGACACGCCCTGGGACCGCGCCGACAAGGCGGGCGTCGAGGGCCTGGGCGGCGAGAACATAGCCCGCGGCCAGGCCGACGCCCAGGCCGTCATGGACGCCTGGATGAACAGCGAGGGCCACCGCGCGAACATCCTGAACTGCGACTACACCCGCCTCGGCGTCGGCGTCCACACCGGCTCCGGCGGCCCCTGGTGGACGCAGGACTTCGGCTTCTGAGCGAATCCTGACTAGCGCGTGGCGCGTGGCGGGCGCTGGCAGTGCGGGCAGAAGTAGCTGGAGCGGTTCATCCAGGGGCGGCGGCGGATCGGAGTGCCGCAGCGGTGGCAGGGTTCACCCTCGCGGCCGTACGCCTCCAGCGAGCGGTCGAAGTAGCCGGACTCGCCGTTCACATTGACGTACAGGCTGTCGAAGCTGGTGCCGCCGACGGACAGGGCCGCGTTCATGACCACCCTGACCTGGTCGAGCAGGTCGGCCGAGCGCGGCCGGGTCAGTGTCGCGGTGGGGCGCTCGTAGTGGAGCTTGCTGCGCCACAGGGCCTCGTCGGCGTAGATGTTGCCGACGCCGCTGATCAGCGACTGGTCGAGCAGCGCGCGCTTGATCGTCGTACGGCGCAGCCGCAGCGCGGTGTGGAAGGCGGCCTCGTCGAAGGCCGGGTCCAGCGGGTCGCGTGCGATGTGCGCGATGACGTCCGGCAGGCCCTCGGGGGTGTTGTCGTGCAGCGAGAGTCCGCCGAAGGTGCGCTGGTCGACGAAGCGCAGTTCGGTGCCGAGGTCGTCGGCGAAGCGGATGCGGATCCGCAGGTGCTTCTCGTCGGGCAGCGTCTCCGGCTGGACGAGGAGCTGGCCGCTCATCCCGAGGTGGCCCAGGATCGAGGCGTCCGTGTCGGCGAGCGGCAGCCAGAGGTATTTGCCGCGCCGCATGGCCGCCCCGATGGTGTGGCCGGTGAGCTGGGCGGCGAAGTCGGCGCCGCCCGCCGGGTGCCGGCGTACGGCGCGCGGGTGCAGCACCTCGACGCCGGCGACGGTCCTGCCGCTGACCCAGCGCTCAAGTCCGCGGCGTACGACTTCGACCTCGGGCAGCTCGGGCACGGCACTCCTCAGGGGGCGGAAAGGTCAGGGGTGGGATGGAGGTGGGGTGGGGGTGGGGTGGCAACAGCACACGCCCCCCGCCGCACCGGTGGGTGCGGAGCGAGGGGCGCGTGCGGAAGCGGGGCGTCGGCCGTCAGACGTCGGCGGAGTCGGCGGGGGCCGACACCGACGGGGCCTCGGGGGCCCCGGCGGCAGTGCCGCCCGCCGCCTTGCCCGCGGCGGCGCGTTCCTCCGCCGCCGTGCTGATGGACCGCCAGGCGGATTCCGCCGCCTGCTGCTCCGCTTCCTTCTTGCTGCGGCCGGTGCCGGTGCCGTACGAGACACCACCGACGCGGGCGGCAGCGGTGAAGGTCTTCTCATGGTCGGGGCCGGTCTCGGTGACGAGGTACTCGGGGACTCCGAGGCTCTCCGCCGCCGTGAGTTCCTGGAGACTGGTTTTCCAGTCCAGGCCGGCTCCGAGGTTGGAGGACTTCTCGATCAGCGGGTCGAAGAGCCGGTGCACCAGCTCGGACGCCGTGTCGAGGCCCTGGTCGAGATAGACAGCACCGATCACCGCTTCAAGCGTGTCGGCGAGAATCGACGCCTTGTCCCTGCCGCCCGTGCCCTCTTCGCCCCGGCCGAGCCGGATGAAGGAGCCGAGTTCCAGGCCGCGGCCCACTTCCGCCAGCGCACGAGAATTGACCACCGCGGCCCGCAACTTGGCCAACTGGCCTTCGGGCAGGTCGGGGTGGATGCGGTACAGCGTGTCGGTGACCACCAGGCCGAGCACCGAATCCCCGAGGAATTCGAGCCGTTCGTTGGTGGGCAGACCGCCGTTCTCGTACGCGAACGAACGATGGGTCAGCGCACGCACCAGAAGGGCGGACTCAAGGTGATACCCGAGCCGCCCTTCCAGAAGCGTGTGGGACGAGGCTGTACTGACCGTGTCTGTCTGCTGGTCGGCGTTGGACAGTTCAGACATTGAGCCTCTCACCGGCCGCTCAGACCTCGAGGACCTGGCGCTTGTTGTACGTGCCGCAGCTCGGGCACGCGATGTGCTGGAGCTTCGGCTCCTGGCAGCGCTCGCACGCGACCAGAGTGGGGACCGCAGCCTTCCACTGCGACCGGCGGTGGCGCGTGTTGCTGCGCGACATCTTCCGCTTCGGAACAGCCACGGCTACTTCTCCTGCTTCTCGTCGACGCCCGCTTCGGCGCCGCCCATGTTGTCCTTCTCGCCGGCCGGAATGGTTTCGGCGAGTCCTTGCAATGCCGCCCAACGGATGTCGACGGCATCGTGGTGGTGGTCGGGGTTCTCGTCCAGCCTGATCCCGCATTCGGAACACAGACCGGCACAGGACTCCCGGCACACCGGCTGCATGGGCAGTGCGAGCACCACCGCATCGCGCAGCACGGGTTCGAGGTCAAAGAGACTGTCCTCGATGTAGAGCGTGTCCTCGTCGTCCTCGGCGTCGGCGGCCGGTTCGGCAGCGCGGCTGCGGCCCCGGTCGTCGGCGTCGTGGTACGCGAACATCTCCTGGAAATCCGCCGCAACCTCCTGGCTGAGCGGCTCCAGACACCTTACGCACTCCCCCTCGGCGGTCGCTCGGGCGGTACCGGTGACCAGGACGCCCTCCATGACCGATTCGAGGCGGAGGGTGAGTTCGACGGGGGCGCCCTCGGGGATCCCGATGACATCGGCGATGCCGAAGGCCGCTTCAGGACCGGGTCCGGGCACCGTGCGGGTCAGCTTCCTGAGCGCACCAGGACGCCGCCCCAGCTCGTGTGTGTCGAACACGAGGGGGTTGCGGTGGTCGAGGCGCGCGTTCAGAACTGTCCCTGCTTTCGTTTCGTGGGGTGGGCCGCCAAGGTCGCCGGGGGCGAAGCGGGCAGCCGGGATCGCGGACATACACGCGACCGAAGGACCAGGATACCGGTCCGGCAGCCGTAGACCCAATCCGGGCTTTTCCGGGTCCGCGGTCAGTGGCCCTGTTCGTACCGGCGGAGCTGATCGAGGTCGATCATGCTGGTGTCGAAGAGGCTGGTCTCGTCGAGGGCGCCCTGCTGGTCGGGGGCGCCGGGCGGCAGCGCGGGCGGCGCGGGCTGCTGCTGCCAGCCGTAGTTCGGGTCGTACCCCTGCTGCGCCTGGGCGGCCTGCATCTGCTCCTGCGCGTACTCCTGCTGCTGGTACGCGTACGGGTCCTGCTGGTAGCCGTACGCGTCCTGCTGCTGGTATCCGGCGTAGGTCGGCTCGGCGCCGTACGCCGGGTCCTGGTACCCGCCTGCCGCGTACCCGGGGGCTCCCGGGGCTCCCGGAGCCGCTTCCTGGTACGGCGTGCCGGGCGCCGGGTAGCCGGCCAGGTCCGCCGCGTACTGCTGCTGGTCCTGCGCCGGGATCTGCGGCTGGTCGGGCACCTGCGCCTGGGAGGGGAGCTGGGTGTGCGAGGCCCGGTTGAGGGACTGGGCCTGCATCTGCGGGGTCTCGACCAGGTCGGCCAGGAAGTCGGCGTCGCTGGTGTGGCCCTGGCGGCCCGCCGCGTCCTGCTCGGCCATGTGCAGGCCGAGGGCGTCCGCGTCGGTCCTGCCGTGCAGCTTCTGCCGGCCGCGGCCGACGGCGTCCAGGGTCTTGGACAGCACGGCCTCGAAGGCGCCGAGCTTGGCGTCCACGTACTCGTCGGCCCGCCGGATCAGCGTGTCCGGGTCGGTGCTGTGCTCGGGGGCGTCGTCGTCGGCGGCGGCTGCGCCGTCGTACCCCTCGTCACCGAGGGCCGGGGCGCGGCCGAGGAGCTTCTCGCGGCCCCGGTCGACGGAGCCGATGGTCTTGGTGAGGACGACCTCGAAGTTGGCGAGCTTGGAGTCGACGTAGTCGTCGGCCTCGGCGCGCACCTCCTCGGCGTCCTTGCGGGCCTCGCCGAGGATGCGGTCGGCCTCGTCCTGGGCCTGCCGGGCGATCGCCGTGTCGGAGATCAGCGAGGAGCGCCGGGCGTGGGCCTCTTCGATGATCCGCCCCGCCTCCTGGCGGGCCTGTTCGGAGAGCTGCTCGTGCCCGCCGATCAGTTCCTCGGCCTGGGCCAGGGAGCTGGGCAGGGCGTCCCGTACCTCTTCGAGCATGGCGAGCAGTTCGGCGCGGTTCACCACGCAGGACGCCGACATGGGCATGGACCGGGCGCTCCCGACCGTGTCGACGATCTCGTCGAGCTTCTTCTGCACGTCCACCGTGTGCTCGCCACTCTCTCGGCTGGTTTGGAGACGGACGCAACGACTGTACGACCACTCGGAGCCCTCCGGACACCGGGTGACGCACTGTCATCCGCTCAGCGTTCGGCGAGGCGCTTCGTGAGGGCGGCGTGGACGGCCGGCGGCAGCAGGTGGGTGACGTCTCCGCCCCAGGTCGCGACCTCTTTGACGAGGGAGGACGACAGGAAGCTGTAGGTGGGGTTGGTCGGTACGAAGAGGGTTTCGACGCCCGAGAGTCCGTTGTTCATCTGGGCCATCTGCAACTCGTAGTCGAAGTCGCTGACGGCTCGCAGCCCCTTCACGATGGCCGGGATGTCGCGCTGCTTGCAGAAGTCGACGAGCAGTCCGTGGAAGGACTCCACCTCGATGTTCCCGAATTCCGCGGTGACTTCGCGGATCAGCTCGATCCGCTCCTCGACGGTGAACAGCCCTTTCTTGGACTGGTTGATCATCACCGCGACATGGACGACGTCGTACAGCTTGGAGGCGCGGGCGATGATGTCGAGGTGTCCGTTGGTGATGGGGTCGAAGGACCCGGGACAGACGGCGCGGCGCAATGGGGTTTCCTCGCTCTCCGGTCCGGTCATGATGCGTCTTGGCGCGTGGGGGCGGTGCGGCCGTACCAGAGCGTCGCCTCGCCGTAGCGACGCGAGCGCACGGGCTCGAAACCGTCCGGCCAGCCGAACTCGCCGCCCCTGGTGCTCCGCTCCACGGTGACGACGGCGGAGCCGCTGAGCCAGCCCTGAGTGCGTAGTGTGAGCAGGATCTCGCCAAGATCGTCATCGGTCACGGCGTACGGCGGATCGAGGAAGACCAGGTCGTAGGGGGTGGCGGGGGCCGGTCCCGCGACGATCTGGGCGGCTTTGCCCGCGCGTACGTCGGCGCCCGGCAGCCCGAGCGTGGCGACGTTGTCCCGGACGGTGCGTACGGCGCGTGCGTCGGCCTCGACGAGGAGGGCGTGGGCGGCGCCCCGGGAGAGCGCCTCAAGGCCGACGGCGCCCGAGCCCGCGTACAGGTCGGCGATCCGCAGTCCTTCGAGGGTGCCGAGGAGCGAGATCCAACTGGAGAAGAGGCCCTCGCGCGCCCGGTCGGAGGTGGGGCGGGTGCCGTCGCCCGGCGGTACGGCGAGTCGGCGCCCGCCGGCGGCGCCGGCGATCACGCGGGTCATGGGTGTCGATCCTCGCTTCGTGGGCGGCCTGCTCGTACGCCACAACGATATGGCGTAAGCACCGGCCGGGCGCGAGGGGTCCGCCCCTTGTCTAGGGATCCACCCCTTCCTTCGACGGCCTTCGGCGGGCGGCGGGGGGTGAGCGGCGGGGGGGCGGGGGGGCGGGGGGGGCGGGGGGGCGGGGGGGCGGGGGGTCACCCCTTGTCGAGGTACTGCTCGCGTTCGGCGTCCAGCAGCGCGTCCAGGGCCGTGCGCAGTTCCGGGTAGCCGTCGAGGTCCGGGTCCTGCGTGACGACGGCGACGGCCTCCTCGCGTGCGGCGGCGATGACCTCCTCGTCGTCGATGACCGTGAGCATCCGCAGCGAGGAGCGGACGCCGGACTGGGCCTGGCCGAGTACGTCGCCCTCGCGGCGCTGTTCGAGGTCGATACGGGAGAGCTCGAAGCCGTCGAGGGTGGCGGCGACGGCGGCGAGCCTGGCCCTGGCCGGGCTCGCCTCGGGGGCGTCGGTGACGAGGAGGCAGAGCCCCGGGGCCGAGCCCCGGCCGACCCGGCCGCGCAACTGGTGGAGCTGGGAGACCCCGAACCGGTCGGCGTCCATGATCACCATGGCGGTGGCGTTGGGGACGTTGACGCCGACCTCGATGACGGTGGTCGCGACCAGTACGTCCACCTCGCCCGCGGAGAAGGCGCGCATCACCGCATCCTTGTCGTCGGGCGCCATCCGGCCGTGCAGGACCTTGATCCGCAGTCCGGCGAGCGGTCCCGCCGCCAGCCGCTCGGCCACCTCCAGCACGGCGAGCGGCGGCCGTTTGTCGGCCTCGGCCGCCTTCTCCTCGGCGGCGGCCTTCTTCTTGGCGCCCTCGGCGGTGTCGTCGGTGTCGCCGATCCGGGGGCAGACCACATACGCCTGATGGCCGCCCTCGACCTCCTCGCGCACCCGCTCCCAGGCCCGGTCGAAGAAGCGCGGCTTCTCCAGGGCGGGGACGACATGGCTGGCGATCGGCGAGCGCCCGGCGGGCAGTTGGTCGAGTACGGAGGTCTCCAGGTCGCCGAAGACCGTCATCGCGACCGTACGGGGGATCGGGGTGGCGGTCATGACGAGCAGGTGCGGCGGCTGCTTGCCCTTGGAGCGCAGCGCGTCGCGCTGCTCGACCCCGAAGCGGTGCTGCTCGTCCACGACGACAAGACCGAGGTCGTGGAACTGCACCTTGTCCTCGATCAGCGCGTGCGTCCCGATGACGATCCCGGCCTCGCCGGTGACCAGGTCGAGCAGCGCCTGGCGGCGCGCCGCCGTCCCCATGGAGCCGGTGAGCAGCACGACCTTCGTCGCGTGCTCGGCGCCGCCGAGCATGCCGCCCTGGGCCAGCTCGCCCATCATCTCCGTGACGGAGCGGTGGTGCTGCTGGGCGAGCACCTCGGTGGGGGCGAGCATCGCCGCCTGACCTCCTGCGTCGACGACGGCCAGCATGGCGCGCAGCGCGACCAGGGTCTTGCCGGAGCCGACCTCGCCCTGGAGGAGCCGGTGCATGGGGTGGTCGGTGGCGAGGTCGGCGAAGACCTCGGCGGTGACCTTCCGCTGCCCTTCGGTGAGGGTGAAGGGCAGGGTCGCGTCGAACTGGTCGAGCAGTCCGCCGGCGACCGGCCTGCGCGGCACCGCGGGGAGCTGGGCGTCGGCGTGGCGGCGGCGGGCCAGCGCGACCTGGAGCACGAACGCCTCGTCCCACTTCAGCCGCTGCCTGGCGGCCTCGATGTCCGCCCTGGTCTCCGGGCGGTGGATCTTGAGCAGCGCCTCGGGCAGCGAGGAGAAGCCGCGCCCCTCGCGCAGCGCGGGCGGCAGCGGGTCGACGGCTTCGGCGGCCCTGGGCAGTACGGCGTCGACCGCCTTGGTGATCTTCCAGGACTCCAGGCCCTTGCAGGCGGGATAGATCGGGATCAGCTTGCCCGCGAACGAGTCGACCGCGCTGTCGGCCGATTCGTCGTCCCCCTCGGTGGTCCTGCCGAGCGCCACGTACGTGGGGTGCGCGAGCTGGAGTTTGCGGTTGAAGACGGAGACCTTGCCGGCGAACATGCCGCGGCTGCCGGGCGGCAGGTCCTGCTGCGGCCGGTGCACGCCCTTGCCGAAGAACACGAGCTGGAGCCGGCCGCTGCCGTCGGTGAGGGTGATCTCCAGCCGCCTGCCGCGGCCCGCGTTGAACGTGTGCACCCGGGAGTCGGCGACCTGGGCGACGACCGTCACGTCCTCGTCGAGCGGCAGGTCGGCCAGTTTGGTGAGCTGGCCGCGCTCCTCGTACCGCCGGGGGTAGTGGTGCAGCAGATCGCCGACCGTGTGCAGGCCGAGCTGTTCGGCCATCACCTTCGCCGTGGCGGGGCCGAGCGTCTTCTTGAGGTCTTCATCCAGCGCGGACACGCGGTCCATTGCACACCACGCCACTGACAGGCTGCTACTCCACGCCGATGAGCAGCGGTACGGATCGGCTGCCGCCCCGGTAGACGACGGTGTCCACGGCGAGGTGCCCGTCGCGTACGTACGCCTCCAGCCGGTCGGCGAAGGTGTCCGGCACGCCGTCGCCGAGGACGAGCGTGACGAGTTCGCCGCCGGCCGCGAGCATGCGGGCCAGCACGGCCTCGGCGGTGGCCGTGAGGTCGGCGCCGATCACCGCGACGTCCCCGTCGATGAGGCCGAGCACGTCCCCGGCCTGGCAGATGCCCGCCATGGTCCAGGACTGCCGCTCGGCGACGGCCAGTTCGGCGTAGCGGGTGGCGCCGGCCGCCGAGGTCATCGCGACGACGTCCTCGTCGAAGCTGCGCTCGGGCTGGTGCACGGCGAGCGCGGCGATGCCCTGGACCGCGGCCCTGGTGGGGATGAGGGCGACCCGTACGCCTTCGGTGCGCGCCTGTTCTGCCGCCGCGGCCGCGGTGTGCCGCAGCTCCGTGTCGTTGGGCAGGAGCACCACCTCACGTGCGTGGGCCCGGCGGATCGCGTCGACCAGTTCGCCGCTGGCGGGCGGCTCCCCCGGCCGGTTCAGCACGGTCGTCGCACCGGCCTCGGCGCACAGTCCGGCGAGCCCTTCGCCGGGTACGACGGCGACGACGGCGCGCTGGACGGGTTCCGGCTGCGGTCCGGCGGCCGGGCCGAAGTGGGTGATGCGGATCCGGTGCGGGCGCCCGGCCTCCACACCGGCCTCGACGGCCGCCCCGGCGTCGTCCACGTGCACATGGACGTTCCACAGCCCGTCGCCGCCGACGACGACCAGGGAGTCCCCCAGCGGGTCGAGCCGGTCCTTGAGCCGGGTCACGGCCGCGTCGTCCGCCTCCAGCAGGTAGATCACCTCGAAGGCGGGCCCGCCTTCCTCGGGGTCCTCGTCGCGGGCGCAGGCCGCGGCCTCGTACACCCGGATCTCCGTCACGACGGCGGGCGGCGCCTGTCCTGTGACGGTCTCGACGAGCGCCCCGAGCACGGCGAGCAGCCCGCGGCCGCCCGCGTCGACCACGCCTGCCCTGCCGAGGACGGCGAGCTGTCCGGGGGTCGCGTCGAGCGCGGCGCAGGCACCGGCGTGCGCGGCGCGTACGGTCGCCGCGATGTCGGCGCCGGCTCCCGCGCCCTCGGCTGCGGTGGCGGCGGCTGCCGCGACGGTGAGGATGGTGCCTTCGACGGGGTGCGCGACGGCTTGGCGGGCCAGTTCGGCGGCCCTGCGCAGCGCGGGGGCGAGCCGGTCGCCTACGGCTGCCGGGTCCGAAAGACCGGGGGTGCCGGCGTCCTCGGTGAGTACGTCGGCCATGCCGCGCAGCAACTGCGCGAGGATCGTGCCCGAGTTGCCCCGGGCCCCGATGAGGGCGCCGTGCGCCATGGCCCGTACGGCGTCGGCGGGCGCGGGCGCCGATGCGCCGGTCTCGTGGGCGGCGAAGACCGCCTCGACGGCCTGCGCCGCGGACTCCACGGTCAGATAGAGATTGGTGCCGGTGTCGCCGTCGGCGACCGGATAGACGTTGATCGCGTCGATCTCAGCGCGCTCCCTGCCGAGGGCCTCCAGTGCCAGTGCGCACCAGGTGCGCACCGCTGGGGCGTCGAGGGTGTGCGGCACCTGGCGGTCCTCCTTGAGCGGCCCCGAAGGGGCTGGTGGCGGGCTGCACGCAGGGTAGCCGGACCTGGGGCGGCGGGCGCCATGGTAGTTTCGTTGTATCGAGGCAGCCGTTGTATGCTGCTTCGGTTGCCCGACGAGAGTCGGGCCATTCCCCCGGCAACACCCCGTCAGTCAATGATGAGGGACGGCCGGATTTCTCTGTACGTACATCTGAAGTCTTTGGAGTGACCCGTGGCTGCCAACTGCGACGTCTGCGGCAAGGGGCCGGGCTTCGGCAACAACATTTCGCACTCGCACCGCCGTACGTCCCGTCGCTGGAACCCGAACATCCAGCGCGTGCGTGCAGTGGTCGGTCGGACGCCGAAGCGGCTCAATGTCTGCACCTCGTGCATCAAGGCCGGCAAGGTCTCGCGCTGACGCCTGCGTCGTAGCGCAGCCCCTGCGGTTGCCTTGAAAAGCCGGTCCACCTCGGTGGGCCGGCTTTTTGTCGTGCCCCGGCCCCGGCAGCCACCACCGCCGGGGCCTTCAGCGGTAGCGCCAGGCGTGGTCGACCGGGCCGATGCCCGTACCCAGCGCGAACCCGGCGGCGATGGCGCCCGTCACGTACTCCTTCGCGGCCTTCACCGCCTCCACCACGCCCTGCCCCTTGCCGAGTCCGGCGGCGACGGCGGAGGCGAGGGTGCACCCGGTGCCATGGGTGTGCCGGTTGTCGAGCCGGGGGGCCCGCAGCCAGTGCTCCTCGGTGCCGTCCGTCAGCAGGTCCACGGCCGCCGCCCCGCCGGGCAGATGGCCGCCCTTGACGAGCGCCCAGCGCGGCCCGAATTCGAGGACGGCGTCAGCGGCGCGGCGCAGATCCGCCTCGCTCGCGACCCGGACCCCGGTGAGCTGTGTCACTTCGTCCAGGTTGGGGGTGGCGACGGTCGCGACCGGCAGCAGCAGGGTCCGTACGCCGTCCAGCGCGGATGCGGCGAGCAGCGGGTCGCCGTGCTTGGAGACACCGACCGGGTCGACCACCACGGGCGCCCGCGTCCCGGCGAGCAGTTCGGCGACGGCGGCGACGAGTTCGGCGGAGGCGAGCATGCCGGTCTTCACCGCCTGGACGCCGATGTCGTCCACGACGCTGCGGTACTGGGCCCGTACCGCTTCGACCGGCAGCTCCCAGGCGCCCTGCACCCCGAGTGAGTTCTGCGCGGTGACCGCGGTGAGCACGCTCATGCCGTGCACCCCGAAGGCGAGCATCGTCTTCAGGTCGGCCTGGATGCCCGCACCGCCACCGGAGTCCGATCCGGCGACGGTGAGGACACGGGGCGGCGCCGCCGCCGGCATGGGTTCGGGCATGCCCCGAATCTACTTCGCGCCGGGTCGCGGGCTACTTCGCGTCCTCGATGTCCCCGAAGTGGTCCCAGCCGCCCTTCCTGGTCCACGGCGCACCGTCGACCGTCACCTGCGGCAGCGCCGAGGGGTTGAGCACCTCGCCGATCACCTTCCAGCGGGCCGGCAGCTTCACGTCCTGCGGGAAGGTGGCGACGATGGCGTGGTCCTCTCCCCCGGTCAGCACCCACTGCAGCGGGTCGATGCCGACGGCCTGCCCGATGTCGTTCATCTGGGAGGGGATGTCGATGAGCCCGGAGCGCAGATCGATACGGACCTTGCTGGCCTCCGCGATATGGCCGAGGTCGGCGACGAGTCCGTCGCTGACGTCCGTCATGGCGGTGGCGCCGAGCCCGGCGGCAGCCGGGCCCGCGTGGTACGGCGGTTCGGGCCTGCGGTGCGCCTCGACGAAGGCGCGCGGTGAGCGGAACCCCCGGGAGAGCACCGCGTGCCCGGCCGCCGACCAGCCCAACCAGCCGGTGTACGCGACGACATCGCCGGGCCGCGCGCCGGACCTGAGCACCGGTTCGTGGTTGCGGAGGTCGCCGAGCGCCGTGATGGCGAGGGTGATCGTGTCGCCGCGTACGACGTCGCCGCCGACCACGGCTGCGCCGGCCACCTGGCACTCGTCGCGGATGCCGTCCATCAGCTCCGTCGGCCAGGTGACGGGGAGTTCGGCAGGCACGACGAGCCCGAGGAGCAGCGCCGTCGGGACGGCGCCCATGGCCGCGATGTCGGCGAGGTTCTGGGCCGCGCCCTTGCGTCCCACGTCGTAGGCGGTCGACCAGTCGCGGCGGAAGTGCCGCCCTTCGAGGAGCAGATCCGTACTCGCCACGACCCTGCGGTCGGGTGCGGCCACGACCGCGGCGTCGTCGCCTGGCCCCAGCCTGACCGCCGGGGTGGTGGTGAGCCGGGAAGTGAGCTCCCTGATGAGCCCGAACTCCCCCAACTCGCCCACGGTTCCCTTCACCGAGTCTCCCCTCTCATCGTGTCTCGCCGCGTCCTGCGTCTGCGGTCGCGAGCCGTCACTGCCCTAGGTACCGTCAAGTGATACGTCAACTTCCCGACGCCACGCGCCACGCTGCGGGTGTCACTGGGTGCCCGGGTCTCCCCGTGGCCGGTGACGACGCGATACCGTGGCGTTTCTTTACCCCCCACATGATCCTCGTGGCCGCCCTGGAGGTTCCGTGGTACAGGCGTACATCCTTATTCAGACCGAGGTGGGAAAGGCGACTCTGGTCGCCGAGACCATCGCAAAGCTTCCGGGAGTCATCCAGGCAGAAGACGTGACAGGCCCCTATGACGTGATCGTCCGCGCGCAGGCGGACACCGTCGACGAGCTGGGCCGCATGGTGGTTGCCAAGATCCAGCAAGTGGACGGCATCACCCGAACCCTGACCTGCCCGGTCGTGCACCTGTAGCCCCCGTCTACGCTTGGCCGGTGATCCGTTCCCGCCACCCGGCCCTCCGCCGCAGGCTATCCGGCCGTCTGCTCGGCTGCCTGCCCGCCGTCGTCCTGCTGTCGGCCGCCGTGGGCTGCTCCGCCACAGACGCGGCGGCGCCGGTGGCGGTTCCCAGCCCGCCCCCGCCGGAGGCGAAGCTCTGCGACGCGCTGCACAAGGCGCTGCCGAAGACCCTGGCGGGGCTCGACCGGAAGGATCCGAAGCCGAGTTCCGAGCTGACCGCCGGCTGGGGGGATGGCGCGATCGTCCTGCGCTGCGGCATCCCCCGGCCGGCGAAGATGACCGACCCCGCCGCGAACGCCGTGGAGGCCGACGGGGTCAACTGGCTGGTGGAGCAGCGGGACTCGGGGCCCCGCTTCACCACGACCTACCGCAAGACGTATGTGGAGGTCACCATGGGCAAGCAGTACGCGAACGACGCCACCCCGCTCGCCGGGCTGGCGGAACCGGTCAAGAAGACGGTGCCCGCCAGCCTCTAGCTCGCGGCGGTGCTCAGCGCAGACCGGTCGGGCGGCGCAGCGCCGCCTGGATCAGCAGGTCGATGAGTTCGGCGTAGCTCACGCCGGTCTCCTGCCACATCCGGGGGAACATCGAGATCGGGGTGAAGCCCGGCATGGTGTTGATCTCGTTGATGACGAACGTGCCGTCCTCGGTGAGGAAGAAGTCGGCGCGCACGAGCCCTTCGCAGGACGCGGCCTCGAACGCCTCGACGGCGAGCCGCCGCACCTCGGCGGTCTGCTCGTCGGTGAGCGGCGCGGGGACGAGACCGGTGGCCGAGTCGATGTACTTGGCCTCGAAGTCGTAGAAGCCGTGGTCGACGACGGGCGGGATCTCGGCGGGCAGGCTGGCGCGCGGCCCGTCCTCGAACTCCAGCACACCGCACTCGATCTCACGGCCCCGCAGCAGCGACTCGACCAGGATCTTGGGGTCGTGGCGCTGCGCCTCCGCGATGGCCTCGTCGAGCCCGGCGGCGTCGTCGACCTTGGTGATGCCCATGGACGACCCGGCGCGGGCCGGCTTCACGAAGAGCGGCCAGCCGTGTTCGGCGGCGAAGTCCACGATCTTCTTGCGGGCGGCGGCGCCGTTGTCGGCGGCCTGCCATTCGCGGGGGCGTACGACCACGTACGGGCCGACCGGCAGCCCGAACGAGGTGAACACCCGCTTCATGTACTCCTTGTCCTGGCCGACGGCGGAGGCGAGGACGCCCGCCCCGACGTAGGGCACGTCGGCCAGTTCCAGCAGCCCCTGGAGGGTGCCGTCCTCGCCGTACGGGCCGTGCAGGACGGGGAAGACGACATCGACCTCGCCGAGTGCCTTGGGCACCGAGCCGGGTTCGCTGTAGACGACTTCGCGGCTGCCGGGGTCGACCGACAGGACGACCGCGCCGTCCGTGGACTCGGCGATGTTCTCGACGCTCGGCAGGGTCGACCCGGTGATGGCCATCCGCTCCGGGTCGTCGGCGGTGAGGGCCCAGCGGCCGTCCGTGGTGATCCCGATGGGCAGGACGTCGTACTTCTCGCGGTCGATGGACCGCAGTACGGCGCCGGCCGTGACCACCGAAATGGCGTGTTCGGAGCTCCGGCCGCCGAAGACGACGGCCACGCGGGGTTTGCGGAGCGGCTGCTCAGGGCTCTGGAAGGAGTTCTCGCTGCTCATATCGCGATGAGAGTACCCGGTGCAGGCGCCCAGGTCAGCGGCCCGCGCCCGCACCGGCGCGCCCGCTACTCAGTGCCGCTCGGCCTTGGCACTGCGTGACATGAGTTCCTTGAGGGCGACCAGCGGCGACTTGCCGTTGTGGACGATGTCCACGACGGTTTCGGTGATCGGCATGTCGACACCGTGCCGCCTGCCCAGATCGAGCACCGACTCGCAGGACTTGACGCCTTCGGCGGTCTGCTTCGACGCGGCGATGGTCTCCTGGAGCGTCATCCCGCGGCCGAGGTTGATGCCGAAGGTGTGGTTGCGGGAGAGCGGCGACGAGCAGGTGGCGATCAGGTCGCCCATCCCGGCGAGTCCGGAGAAGGTGTGCGGGTCGGCGCCCATGGCGAGGCCGAGCCGGGTGGTCTCGGCGAGGCCGCGGGTCATCAGGGAGGCGGAGGTGTTGTCGCCGAACTTCATGCCGTCGGCGATCCCGACGGCCAGACCGATCACGTTCTTGACGGCGCCGCCGAGTTCGCAGCCGACGACGTCGGTGTTCGTGTACGGGCGGAAGTACGGGTTGTGGCAGGCGGCCTGGAGCCGTTCGGCGACCGACTCGTCGCGGCAGGCGACCACGGCGGCCGCGGGCATCCTGGCGGCGATCTCGCCGGCCAGGTTGGGTCCTGTGACGACGGCGATCCGCTCGGCGGGCGCCTTGGCGACCTCCTCGATCACCTCGCTCATCCGCTTGGCGGTGCCGAGTTCGACGCCTTTCATCAGCGAGACGAGGACGGTCTCGGGCGGCAGGACCGGCGCCCACTCGGCGAGGTTGGCGCGCAGTGTCTGCGAGGGGACGGTGAGCACGGTGAAGTCGGCGCCCTCGGCGGCCTCCGCCGGATCGGCCGTGGCCCGTACGGAGGCGGGGAGTTCGACGCCCGGCAGGTAGTCGGGGTTGGTGTGGGTACGGTCGATGGTCTCGACGAGTTCACGGCGGCGGCCCCACAGGGTCACCTCGCTCCCCGCGTCGGCGAGGACCATGGCGAACGCCGTGCCCCACGATCCCGCTCCGAAGACGGCAACCCGTGTCACGTCGATCCCTCTTCTTCCACTTCTCGTTCGCCGCGCGCCGGCCTGTCGGCGGCCTGCCCGGCCGCCTTCCCGGCGGCGGCGCGGCGCTGTTCGGCCCTGGCCTTGCGGTGGTCGTAGACCTCGGCGGGCGCGGGCTCCCCGCGCAGCTCCACCAGCAGTTCGGTGACGGCGGCCATGATGACCTCGGTGGCCTCCCGCAGCACCTCGGGGGTCATGTCCTTGCCGTAGAACCGCGACAGGTCGACCGGGTCGCCGACGAGCACGTGGTGCGTCTTGCGCGGGAAGAGGTCGGGCTTCTTCGCGTACGGCGGGAGCACGGCGTTGGCGCCCCACTGCGCGACGGGGACGACCGGGCACTTGGTCTGAAGAGCGACTCTGGCCGCGCCGGTCTTGGCGGTCATCGGCCACTGGTCCGGGTCGCGGGTGAGGGTGCCCTCGGGGTAGAAGGCGACGCACTCGCCGCGCTCCACGGCGTCGATGGCGGCCCGGAAGGCGCTCAGCGCGTCGGTGCTCTCGCGGTAGACCGGGATCTGCCCCGTACCGCGCATCACGGCGCCGACGAATCCCTTGGTGAACAGACCGTGCTTGGCGAGGAATCTCGGGACGCGGCCGGTGTTGTACTGGAAGTGGGCGTAGGCAAAGGGGTCGAGATGCGAATTGTGATTCACCGCGGTGATGAATCCGCCGTCGGCCGGCATACGTTCCGCTCCCTGCCAGTCCCGCTTGAGCAGAAGGATGAGCGGTGGTTTCGCGAGGACCGCCGCAAGGCGGTACCAGAAGCCGATTCTGCGGCGGGACACTCGGACACCTTCCTCTTAGGGCCTGGCTGGCTGCCTGGCCGCCGGGGGTCAAGTGTCGCCCCAGGCCCCTGGTCTGTCGAGAACACCGTACGCCCAGCCTCCGTGACCGGCGCCGTGGACAACGGCGCGGTCGGGCCACAATAGAGGGCCGGTACACATGCATGGGGAGCACGCCACGAACACCGACCCGCGGGACCGCTGGTCCCTCGTCGTACCGCTCAAGCCGCTGTGGCTTGCCAAGAGCAGGCTCGCGCAGGCGGCGGGTGACGTGCGCCGGCGCAGGCTCGCGCTGGCGTTCGCGCAGGACACGGTGGCCGCGGCGCTGTCCTGCGGCGCGGTGCGCGATGTGTCCGTCGTCACGGACGATCCGACGGCGGCGGACGGGCTGTCGGCGCTGGGGGCGCGCATCGTGCCGGACGCGCCGGGCGCCGGGCTCAACGCGGCGCTGGCGCACGGCGCTCGTACGGTCAGGGCGCGCAGGCCGGGTGCGGCGGTGGCGGCGCTCAACGCGGATCTGCCGGCGCTGCGTCCGGAGGAACTGGCCAGGGTGCTGTCGGCCGCCGCTGTTTTTCCCCGCGCTTTTCTCGCCGATGCTTCAGGAATCGGTACGACATTGCTGACCGCTGCCCCTTCCGTGGAATTGGCCCCCGCATTCGGCGGTCCTTCCCGGCTTCGGCATTTGTCGTCGGGCGCGGTGGAAATTGTCCTGACGGACGTCGATTCGGTTCGGCGTGATGTGGACACGGGCGAGGATCTGCTGGTGGCGGCGGCGCTGGGGCTCGGTCCGCACACGGCGTCGCGCTACCCGGGGTACGAGCCGCTGGCGGGGCCGCAGCCCTGGCACTGACCGATACGCTGGGGCCATGCAGGCGACCGCTTACACCTACTCGGCGCAGACGCGCAGCGGCAGTGTCCTCCTGGACGACGGCACACCCGTGGAGTTCGCCGCCGAGGCGTTCGACGCCGGCGGGCTCCGACTGCTCCGGCCGGGTCAGCGGGTGCGGATCGAGACCGAGGGCGACGGCGCGGAGCGCCGGATCACGCTGGTGACGCTCCAGACGTTCTGACCCTGTCCGGCAGACGTGCTGCCCCTGTCCGGCAGGACCGGACAGGGCTCAACGCCGCGGGCCGGGCTCCCCGGAGGGAGCCCGGCCCGGTGCGTGAGTGGCCTTGTACCGCTTACTTCTTCCTGGCGACGGTCTTCTTCGCCGTGGTGGTGCGAGCGGTGGCCTTCTTGGCCGGGGCCTTCTTGGCGACGGCCTTCTTGGCCGGAGCCGTCTTCTTGGCGGCGGCCTTCTTGGCCGTGCCGGTGGTCTTCTTGGCGGTCGAGGAGGCCGCGCTGGTCTTCTTGGCCGAGGACTTGCGCGCGGCGCCGGTCTTCTTCGCCGCTGTCGTCTTGGCCGCCGAGGTACGGGCGGTGGTGCCGCGCGCGGCGGTGGTCTTCTTGGCGGTGGCCTTCTTGGCCGCGGCCTTGGCGGTCGTACGGGTGGAAGAACCGCCCGAGAGGCTGCCCTTGGGGGCCTTCTTGACCGCCACGTCGTTCTTGGGGAGCTTCTTCGAGCCGCTGACCAGATCCTTGAAGCCCTGGCCCGCGCGGAAGCGCGGCACCGAGGTCTTCTTGACCCGTACGCGCTCACCCGTCTGCGGGTTGCGGGCGTACCTGGCCGGACGGTCGACCTTCTCGAACGAGCCGAATCCGGTCACCGAGACCCGGTCACCGGCGACAACCGCGCGGACCACCGCGTCGAGTACCGCGTCGACCGCGTCCGCGGCCTGCTGACGGCCGCCGACCTTGTCCGCAATCGCTTCTACGAGCTGCGCCTTGTTCACGTCTTCCCCTTCGGAGACATTGCCAGAACGAAAGTGTTCAAGCTTTTTCGCACGTTAGGCAGATATATACCGCAAATCAAACACGAAACGGGCTAATCACCCTAGTGCCGCAACGAAGTCGACCTGGTGGAGTTCCTCGGAGGTCAGTCGCCTTCCGGAAATCGACCCTCGTCGAGGTCCTTCATCAATCGGTCCAGACGCCTTGCTGCATCCGGGAGATCGTGCTTCGCGGCAGCCGTGATGACCAGCAGTTTCCTGGAGAGCGCCGTGCGTACGCCCTCCGGGACTTGCAGGGTGCGCACCCTGATGTGCGCCTCTTTCAGTTGTTCGGCGACCAACCGGTAAAGCTTGAGTTGGCCGTCGGGTTCCATGCACCGATTGTGCCATCTGGGGCGAGTTGTCGCCCGACAGGGTCTCAACATGCAACTGCACCCCCTGCCTTGAGGCAGGGGGTGCAGGAGGGTAAAAGCCCTGATCAGACGGTAATTGTGCGGGGTTTGAAGGACGGCCGCGAGGCCTCGTAAGTCGCGATGTCAGCTTCGTTCTGAAGGGTGAGTCCGATGTCGTCGAGCCCGTTCAGCAACCGCCAGCGGGCGTTCTCGTCAAGGTCGAAATCAGCCGACACTGCGGTCCCGTCGGGGGCGGTGGCCCGCACCTGGCGGCCCTCCAGGTCCACGGTGACCTCGGTCTTGGGGTCGCTCTCGACGAGCTGCCAGAGGGATTCGACCACGTCCTGGTCCAGAACCACCGTCAGCAGACCGTTCTTGAGGCTGTTGCCCCGGAAGATGTCGGCGAACCGCGCGGAGATGACGGCCTTGAAGCCGTAGTTCTGCAGGGCCCAGGCGGCGTGCTCGCGGGAGGAGCCGGTGCCGAACTCGGGTCCGGCGATCAGCACCGAGGCACCCGCGTACCGCTCCTGGTTCAGCACGAACTCCGGGTCCTTGCGCCACGCCTCGAAGAGCCCGTCCTCGTAGCCGTCGCGGGTGACCTTCTTCAGCCAGTGGGCGGGGATGATCTGGTCGGTGTCGACGTTGCTGCGGCGCAGCGGGACGGCCCGGCCGGTGTGTGTCGTGAAGGCTTCCATGGTTATCGGGCTCCTGCGGGCGTGCGGTCTTCGGCGTCGGACAGGTCGGCGGGCGAGGCCAGATGGCCCAGCACGGCGGTGGCGGCGGCGACCTGCGGGGAGACCAGGTGGGTGCGGCCGCCCTTGCCCTGCCTGCCCTCGAAGTTGCGGTTGGAGGTGGACGCCGAGCGCTCACCTGGCGCCAGTTGGTCGGGGTTCATGCCCAGGCACATCGAGCAGCCCGCGTGCCGCCATTCGGCTCCCGACCCGGTGAACACCTTGTCCAGGCCCTCGGCGACGGCCTGGAGGGCGACCCGTACCGATCCGGGGACCACCAGCATCCGTACGCCGTCGGCGACTTTGCGGCCTTCCAGGATCGCTGCGGCCGATCGCAGGTCCTCGATACGGCCGTTGGTGCAGGAGCCGACGAAGACGGTGTCGACCTTGATGTCGCGCAGCGCCTGACCTGCCGTCAACCCCATGTATTCCAGGGCTTTTTCGGCGGAGAGCCGCTCGGCGGCGTCGTCGTACGAAGCGGGGTCGGGGACGTGCGACGAGAGCGGCGCGCCCTGGCCGGGGTTGGTGCCCCAGGTGACGAACGGCGCGAGTTCCGAGGCGTCGATGAACACCTCGGCGTCGAAGACCGCGTCGTCGTCGGTGCGCAGCGTCTGCCAGTACGCGACGGCCGCGTCCCAGTCCTCGGCGGCGGGTGCGTGGTCGCGGCCCTTGAGGTAGTCGAAGGTGGTCTGGTCGGGGGCGATCATGCCCGCCCTCGCGCCGGCCTCGATCGACATGTTGCAGATGGTCATGCGGGCCTCCATCGAGAGTTTCTCGATGGCGGAGCCCCGGTATTCGAGGATGTAGCCCTGGCCGCCGCCGGTGCCGATACGGGCGATGACGGCGAGGATCAGGTCCTTGGCCGTGACGTCCTCGGGCAGTTCGCCCTCGACGGTGATGGCCATGGTGCTGGGCCTGGCCAGCGGCAGGGTCTGGGTGGCGAGTACGTGCTCGACCTGGCTGGTGCCGATGCCGAACGCCAGCGCGCCGAAGGCGCCGTGGGTGGAGGTGTGGCTGTCGCCGCAGACCACGGTGGTGCCGGGCTGGGTCAGTCCCAACTGCGGGCCCACGACATGGACGACGCCCTGCTCGACGTCGCCGAGCGGGTGCAGCCGGACGCCGAAGTCGGCGCAGTTCTTGCGCAGCGTCTCGAGCTGGACCCGGGAGACCGGGTCGGCGATCGGCTTGTCGATGTCGAGGGTGGGGGTGTTGTGGTCCTCGGTCGCGATGGTGAGGTCGAGCCGCCGCACCGGCCGGCCGTTCTGCCGCAGGCCGTCGAAGGCCTGCGGGCTGGTCACCTCGTGCAGGAGATGCAGATCGATGAAGAGGAGGTCGGGCTCGCCCTCTGCGCGCCGGACGACATGGTCGTCCCAGACCTTCTCCGCGAGTGTCCTACCCATCGCTTTCCCTCCGGCCGGCTGCGTCGCCGGCATTCCTAGAGATGTGTGGGCCTACGTCCGTCCCCCCGCGAGCCGGACGCCGGCCGGTGACCCGTGGTCTCCGCGAGCCCGTACGTACAGGTTGGCAAGTTCACCGGAAAAAGGAACTTGCGTTTCACAGAGTGAGACGCGAGTATCGTTTCATGGACAACTCTAGCGGCGTCGGCGTTCTCGACAAGGCTGCTCTCGTACTGAGCGCCCTGGAGTCGGGGCCGGCCACCCTCGCCGGGCTGGTCGCTGCGACCGGGCTCGCGCGGCCCACGGCCCACCGGCTCGCGGTGGCCCTGGAACACCACCGGATGGTGGCGCGTGACATGCAGGGCCGGTTCATTCTCGGCCCGCGGCTCGCCGAGCTGGCGGCGGCGGCCGGCGAGGACCGGCTGCTGGCGACGGCGGGCCCGGTGCTCACGCATCTGCGGGACGTGACGGGCGAGAGCGCCCAGCTCTACCGCAGGCAGGGCGACATGCGGATCTGCGTGGCGGCGGCCGAGCGGCTCTCGGGGCTGCGGGACACCGTCCCCGTCGGCTCCACGCTGACCATGAAGGCGGGCTCGTCGGCGCAGATCCTGATGGCCTGGGAGGAGCCTGAGCGGCTGCACCGCGGCCTGCAGGGCGCCCGCTTCACCGCGACGGCGCTCTCGGGCGTACGGCGCAGGGGCTGGGCCCAGTCGATCGGCGAGCGGGAGCCGGGCGTCGCCTCGGTCTCGGCGCCGGTACGCGGCCCGTCGAACCGGGTGGTGGCCGCCGTCTCGGTATCGGGCCCGATCGAGCGGCTGAGCCGGCACCCGGGCCGGATGCACGCCCAGGCCGTGATCGACGCGGCGGGCCGACTGAGCGAGGCGCTGCGCCGGGGCGGCAGTTGACACGGCCGCGCGGCCGTACACCATCGCAACTCGCCCCAGCACGCCCGGCCTTGACCGCATCGGCCTGAACTCTCTCCCGCTCAAGAACGCGCCCGCTTACGCCGAATCCGGTATGCGCATCGTGCCGATCGGACCGGGCTGCTGTACGAACTGCCCGGTCGAGGGCGTGGAACGGCCGGAGGAGTGGATCAGCTCCCCCGCCGTCGTCCACGCCTGGGTCGCGGAAGGCGAACAGCGGATCGTGGGACACGTAGCGGTCATGCGTCCGCGGGGAGAGGACGCCGTCCTGCTCTGGCAGGCACAGAGCGGCGACGAGGAAGCTCGCATCGGCGTTCTTGCCCGGCTCTACGTCGTGCGGGAAGCGCGAGGTCGCGCACTCGGTGAAAGACTCGCGCGAGCAGCCATGGACTACGCCCGGCAGCACGACATGCGTCTCGTCCTCGACGTGATGGCCAAGGACGTCGGCGCTGTCCGCCTTTACGAGCGCATGGGTTGGCGGGTGATCGGCGAGGCAGCTCATCACTACGGAGACGGCCGGCAGATCGCGGCCATCTGCTATGTCTCACCTGCCGGATAGTCCAGAACGGCGTGGGGGGCGAACCGAAGCCCAACGGGCGCTCCGACAAGGGGACATGAGTAAGGCCCTTCCCCTGCTGGGGAAGGGCCTGCTCGTATCTGTGGGTACCCCCGACCGGATTCGAACCGGCGCTACTGCCGTGAGAGGGCAGCGTGCTAGGCCGCTACACAACGGGGGCGAGGACCATGAGGTCCGGCTGGGCTACCAGGACTCGAACCTAGAACAACGGAACCAGAAACCGTCGTGTTGCCAATTACACCATAGCCCATGGTGGTAGTACCCCCGACCGGATTCGAACCGGCGCTACTGCCGTGAGAGGGCAGCGTGCTAGGCCGCTACACAACGGGGGCCCTGGCGATCCTGCGTCGACGCATCCGGGTGCGACCCGAAGGCGTCGGAGAGAAGGATCTGTACCCCCGACCGGATTCGAACCGGCGCTACTGCCGTGAGAGGGCAGCGTGCTAGGCCGCTACACAACGGGGGCGTCGCAGACAACGTCTGCAAGCTGGGCTACCAGGACTCGAACCTAGACTAACGGAACCAGAAACCGTCGTGCTGCCAATTACACCATAGCCCACCAAAAATCAACCCCCTGGTGGGGGTTGGTTTGGCTTGCGTTTCCCGGTCGGACCTTTCGGTCTGCTCCGGTGACGCAGGAAGAACATTACCCGATGCCGGACAGCGCTCCAAAACGAGTATCGCCCCGCAGCAGGCCCGGCAGCTCGGCGAGAGCGGCGATCCGCACAAGATCGGGACGGCCGCCGAGCCGCCCCCGGTCGAGCCAGATCCCGGCGAGCCCGGCGGCCACGGCGCCGCCGGCGTCGATGTCGGGTTCGTTGCCCACGTACGCCACTTCGGCGGGCGGCAGCGCGAGGGCGTCGCAGGCCGCGTGGAAGGCGGCGGCAGCGGGCTTGGCCGCGCCGACCTCGGCCGCGCAGACCACGGCCTCGAAGTGGTCCCGCACACCGAGGACCCGTAGCTTGCGGTCCTGGACCAGGCTGCTGGAGTTGGACAGCACCGCCTGCCGGTAGTCGCCCGCGAGGCCGTCCAGGGCGGCGAGCGCGTCGGGGAAGAGCGTCCAGGCGGACTCGAAGTGGCCGAGGTAGCGCCCGAACCAGGCGTCGGCCTCGGCGTCGGTCAGCCCGGCGCCGAGGAAGACCCGCGTACGGTCCCTGCGCTGGCCCAGGAAGTCCGTCTCCCCCGCGGCGAACCGCAGCCACTGCGCGTCGGTGATCTCGCGCCAGCGGCCGAGGGCCTGGTCGACGGTGGCGAACCGGTCGATCAGGCCCTCGGCGGCGAGATGCCGCCGCATTCCGGCGCGGTCGGCGCCGGTGTAGTCGAACAGGGTGTCGTCGATGTCCCACAGGACGGCACGGATCGCCATGCCTGCCACGCTACCGACAGCCGGTCACCTCCGGGCGCCGACCAGCCTCGCGAGAATGGCCGCGCGCCGCAGCCGGGCTCGGCGTACGTCCTCGTCCGTGAGATCCGGCCGCGGATACGCCCGTACCGAGGCGATCCCGCGCGCCGTCGCCGCGGTGCGGCCGGCCCGGTCCGGGGTCATGGCCGTCAGCCCGTGAGCTTGGCGAGCGCCGCGTCGATGCGGGACAGGGTGCGGTCGCGGCCCAGGACTTCCAGGGACTCGAAGAGCGGCAAGCCGATCGTGCGGCCGGTGACGGCCACCCGGACCGGGGCCTGGGCCTTGCCCAGTTTGAGGCCGTGTTCCTCGCCGGCCGCCAGGACCGCGTTCTTCAGGGCCTCGGCGTGCCACTCCGCCTCCGCCAGCTTCGCGCGGGCCGTCGTCAGCAGCGCCGCCGGGTCGCCCTTCATCGCCTTCGCCCAGGACGCCTCGTCCTCGACGGGCTCGTCCAGGAAGAGGAAGTCGACGTTGGCGGTGATGTCGGACAGCACGGTGACCCGGGTCTGGGCCAGCGGGGCGAGGGCGGCGAACGCCTCGGCGTCGAAGGACTCCGGCGCCCAGGGCGCGTAGGGGGCCTTCAGCCAGGGGCCGCAGGCCTCGGTGAAGGTCTTCACGTCCAACTGCCTGATGTGGTCCGCGTTGATCGCCTCGGCCTTCTTCAGGTCGAAGCGGGCCGGGTTGGCGTTGACGTCCGCGATGTCGAAGGCGGCGACCATCTCGTCCATCGAGAACAGGTCCCGGTCGGCGGAGAGCGACCAGCCCAGCAGCGAGAGGTAGTTGAGCAGCCCCTCGGGCAGGAAGCCGCGCTCGCGGTAGAGGTTCAGGGACGACTGCGGGTCGCGCTTGGAGAGCTTCTTGTTGCCCTCGCCCATCACGTACGGCAGATGCCCGAACGCCGGGACCGCCTGCGCGACGCCCAGCTCGATCAGCGCCTTGTAGAGCGCGATCTGGCGCGGGGTGGAGGACAGCAGGTCCTCGCCGCGCAGTACGTGGGTGATCTCCATCAGCGCGTCGTCGATGGGGTTGACGAGCGTGTAGAGCGGGGCGCCGTTGGCCCGGACGATGCCGTAGTCCGGCACGTTCTCCGGGGTGAACGTCAGCTCGCCGCGCACCAGGTCGGTGAAGGTGATCGGCTCGTCGGGCATCCGGAAGCGGACGATGGAGGTGCGGCCCTGGGCCTCGTACCCCTTCTTGCGCGCGTCGGTCAGGTCCCGGCAGTGGCCGTCGTACCCGGAGGGCCGGCCCGCCTTGCGTGCGGCGTCCCTGCGGGCCTCCAGCTCCTCGGGGGTGCAGTAGCAGTGGTACGCGTGTCCCGCGGCGAGCAGCTTCTCCGCCGTCTCGCGGTAGATGTCCATCCGCAGCGACTGCCGGTACGGCTCGTGGGGGCCGCCGACCTCGGGGCCCTCGTCCCAGTCGAGGCCGAGCCAGCGCAGCGAGTCGAGGAGCTGCGTGTACGACTCCTCGGAGTCGCGCGCCGCGTCGGTGTCCTCGATGCGCAGGACCAGCGCGCCACCGGTGTGGCGGGCGTACGCCCAGTTGAACAGGGCGGTGCGGACCAGGCCCACATGGGGGTTGCCGGTCGGCGACGGACAGAAACGAACACGGACAGAACCGTTAGCCACGCTTGATCACCTTGTTGGTGAGAGTGCCGATGCCTTCGATGGTGACGGCGACCTCGTCGCCGATGGCGAGGGGGCCGACCCCCGCCGGTGTGCCGGTGAGGATGACGTCGCCGGGGAGCAGCGTCATGGCCTCGGTGATGTGGACGATCAGGTCCTCGACGGAGCGGATCATCTCGCTCGTACGGCCGAGCTGGCGCTGCTCGCCGTTGACGGTGCACTGGATCGTGACGTCGGAGGGGTCGAGGTCCGTCTCCACCCAGGGGCCCAGCGGGCAGGAGGTGTCGAAGCCCTTGGCGCGCGCCCACTGCTTCTCGCGCTTCTGGGTGTCGCGCGCGGTGACGTCGTTGGCGCAGGTGTAGCCGAAGACGACGTCCTTGACCCGCTCGCGCGGCACCTCGCGGCACAGCCGTCCGATGACTACGGCCAGTTCGGCCTCGTAGTGCACGTCGCTGGAGAAGTTGGGGTACTCGATCGCGTCGCCCGAGCCGATCACGGATGTGGTGGGCTTGAAGAAGGTGATCGGCGCTTCGGGTACGTCGTTGCCGAGTTCCGCCGCGTGGTCCGCGTAGTTGCGGCCGACGGCCACGACCTTGTTCGGGAGCACGGGCGGCAGCAGCCGTACCTTGCTCAGCGGGACCTTGGTGCCCGAGAGCTCGAACTCGGTGTACGGAATGCCTTTGATGATGTCGAGGACGAGGCCGGCCTGTTCGCCGCTGCCCCCGTCCTCGACCGCGCCGAAGGCGACATTGCCGTCGATGGAGAATCTGGCGATGCGCACGGGATGCTGTCGCCCCTCACTTCACTCGCTCGCGGTCCGGAGACTGACGCTCCAGGCTAACGTGGCGGGCGGTGACGGCAGCGCGTGTCACCGGTCTGCGGGGACCTGCTCAGGGGGCTGCGGCGCGACGGGCGCGTCCATCAGCTTCGTGCGGCGGGGGTTGGCGGTCCGGGTCGGCAGCGTGACGGGGTGTTCCGGCTGCTCCGCGGGGCGCAGTTCGTCGGCGTCGGCGAGGTGTGCCAGGGTGGTGCGCCTGGGGTTGGCGGTGTTGCGGAACATCATCGTCGTCTTCATCTGCGGTGTCAGACCCTTGTCGCGTGGGGCGCCGGGGCGCCGCTTGTCGGATGTGCCGTCCCTGTAAAGCGTCAGGCTAAACATCCCATTCCCCCGCACGGACGGGATCCAGCAGCGATCTCCGTGTGAGTTTGCTCACCAGTTGACGGGCATTTCGCCCATTCCCGACAGGTGCCTACCACCAAGGAAACGGACAATGCATCACGGAACGTTGCATTCCGCTGCCGATCAACAGGTCCTGGACACCCCCTACCGGTAGTCGGGTCGCCGGGAATCGCCCCTTTCCTCCATGAACACTTTCTACTGCTCGTGACACGTCAATTACACCGTGTCATACAGGTCACAGCCCGGTACGCGGCCCTTGTTGGAGATCCTGCACTGTGCTGGAATTCCCCCCACCGCCGCGGGTTTGAAGCCGGCGCACAGGGGCGCAACGCAGCGCCGAGTGGTGGCGGGGAAGGGGAGTAGCGCCGGTCACTCACGACCACCATGGGGGGCGTTCCACGCCCCACAACGCCGACACCGTCCTGCCGTTCTGCGGCGGACGCCTGGTCCAGAGGTTGCGACGCTAGTGCAGGGACGTTCGAAGAGGGATAGCAGCGCTGCGGCGGAGCAGGAGCCCCGCAGCGGAATCGACCGCGGCTCCTCGCCCCAGCACACCCAGAACCCGGGTTCCGCACCGTCCGGCGAAAGCGGCGACCGCGCCGCTCGGCCGGGCGCGGCACCGGGCGGCGAAGGGGCGCAGACAGCGCCCAAGCCCGCAGGTCCGAGCGACGCGGGCTCACGAATAGCCCTGCGCAACTGGCGCATCAGCACCCGTCTGGTGTCCCTGCTCGCCCTGCCGGTGGTCGCCGCCACCACCCTGGGTGGATTCCGCATCAACGACTCGCTCAACGACATCCAGCAGCTTGAGCACATGCAGTTGCTGACCAAGATGACGAAGGAAGCGACGAATCTCGCCACGCAGCTCCAGACGGAGCGCGACGAGTCGGCGGGGCCGCTCAGCAACGGCGTCAAGTCGACCGACACCCGGATCAAGAACGAGCGCGTCCAGACCGACCGGGCGAAGAAGGCGTTCCTCGACGCCACCGTCGACATCGGCAACACCGACGGCGACCAGGCGCTGGAGAGCATCCGCTCGAACGTCGAGCAGATCGCGGCCCAGGTCAACCAGATCAACGACATCCGGCGGGACGCCTACCAGTCGAAGACGTCGCACTCCCTGACGGTCGACGCTTACGACGGACTGATCACCTCTCTGCTGAGCCTCTCGCAGGACATGGCGCAGGCGACCAGCAACCCCGACATGATCAAGCGGACACGCGCGCTGGCGGCGTTCTCCTCGGCGAAGGAGTACGCGTCCATCCAGCGGGCCATCATCGCCGCCGCGCTCCCCGCCGACCCGAGGCAGCGCGGTCAGCTCAACGAGAACGACCGCCTCTACGGCCTCGCGGCGATGAACAAGGAGCGGAACTCGCTCACCACGTTCAGCTCGCTGTACGAGTCCATGGGCGGCGACGCCGAAGAGCTGATGGCGCCCCTGAACGGCCAGGGCAACCCGGAGATCCAGGCGTCCGAGAAGTACGCCGACCCGGTGCTCGGCTCGAAGGACGGCCTGGAGAACCAGGTCAACCGGTCGTACCTGGACTGGACCGACCAGGCCTCCACGCGCATCAACGCGATGAAGACCATCGAAGCCACGCTGCTCAACGAGATGGAGAGCAAGGCCCGGGAGCTGCGCAGCAGTTCGCAGCGCGACGCGATCATCAACGCGGCGCTGATCCTGCTGGTCCTCGGCGTCTCGCTGGTCGGCGCCTTCGTGGTCGCCCGGTCCATGATCCGCTCGCTGCGGCGGCTGCAGGACACCGCGACCCGGGTCGCCCAGGACCGGCTGCCCGAGCTGGTCAAGCAGCTCTCCGAGACCGACCCGCAGGACGTCGACACCTCCGTCGAGTCGGTCGGTGTGCACTCACGGGACGAGATCGGCCAGGTGGCCGCGGCCTTCGACGACGTGCACCGCGAGGCGGTCCGACTGGCCGCCGAGCAGGCGCTGCTGCGAGGCAACGTCAACGCGATGTTCACCAACCTCTCGCGCCGCAGCCAGGGCCTGATCCAGCGCCAGCTCTCGCTGATCTCCGAACTGGAGTCCCGCGAGGCCGACCCCGACCAGCTCTCCTCGCTGTTCAAGCTCGACCACCTCGCGACCCGTATGCGCCGTAACGGTGAGAACCTGCTGGTCCTCGCCGGTGAGGAGCCGGGCCGCCGGTGGACCAGGCCCGTCCCGCTGGTCGACGTGCTGCGCGCCGCCGCGTCCGAGGTGGAGCAGTACGAGCGCATCGAACTCGCCGCGGTCCCGGCCACCGAGGTCGCGGGACGCGTCGTCAACGACCTCGTGCACCTGCTCGCCGAGCTGCTGGAGAACGCGACGTCGTTCTCGTCGCCGCAGACGAAGGTCCGGGTCACCGGTCACGCGCTGCCCGACGGCCGGGTGCTGGTCGAGATCCACGACACCGGTATCGGCCTGTCCCCCGAGGACCTGGCGGCGATCAACGAGCGGCTGGCCTCGCCGCCCACCGTGGACGTGTCCGTCTCCCGCCGCATGGGTCTGTTCGTGGTCGGCCGGCTGTCCCTGCGCCACGGCATCAGGATCCAGCTCAGGCCCTCCGACTCCGGTGGTACGACCGCGCTGGTCATGCTGCCGGTCGACGTCGCGCACGGCGGCAAGAAGGCTCCGGGCAAGGCAGGCGCAGCGGGTCCCGCGGGCTCCGCCCAGCCGCCCGCCTCCCGGCTCACCGCAGGACCCGGCGCCCAGCAGGGCGGCAGGGCAGGTCTCGGCACAGGTCCCGCCGGCGGCCCTCCCGGTGCCGGCTCCGGCGCTCCCGGGCGGCTTCCCGCAGGTGCTCCGCGCGGCCAGGTCGGTGCCGGTACGGCGCCGCGCGCCGCGCTGCCCGCCCGTGGCGGACCGCAGAACGGCGGCGGGTTCAACGGCGGTCCGCAGACGGACCCGCAGGGCCAGGGCGCCGGTCAGGGCCCCGTGCCCAACGTCTTCGCCCAGAACGCGTTCGGCAGCGGCCAGCACCCGGGCCAGCCGCCGCACGCCGGCCAGCAGAACCAGGGCCTGGCCCAGGCGTTCGGCAACAGCGGCTCCGCGGGCCCCGGCGGCCCCGGCGGGCAGAACAACTTCGGCTCCAGGGGCCAGAGTCCGTTCCCCGGCCAGCAGAACCAGGGCCAGCAGGGCAACGCGCCCCTCGCCGACCGGGGCAGGCAGTTGCCGCCCCCCGGCGGACCGCGCGCCGAGCTGCCGGGCGGCAACCCCCGTCCGCAGCGCCCGCAGCCGCCGCAGACCACCACCTGGGGCAGCGACCAGCAGTCCGCGCGGCAGCAGCCCGCGATGGACGCTCCCCGCGGCCACGAG
Source organism: Streptomyces sp. NPDC087906 (assembly GCF_055584925.1). Taxonomy (NCBI): domain Bacteria; kingdom Bacillati; phylum Actinomycetota; class Actinomycetes; order Kitasatosporales; family Streptomycetaceae; genus Streptomyces; species Streptomyces sp. NPDC087906. The sequence goes on from NZ_JBVJLC010000002.1 coordinate 802,855, forward strand.
GAGCACGACTCCGGTCAGTTCCCGCAGGCCGACCTGCAAGGGCCCGCCGCCACGGCCGAGTTCGCGCGCCCGGACTTCAACGGGCCGCGCCCGGACGCTCCCCGGGCCGGCGGCCAGGACCCCGCGTCCACCGAGCAGTTCGCCCGTCCGGACTTCAACGCACCGCGGCCGGACTTCACCGCGCAGCAGGACTTCGGCGCCCCGAGCGGCCCCGTCCAGGGCCAGCAGGGCGGCTACCCGCAGTCCGACTACCGCGCACCGGCCGACTACAACGCTCCGCAGGCGCCGGCCCAGGACCAGCAGTACGGCAGGCAGCAGGACTTCCAGGGCCAGCGGCCGCAGGCGCCCGGTGCGCAGGGCGGCTACCAGGGTCCCGGACAGCGCCAGCCCGACGCGCTGCCGCCCGCCGGTCCCGGTGACGGCCGTACGCCGCTCTACGACACCCTGGAGACCAACTGGTTCCACGGTCCGCAGAGCGCGCAGAGCGCCGAACGCCCGCCGGAGCAGCAGGCTCCCGCGGCCCACCGGCCGCAGGAGCCCACGCCGCCCCCGATGCCGCGCCGCGAGCCCGCGCGCGGACCGGTCGGCAACGCTCCCGCCACCAACGGTTCCGGCTCCTTCAACCAGGGGTCGTCCACCGGCCCGGTCAGCAACGGTTCGGGGCTCACCTCCTCCTGGCGCACGTCACCCAACGACGAGCTGGTACGCCAGGCGGAGCGGGTCAGGAAGCCGGCGGCGGGCGGAATCACCACATCCGGTCTGCCCCGCCGGGTACCGCGTGCCAATCTGGTGCCCGGTACCGCGCAGGAACAGAACAACCAGGCCGGTCCGCAGGTGTCTCGTGCACCGGCGGACGTACGCGGCAGGCTGACCAATCTTCGCCGGGGTATCCAGCAAGGGCGGCAGGCCGGCAACACCGGCCCGTCGAACAACAGCTTCAACCTCGGCCCCTCTCACCAGCAGGAGCGTTAGTTGAGTCCGATGAGTCAGGCTGCGCAGAATCTGAACTGGTTGATCACCAACTTCGTGGACAACACCCCCGGGGTGTCCCACACGGTGGTGGTCTCCGCGGACGGACTTCTGCTGGCCATGTCCGAGGGCTTCCCCCGCGACCGAGCCGACCAGCTCGCGGCCGTGGCATCCGGCCTGACCTCGCTCACCGCGGGGGCTTCCCGGATCTTCGAAGGCGGCCCGGTCAACCAGACCGTGGTGGAGATGGAGCGCGGCTTCCTCTTCCTCATGTCCGTTTCCGACGGTTCCTCCCTGGCCGTACTCGCCCACCCCGAGTGCGACATCGGCCTGGTGGGATACGAGATGGCCCTCCTGGTCGATCGCGCGGGGACGGTCCTCACCCCCGACCTGCGCGCCGAGCTTCAGGGAAGCCTGCTGCACTGAGGTTTCCTCACGGCACCGCCCGCAACGCTCAACACCGTCCGGCCACCGCCCCCCGGCCCCCCACCGGCCCAGTCAGACGGCACGCAGACATCTTGCTGTCACGCCCGGAGGATTCATGACCCCGCCACCCGCCTCTCACGACCCGTACGGCGCATCGGTCGACGCGTCGTACGGACCTGAGGGCGATCAGCCGCTGGTACGTCCATACGCCATGACCGGCGGCCGTACCCGGCCGCGGTACCAGCTCGCCATCGAGGCGCTGGTCAGTACGACAGCGGACCCGGCCCACCTGGCCACGCTGCTCCCCGAGCACCAGCGGATCTGCCACCTGTGCCGCGAGGTCAAGTCGGTCGCCGAGGTGTCGGCGCTGCTGACGATGCCGCTGGGGGTCGCCCGGATCCTCGTGGCCGACCTGGCGGAAGCGGGCATGGTGGCCATCCACCAGCCGGGTAACGGAGAGGCCGGCGGCACGCCGGATGTAACACTGCTCGAAAGGGTGCTCAGTGGACTTCGCAAGCTCTAGCGGCGGCGCGGCCCGGTCGACCACCAGCGCGAAGATCGTGGTGGCGGGCGGATTCGGCGTGGGCAAGACCACGTTCGTCGGCGCCGTCTCGGAGATCAACCCGCTGCGTACCGAAGCCGTCATGACCTCCGCATCGGCGGGGATCGACGACCTCACGCACACCGGGGACAAGACCACCACGACGGTGGCCATGGACTTCGGCCGTATTACTCTTGACCAGGACCTGATCCTCTACCTCTTCGGCACGCCGGGCCAGGACCGCTTCTGGTTCATGTGGGACGACCTGGTACGCGGCGCCATCGGTGCCATCGTGCTGGTGGACACCCGCAGGCTCGCCGACTGCTTCCCCGCGGTCGACTACTTCGAGAACTCGGGCCTGCCGTTCGTCATCGCCCTCAACGGCTTCGACGGACATCAGCCCTACACTCCGGAAGAGGTGCGCGAGGCGCTGCAGATCGGACCCGACACCCCGATCATCACCACGGACGCCCGGCACCGCGCGGACGCGAAGAGCGGTCTCATCACGCTCGTCGAGCACGCGCTGATGGCGCGGCTCAAGTAGACGAACCGCTACGGCAGTTGCCGTAGACAGCCCGGAGAACGGACTGTGTCGTCCGACACGGTCCCTCTCCGCGTTCATAACAGTTCGACAGAGAATTCACCGGCATCGGGCACTCGTCGCATTCGAGTGGTACCCCTGTGCTTACCTCCACTCGCTCTTTTGACGGGCCTCGCTCTTTATGCCCGTTTTATCTGCGGCCTGGACCACTTGGAATGGCTGATTCCCACTGTTTGGAATGAGGCCGCCGCCGTGCTGGAATGCGACGACTCCCGAGTAGTACGGCCCTGATCGAAACACGGCACAACGTAGGTGCCGACGCCGAGAGGTTGTTGGTCGAGTGAGGCGAAGCAAGGCGAGCTCCCCGGACCGGAAGCGGGGCCGGCTGGCCCCGAGCAACTGGCGTGTGGCCACCCGGCTGAACGCCATTCTGCTGATTCCGGTTCTGGTCGGACTCGTGATGGGCGGCTTCCAGGTCAAGGGGTCGATAGGCACCTGGCGGGAGGCCCAGGACGCCGAGCGCACCGCCCTCGTCGTACGCGCCGCCTCGGACTACAGCCAGGCACTGCTCGACGAACGCGACCTGACGGCCCAGCCGTTGCTGACCAACAAGCGCGACGCCAAGATCGTGGTGCGGAGCAGGGCCGACACGGACGCGGCGAAGAAGAGGTTCGACTCCGCCGTACGGAACATGCCCCGGAAACAGGGGCTGAAGCGCCGGCTCGACCTGTTCCGCGGTGAGGAGCCCAAACTCGCGGCGCTGCGCAAGATCGCTTATACGGCGGCGGTGGAGACCCCGGACAAGACCGGCAGCCGCGGCGGTCCGGTGGCGACCGAAGAGGGCTATGTGCAGATCCAGCACTCCCTCATGGAGTTCTCCAACGAACTGGGCCTGGGCACCAGCAACATCACGAGTTACGGCCGCACCCTCTACTCCGTCCAGCTCGCCAAGGCGGCGGGCTCGCTGCAGCGGTCCATCGGGATGCATCTGCTGGTACGGCCCAGCCAGAAGCCCGACATCAGGGGCGGCCAGACGATCGCCTTCACGTCGTACGCGTACCTGGAGGGCATCGCCGTCCAGGAGTACGGGTCGGGCGGCACCGCCGAGGACACGAAGCGGCTGCAGGACGTCATGAAGAAGGAGACGGCGGCGGGCGCCAGGAAGCTCGCCGCCGCCCAGCAGCAAGCGGCAGCGGCGGGGCAGGACTTCACCCCGCCGCCCAGCCGGCAGGGCTCCGTGCTCGACGGCATGGTCGCGGCCATCGCCACCGGCGCGAGCCCCGAGCAGCTCGCCGAGCGCGGGGTCACCCCCGAGGCGTGGATGGCGGCCTCGACCGCCAAGTTCGACGGCTACACGATCCTGGAGAAGGGCCTGGTCGACCGGGCGGTCACCGACGCCGGGCAGATCTCCGACGACGCCAGGAACGACGCGATCACCAACGGCGCGATCGTGCTGGTGGCGCTGCTGATCGCCTTCGTACTCGCCGGGATGATGGCGCGCCAGATGAGCCGCTCGATGCGGACGCTGCGTACGGCCGCCTTCGCCGTCGCCGAGCAGCGGCTGCCGATGCTGGTCGACCAGTTGTCCAGGACCGAGCCCGGCCGGGTCGACACCCGCGTCGAGCCGATCCCGGTCACCAGCACGGACGAGATCGGCGAGGTCGCCCGCGCCTTCGACCAGGTGCACCGCGAGGCGGTCCGGCTCGCCGCCGAGCAGGCCATGCTGCGCGGAAACGTCAATGCGATCTTCACCAACCTCTCGCGCCGCAACCAGTCGCTGATCGAGGGCCAGCTCACCCTGATCACCGAGCTGGAGAACAACGAGGGCGAGCCGGAGCAGCTCGAGAACCTCTTCAAGCTGGACCACCTCGCCACCCGTATGCGCCGCAACGGCGAGAACCTGCTGGTCCTGGCGGGCGAGGAGCCGGGCCGCCGGTGGAACCAGCCGGTGCCGCTGGTCGACGTCCTGCGGGCCGCCTCCTCCGAGGTCGAGTCGTACGAGCGGATAGAGCTGACCGGCGTCCCCGAGACGGACATCCACGGCCAGTCGGTGACCGACCTCGTCCATCTCCTCGCCGAGCTGCTGGAGAATGCCACCACCTTCTCGTCGCCGCAGACGAAGGTCAGGGTCACGGCGACCCGGCTGCCCGACGGCCGGGTGATGATCGAGATCCACGACAAGGGCATCGGCCTCACCGCCGAGGACTTCGCCGACATCAACCACAAGCTGGCCAACCCGCCGACCGTGGACGCCGCGGTCTCGCAGCGGATGGGGCTCTTCGTGGTCGGCCGGCTGGCGGACCGGCACGGCATCCGGGTCCAGCTCCGCCCCTCGGGCGAGCAGGCGGGCACCACGTCGCTGGTGATGCTCCCCAACGCGATCACCCACGGCGGCGGCGGCGAACCCGTACCGGCCCCGGACGACTTCACCGTCTCGCAGATCATCCCCGACCAGCTCCCCGCGCCGCGCGAGCAGTCGTTCAACGGCCGCTCCATGCTGACAGCGGCCGAGCTGGGCTTCGACGACTCCCGCTACGACGAGGAGCCGGCCGCTTCCGACCCGCGCAGACTCAACCCCGTCAACCGCTCGCTGATGCGCGAGGAGCGGCGGGCCGCGGTGGAGGCCCAGTCGTCGAACGACACCGGCGCCGACAGTGGCGGGACCGCGGGCGGGCCGCTCTTCAGCGACCAGGTGGACGGCCGGTACCGCGACCAGCAGGACGGCACGTACGCCCCGCAGGAGACCGGCGCGTACGAGGGGCAGAGCGAGGAGACGCCGTACGGCGCCGGCTACACCCCGCAGCTCACCGGGTCCGCCGAATACGGGCAGCCTGACGCGGCGAACGGGCAGCCTGACGCCTTCGGGCAGTACGGCGAGTACCGCGCGCCCGAGACCTACGCCCAGAGTTATACGGAAGACCCGTTCAGCACCGGGCAGAGCACGGACGCACCGTATGTGAACCCCTTCGACCCGCAGCCCCGGCAGGGCGAGTGGGCCGATCAGGGGGCGTATCACAACGGCTTCCAATCCGAGTCACAACCGGAACCGGAATCCGCTCCTGGCGGTCCCGGCAAGGCCGCGGACCGCGTAGGCTTCGACCGTCCCGGACCCTCGCCGAGCACCAGCCACGCCGTGACCGAAGCAGGTCTGCCGCTGCGCGGCGGCACCCAGCAGCGGGAGAAGCGGGAATGGCAGCCCGCGGGGCAGGACGAAGCACCGCTCAACCAGCCGAGTCAGCCCGGACAGGCCCCACAGCCCGACCAGAGCGGGCAGAATGGGCACAGCGAGGCGGACGGCACCCAGGACTGGCGCTCGATGAACGACGATCGCTGGCACCGGGCGGAGAAGCTCCGTGAACCCAAGGCGGGCGGAATCACCTCGTCGGGACTGCCGCGGCGCGTACCCAAGGCCAATCTGGTCGAGGGAGCGGCGGAGCAGACCCAGCAGGGCGGCCCCCAGATCTCCCGGGCGCCGGAGGACATCCGCGGCAGGCTGAGCAATCTGCGCCGCGGCGTCCAGCGGGGCCGCGACGCGGGAGCGGACAAGAACGGACCGGGCGACGGCTCGGGCAGTACCTACAACCAGGAGCGTTAGTGTGAGCCCGATGAGCCAGGCGGCGCAGAATCTGAACTGGTTGATCACCAACTTCGTGGACAACACCCCCGGGGTGTCCCACACGGTGGTGGTCTCCGCCGACGGACTCCTACTGGCGATGTCCGAAGGCTTCCCCCGCGACCGGGCCGACCAGCTCGCCGCCGTCGCCTCAGGACTGACCTCGCTCACCGCGGGGGCCTCCCGGATCTTCGAAGGCGGCGCGGTGAACCAGACCGTCGTCGAGATGGACCGCGGTTTTCTCTTCATCATGTCCGTCTCGGACGGCTCCTCACTGGCCGTCCTCGCCCATCCCGAGGCCGACATCGGCCTCGTCGGGTACGAGATGGCGCTTCTGGTCGATCGCGCGGGGACGGTCCTCACCCCCGACCTGCGCGCCGAGCTTCAGGGAAGTCTTCTCAACTAACAGACAGTGCGCTTCTCGCCACCGCACCATAGGGTGCGGTGGCGCGGCTCCGCAGGGACGTGGACCGGCGGCCGGCAGTCGGAGGAGGAAACGTGGCTACACCCCCAGGTGGTTACCGTTACGACGGTTCCCAGCAGGTGCCGGGAGAGCATGCCCGGAACCGCTTCGGTGCGCCCTCTCCCGGCGGACAGCAGCCGTTCGACCCCTACGACCAGCCGCCGTCGCGCATCCAGCCGGTACAGCCGATGTGGGCCCCCGAGCCCGCGCCCGAGCCCACCATGGGACCGCACAACCCCCTGGTGCGGCCGTACGCCATGACTGGCGGCCGAACCAGGCCGCGGTACCAGCTCGCCATCGAGGCGCTGGTCAGTACGACGGCCGATCCGTCCCAGTTGCAAGGGCAGTTGCCCGAGCATCAGCGGATCTGCCGGTTGTGTTTCGAGATCAAGTCGGTGGCCGAGGTCTCGGCGCTGCTCTCGATTCCCCTCGGCGTCACCCGGATCCTCGTAGCCGACCTGGCGGAGGCCGGACTTGTCGCCATCCATCAGCCCGGCGGCGACGAGTCCGCCGGTGGTCAGCCAGATGTGACACTGCTCGAAAGGGTGCTCAGTGGACTTCGCAAGCTCTAGCGGCGGTGCAGCCCGCTCAACCACCAGCGCGAAGATCGTGGTGGCGGGCGGATTCGGCGTGGGCAAGACCACGTTCGTCGGCGCCGTCTCGGAGATCAACCCGCTGCGTACCGAAGCCGTCATGACCTCCGCATCGGCGGGGATCGACGACCTCACCCATACCGGGGACAAGACCACCACCACGGTGGCCATGGACTTCGGCCGCATCACCCTCGACCAGGACCTGATCCTCTACCTCTTCGGCACACCGGGCCAGGACCGCTTCTGGTTCATGTGGGACGACCTCGTACGCGGCGCCATCGGCGCCGTGGTGCTGGTCGACACCCGCAGGCTCGCCGACTGCTTCCCCGCGGTCGACTACTTCGAGAACTCGGGCCTGCCGTTCGTCATCGCCCTCAACGGCTTCGACGGACACCAGCCCTACACGCCCGACGAGGTGCGGGAGGCGCTCCAGATCGGACCTGACACCCCGATCATCACCACCGACGCCCGCCACCGCGCGGACGCCAAGAGCGGTCTCATCACCCTGGTCGAGCACGCGCTCATGGCACGGCTTCGTTAGCAGCACCTCACCGGCCGCACACATTGCGACGGAAAGGCCCCGCACTCCGAGGAGTACGGGGCCTTCGTCGTGCGGGGAGGTGCCGGACGGCCGGTGCTCAGCCGTCGGGCGGCCGGTGGGTCAGCCCTGCCAACTGTGCGGGGCCCGGAAGCCGGGGGTGCGCTCCAGGCGGCGCCAGCCGGCCGTGGAGCGGCCCTGGTGGGCCGGGGCCTCGGGGGTGGCGGCGGCGCGGGCGAGCAGGACCGCCGTGATGGCGGCCAGCTCCTCCGGGTCGGCCTGGCCCTTCTCGACACGCAGCAGCGATTCGTTGATGGGGTTGCTCATGAGGGTCGTGTCTCCGTCTTCTGCCGCAGTTACTGCGGGGGGTTGCCGTGCTTGCGGGACGGCAGGTCGGCGTGTTTGGTGCGGAGCATCGCGAGCGCGCTCGCGAGTACCTGCCGGGTCTCCGCGGGGTCGATGACGTCGTCGACAAGGCCCCGCTCGGCCGCGTAGTACGGGTGCATCAGCTCGGCCTTGTACTCCTTGACCATGCGGGCGCGCATGGCCTCGGGGTCCTCGGCCTCGGCGATCTGCTTGCGGAAGATGACGTTGGCGGCACCTTCGGCGCCCATCACCGCGATCTCGTTGGTCGGCCAGGCGTAGGTGAGATCCGCCCCGATGGACTGGGAGTCCATCACGATGTACGCACCTCCGTAGGCCTTGCGCAGGATCAGCGAGATCCTGGGCACCGTGGCGTTGCAGTACGCGTAGAGCAACTTCGCGCCGTGCCGGATGATTCCGCCGTGCTCCTGGTCGACGCCCGGCAGGAAACCGGGCACGTCCAGCAGCGTGACGATCGGGATGTTGAAAGCGTCGCACATCTGGACAAAGCGTGCCGCTTTCTCCGACGCCTCGATGTCCAGGACGCCGGCCAGCGACTGCGGCTGGTTGGCGACGATGCCGACCACCTGTCCGTCGATCCTGGCGAGGGCGCAGATGATGTTGCGCGCCCAGCGCTCGTGGACCTCCAGGAAGTCGCCCTCGTCGACCAGCTCCTCGATCACCTTGTGCATGTCGTACGGGCGGTTGCCGTCGGCGGGCACGAGGTCGAGCAGGACGTCGGAGCGTCGCTCGGCCGGGTCGTCGGACTCGACGGACGGCGGGTTCTCGCGGTTGTTCTGCGGGAGCATCGACAGCAGGTAGCGCACCTCGCCGATGCAGGTCTCCTCGTCGTCGTACGCGAAGTGCGCGACGCCGGAGGTCTCGGCGTGCACGTCGGCGCCGCCGAGGCCGTTCTGGGTGATCTCCTCGCCGGTGACGGCCTTGACCACGTCCGGGCCCGTGATGAACATCTGCGAGGTGTCGCGGACCATGAAGACGAAGTCGGTCAGCGCCGGGCTGTAGGCCGCGCCGCCGGCGCACGGGCCGAGCATCACGCTGATCTGCGGGATCACCCCGGAGGCGCGGGTGTTGCGCTGGAAGATGCCGCCGTACCCGGCGAGCGCGGAGACACCTTCCTGGATACGGGCGCCGGCGCCGTCGTTCAGGGAGACCAGCGGGGCACCGGCCGAGATGGCCATGTCCATGATCTTGTGGATCTTCGTGGCGTGCGCCTCGCCGAGCGCGCCGCCGAAGATCCGGAAGTCGTGGGCGTACACGAAGACCGTCCGGCCCTCGACCGTGCCCCAGCCGGTGATCACACCGTCGGTGTACGGCTTCTTCGCCTCAAGACCGAACCCGGTCGCGCGGTGCCGGCGCAACTGCTCGACCTCGCTGAATGATCCCTCGTCCAGCAGGAGCGCGATGCGCTCGCGCGCGGTCAGCTTGCCCTTGGCATGCTGCGCTTCCGTCGCCCGGTCGCTGGGCCCTCTGCGGGCCTGCTCGCGCAGGGCGTGCAACTCGGCGACCCGCCCTCTGGTATCGGCGGGCTCGCTCGGCGTCTGGTCCACTACGGTCATGTACCAACCCTACGAACACCACGCGGTAAAAAGCGCCGTCGACTCCACACAGTCTCCTGGCCGTATTCCTGGTAGAGCCTGACAGAACCGGGTCAGGACAGGGGTGACCGGACAGTCGACTAGCACAGCCGCTTGTAGGGTTTCCCTAGATTCTTGGTACAGGACGACTCCACGGCACCGGTTCGCCGGCCCCGGGCGCCGGGTCCGTCCGAGAGCGCTCTCAGCAGGAACTCTTGACGTGTCCATCCCACCACATGAGAGTCTTCCGGAACGCACGGCCCGGCCCCCACCCGCCGCAAGCCGCCGCGTACCCCCCACAGTTCAGGACAGTTCAGGAGACCATCCGTGATATCCCGTCGACTCTTCCTGTCCGGCGCGGCAGCCGCCGCCACCGCCGTCACCTATCCCGTCTGGGGCAGCGCGCTCAGCCCGCACGCGGCGGCCGCAGACACCTGCGAGCTGGCACTCCAGAACAAATCGCTGCCCGGCTCGGTGAACGCGTACGTGACCGGGCACGACGGCGCCACCGGCGGCTGGACGCTGCTCAAGCCGGACGGCGACGTCTACCGCCCCGACTCCCCCGGCGCGCCGCAGACCCCGCTGCCGGTCGACTGCGCGATCCCGCTGGGCGCGGCGGGCAGCGCGCCCGTCGTGCTGACGCTCCCCCAGTTGTACGGCGCGCGTGTCTACTTCGTACGCGACGACAAGCTGGACTTCTTCCTCAACCCGGGCCCCGCCCTGGTGGAGCCGGCCTTCGCGACGGAGTCCGACCCCAACTACGGGCGCACCTGGTCCTTCTGCGAGTTCACCTTCAACGCGGACCAGTTGTACTCGAACATCAGCTATGTCGACCTGGCGACCGCCCTGCCCATCGGCATCACGCTGGAGGGCGACGCCACCCACACCGTCGCCCCGCTGCCGGAGGGCGCCCTGGAGAGGATCGCCGACGGGCTCACGGCCCAGGCGGCGGCGGACGGGCACCCGTGGGACAAGCTGGTGCTGCGCGGGCCCGACGGCGGGGTGCTGCGGGTGATCTCGCCGCAGAACCTGGCGGGTGACGCGCCCTTCGCGAGCGTCTTCGACAGCTATGTCGACCAGGTGTGGCAGAAGTACGCGGCCGAGGACCTGACGATCGACCTGCAGGGCGGGCGCGGTGTCTTCACCGGCCGGGTCAGCGGCGACACGCTCACCTTCAACGGCGGCCACACCTTCGCCAGGCCGACGTCGATGGACATCTTCACCTGCAACAGCGGTCCGTTCGCCAACAACCCGGCCGACTCGGACGACAAGAAGGGGCTGCTCGCCCGGCTCGCCGCCGCCTTCAACCGCTCCACCCTGCTGACCCACCCGGACCAGCCGAACGGCGCGACGGCCGCCGACTACTACCAGGACCCGGTCACCAACCACTGGGCCCGGGTGCTGCACGCGAACACGCCGATCGGTTACGCGTTCCCGTACGACGACGTGCAGCCGGACGGCCAGCCCGACGTCTCGGGCGCGGCCTTCGACGGCAACCCCAGGCGCTGGACCGTCTCGGTCGGCTCCTGACGGTACGGACGACGCAGGCCCCCGGCACCGTGCGGTGCCGGGGGCCTGTGTCATGCGGCGGTGTCAGCAGCCGCCGCAGTTGTAGAACGTCGCGTCCCAGTGGCTGCCCTCGTCCGCGTAGACGTTGCCGGAGCCGGCCTGCCACTGCGGGTAGCCGTCACCGCGCAGTCCTATGTAGGTGAAGGCACCCTTGATGTAGTTGGTGAGACAGGTGGACTTGGCGAAGTCGAGCTTGTAGCCGTTCGCGTGCGAGTACGTGCCGCTCGCGTGGCCGGTCTCGGTACCGCCGGTGATGTTGAGGGCGCAGCCGATGGCGCCCTTGAGGGTCTGCGCTCCCTGCGCGGTGGGGAGGTTGAGCCCGTCGAAGGAGGTGCAGGTGGGGTTGTTGCGGTCCGAGCAGCCGCCCGACGAGGACCAGGTGATCCCGGACGAGCTGAACCGCGAGGTGGCCTGCGCGTGGGTGAGCTTGGTGGCTGCCTGGGCGTCGCCGGCCGAGCTGAGGACGCCGAAGCCGGGCGCGAAGAGCGCACCGAGGACGAGCGCGAGCGCGACGAGCGCAGAGCGGATCTTCATGGGGGGATTTCCTCCTGCTGAGGTCGTGGGGGCGCCAAATGACAGGCCCTGTGTGGGGGGGCGGAGGTGACGCAAGGAGATGGTGCCGGATTTCGGCCCGCCTCACCAGAGGGCAGGCACCTGGGAATCGCCCCGGAACCACGCGGGAATCACTCGAAGGGCGGTCATTGTTGAAGCTTGAACGATGCAGGTCTACTGTGGGCTCCGCCACACCTGCCAAGCATGACGATTTCCGTCCGCTTTTCCCCCAGGAGGAACCATGAGCATCTTCAGCCGCAAGAACGACGAGGCGCAGACCACCGGCGACACCGCGACCACGTCCGCGGTTGACCCGGCGCTGGCCGCGCTGACCGGCGAATACGTCATCGACCCCGCGCACACCAGCATCGGCTTCACGGTGCGGCACGCGATGGTCACCAACGTCCGCGGCGCGTTCCAGGAGCACGAGGGCACCCTCATCCTGGACGGCGAGCACCCGGAGAACTCCACGGCCGCCATCGACGTCTCGATGGCCAGCATCGACACCGGCGCCCCGGACCGCGACGGCCACCTGCGCAGCGCCGACTTCTTCGACGCCGAGCAGTTCCCGAAGATGACTTTCCGCTCGACCTCGGCCGAGGAGCGCGGCGGCGACTCGTACCGCATCTCCGGTGACCTGACCATCAAGGGCGTCACCAAGCCGCTCACCATCGACCTGGAGTTCAACGGCTCGGCCACCGACCCGTTCGGCAACCAGCGCGTCGGCTTCGAGGGCACCGCCGAGATGCTGCGCTCCGACTGGGGCCTGACCTACAACGCGGCGCTGGAGACCGGCGGTGTGCTGGTCGGCGACAAGCTCAAGCTCACCTTCGACATCTCCGCGATCAAGAAGGCCCCCGAGGCCGCCTGAGACCACCGCGGCACAGGATGATGCCCCCGGACCTCGCAGAGGTCAGGGGGCATCACCCATGGGGGTCGGCGCGGTTGGTCAGGCGGCCCGGTAGGCCGCCGTCAGCTTGGCGACAGCGCCGGTCAGATCACCGGTCAGCAGCAGGTGGTCCGCCTCGGCGAACGGCTTGGCCGACGCCTCGGTGAGATGCGAGCCGATCTTCTGCTGGACCAGCAGCCTGGCCTGGCCGACGAGCGCCTTGCCCTGGGCGGACTTGCCCTGGCCCAGCTTCTCCAGCACCTTCGCCGCGACGCCGATCGCGCCGAGCGTCAACTGCCCGCCGGCCGGCGGGGACTTGAGCGTCGTCAGGCCCCAGCCGTACGGGAACTGCGGGTCGTACGACGCGTCACCGACGTTGATCGGGAGCTGCGCCTCCGACTTCGGCCAGGTCAGCGGCAGTTGGCCGGTGAAGGCCCGCTTGCCGTAGAGGACGTCGGCGACGCCGTCGCCCTCCGTGCCCGGCAGGAAGGAGGCGACCAGCGCGTCGATCCCGCCGAGCTGGTCACCGATGAGCTGCGGCCGGCCGGCCACGTCGAGCACGGCGCACTTCATCGCCGCGCACACCGTGTCGACGGCCTTCTTGTCGGCGGCCGACAGCGCGAGCGTGTGCCCGTTGCCGACGTCACCCTGGCCTTCCGCGTACGGCTGCTCACCGACGACGACCACACCCACGTCGTAGCCGCTCGTCGGCGCCGAGGCGTCCTTCGAGTAGCTGATGTCGGTGCCGGGCGCCGCCTTCCTCATGCCCTGGAGGATGGTCGTGCCGCCGGTGGTGGTGTTGCCGGACGCGCCCTGCCAGGTGACGGACCAGCCGCCCATCTGGTTGCCGATGTCGTCGGCGTTGGAGCCGGCCACGTACACCTTCTGCGAAGGCTTCAGCGGCAGGACCTTGCCGTCGTTCTTCAGCAGCACCTGCGACTCGGCAGCGGCCTGGCGGGCCACCGCGCGGTGCTCCGGCGAGCCGATCTTGGAGATGTTCGAGGTGTCCGAGTAGGGCTTCTCGAAGAGGCCGAGCTTGAACTTCTGCGTCAGGATGCGGGAGACGGCGTCGTCGATCCGGGAGACCGGGATCCGGCCCGCCGCCACCTCGTCCTGGAGGGTCGCCGTGAAGTCCTTGTACGCCGTCGGCACCATGATCATGTCGAGTCCGGCGTTGACGGACGTGCGGACGTCGCTCGGGTAGTCGCCGGGGATCTGGTCGATCGCCGCGTAGTCGCTGATGACGAAGCCGTCGAAGCCCAGCTTGCCCTTCAGCTCGCCGTTGATCATGTCGCCGCGGGCGTGCATCTTGACCGCGCCCTTGCCGTCGCCGGTGATGTCCAGCGAGGAGTACGACGGCATGACCGTGCCGACACCGCGCTTGACGGCGTCCTTGAACGGCGCCAGGTGGATGTCCTGGAGCTCCTTCGGCGTGACGGTCGTGACGCCCTGGTCGAGCGTGTACGTACCGCTGGTGGACGAGCCGTAGGCGGTGCCGCCGTCACCGACGAAGTGCTTGGCGGTGGCCAGCACCTTGTCGTCGCGGTCCAGGTCCTTGCCCGAGGGGTCGCCCTGCATGCCGTTGACGACGGTTTCCATGGAGGTGACGAGCGCCGGGTCCTCGCCGAACGTCTCGTACGTACGGCCCCAGCGTTCGTCGCGTCCCACGCACAGGCAGGGCGCGAAGTCCCACGGGATGCCGGTGGCGCGCACCTCGCTCGCCGTCACGGCGCCGGTCTTCTCGGCGAGCGCCGGGTCGCGGGTCGCGCCGAGGCCGATGTTGTGCGGCATCAGGGTCGCGCCGACCACGTTGTTGTGGCCGTGCACCGCGTCCACGCCGTAGATCAGCGGGATCTGGAAGCGGGTGGCCTGGGCGCGCAACTGGTAGCCGTCGATCATCTTGGCCCACGCGGCGGGGGTGTTGGGCGTCGGGACCGAGCCGCCGCCGGAGAGCAGCGAGCCGAGGTCGTAGGTCGCGATGTCGCCCTGCGAGGTGAGCGCGTTGCGCTCGGCCTGGGTCATCTGCCCGGCCTTCTCGGCGAGCGAGAGCCGCGACACGAGGTCGGCGACGCGCTTCTTCACCGGCAGCTTCGCGTCGAGGTACGCCAGGCCGTGGGCGTCGATGACGACCTGCGGCTGCTCGGCCGGCGCCTTGGCGCCGGTGACGGTGAGCTTGAGCGGTACGGTCTCGGCGCTCTCGGCGGTCTTGTCCTTGACGGTCGCGACCCGCACGGTCTGCGAGCTGCCCGATGCGGCGCCGGCCGGGAAGGTGACGGTGCCGGAGACCGGGGTGTAGTCCTTGCCGGCCTCGGCGGTGCCGCCCTCGGTGGTGTAGTCGACGGTGACGGGCTCGGTGGCGGGCACGCCGCCGGTCGTCGCGAGGGAGATCTTGACCTGGGCGGCGCCGCCCTCGGCGACCGGGTAGACGGCCGCGTCGGTGGAGACGGACGCGTTCAGGGTCGCGTCGGGCTTGCCGTACAGCTCCATGCCGTCGACGGCGAACGTGCCGGGGCTGCCCGGGGGCAGTGTGAAGGCGTAGCCCCACATCTCGGTGAGCCCAAGCACCTGGTCGATGCCGCCGACCGGCTGGTAGTCGCCGCGGTACCGGAAGGCGGAGAACGGGATCTCCACCTGGTGCCAGCCGGCCCAGTCGTCGGTGAAGGACGTCGTCCACAGCTCGGACGCCTCGCCGTCGGCGCCGCCGTCCTTGATCTCGAAGCTGATCTTCTTGCCCTGGCCCTGCGGCAGTTCGACCGGGTTCTGGCCGTACCACCAGAAGCGGATGCCGCCGTGCGCCGACCAGTCCTGGGCGGGCTTGTCGCTGGCGAAGTCGTGGCTGAAGCCGCCGTATCCGCTGATGTCGTAGCTGCCTTCGAGCACCTTGGCGCCCTGGGGCGCGTCGGCGCGCTCGGCGAACTTCAGGGTGGGCGGGTCGTCGGCGTCGCCGCCCCAGGTGAACAGGCCGTCGGCGGGCGGGGATGCGAAGGGCACCTCGCCCTCGTAGTTGTCGACGGCCACCGGGGCGGGGTCCGCTGCCGCCGCCGCACCGGCGGCGGCGCTCGTCCCGGCGCCGGCGAGCGGCAGCAGCCCGGCGATGACGGCCGCTGCGACCAGCGCCGCCGTTCTGCCGGGTCTGACACGTTTGCGTAGCATGGTGCGGCTCCTCGGATATGTTGTTGTTTCTTCTCGGCCGATGCCACGCCCCGCGTGACCGTGGGGCCGGCTCAAGGGGCTGACTGGCGTACGACGAGTTCGGTGGCCAGGACGACGGGCTCGTCGGGCGCGCGGGCTCCGCCCAGATGGGCGAGCAGCATCCGCGCCGCCGTCTCGCCCATCCGGTGGACGGGCTGGCGGACCGTGGTGAGCGGCGGGTCGGTGTGCCGGGCCATCGCGATGTCGTCGAAGCCGACCACGGCGATGTCGCCGGGGACGGTGCGCCCGGCGGCCCGCAGGGCGCGCAGCGCGCCCGAGGCGCTGACGTCGTTGTGCGCGAAGACGGAGTCGAACTCGGCGCCCTCGGCGAGGAGTTTCTCCACGGCGAGGCGGCCGGACAGCTCGGTGAAGTCCCCCACGGCCACCTGGTGCCGGGGCAGGATCTCGTGGAAGCCGCGGAGCCGGTCCCGTACGCAGGGGAAGTGCGTGGGGCCCGTGATGACCAGCGGCCTGGTGCGCCCGGTGGCGCGCAGATGGCGCGCGGCCGACGCGGCGCCCTCGTGATTGGTCGTCACCACGGAGGGGAAGTCCGGGTGCTGGCCGCGGTCGTCGATCAGGACGACCGGCAGCCCCTTGCGGTGCATCGCCGCGATGGTGTCGAGGGTGTTGTCGGGTTCGACTACTAGAAGACCGTCGAAGGCGCGGGCCGAGACCTGGCTGGTGAAGCGGTCGACCGACTCGGCGCCGCGGTTGCAGGTGAACAGCAGCAGCCCGTACCCGGCGGCCTCGACGGTGTCGACCACGCCCTGGAGTACTTCGCCGATCCACGGCCAGGTCAGCGAAGGGACCAGCATGCCGATCGTGCGGCTGCTCCCGCGCGCCAGTCCGACAGCTCCTGAGCTGGGCACATAGCCGAGCTGCGCGATCACGGCACGGACCCGGGCGGCGGTCGGACCGCCCACCTCTCCCTTGGTGTTGACGACCCGGGAGACGGTGGTCTTGCTGACGCCGGCCGCGCGGGCGACATCGGCGATCGTGACGCGCATCGGGCCTCCGCTCCGTGGGGGGAACCGCTGCCGGTACCGGTTCCGGAACCGGTACCGGTGTTGGGCGGTGAGTTAACCGGGGTGCAACACAGCCGTCAATACTTCACACCCACATTGGTCCGAACCTTTGTTACGTACATGTCTAACGCCAGGTCAGGGGCGCAGCAGGGGTGTTGTGCGTTCAGCCTTTGAATACGCAACCTCTTGACGGGAGTTCACCAGGGCAGTTCACTCACGCCGCAGCACCACGCAGCACCCCCCACAACTGTGCCGAGAAGGGCAGCGACCCCATGACCACATCGTCGAGAGCGACCAGGCGAACGGGCACCCGAGGGCGGCTGGTGAGACTCCTGCTGACCGGGGCGCTCGCCACGGCCGGCCTCACCGGGCTGACGGCAGGAAACGCGCAAGCCGCAGGGGAGCCGGTGAACATCTGGCTGACGACCACCGACGACGCGGGCGGACGCCATGTCACCCGCGGCCTCCAGCAGCAGACACCGGTCAACTTCCAGTCGGGCACCGGCGGCAGCGGCACCAACATCACCGTCGACGAGAACACCAAGTACCAGCAGTTCTCCGGCGGCGGCGCCTCGTTCACGGACACCGCGGCCTGGCTGATGAACAGCAGCGGGGCGCTCTCCCAGGCGACCCGCGACGACACGATGCGCAAGCTGTTCTCGCCGACGGACGGCATCGGACTGAGCTTCCTGCGCAACCCGATGGGCGCGTCCGACCTGGCCCGCAACAGCTACAGCTACGACGACCTGCCGGCCGGGCAGACCGACCCGACGCTGGCGAAGTTCTCCATCGCGCACGACCAGGCCGACGTCCTGCCGCTCACCAAGCAGGCCAAGCAGCTCAACCCGAGCGCCAAGGTGATGGCGGTGCCGTGGAGCGCGCCGCCGTGGATGAAGGACAACGACGCCTTCAGCCAGGGCTGGCTGGAGTCGCAGTACTACGGCGCCTATGCGCAGTACTTCGTGAAGTACATCCAGGCGTACCAGGCGGCGGGTGTCCCGATCGACTACATCTCGGCGCAGAACGAGCCGACCTGCTGCGGCGGTTACCCGTCGATGCAGTGGAACGGCTCGGGTCTCGCGTACTTCACCAAGACCAATCTGCTGCCGGCGCTGCACAGCGCGAACCTGAACACCAAGGTCCTGGCGCTGGACTGGAACCCGGACTCGTACGCCGGCTACGCGGCGCCCACGGTGGACGACGCGGCGATCCGCACCGACCCGAACTTCGGCGGGATCGCCTACCACGGCTACACCGGCGGCATCGACATCCAGACGACGATCCACAACCAGTACCCGGACGTGCCCGCGTTCGACACCGAGCACTCCGGCGGTACGTGGATCGGCAACCAGCAGCAGGAGGACATGAACAACCTGTTCGACTACACCCGCAACTGGGGGCAGAGCTTCGTCAAGTGGAGCCTGGCGGTCGACCAGAACATGGGCCCGCACAACGGCGGTTGCGGCACCTGCACCGGGCTGATCACCGTGAACAACGGGGGCAGCAGGAGCGGTCAGGTCGACTACACCGTCGAGTACTACACCATGGGCCATCTGACCAAGTTCGTGAAGACCGGCGCCCGCCGGATCGCCTCGACGGACACCTCGGCCGTGCGCAACGTCGCCTGGCAGAACCCGGACGGCTCCAAGGCGCTCATCGCGTACAACAACAACTCAGCGGCGCAGCAGATCCGGGTCAACTGGGGCGGGCAGAACTTCTCCTACTCGCTGCCCGGCAAGACCTCGGCGACCTTCACCTGGGCCGGTACGCAGAGCGGCAGCACCCCGGCGCAGACCGGCACGATCACCGGTCTCGGCGGCAAGTGCCTGGACGTGGCGGGCGGGCAGAGCGCCAACGGAACCGCCGTGCAGATCTACGGCTGCAACGGCTCGACCGCGCAGCAGTGGTCGGTGAAGACGGACGGCTCGGTGCAGTCGCTCGGCAAGTGCCTTGACGTGAACGCCGCTTCGACGGCCAACGGCGCCAAGGTGCAGCTCTACGACTGCAACGGGTCGGCGGCGCAGCAGTGGAGACTCGAAGCGGCGGGCGATCTCGTCAACGCGGGTGCGAACAAGTGCCTTGACGTGACGGGCAATACGTCAGCCGACGGCACCAAGACCCAGCTCTGGACCTGCACCGGAGCCGCCAACCAGAAGTGGCAGCTCCGGTAGTCCGTCAGCTCGGCATCATCTGTCCAGCCCGGCATCATCTGTCACCGCGGGCCGGGGCGGACCGCGCGGGGTGCGGCTACTCCGCCGGTTCGACCCCGGCCCGCAGCAGTCCGAACGTGTACGCGTCCTCCAGCGCCTGCCAGGACGCGGAGATCACGTTCTCCGCGACGCCGACCGTCGCCCATTCGCTGGTGCCGTCCGAGGTGGTGACCAGCACCCGGGTGGTGGACTCGGTGCCGTGCCTGCCCTCCAGGATGCGCACCTTGTAGTCGACGAGCTGGAGCTTGGCGAGCTGCGGGTAGATCCGCTCAAGACCGACCCGCATGGCCCGGTCGAGCGCGTTGACCGGGCCGTTGCCCTCCGCCGTCGCGACGATCCGCTCGCCCTTGGCCCACAGCTTCACCGTCGCCTCGTTGGCGTGCGTGCCGTCGGGGCGGTCCTCGACGATGGCGCGCCAGGACTCGGTGCGGAAGTAGTTGCGGACCCGGCCCTCCAGCTCCTCGCGGAGCAGCAGCTCGAAGGACGCGTCGGCCGCCTCGTACGTGAACCCCTGGAGTTCGCGCTCCTTGACGCGCCTGACGACCCGGCCGACCATGTCGCGGTCGTCGCCGAGGTCGATGCCGAGTTCCTTGCCCTTCAGCTCGACGGACGCGCGCCCCGCCATGTCGGAGACCAGCATCCGCATGGTGTTGCCGACCGCCTCGGGGTCGATGTGCTGGTAGAGGTCCGGGTCGACCTTGATCGCCGAGGCGTGCAGGCCGCCCTTGTGCGCGAAGGCCGAGACCCCGACGTACGGCTGGTGCGTGGAGGGCGCCAGATTGACGACCTCGGCGATGGCGTGCGAGATCCGGGTCATCTCGGCGAGCGCGCCGTCGGGCAGCACCCGCTTGCCGTACTTCAGCTCCAGCGCCGCGACGACCGGGAAGAGGTTGGAGTTGCCGACCCGTTCGCCGTAGCCGTTGGCCGTGCACTGGACGTGGGTCGCGCCCGCGTCCACGGCGGCGAGCGTGTTGGCGACGGCGCAACCCGTGTCGTCCTGGGCGTGGATGCCGAGCCGGGCGCCGGTGTCGGCGAGCACGGTCGCCACGACGGCCTGGACCTGGGCGGGCAGCATCCCGCCGTTGGTGTCGCAGAGCACCACGACATCGGCGCCGGCCTCGGCGGCGGCCCGTACGACGGACTTCGCGTACTCCGGGTTGGCCCGGTAGCCGTCGAAGAAGTGCTCGCAGTCCACGAAGACCCGCCGGCCCTGCTCGCACAGGAAGCTGACGGTGTCGCGGACCATCGCCACGTTCTCGTCCAGGGTGGTGCGCAGCGCGAGTTCGACATGGCGGTCGTGCGCCTTGGCGACCAGCGTCACCACCGGGGCGCCCGACTCCACGAGCGCCTTGACCTGCGGGTCGTCGGACGCCTTCGCGCCCGGCCTGCGGGTGGCGCCGAAGGCGACGAGCTGGGCGTGCTTGAAGTCGATCTCCTGCTGGGCACGGGCGAAGAACTCCGTGTCGCGCGGATTGGCGCCGGGCCAGCCGCCCTCGATGAACCCCACGCCGAACTCGTCCAGGTACCGGGCGATGGTGAGCTTGTCGGCGACCGTCAGATTGATGCCTTCGCGCTGCGCGCCGTCACGCAGGGTCGTGTCGAAGACATGGAAACTGTCGTCGCTCGCTGTGGGCCCCGTGGAATCCGTGGACTGCGTGGTCATGCTGTTGCTCCCTGTCGAGTGGATGGTCTGGCTCCACTTGCTCCATCTTCGCGTGCGGCTCGTCTCCGGTCGGGGTGGGGCCGGAAAACGAAAAAACCCCTCGCGGGTGCGAGAGGTCTGCGCGCGGGTCTGGGGCAGGATGCCCGCTTCGTACGTCGTGGTACGGAGCGGTCACCGCGGACCGGCGCGCTTGCAGCCAATAATCATGGCGAACGAGAGCACGAGCCGATTTTCGCACGCCTTCCCGTTTTGGGAAGGGGTGTCTCACGATGCGGTCGGCACGGCGGTGACCTGCGGCCGCGCCGGTACGGGTACCGGCGCGGCCGACGAGGCGCTACGGACGCCAGGTGCGGTCCGGGCCTAGACGACGGGGTGCAGCCAGCCGTGGGGGTCGGGGGCGGCGCCCGTCTGGAGGTCGAGCAGCGCCTTGCGCAGCTTCATCGTGACCTCGCCGGGCTGCCCGTCACCGCCCACCGTCCAGCCGCCGCTCGCCGAGCGGACCGTGCCGACCGGGGTGATGACGGCCGCGGTGCCGCAGGCGAAGACCTCGGTCAGAGTGCCGTTCGCGTCGTCCCTGCGCCATTCGTCGACGGAGATCCGGCCCTCCTCGACCTGGTACCCCAGGTCGGCGGCGATCCGGCTCAGCGAGTCCCGGGTGATGCCGGCCAGCAGCGAGCCGGTCAGCGCCGGCGTCATCAGCCGGTCGCCGTAGACGAAGTACAGGTTGTTGGTCCCCATCTCCTCGACCCACTTGCGCTCGATGGCGTCGAGCCACACGACCTGGTCGCAGCCGTGCTTGCTGGCCTCGGCCTGGGCGACGAGGGACGCGGCGTAGTTGCCGCCGGCCTTCGCCTCGCCGGTGCCGCCGGGCGCAGCCCGCACGTACTCCTCGGAGAGCCAGACGGAGACGGGCTTCACACCGCCGCTGAAGTAGGCGCCGGCGGGCGAGGCGATGACCATGAAGAGGAACTCGTTGGCGGGCCGCACGCCGACACCGACCTCGGTGGCGAACATGAAGGGCCGCAGGTAGAGCGATTCCTCGCCCGTGCCGGGCACCCACGCGACGTCCTGCTTGATGAGCGCGTCCACGGCGGCGACGAACAGGTCTTCCGGCAGCTCGGGCATGGCCATCCGGCGGGCCGAGCGCTGGAAGCGGCGGGCGTTCTGCTCGGGGCGGAAGGTGGCGACGGAGCCGTCGGCCTGGCGGTACGCCTTCATGCCTTCGAAGATGGTCTGCGCGTAGTGCAGCGTCATGTTCGCCGGGTCGAGCGAGAGCGGCGCGTACGGCACCAGCTCCGCGTCGTGCCAGCCGCGGCCCTCGGTCCACTTGACCGTGACCATGTGGTCCGTGAAGTAGCGGCCGAAGCCGGGGGCGGTCAGGATGCGGTCCCGCTCCGCTTCGGGGACGAGGTTCGCTGAGGGCTTGAGCTCGATCGTGGGCGTGGTCATGAAAACTCGTCCTTCACCTGTCGTGTATGACGGACCGCGCTCACGTCGCTACCTCTACTAGGACGTCCGAGCATTACCGCATGCCGCGGCCCACAGCGATTATCGCCTGCGGGAGCCCTGCGGGGAACGGGGCGGGTGCGGCCCGTGGATGATGTGTGTCTCACCCGGGGCCGCACAGCGCAGCCGCCGGGTCGGTGGGACCCGGCGGCTGTCGGAAAGAGAGTCGGCCGGGTCAGCCCGCTACTCGTACGACGAGCGCGTCGCCGGTCTCGGCCGTCGTGCGCGCCGTACCGTCCCTGGCTTCCAGATCGGCGGCGACGGCGTCCTCGACCCGGACGGCCTCCCTCTCGAAGCCGAGGTGGCGCAGCAGCAGCGCGACGGAGAGCACGGTGGCCGTGGGGTCGGCCTTGCCCTGTCCTGCGATGTCCGGCGCCGAGCCGTGGACCGGCTCGAACATGGAGGGGAAGGTGCGGTCCGGGTTGATGTTCGCGGACGCCGCGAGGCCGATACCGCCGCTGATGGCGGCGGCGAGGTCGGTCAGGATGTCACCGAAGAGGTTGTCGGTGACGATGACGTCGAACCGCTCGGGCTGGGTGACGAAGAAGATCGTCGCCGCGTCGACGTGCAGATAGTCGGTGGTGACCTCGGGGAACTCCTGGCCCACCCGGTCGAAGATGTTCTTCCACAGGTGGCCCGCGTAGACGAGGACGTTGTTCTTGTGGACCAGCGTCAGCTTCTTGCGCGGCCGGGCAGCGGCGCGCGCGTAGGCGTCCCGGACGACGCGCTCCACGCCGTACGCCGTGTTGAGGCTCACCTCGGTGGCCACCTCGGCGGGCGTTCCGGTGCGCAGCGAACCGCCGTTGCCCGTGTACGGGCCTTCGGTGCCCTCGCGGACGACGACGAAGTCGATCTCGGGCCGGCCGGCCAGCGGGGTCCCGGTGTTGGGGAACAGCTTCGACGGACGCAGGTTCACGTAGTGGTCGAAGGCGAACCGCAGCTTCAGCAGCAGCCCGCGCTCCAGCACGCCGGACGGGACCGAGGGGTCGCCGATCGCGCCGAGCAGGATCGCGTCGTGGGACTTGAGCGCTTCGAGGTCGGCGTCCGGGAGGGTCTCCCCCGTCCGGTGCCAGCGGCGCGCGCCGAGGTCGTACTCCTTGGTCTCCAGCTTCACATCCTGCGGGAGGACGGAACTCAGGACCTTCAAGCCCTGGGCCACGACCTCCTGACCGATGCCGTCACCGGGGATCACTGCGAGATTGATGCTGCGAGACATGACGAGCACCCTAGTCCTCGTCCCATGGAATGACATCGGGTGTCCAGCAAGTGGACACCCGAGGGGCGGCAGGGTGGCCCGATTAGGCCGGTCGGCGGGTCAGGACACCCGGAGGACGGGGCGAATACAGCCGTCAGCCACCTTTCGGTGTCACGTTGCTGGTTATGGACACTCCTCGCGTCGGCATCCCCGACGATCTGGCCTCCCGCATGACCATGCCGGAGCAGCACGAGTATCTGCGCAGGACCCTCGGCCGCCGGGGTGTGCTGCGGGCGACCGCCGTCACGGCCGGCACGGTGGCGGGCGCCGGGCTGCTGGGGGCGAGCGGCGCGAGCGGCGCCGACGCGACCGGCGCCGCTCCGGCCTTCCTGCCCTCCCCGGCCGCCGCGCGGGTGGACGGTGCGCTGGTGGCGCCGTTCGGCCGGCATCTGGCCTTCGGCGCCGACCCGAAGACCCGGATGACGGTCTCCTGGCAGGTGCCGTTCCCGGTCGAGCGGCCCTTCGTACGGGTGGGGCTCAAGCCGTGGGACCTCAGCCGGAAGATCGGCGCCGAGGTGCGCCCGCTGCACACGCCGGCGCTGACCGCGAAGCTGCCGGCCGTCGACCAGTACTACCTGCACGCGTCGCTGGAGCGGCTGCGCCCCGGCACCACGTACTACTACGGGGTGGGGCACGACGGCTTCGACCCGGCGGACCCGCGCAACTTCGGCACGATCAGCTCGTTCCGTACGGCGCCCGCGCAGGCCGAGCCGTTCGTCTTCACCGCCTTCGGCGACCAAGGCGTCAGTTACGACGCGCTCGCCAACGACCAGGTGATCCTCGGCCAGAACCCGGTCTTCCATCTGCACGCGGGCGACATCTGCTACGCGGACAGCAGCGGCGTCGGCAGCGCGACGGACACCTACGACGCGCGGGTGTGGGACCAGTTCCTCGCGCAGACCGAGTCGGTGGCGTCCCGGGTGCCGTGGATGGTGACGACCGGCAACCACGACATGGAGGCGTGGTACTCCCCCCACGGCTACGGCGGGCAGAACGCACGCTGGACGCTGCCGGGCAACGGGCCCGACGCCGAGCAGGCGCCGGGCGTCTACTCGTTCACGTACGGCAACGTGGGCGTCGTGGCGCTCGACGCCAACGACGTCTCGTACGAGATCCCGGCCAACACCGGCTACACCGGGGGCGCGCAGACCCGCTGGCTGGACCGCACCCTCGGTGAGCTGCGCAAGGACCGCGACATCGACTTCGTCGTGGTCTTCTTCCACCACTGCGCCTTCTCCACGACCAACTCGCACGCGTCGGAGGGCGGGGTGCGCGACGCGTGGGTGCCGCTCTTCGACAAGCACCGGGTCGACCTGGTCGTCAACGGCCACAACCATGTGTACGAGCGCACGGACGCGCTGCGCGGCGGGCAGGTGGCCCGCCGGGTGCCGATCGGTGAGTCCGTCAGCGCGGTGCACGACGGCATCGTGTACGTCACGGCGGGCGGCGCGGGCAAGGGGCTCTACGACTTCCCCGCCCCCGACAGCTACGAGCGGCATGTCTCCGACCAGGAGAGCGTGCCGTCGTACCACTGGGAGCAGGGCGGCGGGAAGGCCACCGAGACCGTGGAGTGGTCACGGGTGCGCTACACCGGATTCTCGTTCCTGGCCGTCGAGGTGACGGGCGGGAGCAGGCCCCGGCTGGATGTCTCGGCGCTGGCCGAGAGCGGCAGGCGGGTGGACCACTTCACGATCACCCGCTGATCGCGCTCACGCGCTCGGTGCCGCAGGACGGCGCCGCAGGACGGAGCGGCCGGTCTCAGTGACCGGTCGAGCCGCCGTTGTCCCGGCAGTCGAGGGCGCGCTGGAGGGCGGCGGCGGCGTTCTTGCGGTCGGACTCGCTGCTGCGGGGAGTGTGACGGACGCGACGGACGGCAGTCTCGGCCATGATGATCGACTCCTTGAGATAGCTGAAGCCACGCGGTGGGGCCGCGTGATGCATCTGCGAGGTGCCGGGTGGGGCGGGAGCCGTTCACCGCAGGGGTTGCCTGCTCGGGTGGTCGGCCGCATCCGCCGTTCGCTGGTGGAGCGAGACGTTCGGCTCTTCCAAGCTAAGCGAGCCGGGCCGCTCTGTCTGCACCATTACTCGGACTTCCTACTATCTGAGACGGCGCCGCCTCCGCCGCCCCGCCAGATTGGCGTCCACTCCCCCGGCAGACGGCCGTTTTCGCCCGGGAGAGCGGGGCACCCGAGCAGCGGAGGTCAACAACGATGAACGCACGGACGATGACGCTCGGTGGCCGCGGCAAGGCCCGGCAGGCGGCGAACAGCTCAGCCATGGACATGGCCGCCCGGTGGGGATTCGCGGCGCGCGGGGTGATCTACCTGCTCATCGGGATACTCGCCCTGCAGATCGCCTTCGGCGGCGACGGCGGCAAACAGGCGGACCGCGGCGGCGCGCTCGCCGAGATAGCCGAGAAGCCACTGGGCTCGGTCATGCTCTGGATCCTCGGGATCGGCCTGGTCGGGATGGCGATCTGGCGCCTTTCGGAGGCGCTGTTCGGCGCGGCCGGCCAGGACGGACAGAAAGTGACGAAGCGGCTGATGTCGGCCGGGCGCTTCGTCTTCTACGGATTTGTCGCCTACTCGGTGCTCGCTTTCGCCGTCGGCGACAAGAGCAGCGGCAGCGGTTCCAGCGACCAGCAGTCCCAGGACATCACCGCACGGGCGATGGAATGGCCGGGCGGCCGCTGGATCGTGGGGATCGTCGGGGTGGCCATCGCCATCGCCGGCGTGTGGATCGGGGCGCGCGCGGCGATGCGCAAGTTCCACAAGCGGCTGAAGCTGACGGAGATGTCGCGCAAGGCCCGGCAGTTCATGGATGTGACAGGAGTGGGCGGCGGTCTCGGCCGCGGCTTCCTCTTCGCGGCGATCGGGGTCTTCGTGGTGCAGGCGGCCGTCGAGTACAAGCCGGACAAGGCCAAGGGGTTCGACGACACCCTGCGCTCGTTCACCGAAACCCCGGCGGGCCCCTGGCTGCTGGCCGTCGTCGCCGTCGGCCTGGTGCTGTTCGGCGTCTTCTCGTTCGGGATGGCGCGCTGGCGCCGGGTGTGACGGCCGCGCGGCCCGACGGCCGCGCGCGGACGGTGTGAGGTACGGGACCGCCCCCGTACCGGCGGGGGGCGCCGGTACGGGGGCGGAGCTGCGGGTACGGGCGTGACCGTCAGCCCATGTGCGGGTAGCGGTAGTCCGTCGGGGAGACCAGCGAATCCTTGATGGCGCGGGTCAGCGTCCAGCGCATCAGGTTCTGCGGGGCGCCGGCCTTGTCGTTGGTGCCGGAGGCGCGCCCGCCGCCGAAGGGCTGCTGGCCGACGACGGCGCCGGTCGACTTGTCGTTGATGTAGAAGTTGCCCGCCGCGTAGCGCAGCCGCTCCATCGTGTGGGCGGCGGCGGCGCGGTCGTTGGCGATGACCGAGCCGGTGAGCGCGTACTTGGAGACGGACTCCATCTGGTCGAGCACCGACTCGTACCGCGCGTCGTCGTAGACGTGCACGGCGAGGATCGGGCCGAAGTACTCGGTCGTGAAGACCTCGTTCTCCGGGTCGGTGCAGACGATCACCGTCGGCCGGACGAAGTAGCCGACCGAGTCGTCGTAGGTGCCGCCGGCCACGATGGTGCAGCTCGGGTCGGCGGCGGCGCGGTCGATGGCGGCCTTGTTCTTGGCGAAGGCCCGCTCGTCGATGACGGCGCCGATGAAGTGCGACAGGTCGGTCACGTCGCCCATGGAAATGCCGTCCACCTCGGCGGCGAACTCGTCCTTGAAGCCGTCGTTCCAGATCGAGGCCGGGATGTAGGCGCGGGACGACGCCGAGCACTTCTGGCCCTGGTACTCGAACGAGCCGCGGGTCAGCGCGGTCTTCAGCACGGCGCGGTCGGCGCTCGGGTGCGCGACGACGAAGTCCTTGCCGCCCGTCTCGCCCACGATCCGCGGGTAGTTGCGGTACTTCTCGATGTTGTTGCCGACCGTCTTCCACAGGTGCTGGAAGGTCGGGGTCGAGCCGGTGAAGTGGATACCGGCAAGATCGGGGTGGTTCAGGGCCACCTCGGAGACGGCGATACCGTCGCCCGTCACCAGGTTGATGACGCCCTTCGGCAGTCCGGCCTCCTCCAGCAGCTCCAGCAGCAGGACGGCGGCGAGGGTCTGCGTCGGGGACGGCTTCCAGACGACGACGTTGCCCATCAGCGCGGGCGCGGTGGGCAGATTGCCCGCGATGGCGGAGAAGTTGAACGGCGTGATCGCGTAGACGAAGCCTTCGAGCGGGCGGTGGTCGAGCCGGTTCCACACCCCGGGCGCGTTGGCCGGCGGCTGCTCGGCCAGCAGGTCGCGGGCGTACGAGACGTTGAAGCGCCAGAAGTCGACCAGCTCGCAGGGACAGTCGATCTCCGCCTGCTGGGCGGTCTTCGACTGGCCGAGCATGGTCGCGGCGGCCATCGTCTCGCGCCAGGGGCCCGAGAGCAGTTCGGCGGCGCGCAGGATGATCGCGGCGCGGTCGTCGAAGGCCATGGCGCGCCAGGCGGGGGCCGCGGCGAGCGCGGCGTCGACCGCGTCCTGGGCGTCCTGCTCGGTGGCGCCGGCGAAGGTGCCGAGGACGGCTTTGTGGTGGTGCGGCTGTACGACGTCGACGCGCGCGCCGCCGCCCATCCGCTTCTCGCCGCCGATCGTCATCGGCAGGTCGCGGGGGTTCTCGGCGAGTTCCTTGAGCTTGGTCTCAAGGCGGGCGCGCTCGGCGGAGCCGGGGGCGTAGCCGTGCACCGGTTCGTTGACCGGGGCGGGAACCTGGGTCACAGCGTCCATGGGGCCGTATCTCCTTCAGATCTGTACGTCGGTCGGGGGCGCGACAGGGCGGTTCAGCCGCGGCTGACCAGCGAACGCAGGAAGAACGCGAGGTTGGCGGGGCGTTCGGCGAGGCGGCGCATGAAGTATCCGTACCAGTCCGTGCCGTAGGCGATGTAGACACGCATCCGGTGGCCCTCGGCCGCCAGCCGGTACTGCTCGGCCTCGCGGATGCCGTACAGCATCTGGAACTCGTACTCGTCCAGCTTGCGGCCGGCCCGCCTGGCCAGCTCCTGGGCGATGGTGATGATGCGCGGGTCGTGGGAGCCGACCATCGGGTAGCCGTCGCCCTCCATCAGGACGCGCAGGCTGCGGACGTACGCCTTGTCGACCTCGCCCTTGTCCTGGTACGCGACGGAGGCGGGCTCCTTGTAGGCGCCCTTGACCAGCCGCACCCGCGATCCGGCGGCGGCGAGGGCGCGGCAGTCGTCCTCGGTGCGGAAGAGGTACGACTGGACGACGGCGCCGGTCTCGGGGAAGTTCTCGCGCAGCGCCGCGTGGATGGCGAGGGTCGAGTCGACCGTCGTGTGGTCCTCCATGTCGAGGGTGACCGTGGTGCCGATCCGGGCTGCGGCCTCGACCACCATCGTGACGTTCTTCAGCGCCAGGTCGTGGCCGCCGGGCAGCGCCTGGCCGAAGGAGGACAGCTTCACCGACATCTCGGCGCGCGGGCCGAGGTTCAGCGGGGCGAGCGCGTCGATCAGCCGCAGGTACGCGTCCCTGGCGCGGCGCGCCTCGGCGGGCTCGGTGATGTCCTCGCCGAGGACGTCGAGAGTGACCTGCAGGCCGCGGTCGGCCATGTCGGAGATGACCGGGGCGGTCGCCTCGACCGACTCACCGGCGATGAAGCGCTCGACGACGGGCTTGGTGACGGGCGCGGCCGAGACGGCACGGCGCAGCCGGTCGCTGCGCGAAGCGGCGAGAATCACGGGACCCAGCACAGGGCACCTCCACGGTGGGATCGGGCACGGCGAACCACTGTGAAATCTACGGAGCGCTCCGGTCCTCTGCCATCGACACCTGTCACGCATCCGGCTCCCCGGTCTCAGACATATGTCTGAAGACGGTGCGAGAATGGCCGGATGAAGGGCGATTACCAGGACCTGGTCGACGAGATCTCCGCGCTGCTCGGCGTCCCGGCGACGCTGGAGAACCGCGACTTCGGCCTGATCGCCTTCGGCGCGCACGACAGCGAGGACGACGCGGCGATGGACCCGGTCAGGACCCGGTCGATCCTGACCCGCGGCTCCACCCCCGCGGTCCGCGCGTTCTTCGAGGGGTTCGGCATCGCGCGGGCCACCGGGCCCGTCCGGATCCACGCGGCGCCCGAGGCGGGTGTCTTCCGGGACCGGGTCTGCCTGCCCGTACGGCACCGGGGCATGGTGCTCGGATACGTCTGGCTGCTGGACGACTCCGGTCCGGGCCACGACGAGGCGCGGCTCGCGGCGGCCATGCAGGTGACCTCCCGGATCGGCGACCTGCTGGCCGACGAGGTGAAGGCGGGCGCCGACCTCGCGCGGGAGCTGGCGGCCGTCCTGCTGTCGGAGCCGGGCTGGCAGCGCGAGATGGCGCTGGCGACGCTGCGCACCGCGATGGGACCGAGCGCCGAAGGACCGCATGTGGTGCTGTGCGTGACGCCGTGGCGCGGCGAGGACCCGCCGGTGCGCTCGGTGCCGGGGACGGCGGCGCTGTGCGCCCTGCCGTACGGGGCGAGGGCGCGGGCGCTGGCCGTGCTGGTGCGGCTGCGGACGGAGGACGCGCTGGATTCGGCGCTCGCGGCCGTGGCCCGGCTGAGCGGACGCGCGGAAGGCGCCGCCGGTGCCTCCGCCGGTGCCTCCGCCGGTGCTTCCGCCGTACGGCGGGGCCTGTCCGACCTGCCCGCCGCCTGGCGCGAGGCGGCGGGCGCGGCGGCAGCGGCGACGGCCGAGCCCCGGTTCGGCCCGGTGGCACGCTGGACGGCGATCGGCCCGTACCGCCTGCTGACGGCCCTGCCCCCGGGCGCTGACCCCGCCGTGGTCCCGCTGCTGACCCCCGACCACGCCGAACTGGCGCACACCGCCGAGGTGTTCCTCGACCACGCGGGCCAGGCGGGCCGCACGGCCTCGGCGCTCGGCATCCACCGCCAGACGCTGTACTACCGGCTCTCGCGGATCGAGCAGCTCACCGGGCTCGACCTGGACGAGGGCGAGGACCGGCTGCTGCTGCACATGTCCCTGAAGGCGGCCAAACTCCCGACGGGCCCGGGATCCGCGTCGTGATGGACGGCGCCGGCGACGACGGCTCGACATCTCCCGCAACCGGCTCGCCCCCGTACGCCGCCGGCGACACCTCAGGCAGATCTACAGCCGGATCGAAGGATCAATCGCCCTGACCACATGACCACCCGCAGACCCGCCATGACATTTCCATACGGCGGCCTCACGGAAATAATCCACGTGCAGACCGAAGGAGTGGCGGCCACAGACCGGCCAGACCATGACGTAATAGTCCATAACGAATTCCTGCACCCCTTCCGCCACGACACCAAGGACTTCCGCCCAATCCGGTGTCGAGACTTCCGCGGACTTGAAGCGAACCGCGCCGACCGGCCCACATTCCGGGTCGCGAAAATAGTTGACGTAGCTGAACTCCTCCCCGACAACCCATTTCCCTGTTTCGTCGAGTACGGACTTCTGGACCACGTCCAAGGCGGATCTCGCCATGGAAAAGGTTCGCGTGGTCCAGAGTTCGCAGAACTCTTCTCCGGAGATTTCCCCGAATTCATCGTGCACCTCGGACATCCACGCCAGCACCTCCTCCGGCATGGACTCCCCCTGCCGCCAGACCGCTTGCAGCATCCTGTGCCGCCAGTCCAGGAAACCCGACACCGTACCCCCCACCTTTCCGGGATGGGCTCCCCTCGCCCGCCGGAGCAGTCTGTACCACGACGCCGCGGCAGGGGGCCGCGCGGACCGTCGTGGTGGTCGAACCGGCGGGGCCCCCTCTTCGCCCGCCACTTCGGCCCCGAGCCGGTCCGGGGCGGGTAGGGGGCAGGCCGGCGGTCAGTCCGCCGGCTTCGTCGCGCGGATCGAGTACAGCAGGGGCAGCCGCGGGTGGCCCGGCGGGAAGCGGTAGCCGGTGGGGGTGTTCCTCAGGACCGGGAAGCGCTCGAAGTACGTGACGTCGTGCTCGTGCAGGAACTCGATCCGCAGCCCGGCGGCGGCCAGTGCCGTCACCACCTCGCCGAGCGGGTGCGACCACTGCACGGAGACCGGCTTGTCGAGCGCCGGGCCGTCCGTGTAGGTGTACGGGTTGTCCCAGGTCTGGGCGGCGGCGTCGAAGTAGTCGTACCGCACGCTGGTGCCGTCCTCGGCCAGCATGTCGGCGAACGGGTGGAACTCGGCGAGATGGAAGACGCCGCCGACGTCGAGCAGCGAGGCGACCACCCGGGCCCAGCGCGGCAGGTCCGGCAGCCACACCAGCGCGCCGAGCCCGGTGCAGACGATGTCGAAGCGCTCGCCGGGCAGCGCCGCCGCCGCTTCGTAGACGTCCGAGACGACGAACCGGGCGCGGTCGCTCACGCCGATGTCCTCGGCCAGCGCGCGGGCGGCGCGGACGGCCGGTGCGGAGAAGTCCAGCCCGGTGACCTCGGCGCCGAGCCGGGCCCAGGACAGGGTGTCCTGGCCCATGTGGCACATCAGATGCAGCAGCCGCTTGCCGGTGACGTCGCCGACCTCGGCCACCTCGAACTCGCGCAGGGTGGAGCGGCCGGCCCGGAAGCCGGCCAGGTCGTAGAAGTCGCTCGCCTCGTGGACGCGTACCCGGTCGTTCCAGTTGTCCAGGTTCTGCCGGAGCCAGTCCGCGGGGGCGGTGCCCTGGCCGGTGCCGGGGGTGGTGTCGCCGTCGCTCATGGCCGCGACCGTACAAGCCGTCCCCGCCGTCCCACATCTGAATATCGGGCCCGGCCTGTCCGCTGACGGTCCGTCAGCCGTCCAGACCTGCGATCACCCGCAGCCCGTCCGTCAGGTCCTGGGCGCTGGGGGCCGTGTCCGGGTCGATGAACCACTGGGCCATCACCCCTGCCACCAGCGCCTGGTAGACGAGACCGACCACCCGGGCCTTCTCCGGCTCCTTCGCCGGGTCGATGCCCTGGAAGATCTCCGCCATCCCGTTGCGGCCCTCCACCTGCGGCCCCTTGAGCGCTTCCTTGAACGAGGGCTCCTCGTCGATCCGGGAGATCGTCTCGAACTGGAGCTTCCACAGCGCCCTGCTCGGCTCGAAGTTGCCGATGACGCCTTCCCAGACCGCGCGGAAGTTCTCCATCGGGTCCTCGGGCCGGTCCTCGACCGGCACCTTCGAGTCGACCAGGTCGCCCCACTCCTCGGTCACCGCCAGGAAGGCCGCGTTGAGCAGGGCCTCCTTCGATCCGTAGTGGTAGCCGATGGAGGCGAGATTGGTACCGGACGCCGCCACGATGTCCCGCGCGGTGGTCCTGGCGTAGCCCTTTTCGAGCAGGCAGCGCTTGGCGCCGTCCAGCAGATCCTCACGATGTCCCATGTCAGCAGCGTAACGCCGGATCATACGGGCGTCACAGACGAGCGTCCTACACGCCCGTTCTATACAATCGTTCTAGACAGACGTGTAAGACACTCGTACAGTTTCTTGGCATGACGAACTCCGCCGCACCGCGCGCAGGCCGCAAGGAATGGACCGCCTTCGCCGTCCTGCTGCTGCCGCTCCTCCTGGTCTCGATGGACGTGTCCGTCCTCTTCTTCGCGATCCCCTCCATCTCCCAGGAGTTGGACACGACCGCCACCCAGCAGCTCTGGATCATGGACATCTACGGCTTCGCACTCGCCGGGCTGCTCATCACGATGGGCTCCCTCGGCGACCGGATCGGCCGCCGCAAGCTGCTGCTGATCGGCGCCGCCGCCTTCGGTGTCGCCTCGGTCGGGGCGGCCTACGCGCAGAGCGCCGAGATGCTCATCGCCGCACGCGCCGTGCTCGGTGTCGGCGGGGCCACGCTGATGCCCTCGACCATGGCGCTGGTACGCAACATGTTCACGGACGACCGGCAGCGCAGCACGGCGATCGGCATCTGGTCGGGCGCCATGGCCGGCGGCATCGCGCTCGGCTCCGTGCTGAGCGGCGTCATGCTGGACCACTTCTGGTGGGGCTCGGTCTTCCTGGTCAACGTGCCGGCGATGCTGCTCCTGCTGGTCCTGGTCCCCCTGCTGGTACCGGAGTTCAAGGATCCGGAGCCGGGCAGATTCGATCTGCTCAGCGTGCCCCTGTCGATGGGCGCCGTCCTGCCGCTGGTCTACGGGCTGAAGGAGATCGCCGCGCACGGCTTCGGCGCGGCCAGGGTGCTGGTGCTCGCCGCCGGTCTTGTCCTCGGCCTGCTCTTCGTACGACGGCAGCGCCGCCGCGACGACGCGATGATCAGCCGGGCGCTGTTCCGTGGCCGCGCTTTCGGCGCGGGCGTCGCCCTCAACACCGTCGCCGCTTTCGCCATGATGGGCGCGAACTTCTTCGTCACGCAGTATCTGCAGTCGGTGCTCGGCATGGACACGATGGAGGCCGCGCTGTGGAGCATGGCGCCGTCCCTCGCCATCGGCGCCGCCGCGCCGGTCGCGACGCTGCTCGGCCACAAGACCGACCCGGCCTCCGTGGTGTCCGGCGGGTTCGTGGTCGCCGCGGCCGGGTTCGGGATCCTCTCCCGCACCGGGACCGACTCACTCGTGGTGGTGCTGACCGGCTGCGCCGTGATGGGCGCCGGCATCGTCACCGTCATGGCGCTCGTCTCGGACCTGGCGCTGCGCTCCGCTCCCGCGGCGAAGGCCGGTTCGGCCGCCTCCCTGATGGAGACGGGGCAGGAGTTCGGCGGGGCGCTCGGCATGGCGGTCCTCGGCAGTGTCGGAACGGCCGTCTACCGCAGGGACATCGCGGACTCCGTGCCCGACTCGCTGCCCGCGGACGCGGCGCATATCGCCGGTGAGACGCTGAGCGGCGCCGCCGCTGTGGCCGGCCAACTGCCGGGCCCTGCGGGGGAATCGCTGCTGGCCCTGGCGCGCGAGGCGTTCGTGCACGGCATGCGGTTCGCCTCGGTCGGCGGGGCCGTGCTGGCGCTCGGCGCCGCTGTGCTCGCCGCGACGCTGCTGCGCCGGGCGGGGCGGTCCGCAGGGCCGGAGGAGGCGCAGTCGCCGACAGACCCGTCGGCCTTCGTCTCGGCCGGCTGACGGGAACAACCGGCTGACCGGGACACGCGAAGGGCCCGGCGGCTGCCGGGCCCTTCGGTGGATCTGCGGTCGGTCGGTATCAGTCGGTATCAGTCGGTGAGGTTGACCGAACGGGCCGAGGCGGCGCCGATCTCCTCGCCGATCTCCGCGAGCACGTTGGCCGGGACCGTGTCGTCGACGGTGAGCACGACGAGGGCCTCGCCGCCCTCCTCGGCGCGGGAGACCTGCATACCCGCGATGTTCAGCCCGGACTCGCCGAGGATCCGGCCGACCGTGCCGACCACACCGGGCCGGTCCTCGTAGCGCAGCACGATCATGTGGTCGGCGAGCGCCACATCGACGTCGTAGTCACCGATCGCGACGACCTTCAGCAGATGCTTCGGGCCCGCCAGCGTGCCGGAGACGGAGACTTCCTCACCGCTCGACAGGGTGCCGCGCACGGTGACCACATTGCGGTGGTTGGGCGACTCGCTCGACGTGGTGAGCCGGACCTCGACCCCGCGCTCCTGGGCGAACAGCGGCGCGTTCACATAGCTGACGGTCTCGGCGACGATGTCCTCGAACACGCCCTTGAGCGCGGACAGTTCGAGCACCTTCACATCGTGCTGGGTGATCTCGCCGTACACCTCGACATCGAGCCGGGCGGCGACCTCGCCAGCGAGGGCGGTGAAGATCCGGCCGAGCTTCTCGGCGAGCGGCAGCCCGGGGCGTACGTCCTGGGCGATGATGCCGCCCTGGACGTTGACCGCGTCCGGCACGAGTTCACCGGCGAGGGCGAGCCGTACGGACTTGGCGACGGCCACGCCCGCCTTCTCCTGCGCCTCGTCGGTGGACGCGCCGAGGTGCGGCGTGGAGACGACCTGGTCGAACTCGAAGAGCGGGGAGTCCGTGCAGGGCTCCTTCGCGTACACGTCGAGACCGGCGCCGGCGACGCGGCCCTCCTTGAGGGCGGCGGCGAGCGCCGTCTCGTCGACGATCCCGCCACGCGCGGCGTTGACGATGCGCACGGTCGGCTTGACCTTGTGCAGCGCCTCCTCGCCGATCAGCCCCAGCGTCTCGGGGGTCTTGGGCAGATGCACCGTGATGAAGTCGGAGACCGCGAGGAGTTCGTCGAGGGTGAGGAGCTTGACGCCCATCTGCGCGGCGCGGGCCGGCTGCACATAGGGGTCGTACGCCACGATGTTCATGCCGAAGGCCGACATGCGCTGGGCGACGAGCACGCCGATGCGGCCGAGGCCGACGACACCGAGGGTCTTCTCGCTCAGCTCGACGCCGGTGTACTTGGAGCGCTTCCACTCGCCGTTCTTGAGCGCCGCGTTGGCCTGCGGGATGTGCCGGGCCGTGGCGATCAGCAGACCGCAGGCCAGCTCGGCCGCGGTCACGATGTTGGAGGTCGGTGCGTTGACGACCATCACGCCGGCCTTGGTCGCCGCCGACACGTCGACGTTGTCGAGGCCGACACCGGCGCGGGCGACGACCTTCAACTTCCGCGCCGCGGCGACGGCTTCGGCGTCGACCTTGGTGGCCGAGCGGACGAGGATCGCGTCCACGTCGGCGATGGCGGGCAGCAGTTCCGCGCGGTCGGCGCCGTTGCAGTGCCGGATCTCGAAGTCCGGTCCCAGTGCGTCGACCGTCGCGGGCGAAAGCTCTTCAGCGATGAGTACGACAGGTTTCGAGCTCACGTGTGTCCTCACAAGTCCCATTGCGGACGGCCGTCCCGACGGCCGCAGGCGGGTTCTGTCCGCGTGGAAGACGCACGACGCTGTGGGCCTGACGCGTATGTGTTTGGCAGTGTAGTGCTGCCGGGGCAGGCGTCTTCCGAATGCGCGGAATGATCACCCGTACGGGGCGCCCCGGCCGGTCGGCCGGGGCGCCGCTCGTATGGTTACGCCTCTTCGTCGACCCAGCTCATGAGCTTGCGCAGCTCCGCGCCTGTGGTCGCCAGCAGGCTCTCGCTGTCGGCCTTCTTGTACTCGTTGTACTTCTTCAGACCGCCGTGGTACTCGTCCATCCAGTTCTTGGCGAACGAGCCGTCCTGGATCTCGGCGAGGATCTTCTTCATCTCGGCCTTGGTGCCGTCGTTGATGATCCGCGGGCCGCTCACGTAGTCGCCCCACTCGGCGGTCTCCGAGATGGACCAGCGCATCTTCTCCAGGCCGCCCTCGTACATGAGGTCCACGATCAGCTTCAGCTCGTGGAGGCACTCGAAGTACGCGATCTCCGGCTGGTAGCCGGCCTCGGTCAGCGTCTCGAAGCCCGCCTTGACCAGCGCGGCGGTGCCGCCGCAGAGCACGGCCTGCTCACCGAACAGGTCGGTCTCGGTCTCCTCGGTGAAGGTCGTCTTGATGACGCCGGCGCGGGTGCCGCCGATACCCTTCGCGTAGCTGAGGGTCAGCGGGAACGCCTTGCCCGAGGCGTCCTGCTCGACGGCCGCGATACACGGCACGCCGCGGCCTTCCTCGTACTGCCTGCGGACGAGGTGACCCGGGCCCTTGGGCGCGACCATGCAGACGTCGACATTGGCCGGCGGCTTGATGAAGCCGTAGCGGATGTTGAGGCCGTGGCCGAAGAACAGCGCGTCGCCGTCCTTCAGATGGTCCTTGATGGACTTCTCGTAGATCTCGCCCTGCAGCGGGTCGGGGACGAGGATCATGATCACGTCGGCCTCTTCGGCCGCTTCCTCGACCGAGACCACGCGCAGGCCCTGCTCCTCGGCCTTCGCCTTGGACTTGGAGCCCTCGTGCAGCCCGACGCGGACGTCGACACCGGAGTCGCGCAGCGACAGCGCGTGGGCGTGGCCCTGGCTGCCGTAGCCGATGACCGCGACCTTGCGGTTCTGGATGAGGGACAGGTCTGCGTCGTCGTCGTAGAACAGCTCGGCCACTGGGTCTTCTCCTTGAAGTGCTGGTGTTACGTCCACCGTACGGCGGAGTGGGGATGGGCGGGTTCAGGGTCTCGGCATACGAGAGGGTGCGGAAGCGGCCGCGCGGCGCGCGGGGTTACGCGGCGCGGGTCACGCGCTGCGGTCGAGGGCCCGCAGGCTGCGGTCCGTGATGGACCGCGCCCCGCGCCCTATGGCGATCGTCCCGGACTGGACGAGCTCCTTGACGCCGTACTGCTCCAGCATCTTGAGCATCGCGTCGAGCTTGTCGCTCGATCCGGTGGCCTCGATCGTGACGGCGTCGGGTGAGACGTCGACGGTCTTGGCGCGGAAGAGCTGGACGATCTCGACGATCTGGGAGCGGGTCTCGCTGTCGGCGCGCACCTTCACCAGGACGAGCTCGCGCTGGATCGCGGCGCCCGGCTCGAGTTCGACGATCTTCAGGACGTTGACGAGCTTGTTGAGCTGTTTCGTCACCTGCTCGAGCGGCAGGTCCTCGACATTGACCACGATGGTGATGCGGGAGATGTCGGGGTGTTCGGTGACGCCGACGGCGAGTGAGTCGATGTTGAAGCCGCGGCGGGAGAACAGGGCGGCGATCCGGGCGAGGATGCCGGGCGTGTTCTCCACGAGGACGGAGAGTGTGTGCTTGGTGGACATGTGTCGGTCTCGCTGTCTCTCTCGGGCTCTCGGCTCAGTCGTCTTGGTTGTCGCCGAAGTCGGGGCGGACGCCCAGGGCGGCCATGACCTCGTCGTTGGAGGTGCCCGCGGCGACCATCGGCCAGACCTGCGCGTCCTCGTGGACGATGAAGTCGATGACGACGGGGCGGTCGTTGATGGAGTTGGCCTTGGCGATCACCGCGTCCAGCTCGTCCGGGGACTCGCAGCGCATGGCGACACAGCCCATGGCCTCGGAGAGCTTCACGAAGTCCGGGACGCGGGTGCCCGAGCTGGGGCCTTCGGCACCCGTGCTCTGGTGCAGCACGGTGTTGGAGTACCGCTCGTTGTAGAAGAGCGTCTGCCACTGGCGGACCATGCCGAGCGCGCCGTTGTTGATGATCGCGACCTTGATCGGGATGTTGTTGAGCGCGCAGGTGGTCAGTTCCTGATTGGTCATCTGGAAGCAGCCGTCGCCGTCGATCGCCCAGACCATCCGGTCCGGCTGGCCCGCCTTGGCGCCCATGGCGGCCGGGATCGCGTAGCCCATCGTGCCCGCGCCACCGGAGTTGAGCCAGGTGGCGGGCTTCTCGTAGTCGATGAAGTGGGCGGCCCACATCTGGTGCTGGCCGACGCCGGCGGCGAAGATCGTGTCGTCGTCGGCGAGTTGGCCGATGCGCTGGATGACCTGCTGCGGCGACAGGCTGCCGTCGGCCGGCTGGTCGTAGCCGAGCGGGTAGGTCTCGCGCCAGCGGTTGAGGTCCTTCCACCAGGACGCGTAGCCGGAGGACGCGGCCTCGCCGACGGTGCCCTCGGTGTGCTCGGCCTGGACCGCCTGGACCAGGTCGGCGAGGACCTCGCGGGCGTCGCCGACGATCGGCACGTCGGCCGTGCGGTTCTTGCCGATCTCCGCGGGGTCGATGTCGGCGTGGACGACCTTGGCGTGCGGGGCGAAGCTGTCCAGCCTGCCGGTGACGCGGTCGTCGAAACGGGCTCCGAGGGCGATGATCAGATCGGCCTTCTGCAGCGCGGTGACGGCGGTGACCGCACCGTGCATGCCCGGCATTCCCACGTGCAGCGGGTGGCTGTCGGGGAACGCTCCCAGCGCCATCAGGGTGGTGGTGACGGGCGCCCGGGTGAGTTCGGCGAGCACCTTCAGCTCGGCGGTGGCACCGGACTTGATGACGCCGCCGCCGACGTACAGCACCGGGCGCTTGGCCTGGCTGATCAGCTTGGCGGCCTCCCGGATCTGCTTGGCGTGCGGCTTGGTCACCGGACGGTAGCCGGGCAGCTCCAGGACGGGCGGCCAACTGAAGGTCGTACGGGCCTGGAGCGCGTCCTTGGCGATGTCGACCAGGACGGGTCCCGGGCGGCCGGTCGAGGCGATGTGGAAGGCTTCCGCGATCGTGCGCGGGATGTCCTCCGCCTTGGTGACCAGGAAGTTGTGCTTGGTGATCGGCATCGTGATGCCGCAGATGTCGGCTTCCTGGAAGGCGTCGGTGCCGATCGCCTTGCTGGCCACCTGACCGGTGATCGCGACCATCGGCACGGAGTCCATGTGCGCGTCGGCGATCGGGGTGACGAGGTTGGTCGCGCCGGGTCCCGAGGTGGCGATGCAGACGCCGACCTTGCCGGTGGCCTGCGCGTACCCCTCGGCGGCGTGTCCCGCGCCCTGCTCGTGCCGGACGAGGATGTGGCGGACCCGGGTCGAGTCCATCATCGGGTCGTAGGCGGGGA
The DNA here is from genome assembly GCF_055584925.1 of Streptomyces sp. NPDC087906. Classification (NCBI taxonomy): domain Bacteria; kingdom Bacillati; phylum Actinomycetota; class Actinomycetes; order Kitasatosporales; family Streptomycetaceae; genus Streptomyces; species Streptomyces sp. NPDC087906. The sequence goes on from NZ_JBVJLC010000002.1 coordinate 842,684, forward strand.
GGATCGCGCCGCCGGGGATACCGAATACCGTGTCGGCCCCCACTTCCTCAAGAGAACGGATGAGGGACTGCGCGCCCGTCACGTGCTCGACTGTGCTGGACGACGGTCCGCCGTTTCGGGCCCGCGGCTGCGGATGGTGGGCCCCGGTGGCCTGCTCGGTCATCGGCATTCTCTTCTCGAAGCTGAGGGTTTTTGCGAGGGTTTCAGATGTGTCGGTGCAACAAAAAACCCCTCGTGCCGTGAGGCAAGCGAGGGGAGCGCGTCGGGGTGGTCCGCAGAGCCGGTTCGGGGCTCCGCTTCAGCCGACGCGCTGTCCAAGTACGAGAATTCGGGTGCGCATGGCCATGACCCTCCCTCCGGCGCGCCACAACTGTCAAGTGGGTGGGACTGGCGTCTCATTATTTGAACGGCTCGACGGCAGCGGGACCCGGTCGGAGGGCCGGGGCACCCGGTCGGACGCGAGCGTCCTGGCCTGCCGTACGGGCAGTGCGCCGCTGGTCAGCACGTTGCCGGGCAGTGCGTTACCGGTCAGGACGGGTACGGGGGTGGCGCCGGGCAGCGGGTAGACGCCGCGCATGAGGGCGCGGCGCAGCCGGTGTTCGTCGAGCGGGCCGCAGAAGGCCATGCCCTGGCCGTGGGTGCAGCCCATGGCGCGCAGGGCCACGACCTGCTCGGGTAAGTCGACCCCCTCGGCCACCGACTCGATGCCGAGGTCGCAGGCGATCCTGAGCAGCCCTGCGGTGATCTTGTGCAGCCGGACGGACTCCACGACGCCCTCGACCAGGCCGCGGTCGAGTTTCAGCACGTCGACGGGGAGTCTGCGCAGGGCGTTTATCGCCGCGTAGCCGCTGCCGAAGCCGTCGAGGGCGATCCGTACGCCGAGCCGGCGCAGCGCGGCCAGCCGGTGCTCCAGCTCGTCCAGGGAGCTGCGCGGGTCGCTGTCGGCCAGCTCGATCATCAGGGCCCCCGAGGGCAGCTTGTGGCGCGTCAGCAGGGTCTCGATGGAGCCGAGGGGCATGGACCTGTCGAGCAGCTTGCGGGCCGGGAGGCGGACGGCCACGGGTGCGCGATGGCCGGTCCTGGCGCGGTCCGCCGCCTGTTCGACGGCTTCTTCGAGGAGCCAGCGGCCGAGTTCGGCGGTGCGGTCGCCCTCGTCGGCGGTGCGCAGGAACTCGGCGGGGGTGAAGAGGATGCCCTGGGCGGAGCGCCAGCGGGCCTGGGCGGCGACGGCGGAGACCCGGCCGGTGGTGAGGTTGACCACCGGCTGGTGGAGCAGGGCGAATTCGCCGTCGCGCAGGGCGGTGCGCAGCCGGGCGGCGAGCTGGGTCCTGCGGACCACGTCGGCCTGCATCTGGGGCGCGTACAGCTCGACGCGGTCCTTGCCCGCCGCCTTGGCGCGGTACATGGCGAGGTCGGCGTTGCGCATGAGGTCGGTGGGGGTGATGCCGGGCTCGGCGAAGGCGACGCCGATGGAGGCGGCGACCCGTACGTCGTTGCCGTCGATGCGGTAGGGCTGGGAGAGCCCCAGCCGCAGCCGGTCGGCGATCTCATGGACCTGGTACTCGCGGGCCCGCTGGTCGGAGGTGCCGTCGCCGAGGACGAGCGCGGCGAACTCGTCGCCGCCGAGCCTGGCGGCCGTGTCGCCGGAGCGTACGGACTCCTGGAGCCGCCGGGCGGCGTGGATGAGCAGTTCGTCGCCGACCTGGTGGCCGAGGCGGTCGTTGACGCCCTTGAAGCCGTCGAGGTCGATGAAGAGCACGGCTGTGCCCGGGTCGGTGGCGCGGCGCCCGCCGAGCGCCTGGCGTACCCGCTCGGTGAACAGCGCGCGGTTGGGCAGGTCGGTGAGCGGGTCGTGCTCCGCGTTGTGCTGCAACTGGGCCTGGAGGCGGACCCGTTCCGTCACGTCGCGGCTGTTGAAGATCAGCCCGCCCTGGTGGCGGTTGACGGTGGACTCGACGTTGAGCCAGTCCCCGCTGCCCGACCGGAAGCGGCATTCGATCCGGGTCGTCGGCTCCTCGGCCGGCGGGGTGGCCAGGAACCGGCGCACTTCGTGGACGACCTGGCCGAGATCGTCGGGATGGATGATCGAGGACAGCTCGGAGCCCACGAGGTCGTCCGCCTCGCGTCCGTAGACACCGGCCGCCGCCGGGCTGACGTAGCGCAGGGTGCCGGAGGGTTCGGCGATCATGATGACGTCGCTCGACCCCTGGACCAGCGATCTGAAGTGGTTCTCCTTCTGGGCCAGTTCCTGGGTGAGCGCGATGTTGTCGACGAGCATGATGCCCTGCCGGACGACGAGGGCGAGCACGACCGTGCAGCCGGTGAGGACGACCACGCGGTCGACCCTGCGGCCCTCGATCACGTTGTAGAGGATCCCCAACGTGCAGACGGCGGCGGCGAGATACGGCGTGAGGGCGGCGAGCGAGCCGGCCACCGGGCGGCCGACATGGCGGAGCTGGCGGGTGTGCGCGGGGATCTCCGGCAGCCGGCGTACGCCCCAGGGCGCGTAGGCGAGCAGGAGTGATCCCGCGAACCAGCCGGCGTCGAGGAGCTGGCCCGAGCGGTAGCTGGCGCGCAGCAGCGGCGAGGTGAACAGGGCGTCGCACAGCACCGTCAGCGCCAGGGCGGCGATCGCCGTGTTGACCGCCGAGCGGCTGCCGGTGGCCCGCCGGAAGTGCAGCGCGAGCACCATGCTGACCAGGACGATGTCGAGCAGCGGGTACGCGAGGGACAGGGCGGCCTGGGCGACGCTCTCCCCGTCGAAGTGCGCGGTGTGCGCGAGGGCGAGGCTCCAGGAGAGGGTGAGCAGCGAGCCGCCGATGAGCCAGGAGTCGAGCGCGAGGCAGACCCAACCGGCCTTGGTGACGGGCCGTTTGGCGAGGACGAGCAGTCCGACGATGGCGGGCGGCGCGAAGCAGAGGAAGAACAGGTCGGCGAGGGAGAGGCTGGGCACCTGCTCGCCGAGCACGACCTCGTACCAGCCCCAGACCGCGTTGCCGCCGGCCGCCATCAGCGAGGAGAACGAGAACAGCAGCCAGGCGGGCCGGAAGCGGCTGTCCCTGCCGCGCGCGTAGAGGAGGCAGGAGACCGAGGCGATCAGCGCCGCGATGCTCAGGCCGAAGTCGCCCATGAACAGGGCCACTTCGGGCGAGCCCCAGCCGAGGGCGGCGCCGGTGGCGTACCCCCCGCAGATCAGGGCGAGGCAGAGCTGTGCGAGCACTCCTGTCGTCCCGCCGCCGGAGACCGGCGGCCGGGCCAGGAGCACCCCCTCGGCGCTCACCGGGGTGTCCGAGGCCGCCATCGGCGGCCCTGTCGCGTCGGATCGTTGGTCCATCGGCCGTGCATCGCCCGTCGCCCCCTCGGATTCGAACCGCTCCCTCGCGCTGCCCCACCGTGGTGCAGCCCCCAGATCGGGACGATACACCAGACTCGTCACTCAGGGACATAGTTCTTCTACTCTCCGTGACCAGCAGGGGCGTTGTGGGTTCACCCCGTCGTGAGGACCACGTTCCGCACTTCTTCCCCGGCTGCGAAGCGGGTGAGTTGGGCGGCGAGCAGCCGCTTGGCGCGCGGCAGGAACGCCGAGGTCGAGCCGCCGACGTGCGGGCTGACAAGGACACCCGGAGCATGCCAGAGCGGGTGGCCCGGCGGCAGCGGTTCGGGATCTGTGACGTCCAGGGCAGCGGTGATCCGGCCACTTTCCACTTCGGCGACGAGGGCGTCGGTGTCGGCGACGGGGCCGCGCGCGACGTTCACGAAGAGCGCGCCGTCCTTCATGGCCGCCAGGAATCCGGCGTCCGCGAGGCCCTTCGTCTCTGCGGTGAGCGGGGTCGAGACGATCACCACGTCGGCGCCGGGGAGCAGTTCGGGCAGTTCGGTGAACGCGTGGATCTCGCCGCGCTCCGTGGTGCGCGCGGAGCGCGCGACGCGCACCACGCGCGCGCACTCGAACGGCGCGAGCCGGTCCTCGATCGCCGCGCCGATCGACCCGTAGCCGACGATGAGGACGGACTTGTCGGCGAGTGCCGGGTAGAAGCCGGAGCGCCACTCCTCCTGGCGCTGCCCTTCGACGAAGCGGGGGATGCCGCGCAGCGAGGCGAGGACGAGCGCGAGGGTGAGTTCGGCGGTGCTGGCCTCGTGGACGCCCTTGGCGTTGCAGAGCAGGACGCCGGGGCGCAGTCCGGAGAGTCCGGGCGTGACATGGTCGACGCCCGCGGAGAGGGTCTGCACGACGCGTACGGACTTCATGTCGGCCATCGGCCGCAGCGTGACGTCCATCGGCTTCATGTAGGGGACGACGTAGAAGGCGCAGTCGGCTGGGGCCGCGGGGTAGTCGTCACCGCCGTCCCAGAAGCGGTAGGTGAGGCCGCCGGGGAGTCCTGCCACCTCGTCGGCCTGGAAGGGAAGCCATATCTCGGGGGTCATGGTCACGAGGCTATGCGACACCGCCGAAGGTGCCCATCGCGGATTCTTCCCGTGTACGGGGGAACCCGGGACGCGGCGGCGGTGTAAGAACTGACGTGGGTGACGTAACCGTCGAAGGGATCAGGACAGTGCGACGTTCAGCAGTGACGGCGGGACTGGCCGCTGCCGCGCTTCTCGTGGTCACGGGATGCTCCTCGGACGACGGCCCCGCGCCGGGCGGCGGCCGGAGCGCGCCGTCGGCTCCCGCGGCCTCCTCCGCGCCGGCCGACGTGGCGCCGAGCGCCTCGCTCCCGCCGGCGAAGGGCACGGTGCGGGTGGTGTCCACGCTCGCCGAGGGGCTCAAGTCGCCGTGGGGGCTCGCGGAGCTGCCCGAGGGCGATCTGCTCGTCTCGTCGCGTGACGAGGGGACGATCACCCGGGTCGACGCGGAGAGCGGCAAGAAGACCGTGATCGGCTCGGTGCCCGGGGTCGCCCCGGCGGGCGAGGGCGGTCTGCTGGGGATCGCCCTGTCCCCCGCGTACGCCTCGGACCACCTGGTCTACGCGTTCTTCACGACCGAGTCGGACAACCGCATCGCGCGCATGCTCTACGACGAGAAGAAGCCGGCCGACGAGCAGTTGGGATCGCCGGACACGATTCTGCGCGGCATCCCGAAGGGGAACATCCACAACGGCGGCAGGATCGCCTTCGGCCCGGACAAGATGCTGTACGCGGGTACGGGTGAGACGGGCGACCGCGGGCTCGGCCAGGATCTGAAGTCCCTGGCGGGCAAGATCCTGCGGATGACGCCGGACGGGCAGCCGGCTCCCGGCAATCCCTATCCGAACTCGCTCGTCTACTCGCCGGGGCACCGCAACGTGCAGGGTCTGGCCTGGGACGCGGACAACCGGCTGTGGGCCTCCGAATTCGGCCAGGACACCTGGGACGAGCTGAATCTGATCGAGCCGGGGAAGAACTACGGCTGGCCGGTGGTCGAGGGCAAGGCGCACAAGGCCGGCTATGTGGACCCGGTGGTCCAGTGGCGGACGAGCGAGGCGTCACCGAGCGGGATCGCCTACGCGGAGGGTTCCATCTGGATGGCCGGGCTGCGCGGCGAGCGGCTGTGGCGGATCCCGCTCGACGGCCGGGAATCCGAAGCGCCCGCCCAAGCGTTCCTGAAGGGTAAGTACGGCCGCCTGCGCACGGTGCTCTCGGCCGGCGGCGACAAGGTGTGGCTGGTGACCAGCGAGACGGACACCCGCGGCACCCCGCAACCCGGTGACGACAAGATCCTTCAACTGAAGGTCTCGTAGCCGGGTGCGGCGAGAGGTGGGCTGTCCGTGTTCAACATGATCGAGAATCTCTTCGCGCCTGGGCGCAAACACACCCACGAGGAGCAGAAGCGGCTGGAGCTGAGCCGGGTCGACGTCGAGGACGGCGACCCGGGGCGCGGGCCGACAGACCTCGCGTCGGGGAAGGTGACGATACGGGCGAAGCCGCAGCCGGAGCCCGAGGCCGGGGCGCGGCCTGAGCCCGGTGCGGAGCCGGAAGCCGGCCCGCACAGCGGCTCGGAGTAGCGGCTCAGGTGTAGAGACCGAGCCGGTGCGCCGTGGCCGCCGCTTCCGTGCGGCCCGAGACGCCCAGCTTGGCCAGGATGTTCGAGACGTGCACGCTGGCGGTCTTCGGTGAGATGTACAGCTCCTCGGCGATCCGGCGGTTGCTCAGCCCGTCCGTGACCAGGCGCAGCACATCCCGCTCGCGCGGCGTGAGCCCGAGCGCCTTCGCGGGCTCGGCCTCGGCGGCGGGGGCCTGGCCGGCCGCCCCGTCGAGGGTGATCCGGGCCCGCCCTGCCAGCAGTTCGATCTCCTCGGCCAGCGGACGCGCACCGAGCGCGGCGGCGGCGGCCCGCGCCTGGCCGAGCAGTTCCGTGATGTCCGCGCGGTCGGCGTGCAGGTCGAGCAGGGCCGCGGCCCAGCGGAAGCGGACCAGGGCGAGCTGGTACGGGCGCCGCTGCTCCTCGAAGGCGGCCGCTGCCCGCGCCCAGAGCGTGGGGTCGGTGCTCCCCGCGGCGCGGGCGAGTTCCGCGTCGAGCAGCAGTCCGTAGGCGTGCCAGATCGGTACGTACGTGGGCAGCCGCTTGGCCTGCTGCCCGATGACGTCCAGGATGTCGGCGCGCTCGGCGTCGGCGGCGGCCAGTCCCCGGGCGTCGGCCTCCATCGCGGCCGCTTCGCACAGGAACGGCAGCGCGTACCGCTGGGTGCCGGGCGCGAAGTCCATGGCCGTCCGGCGGAATTCGGCCCTGGCCTCGTCGAGCTTGCCCAGCCGGGCCGCGACGGTCATCGCGAGCCGGGCGGGGGTGATCAGGTGCTGCGGCTGGGGGTCGTGGGTGCCGAAGAGGTCACGCGCGAGGGCGATCTGCCGCTGCGCCTCGCCGAAGTCGCCCCGGGCGAAGGCCAGTTCGGCGCGGTGCGAGGCGATCATGCCGCTCGCCTTGCGGGACTGGCCGAGCGTCTCCGATGCGTCGAGCGCCGCTGCCGACTCGTCCCAGCGGCCGAGCGAGAAGAGGGACTGGGCCTTGTTGTTCAGGACCCAGGACTCCATGTCGGCGAGCCCGCGGTGGTGGCAGACCTCGATGCCGTGATCGGCCGCCGCCAGCGCCTCCTCGGAGCGGCCCATGCCCTCCAGGGTCGAGGGGAGGTTGATGCTGGCGCGGCTCATGATCGAGACGAAGCCCAGCTCGTCGGCGCGGTCGCGCACCTCGTACATCTCGGCCAGGCCCTCGGCGACGCCGCCCGACTCGGCGGTCAGCCAGCCCCGTACCAGCCGGGCGTGCAGCTCGGTGTGGTCGGCGCCGACCAGCCGCGCGTACTCGACGGCCCGGTCGGCGGCGATCAGGGTGTCGGGTCCGGGCCGGTGCACCGCGCCCCAGCTCGCGACGAAGACCAGCACCTCGGCGTGGACGGCCGACGGCGGCATGCCGCGCACCAGCTCCTGGGCCTGGGCCAGCTCCGCCCAGCCGTCGCCCCGGGTGAGGTCCTGCATGAGCCGGGAGCGCTGCGTCCAGAACCAGGCGGCGCGCAGCGGGTCGTTCTTCCCCTTCAGGACCCGGATGGCCTTCTTCGACAGGGCCAGGGCGCGGTCCCGGTCGCCGCCGAAGCGGGCGGCGACGGTCGCCTCGGCCATCAGGTCCAGATAGTGCAGCGGCGCGGGGCCGGCCGCCTCGCCGTCGGGCACGTAGATCTCGGCGTCGTCCGGCGGCCGGAGTGTGGCCCTGACCTCCTCGGGGGCGCTGTCCCACAGCTCCATCGCCCGCTCCAGCAGCTCCAGTTGCTCGGAGTGCGCGAAGCGCTCCCGTGCCTCGGCCGAGGCACGCAGCACGACGGGGAGGGCCTTCGCCGCGTCATGTGCCTTGTACCAGTAGCTGGCGAGCCGGGTGGTGCGCTCGTCCGCCCTGACGAGGGTGGGGTCGGCCTCCAGCGCCTCGGCGTAGCGGCGGTTGAGCCGGGACAGCTCGCCCGGCAGCAGGTCGTCGCTGACCGCCTCGCGCACCAGCGAGTGCCGGAAGCGGTAGCCGTCGCCGTCCGCCGTCGGCAGCAGGATGTTGGCGCCGACGGCGGCCCGCAGCGCGCCGATCAGCTCGTCCTCGCCGAGCCGCGCGACGGCCAGCAGCAGCGGGTACTCCACGGTCGTGCCGCCTTCGGCGACGATCCTGGTGAGCCGCTGGGCTTCTTCGGGCAGCGTCTCGACCCGGACGAGCAGCAGGTCGCGCAGGGAGTCGCTGAGCCCGCTGAGGCAGCCGTCCGCCATGGAGCAGATCAGCTCCTCGACGAAGAACGCGTTGCCGTCGGAGCGTTCGAAGACCCGGTCGAGCACCTGCGGTTCGGGGTCGGTGCCGAGGATGCCGGTGAGCTGGCGGCGGACCTCGGCGCGGTTGAACCGGGGCAGTTCGACGCGGCGCACGGAGCGCAGCCGGTCCAGTTCGGCGAGGAGCGGGCGCAGCGGGTGGCGGCGGTGGATGTCGTCGGCGCGGTAGGTGGCGATCACGACGAGCCGGCCGCGGCGCAGGGCGCGGAAGAGGTAGGCGAGGAGATGGCGGGTCGAGGTGTCGGCCCAGTGCAGGTCCTCCAGGACCAGGACGACGGTGCGGTCGGCGGCGAGCCGCTCCAGCAGCCGGGCCGTCAGCTCGAAGAGCCGGGCGGTGCCGTCCTCGCCGAGGGTGCCGCCGCGCGACTGGCCCAGCTCGGGCAGGATCCGGGCCAGCTCTTCCTCCTGGCCCTCGGCGGCTGCCGCCAGTTCGTCGGGCAGCCGGCGGCGCAGCGAGCGCAGGGCGGTGGAGAACGGGGCGAACGGCAGCCCCTCGGCGCCGATCTCGACGCAGCCGCCGACCGCGACGACGGCGCCCTGGTCGCAGGCCGTCCCGAGCGCTTCCTCCACCAGCCGCGTCTTGCCGACCCCCGCCTCACCGCCGATGAGCAGCGCCTGCGGCTCGCCCGCGGTGGCGCGGGCGAGCGCTTGGGTGAGCACGGTCAGTTCATCGGTCCTGCCGACGAACACCGGGCTGACTGACCTGGTCTCCACAGGGCCGAGCATCGCACAGGCGTCCGGTGCTGCGGCACCGGTTATCGGCGCTGGACTCATCGCGGCACCCGGCCGGGATCAGGCGGCGCGGTCGAAGAGGTGGTGCAGGGATCTCACCCCGCCCCCCGCTTCGTCCTCGACGGGCTGCCGGCGGGCCTTGCGCACCTGCTTGGCGAGCCGGCGCAGGTCGGCCTCGTGGATGAGCTGGGCGTGCCGGATCTTCTGGAGCTCGTACTCCAACATGGTGGTCTCCCCTGGTACGAAGGTGTATCGGCGTCTTCCGATGCCTCTACCTTCGTCTCCCAGGGGGGTCCGCCACATCGGGAGAAGGCCGCATCCTCGACGGCTCGCGGCGCCTTAGTCGAGCGGGTCGTGCCGTACGTACGGTCTAAGGCCCCCGCAGGGAAGCGCGGAAGCCTTAGTTCCTGTCGGGCGGCCCGCTTGGCCGGTCCTCAGCCGGCGGGCGGCGCCGACGGGGTGGCCGGGGTCGCGGGGGCGCTCGGCAGGGAGGCGAAGATGTCGAAGTACATGCCGATCGAGACCAGGACGCCGATGGCGCCGAGGACGATCGCCGCGACAGCGACAGGGCGTACCCAGGTGCCGCGCTGCGGCAGGACCAGCACGACCACGGCGATGAGCACAGCGATCAGCGCGACTATGCCGTTGACCAGCGCGGTGGAGTGCCAGCCGTCGCCGTACAACTCGGAGATCTGCTTGGCGGTGGTGGAGGACTGCGACGTGTGCAACTGGCCGACCAGCGTCTCGCGCTCGGCGAGCACCCGGCCGGTCCAGGTGCCGGTCAGCGCCACGATGCCGAGGGCGGCGGCGACGATCGCGGCCACGGCGGCGCCGAGGCCTGACGAGGTGCGCGCGGCGGGCTCCGCCAGCTCGTCGTCGTCAGCGTCGTCCAGCTCGTCGCCCGCCGGCTCGTCGCCCGCCAGGTCGTCGCGTGGCGCGTCGTCCGCGGGTACGGGCGCCGCTTCGGCGCCCGTACCGACGACCTCGGGCTCGCGCTCGTCGGCTGCCTCCGGCGACTGCGGTCCCGAGGTCTCTGTCTTAGGTGTGGGGTTCATACGGCGCACGCTAGGGGCAGCGTCTGAGAGCTTTCTTAACGAGCTGTGCGGGGCTGCGCACGCCACTCGTCGGGGAGGACCGACCAGACCTCCATGTCCTGCCGCTCGCCCCGGTGCGGGTAGGACGAGCGCAGCACGCCCTCCTTGCGCATACCGAGCCGCTGGGCGACCCGGATGCTGGCGGTGTTGGCCGTCGACGCGTGCCACTCGACGCGCCGCATGCCGCGCTCGTCGAAGGCCCAGTCGATGATCACCCGGGCGGCCCGGGTGATCAGTCCGCTCCCGGTGCCCGCGGGCTCCAGCCAGCAGCCGACCTCGCAGTTGCCCGATGCGGCGTCGAACGCGGGGAAGAGCACCCCGCCGACGAGCGTGCCGTCGCGCCAGATGCCGTAGATGCGCCCGCTGTCGGTCGCCTGCTTCTCGGCGTACGACGTGAGCAGCGCGCGGGCGGACACCAGGTCGGTGGCGGCCTGGGCGAGCTTGATGTGCACGTCGACGATGTCCCGCGCGCGGTCCATGTGGGCGAGGAACTCCTCGGCCTGCCACGGCTCCAGGGGGCGCAGCTCGGCCCCGTCACCCAGCGGTCTCGCGAACATCCGGCTCCCCCGTCGTCACCCGCGCGTGCGCCGTCGCACGCTGTGCGGTGATCCTCGCATCCCCGCGCGGGGCGGCGGGCACCCACCCCCGTACGGCCTGTGGCGGCGCGCGGCGGTTCAGCCGGAGACGCTGGCGCGGCCGTTCTCGATGTGTCCCATCAGCCGGCGGCGGAAGCCGTCGGCTGCGGTGATCTCGATGTCGTACCAGCCGTGCGCGTCGGCCGCCGAGTGGACGATGTTGCGGCTGCGGCCCGGCTTGACCGTGATCTGCCGGGTCCAGCCGTGCAGGTCCGCCTCGTCCACGTAGCCGAGGGGGCGTACGAAGAAGGTGACCGCGCGCTCTCCCCTGTTGTGCAGGGTGAGCTGCAGATCGCGGTCGTGGTGGTCGACGGCCGACGACACCTCGGCGCCCTCGGCCGCCGCGCCGGCGAATTCGCGGCGGAAGCCGTTGGGGCCGGTGATCGTGAAGCGGTAGCCGCCGTCACCGCGGGAGCCGGTAAGGGGCACCGTCCACTGCGCGGTGCCCCGTACGTCGCGGTGCTGGGGCGTCGCGAACTCACCGGCGTACGGGTAGAGCGCGAAGTGCGCGCTGGCGCGCCCCGAGTTGCTGAGCGTGACCTCGAAGCCGCGGCCCTTGACCCGGCCGTACGCGTCGGGCTGGTACGGCAGCGGCCTCGCGGGCCGCGCGCCGCTCTCCTGGACGGGCATCCGCTGGTCGGCCGGCGGCACGGGCTGCCAGCGCCCGCTGAACGCGGGAATCTCGCCCGGCTGCTCGGTGCCCGGCTGCGGCCTGACGTGCTGGAAGTCGAAGGCGGACGTCAGATCGCCGGTGACGGTGCGCCGCCAGGGGGTGATGTCGGGTGCGGCCACGCCGGTCCACTTCTCCAGGAAGCGCAGCACGGAGGTGTGGTCGAAGACCTGCGAGCAGACATGGCCGCCGACGCTCCAGGGCGAGACGACCAGCATCGGCACCCGCATGCCGAGCCCGGTGGGCAGCCCCTGCCAGTGCTCGTCGGCCGCGTCGGCGGGCGGCACGGGCGGCGGCACGTGGTCGAAGAAGCCGTCGTTCTCGTCGTAGTTGATCAGTACGACGGTGTGCCGCCAGACGTCCGGATGCGCGCCGAGCGCGTCGAGGACCTTGTAGACGAGCGAGGCGCTGGCGACGGGCGACGACTCGCCGGGGTGCTCGGAGTCGACGGCCGAGGGGACCAGGTACGACACCTCGGGCAGCGTGCCCGCCGCGACGTCGGCCCGGAAGGCGTCGGCCAGGGTGCCGGGCTCCACGCGGCGCAGTCCGCGCTCGAACAGCGAGCGCTCGTGGCCGGTCAGTGTGGCGGCGCCGGCCTCCAGCGCGTCGAGCAGCCGCTGCCGCTCGCCCGCGTCGTCGGTGCCGCGCACGGCTGCGTAGAAGGCCTCCATGTAGGTGAAGCCGGCGGCGCCGGGCACCCCGGCCAGCGCGCGGGCCGGGGCGAGCGCCTTGCGGGCGATGTTCTTGAAGGTGGTGAAGAACTCGATGTTGTTGTCGGTGAAGTTCTCCCACTCCGTGTACGTCTGCCAGGTGCGGCCCGCCTTCTCCAGCCGCTCCGGGTAGGTCGGCCACGGGTAGCCGGGGTGGGTCGCCTCGTCGTACGCGTCGTTGCCGACGGCCCGCCGCCCGTCGGCCTCGTACCCGGTCCAGCCGCTCCACAGGTGGTTGCGGTTGGGGCTCGTCGAGGAGTGGATGGAGGAGTGGTAGGCGTCGCAGACGGTGAAGGTGTCGGCCAGCTCGTAGTGGAGGGGCAGGTCGCGCCGGTCGTAGTACGCCATCGTGGCGGGCGACTTGGCGGCGGTCCAGCCGTCCATCCAGCCGCCGTTCCACGCCTTGCCGCCGCCCTCCCAGGAGTGGTCGAGCCCGCCGATGTACTGCAGCTCCTGCCGCTGCGCGAGCGCGGCCTCCCGGATGGAGAAGGGCAGTACGGTGCCGGGCGTCCCCGCGGTGGCGGCCGGCTGTTCGAAGACGGGCTTGCCGGAGGGCAGCTCGACGGCGTTGCGGTCACCGAAGCCGCGGACCCCGCGCAGGGTGCCGAAGTAGTGGTCGAACGACCGGTTCTCCTGCATCAGGACGACGACGTGTCTGATGGCCCCCATGCCCCCGTCGGCGGGCTCCGCCGCCATCGCGGCCTGCAAGGACGGCGGCAGCAGCGACCCGGTGGCGGCTGCGCCCAGCGCGCCCGTGCCGAGGGCGAGCATTTTCCTGCGGGACATCTCCGGTGACATGCCCGGCCTCCATGGGGGTGAGTGCATCGGCGGGGACCGTACGCACGGTAGCGGGGCCGGATGGCAGGGACGCGGCTCCGGAACGTCCGCGAGATGAACGTGGCCGGTGGAAGCGTTACGGCTGGTCGGCGGGCCACACGAGCAGCACGGGGCAGGGCGCGTGGTCGACCACGAACCGTGACGCGCGGCCCAGGCTGTGCGGTCCCGGCCGGTGCGGATCGCCGTCCCTGGCGCAGATCAGCAGGTCGGCGTCGGCAGCGGCGGCGACGACCTCGCGTTCCACGTCCCCGTGGTGGTCGAGGAGTTCGCAGGGCCTGCCGAGCCGGTGCGCCGCCGCTTCGAGCAGGTCGGCGGCTGCCGCGCCGCTGAGGGCCGCGAGCCGGCCGCCGGGGTCGCGCTCGGGGGTGTGGCCGCGGCCGAGCAGTCCGGCGTACGCGTGGTGCGCGGCTGCGGCCACGTCGTCGTCGCTCACGTGCAGGATCACCACGTCGTCGTGCGGGGCCCGGTCGCGGGCGGCGTCGACGCACGCCGTCCAGGTCGCTTCGGTGATCCAGACCAGCACGGTCGTACGGTCGTTCATGGGGGGGGGCCTCCCGTCGGATGCGGAGTGCCCACAGTGCCACGGGCGGGCCCGCCGGTCCGGTGTCCTGACGCGCGTGTGGCGGCCCCGGCGGATGTCTTCCCGCCGGGGCCGCCACCGTACGCGGACGGTCGTCCACCCGTCAGTCGTCCGGCCGACCGGCCGTCAGGCCGGCAGGTGCCACTGCTGGTTCGAGCCGCCGAAGCACTGCCAGATCTGCAGCCGCGTCAGGTTGGCCGTGCTGTTGTCCGTGACGTCCAGGCACTTGCCGGAGCCGGAGTTCACGAGGGTGTTGCCGGTGCCCTTGGTCCACTTCTGCGCCGCTGTGCCGTTGCAGTCGTAGATCTGGACCTTGCTGCCGTCGGCCGTGCCGGCGGACGCGACGTCCAGGCACTTGCCGAGCGCGCGCACGGTGCCGTCCGAGCCGACCGTCCACGTCTGGGCGTTGGAGCCGTTGCAGTCGTAGAGCTGGACGGCTGTGCCGTTGGCGCTGGAGGCCGCGTTCACGTCGACGCACTTGCCGCCGAGGCCGGTGATCGGTCCCGTGCCGCCGGTGGGGGGCGGTGTGGTGCCGCCGCCGCCCGTGACCCCGTTCATGATGCTGGAGAACTGCCAGGCGCTCTGCGAGGTGCCGCTGCACACGTCGGAGAGCTGGCCGTTGCTGGAGCACGCCTTGTCCCGGCCGAGCGCCCAGAAGGACAGCTCCTGGATGCCCTTGGACTTGGCGAAGGCGGTGAGGGTGTTGGCGTTCGCCGTGGAGAAGACCTCGGACTGGGTGTCGTTGACCCCGATCATCGGGGTGTTGCCCTCCATCGCCCAGAGCTGCGCGTCGGTCTTGGTCGTCCAGATCCTGCCGAGCTGCGCGTGCAGGGCCGTCGCCGCGTCGGTGGCCGCCTTGCCCATGTCCATCGGCGAGCCGTAGTCCATCGTCATCAGGTTGACGAGGTTGACGGTGAGGTTGTTGTTCTTGGCGTTGGTGAGCAGGTCGAGCTGGTCCTGCGGCAGCCCCGAGGGGTCGGTGGCCAGCGTGTACTGCACGTCCAACTTCTTGCCCGCCGACGCGTACTCCTGCTGGAGCTGGGCGAGGGCCTTGTTGCGGCGGTCGTTGGCCGCGTCGTCGGCGACGGTCCCGCCCTCGATGTCGAAGTCGACCCGGGTCAGGTTGAGCGCGTCGATGACCTTCTTGTACTGGGTCTTCAGCGCGGCGACCGACGAGCAGGAGGCGCCGACCTCGGTGCCGGAGGCGCCGCCGAAGGAGACGATGACGTCGCCGCCGGCCGCGCGCAGCGAGTTGACCGCCGAGGTCCAGCCCGCGTCGGTGACCTCGGTGTCGCCGTTGAACTTGGCGTTGCAGCCGCCGGCGTCGATGACGAACGCGAGCGTGAAGTACTTGAGCCCGGTGGCGTTGCGGGCGTTGGTCAGCGCCTGGGGCGATGCCCAGGTCTCCGCGTAGGGGGCGGCGTACTGGGCGGGGAAGCCCGGTCCCGGGTTGGCCGCGGCGCTGGCGCTGCTGCCGGTGGCGACGACCGCGGTGGCGGCCATGGCGAGCACGGCGGGCGCGACGGCCAAGGCTCTCTTACAGGCTTTGAACACAGGAACACTCCTGTCATGGGCGCATCAAATGCACAGATGTGGGGGTGAAGCGCAGGCAGATGCCCGTGGAGCGGGGTGTTGCGGCGAAGGCAGCGAGGAGAACGCGACCTGCTTGTTCATATGGCGGAACGAAGCTTGTCCACATGAACCCGCCGACGCTGAAAGGTAGTAAAGGACTAGACCAACGTCGCGGTCAATCCCCTGCGCACGTTTACTTGTTGGACGGTTAAGAAATCAACTTCCGATGACCTTCAGCGCCGCCCAGAGCGCCGCCGTGGAGACGGCGAGCGTGGCGGGAACGGTCACCAGACCCAGCCGGGTGAACTGGCCGAGCTTCGGCGCCGTGTCGTGTTCGTGCAGGATGCGCCGCCACAGCAGGGTCGCGAGCGAGCCCACGTACGTCAGGTTCGGGCCGAGGTTGACGCCGATCAGCGCGGCGAGCACCGGGCCAGGACCCATCGGGCCGGCCACCGGCAGCAGCGCGAGGATCGCGGGCAGGTTGTTGATCGCGTTGGCCAGGACGGCGGCGACGGCGGCGACGGCCAGCAGCGCGGGCAACGAGGAGCCGGCGGGCAGCACATGGCCGATTCCCGTCCCCAGCCCGTTGTCGACGACGGCCTTGACGACCACGCCGAGCGCGATCACGAACAGGCAGAACAGCGGTGAGGCGGCGCGCACCAGACCGGTGACGGTCGTCCGCCGCTGCCGCAGCGCGCGTACGGCCAGGACGAGCGCCCCGGCGAGCGCGGCCCACGCGGGATTGATCCCGGCGAACGAGGTGACGGCGAAGCCGGCCAGCGTCAGCCCCAGCACCACCAGCGTGAACACCGGCAGGTCACGCTCCTCGGCGGCCCGCGGGGCATGCGCGCCTGCCGCCAGGTCGGTGGCGAACCAGCGGCGGAAGACGGCGTACTCGACGGCGATCGCCGCCAGCCACGGCACCGCCATCAGCGCGGCGAACCGGGTGAAGGACAGTCCGCTCGCGGTGAACGCCAGCAGATTGGTCAGGTTGGAGACCGGCAGCAGCAGGGACGCGGAGTTGGCGAGATGCGTGCAGGCGTAGACATGCGGCCGGGGGCGGGCGCCGACCCGGGCGGCGGTCGCGAACACCACCGGCGTGAGCAGCACGACCGTCGCGTCCAGGCTCAGTACGGCGGTGGTGACGGCGGCGACGGCGAACACCCCGCCGAGCAGCCGCTGCGGCCGGCCGCCGCAGGCCCGCGCGACGAGATCACCGGCAGCCGAGAACAGCCCCTCCTCGTCGCAGAGCTGGGACACCACCAGCACGGCGGCGAGGAACCCCACCACGGGCAGCAGGGTGCGGGTCTGCTCCCAGGCGTCGGCGGGCGACACGGCGCCGAACGCGATGAGCAGCGCCCCTGCCGGTACGGCGGCGACGGCTTCCGGCCATCCCCGGGGCCGTACGACGGCGAAGGCCAGCACCCCGAGCAGCAGCCCGACGGAGACGATTTCGGCGGTGACGGTGTTCACGAACTCTCCGAGGGACGGTCAGGCTCTCCGGGGGACGGCCAGGCGCGCCGGGACGGCCAGGGGCGGCGCACCACGCGGTGCGCCGCCCCTACTGTCGCCCACCGACCGGTGAGGTCAGCCCTCGACTCCCAGCTTCTGCAGAATCAGCTCGCGCACCCGCGCGGCGTCCGCCTGTCCTCTGGTGGCCTTCATGACGGCGCCGACGAGCGCGCCGGCCGCCGCGACCTTGCCGCCGCGGATCTTGTCGGCGACGGCCGCGTTGCCCGCGATGGCCTCGTCCACGGCCGCGCCGAGCGCGCCGTCGTCGGAGACGACCTTGAGACCGCGCTTCTCGACGACGGTGTCCGGGTCGCCCTCACCGGCGAGCACCCCGTCGATCACCTGGCGGGCCAGCTTGTCGTTGAGATCGCCGGAAGCGACCAGCGTGGCCACCCGGGCGACCTGCTCCGGGGTGATCGGCAGCTCGCCGAGGTCCCGGCCCGTCTCGTTGGCGTTGCGGGCCAGCTCGCCCATCCACCACTTGCGGGCCTGGTCGGCAGGGGCGCCCGCGTCGATCGTGGCGACGATCGGGTCGATGGCGCCGGCGTTGAGGATCGACTGCATGTCGTGCTCGGAGACGCCCCACTCCTCGCGCAGCCGGGTGCGGCGCACCCGCGGCAGCTCGGGCAGCCCGGCGCGCAGCTCCTCGACCCAGGTGCGGGCCGGTGCGACCGGCACCAGGTCGGGCTCGGGGAAGTACCGGTAGTCCTCGGCCTCTTCCTTGATCCGGCCGGACGTCGTGGAGCCGTCCTCCTCGTGGAAGTGCCGGGTCTCCTGCAGGATCGTGCCGCCGGAGTTCAGCACGGCGGCGTGCCGCTGGATCTCGAAGCGCGCGGCGCGCTCGACGCTGCGCAGCGAGTTGACGTTCTTCGTCTCGGAGCGGGTGCCGAACTTCTCCCGGCCGTGCGGACGCAGCGACAGGTTCACGTCGCACCGCATCTGGCCCATCTCCATCCGGGCATCGGAGACGCCGAGCGCCTTGATCAGCTCCCGCAGCTCGGCGACGTACGCCTTGGCGACCTCGGGGGCGCGCTCACCGGCGCCCTCGATGGGCTTGGTGACGATCTCGATGAGCGGGATCCCGGCGCGGTTGTAGTCGAGCAGCGAGTGCGAGGCGCCGTGGATACGCCCGGTGGCACCGCCGACATGCAGCGACTTGCCGGTGTCCTCCTCCATGTGGGCGCGCTCGATCTGCACCCGGAAGGTCTCGCCGTCGTCGAGCTGGACGTCGAGGTAGCCGTTGAAGGCGATCGGCTCGTCGTACTGGGAGGTCTGGAAGTTCTTCGGCATGTCCGGGTAGAAGTAGTTCTTCCGCGCGAACCGGCACCACTCGGCGATCTCGCAGTTCAGCGCGAGCCCGATCTTGACGGCCGACTCCACCCCGATCTCGTTGACGACCGGCAGCGCGCCGGGCATACCGAGACAGGTGGGACAGGTCTGCGAGTTGGGCTCGGCACCCAGCTCGGTCGAACAGCCGCAGAACATCTTGGTCCTGGTGCCGAGCTCGACATGGACCTCAAGGCCCATGACGGGGTCGTAGGTCGCAAGGGCCTCCTCGTACGGCACCAGGTCGATGACGCTCACAGGAAACACAACTCCTTCATCGCTACTCACATCGGGGAGGTGCGCCGGGCACCCGCGCTGCGGCGGGCGCCCGGCGCGGTCGGCTCAGCCGAACAGGACGTCGTCGTCGCCGATGCGCTTCAGCTCGCGGTAGAGGATCGCGAGTCCGGTGACGATCGAGACGGCCGAGACCGCCGCGTCGACCAGCCGGAGCTTGTCGTCCTCGGTGCGGGCTCTCTTGACCTGCTTGATGACGCTGAGCGCGCCGAAAGCAGTCGTGGCCATCGACAGATAGGTCCCTGACTTGGACTTTTTGAAGCCCTTGGCCTTGCTCAGTGCACTACTCATAGTGACGGTGCCTCCTCCAGCAGCGGGTGTCCCCACCTTTCCACGAAGGCCGCCTCGACAGCGGCTCCGACCCTGTACAGCCGGTCGTCCTTCATGGCGGGGGCGATGATCTGCAGTCCGACCGGCAGTCCGTCCTCCGGGGCGAGCCCGCAGGGCAGGGACATGGCGGCGTTGCCCGCCAGGTTGGTCGGAATGGTGCACAGGTCCGCGAGATACATCGCCATCGGGTCGTCGGCGCGCTCGCCGATCGGGAAGGCGGTGGTCGGGGTCGTCGGGGAGACGATCACGTCGACCTGCTCGAACGCCTTCTCGAAGTCCCGGGTGATCAGCGTGCGGACCTTCTGCGCCGAGCCGTAGTACGCGTCGTAGTAGCCGGAGCTGAGCGCGTACGTGCCGAGCATGATGCGGCGCTTGACCTCGTCGCCGAAGCCCGCCTCACGGGTCAGGGCCGTGACGTCCTCGGCCGAGCGCGTGCCGTCGTCGCCGACCCGCAGCCCGTAGCGCATGGCGTCGAACCTGGCGAGGTTGGACGAGCACTCGGACGGCGCGATCAGGTAGTACGCCGAAAGGGCCAGGTCGAAGG
Organism: Streptomyces sp. NPDC087906; assembly: GCF_055584925.1. NCBI lineage: Bacteria > Bacillati > Actinomycetota > Actinomycetes > Kitasatosporales > Streptomycetaceae > Streptomyces > Streptomyces sp. NPDC087906. The sequence goes on from NZ_JBVJLC010000002.1 coordinate 861,788, forward strand.
AGGGGCAGTCGAGCGGGACGATCGTGGCGCCCAGCTCGCTCAGCAGCTCGACCGACTCGTTGAACCGCTGGACGACGCCGGCCTGGTAGCCCTCGCCGGCGAACTGCTTGACGACGCCGACGCGCATCCCGGCCACCGAGCCGTTGCGCGCCGCCTCGACGACCGGCGGGACCGGCGCGTCGATGGAGGTCGAGTCGAGCGGGTCGTGCCCCGCGATGGCCTCGTGCAGCAGCGCCGCGTCCAGGACCGTACGGGCGCAGGGCCCGCCCTGGTCGAGCGAGGAGGAGAACGCGACCATGCCGTAGCGGGAGACCCCGCCGTACGTCGGCTTGACGCCGACGGTGCCGGTGACGGCGGCCGGCTGGCGGATGGAGCCGCCGGTGTCCGTGCCGATGGCCAGCGGCGCCTGGTACGAGGCGAGCGAGGCGGACGAGCCGCCGCCCGAGCCGCCGGGGATCCGGGTGAGGTCCCAGGGGTTGCCGGTGGGGCCGTACGCGCTGTTCTCCGTCGACGACCCCATGGCGAACTCGTCCATGTTGGTCTTGCCGAGGATCACGACCCCGGCGGCCTTGAGCCGCTTGGTGACCGTCGCGTCGTACGGCGGGATCCAGCCTTCGAGGATCTTCGAGCCGACGGTGGTCGGGATGCCCTCGGTGGTGAAGATGTCCTTGAGCGCGAGCGGCACGCCGGCCAGCGGGCCCAGCTCCTCGCCCGCCGCCCGCTTCGCGTCCACGGCGCGCGCCTGCGCCAGCGCGCCCTCGCGGTCGACGTGCAGGAAGGCGTGGACCTTCTCGTCGACCGCTTCGATCCTGGCCAGATGGGCCTCGGTGACCTCGACGGCCGTGAGATCGCCCGCGGCGATCCTCGCCGCGATCTCGGCGGCGGTGAGCGTGATGATGTCCGACTTGATGTCCGTCATGGCTGTTAGTCCTCCCCCAGGATCTGCGGCACCTTGAAACGCTGCTGCTCCTGGGCAGGGGCGCCGGAGAGCGCCTGCGCGGGGGTGAGCGACGGGCGGACCTCGTCCGCGCGCATGACGTTGGTCAGCGGCAGCGGGTGGGAGGTCGGCGGTACGTCTTGGTCGGCTACCTCGGATACGCGGGCGACCGCGCCGATGATGTCGTCGAGCTGGCCGGCGAAGTGTTCAAGCTCTTCGTCCTGCAGCTCCAGACGCGCCAGCCGGGCGAGGTGGGCGACCTCCTCGCGCGTGATGCCAGGCATGCAACGATCCTCAAGGGTGAGTGTGGCGGGTGTACGGATACGGATACGGCGACGGAAGGAACGGGAGACCCGCCCAATCCTATGGGGCGCGCGCACCTGCCCGCGAAACGCTTTGTCCCGTACGGGTACGGGACCGGTCGACGCCCGCCCGCTGTACGGTCTTTTGGTAGCTTCCGGAGGCTTTCGTCCAGACCGCTACTGGACCACCGGGCCCGGCAGCTCGCGGCGCCTCGCCGCCTCCAGCTCCGCCGGGCGGCGCCAGCCGCGCTCTCCCCTGGCCCGCAGCCACGCCGTCGTCTCGTGCGGCGGCATCGCGGCCGCCACCAGCCAGCCCTGGACCGCGTCGCAGCCGAGGTCGCGCAGCCGCTCCCAGGTCTCGTCGTCCTCGACGCCCTCGGCCACGACCACCAGGCCGAGCGAATGCGCCAGGTCCACCGTGCAGCGGACGATCTCCGCGTCCTCGTTGTCGACGGCGAGCTTGGCCACGAACGACCGGTCGATCTTCAGCTCGCTCACCGGCAGCCGGCGCAGATGCACCAGGGACGAGTAGCCCGTGCCGAAGTCGTCCAGGGACATCTTCACCCCGTGCCCGGTCAGCCCCGCGAGGGTGTCGGCGGCCCGCTGCGGGTCCTCCAGCAGCACATGCTCGGTGATCTCCAACTGGAGCGCGGCCGGCGGTACGCCGTGCCGGGCCAGCCGCGCCGCCACGGCGCCCGCGAAGCCCGGTGTGTGCACGTCGCGCGGGGACACGTTGACCGCGACCGGCACCATCAGGCCCTGCGCCCGCCAGCGGGCGACCTGGGCGAGCGCGGTCTCCAGCACGTACTCGGTGAGGTACGGCATGAGCCCGGACGACTCGGCGATGGCGATGAACTCGTCGGGCGGGACCTGGCCGCGCTCCGGGTGCACCCAGCGCACCAGCGCCTCAAGTCCGGCCACCTGGCCGTCGAAGCGGACCTTCGGCTGGTAGTGCAGCTCCACCTCGCCCGCGTCCAGCGCGCGCCGCAGATCGCCCAGCAGCCCCAGCCGGTCGGGGGTGTTGGAGTCCCGCTTGACCTCGTAGACCTCGACTCCGGTACGGTCCCGCTTCGCCTGGTACATCGCGACGTCGGCGCGGCGCAGCAAGCCTTCGGCGTCCAGCGCGTGTTCGGGGTAGACGGCGACGCCCGCGCTGGCCTCCAGGACCAGGGTGAGGCCGTCGAGGTCGAGCTGCGAGGAGAGTTCGGCGACGAGATGGCGGGCGACGCGCTGCGCGCTCGTGGTCGAGTCGCAGGTCGGCAGGAGGACGGCGAACTCGTCGCCGCCGAGCCGCGCGGCCTCCGCGCCGCGCGGCAGGGCGAGTTTGAGCCGGTCGGCGATCTGCAACAGCAGCCGGTCGCCCGCGAGATGGCCGAGCGTGTCGTTGACCGAGCGGAACCGGTCGAGGTCGATCAGGACCAGGGCCGAGCGGGCGCCGATGGACTCGGCGTGCTCCAGCGCCGACCAGGTGCGCTCCAGCAGCCACTGCCGGTTGGGCAGTCCGGTGAGCGGGTCGCGCAACTGCTCCTCGGCGCGCGCCCTGGCGATCCAGAGCGTGGAGTCGAGGGCGATCAGCGGTATGGCGAAGAGCGGCAGCAGGACCGGGGTCGACACGGCGACGACGCATATCAGCGGGGCTATGCCGAGCAGCGCGACGGCGATGAGCCCCTGCCGCAGCAGGGCCGTACGGGCGACGGTCGGCAGTCCCGCGCCCTGCGGCGCCAGCGCGTACCACAACAGCAGCCGGGTGACGAGGAGATGGGCCGCGGCGGCGAGGACGATCTCCGGTACGGCGCCGATGCCCCAGTCGAGCGGCTGCCAGGGCGCCTCGACGGTGGGCACGTCGCCGAAGAGCAGCAGGACGAGGGCGGCGGCGCCGATGCCGACGATGTCCGCCGCTCCGTGCAGCACGCCCTGGCGCCAGCGGTGTTTGCGGCAGACGCCGACGAGGACGACGACGGCGAAGCTGACGAGTCCGGCCGGCACCCAGCCGTACAGCAGCAGGACCGCGAGGGTGAGGGCGGCGCCGGAGCCGGTGCCGCCCCACCAGCGGTCGCGGCCGAGGGCGACGAGATGGCCGACGATGACCGCGGTGAGCACCGCGATGGCCCAGCCCGTCCCGCCGCCGGGGAACAGCGCGCGGCCGTCCCGCAGCGCGAGGCCAAGACCGGTCACCAGCGCGACCGCCGCGAGTCCCACCACCAGGACGGGCATCGCGGCCACAAGGGTGGCGACACTCGCAAATCGCGCGAATCCGCGCGGGGGTGGGACCGGGGCGGCGCTCTCGGTCGGTTTCATTCCCGTCCCTCTCACAGCCGGCGGAGCCAGTGCCACGTGATGGCACGTCGTCATGCCATCACGACTGGCATCCCGACCACTCAGCCGTGTACGACAGGCGCACGACTCAACAGTAGGCCGCCGAACGCCCCAACGGGCAGCGCTCGTCGGCGGTTGCCCGAATGCGACCCGCCCGTCCCTATCCATCTGATATGCGACGAACGGGCGAGCTTGGCGCCCGCTCCCCCGCCGCTGCGTCACGCTACTCGCCGGTGCTCGGCCCGGAGGCATCTTCGGCCGTTTCCGCCGGAGACTCCCCCGGCGGCTCCTCCTCGGCGCCCGCCGCCGCCAACGCCACCTCCCTGGCCGCTTCTTGGCCTTCGGCGAGCAGGACCGTGAAGCCCTGTTCGTCGAGGACCGGGACCTTGAGCTGGATCGCCTTGTCGTGCTTGGAGCCGGGATTCTCCCCGACGACCACGAAGGCGGTCTTCTTCGAGACGGCCCCCGCGACCTTGGCGCCCCGGCTCTGCAGCGCCTCCTTCGCTCCGTCGCGGGTGAATCCCTCCAGCGTGCCGGTCACGACGACGGTCAGCCCGGCGAGCGGGCGCGGGCCCTCGTCCTCGCCGCTGCCCTCCTCCTCCATCCGGACGCCGGCCGCCCGCCACTTGCGCAGGATCTCGCGGTGCCAGTCGACCTCGAACCACTGCTTGAGCGAGGCGGCGATGGTCGGCCCGACCCCCTCGACGGCGGCCAACTCCTCTTCCGTGGCCTGCTCGATCCGCTCGACGGAGCGGAACTCCCTGGCCAGCGCCTCGGCGGCGACGGGTCCCACATGCCGGATGGAGAGCCCGGCCAGGATCCGGGCGAGCGGCCGGCTCTTGGCGGCCGCGATGTGCTCCAGCATCGCGAGCGCGTTCTTCTTCGGCTTGCCCTCCTGGTTGGCGAAGACCGTGACGATCTTCTCCTCGCCGGTCTCCGGGTCCCGCTTGGGCAGCCCGCTGTCCTGGTCGAGGACGTACGCCTTGATGGGGAGCAGCTTCTCCTCGGTCAGGTCGAAGAGGTCGCCCTCGTCCAGCAGGGGCGGGGTCGACGGCTCCAGCGGCTTGGTGAGCGCGGCGGCGGCCACATAGCCGAAGTTCTCGATGTCCAGGCATTTGCGGCCCGCGAGATAGAACAGCCGCTCACGCAACTGGGCGGGGCAGGACTGCCCGTTGGGGCAGCGGAGGTCGATGTCGCCCTCCTTCATCGGGCGCAGTGCCGTCCCGCACTCGGGGCACTCGGCGGGCATCACGAACTCCCGCGCGTCCTCGGGCCGCAGGCCCATGACCGGGCCGAGGATCTCGGGGATCACATCGCCGGCCTTGCGCAGCACCACCGTGTCCCCGATGAGGACGCCCTTGGACTTCACCACGTCCTGGTTGTGCAGGGTGGCGAACTCGACCTCCGACCCGGCGACGGTGACGGGCTCCACGACCGCGTACGGCGTGACCCTGCCGGTGCGGCCGACGCCGACCCGGATGTCCACCAGCTTGGTGTTGACCTCTTCCGGCGGGTACTTCCAGGCGATGGCCCAGCGCGGGGCGCGCGAGGTGGAGCCGAGCCTGCCCTGGAGCGGGATCTCGTCCAGCTTGACGACCACGCCGTCGATCTCGTGCACCACCGAGTGCCGGTGCTCGCCGTAGTAGGCGATGAACTCCCGTACGCCCTCGATGGAGTCGACCACCCTGTTGTGCTCGCCGGTGGGCAGGCCCCATTCGCGCAGCAGCTCGTACGCGTGCGACAGGCAGTCGATGTCGAAGCCCTCGCGGGCGCCGATGCCATGGACCACCATGTGCAGCGGCAGCGTGGCGGTGACCCGGGGGTCCTTCTGGCGCAGCGATCCCGAGGCGGAGTTGCGCGGGTTGGCGTACGGCTTCTCGCCCGCCTCGACCCGCCGCGCGTTGAGGTCCTGGAAGGCCTCCATCGGGAAGAAGACCTCGCCGCGGATCTCCACCAGGGCGGGGATCCGCTGGCCCTTCAGCCGGTGCGGGATCTCGGCGATCGTGCGGACGTTGGGCGTGATGTCCTCGCCGACGCGGCCCGTGCCGCGGGTCGCCGCGCGGGTCAGCACCCCGTTCTCGTACGTCAGGTTGACGGCGAGGCCGTCGATCTTCAGCTCGCACAGGAAGTGGTAGTCGGGGGTGCCGACGTCCTTGGCGAGCCGGTCGGCCCAGGCCGTCAGCTCCGCGTCGTCGAACGCGTTGTCCAGGGAGAGCATCCGCTCGCGGTGCTCGACCTTGACCAGTTCCGTCTCGTAGTCGACGGAGACCTTCTGGGTCGGCGAGTCGGGGGTGCGCAGCTCGGGATGGCGCTCCTCCAGCTCCTCCAGCGACCGCAGGAGTTCGTCGAACTCCCGGTCGGTGATGACGGGCTGGTCCTCGGCGTAGTACCGGTAGCGGTGCTCGTCGATCTCCTCGGCGATCCGGGCGTGCTCCTCCCGCGCCTGCGCGGGCACTGCCGTCTGCTGTTCGCCAGCCACCGTTTCGTCCTCCCGTTACTCAGGGTTGTCCGCGAGGGATCTCGCCGCCCGGACGCAGTGGGCGAGCGCCTCCCGTGCGTACCCGGGTGAAGCGCCCGCGAGACCGCACGACGGGGTGAGCACCACGGACCCGGCGAGAGTCCCCGGCGCCAGCCCCAACCTGCGCCACAGCGTTCTGACACCCATGACGCTACCGGCAGGGTCTGACAATGGGCTGTCGGTGCCGGGCACGACTCCGGCGAAGAGTTGGGTGCCGCCCTCGACCGCCTCGCCGATCGTGTCTTCGTCACGCTCGGTGAGGAGATCGAAATCGAACGAGATTCCGGCCGCGCCCGCCCGCCTCAGCAGCGCGAACGGTACGTCCGGCGCGCAGGAGTGCACCACGGCGGCGCCCGGCGTCAGCGCGGTCACCTCGCGCAGCGCGTCCTCGACCACCTGCCGGTCCACCGCCCGGTAGGTGCGGTAGCCGCTGGCGGACCTGACATGGCCGCGCAGTACGGCGGTGAGGGACGGCTCGTCGAGCTGCAGCACCGGTACGGCGCCGGGGATCCGGCGGCGCACCTCGGCGAGATGCGCGGTGAGCCCCTCCACCAGCGATCCGGTCAGGTCCCGGCAGGCACCCGGGTCGCTGAGCGCCGACTCGCCGCCCCGCAGCTCCAGCGAGGCCGCGAGCGTCCAGGGCCCGACGGCCTGGATCTTGACCGGTCCCGTGTAGCCCTGGGTGAACTCCTCCAGGGCGTCCAGGTCCTCCCGCAGCCAGGACCAGGCCCGTTTGGTGTCGCGGCCCGGCCGGTCGCCGATGCGCCAGCCGCTGGGCTCCACGCGCGCGTAGACCTCGACCAGCATGCCGGCGGTCCTGCCGATCATGTCGGCGCCCGGACCGCGGGCGGGCAGCTCCGCCAGATAGGGGAACGTCTCAAAGGTGCCGGTGACGGCCTTGGCCGTCTCCCGCGCGTCACCGCCCGGCATGGACCCGACGCCGGTGGCAGGCCCCCAGTTCACCGGGGTCGCGGCCCCGTCGCCGGCCGTCCCGTCGCTCATCGGCCCGGCCGTACGGTCACGTCGTCCACCTGCGCGTCGCGCGGCAGGTCCAGCGCGGCGATCAGCATCGCCGCCACCGACCCGGGGTCGATGAACCGGTCCGCCACGTACTCCTTGCCCTCCTGCTGGTGGACCTTGACCTGCATGGGGCTGGCCGTCCTGCCGGGATAGACGGAGGTCACCCGCACCCCGTTCGGCTTCTCCTCCTGGCGCAGCGCGTCGGCGAGCGCCTTCAGTCCGTGCTTGGAAGCGGCGTACGCGCCCCACTCGGCGTTCGCGTTGAGCCCGGCCCCCGAGTTGACGAACACGACCTGGCCGCGGGCGGCCCGCACCTGCGGCAGGAAAAGCCGGGTCAGCTCGGCAGGGGCGACCAGGTTCACGTTGAGCTGGCCGTGCCAGACCTTGGGCGTCAGTTCGCCGATCGGGCCGAGGTCGACCACACCGGCGATGTGCAGGAGCGAGTCCAGGTGGTCGGGGAGCGCCTGCTGCCCCAGCGCCCAGGCCAGCCGGTCGGGTTGGCCGAGATCCCCGACCAGGGTGCCGGCGCCCGGATAGCGGGAGCTGAGTTCCTTGGCGCGGCCGATGTCGCGTGCGAGCAGCAGCAGGTCGTCGCCGCGTTCGTGCAGCCGGCGCGCGACGGCGGCGCCGATGCCCGAGCCGGCGCCGGTGATCAGATGGGTAGCCATGGCGTCATCGTCGCATCACGCGGGGGCCTCAGCGCACGCCGGCGGACTCCTCCAGGTAGGCGAGGGCGCCCACGCCGTCCTCGACGAAGAAGACCAGCTCGGTGAGGGGCAGCGGCAGGAAGCCCTCGGCGTCCATCCGCTGGAACTGCTCCTTGAGCCCGTCGTAGAAACCGGCCGTGTTGAGCAGCACGACGGGCTTGGTGTGCAGGCCGTGCTTCTTCAGCTCCAGGATCTCGGTCGCCTCGTCCAGGGTGCCGGCGCCGCCCACCATGATCACGATCGCGTCGGACTTGGCGAGCAGCAGCGCCTTGCGCTCAGCGAGGTCCTTGGCGATCACCATCTCGTCGACTCCCGGCCGGGCCGAGGCGGCGAGGAAGTCCACCAAGACCCCGACCAGCCGGCCGCCCGCCTGCTCCACGCCGTCCGCGACGACCTTCATCAGACCGCGGTCGGCCCCGCCCCAGACGAGGGTGTGGCCGCCCTTGCCGATCAGCTCGGCGAATTCGCGGGCGGGCCGGGTGTAGCGCTCGTCGAGGTCGGCGGCGGAGAGGAAGACGCAGATATTCATGCGCTCAACGGTAGAGGCAGGGAAGAGAGCGGGGCCCGCCGGTGCTGTTGGTAAGGAGGGAACCGACAGAGCCGTCGAAGGGACGCACGCCATGGCCACCGGGCACACCATCACCGTCGACCAGGGCACCGAGCATGTACGCGCCGTACGGGACGGGCAGGTGCTCGCCGAGAGCCGCCGGCCGCTCGTGCTGCGCGAGACCGGCTGTCCCGTCCGCTACTACCTGCCGCCGGAGGACGTACGCGTCGAGTTGCTGACGCCCTCGGACACCACGACGCACTGCCCCTTCAAGGGCGACGCCTCCTACTGGTCGCTGCCGGACGCCCCGGACCTGGTCTGGGCGTACCCCACGCCGAAGACGGAAGTCGCCCAGGTCAAGGGGCACTTCTGCTTCTACGACACGGAGTTGCTGCCGGACTGAGCGGCGCCGCCGTGAAGTTTTTCCGGGCCCGGCGATGAGTTCCGCCGGGCCCGCAGGTCTGCACTGCCATGGACACCCCGCACAAGGTGACGTCCGCGGACGGCACCAGCATTGCCTACCGGCGCTCGGGCGAGGGCCCGCCGGTCGTCGTCGTGGTCGGCGCGCTCTGCACGGCGGAGTCGGGGGCGCCGCTCGCGGCGCTGCTGGCCCCGCGCTTCGACGTGATCACGTACGACCGGCGCGGCCGCGGCGCGAGCGGTGACACCGCGCCGTACGAGGTGCGGCGCGAGATCGACGACCTGGCGGCGCTGGTCGCCGAGGCGGGCGGCAGCGCCTCCGTGTACGGGATGTCGTCGGGCGCCGCGCTGGCGCTGGAAGCGGCGGCTGCGGGCGTGGAGATGAGCCAACTGGCGCTGTACGAGCCTCCGTACCTGCTGGACCCGGCCGATGTGCCGGCCAGTGCCGCCTACACCGGGCAGCTCGGCGTGCTGCTCGCGCAGGGCCGGCGGGACGAGGCCGTGGAGCTGTTCATGGCGCTGACGGGCATGGACCCCGCGATGATCGACGCGATGCGCCGGTCTCCGAGCTGGCCCGCCCTGGCGGCCGTCGCCCCCACGCTCGCCTACGACGACGCGGTGCTGGGCTCGGGGCTGATCCCCACCGAACGGCTCGCCGGGATCGGGACGCGGTCGATGGTCGTGGACGGCGGCGCGAGTCCGGCGTTCCTGCGCGACGCCTCGCGCGCGGTGGCAGAGGCGCTGCCGCGCGGCCGTCATCGCACGCTGACCGGCCAGACCCACGACGTGGCGCCGCACGTACTGGCGCCGGTGCTGGCCGACTTCTTCGCGGGCTGAGCGCCGGAGCGGGCCGGGGTCCGAGCACGCTCAGCGCACGGCGGCGGGCAGGGTCACACCGGTCAGCCGCTCGGCCTCGCGCCACAGCCTGGCGTTGACCTCGGTGTCGCGCGCCCTGCGGGTCGTACGCGCGGGCGCCGTGGGGCCGACGAGACCGAAGCGCCCGCCGGGGCCGTAGTAGCCGGCGGCCACGGCGTCCGGGCTGGTCGCCGCGTACAGCAGCGGCTCGGCGCCCTGCTCGACGCCCTGCGTGGGCAGGATGTCGTACCGGTTCATCAGCGAGTACGTGAAGGACGGCTTGCCCGTGCCGAGACTCGAGCCGGCCGTCTGGAGGTTGGTCTTCGTGTAGCCGGGGTGGGCGGCGGTGCTCAGCAGCGGCCAGCCGCGCTCGGCGGCGACGGCGGCGAGCTGACGGGTCAGGATCAGATCGGCGAGCTTCGACTGGGCGTAGGAGCGGACGGCGCTGTAGCGGCGGCGCTCCCATTGCAGATCCTGGAAGTCGATCGTGCCGTAGTTGGCGGTGCCGCTGCTCATGGTGGCCACCCGGGGCGCCTCGGCGGCGAGCAGCAGCGGCAGGAGCCTGAGCGTGAGGGCGAACGGGCCGAGGAAGTTGCTGCCCATCTGGAGCTCGAAGCCGTCGGCCGTGCCGATCCGGCTGGGCGGCGACATCACCCCGGCGTTGTTGACCAGCAGGTCGAGCGGTGTCCCCTCGGCGATGAGCCCGTCGGCGAACTCCCGTACGGAGGCCAGCTCGGCGAGGTCGATCCTGCGCACGTCGAGCCGTGCGTCCGGATGGGCGGCGAGGATCTCGGCGCGCGCCTGCTCCCCCTTGGCGACGGTACGGACAGCGAGCACGACCCGCGCCCCCGCGCCCGCCAGGCGCTTCGCCGCCTCCTTGCCCGTACCGCTGTTGGCGCCCGTGACGACGGCGAGCCTGCCGTGCTGGTCGGGAACGGTGTACATGAGGGCCCCTTCGGTTGTCCGGCAGATAGAAGACCACCGGTCTGTTGTCTTCGAAGGTAGCAGACCACTGGTCTGATAACAACAGACCGCAGGTCTGTACGATGAGGCCATGACGAGCTTCCAGCGCGCCCGCAGCGAGGAGCAGCGCGCCGTACGCCGACAGGCGATCCTCGACACGGCCGCCGCGATGCTCACGGAGATGCCGGCGGCCCAGCTCAGCCTCAACGAGCTGAGCCGGCGCGTGGGACTGGCGAAGTCGAATGTGCTGCGTTACTTCGAGTCGCGCGAGGCCGTCCTGCTGGACCTCATGAACGAGGCGACGCGCACCTGGCTGGACGGCTTCGAGACCGAGGTCGCCGCCGCTGTCGACGCGACGGCCGAACCGTACGAGCGGGCGGACCAGTTGGCGGCGGCGCTGGCCGCCTCACTGGCGGAGCATCCGGTGCTGTGCGATCTGATCGGCGCACAGGCGGCGGTACTTGAGCGGAACGTGTCACCCGAAGCGACGGCGGAGTACAAGCGCGCGGCCGTGGCGAACGTGCGGGATCTGGTGCGGCTGGTCGGCCGGCTGCTGCCCGAACTCGACGAGGCGGACGCGACGCGCTTCACGACCGCCGCCGTGATGATGACCGGGACCGTGTGGTCGCACGCGCATCCGTCGGCCGCCGTGCTGACGGTCTACGAGAGGGACGCCGAACTGGGCGCCCTGCGGATGGACTTCACGGTGACCCTGACCGATGTGCTCCAAGTGCTGCTGTCAGGACTGCTGGTACGCGCCGCCCGCCGGACCGCCGCCTGAACGCGACGACCGCCAAGGGTTGTTCAAGAAACTTCCAAAACTTCATACAGTATGAAAATACATTAGTAAAAAGAGCGCTAGTTTCCGCTCGTGAAAATCACACAGACCTCACAGGCCCCGGCAGTCACCAGACGCCGCGCCCTGTTCCGAGCATCCGCCGCGACCGCGGCAGTAGCGACCACCGCGGCCGGCGCCGGACTCCTCACCGGAGCGTCCCCCGCTGTGGCAGCCGTCGGCGCGCCGACACAAGCACGCGTCCGGCCGGCCACACCGGCGGCAGCCCTCGCCGAGCTGGCGCTGGGCAACCGCCGCTGGCGCACCCTCCACGAGCAGCATCCGCACGAATCCGCGAGCGTACGCCAGGCGCTGGTGAGCGGTCAGGAGCCGTTCGCCGTGATACTCGGCTGCGTCGACTCCCGCGTATCGCCCGAGCTGGTCTTCGACCAGGGCCTCGGCGATCTGCTGACCGTACGCGCCGCGGGTGAGGTGCTGGACGAGGCCATCCTCGGCAGCATCGCCTACGGCGTACTGGAGTTGGGGATACCGCTGGTGCTCGTCCTCGGGCACCAGTCGTGCGGCGCCGTCTCGGCGGCCGTGGCGGCGGACGAGAGCGGCGAGCACCTTCCCGACCACATCCAGTACCTGGCCGACCAGATAGCTCCGGTCATCGACCACTCCCTGACGGGTGACGCGCGGGTCGACGCGACCATCGACGCCCAGGTCAAGCAGGTCCGTGCACGGCTCGCGGCGGTGCCCGACCTGGCGGCCAAGGTGGCCGAGGGCAAGCTGGCGATCGCCGGCGCACGCTACGAGCTGAGCACCCAGCTCGTGCACCGGCTCAGCTAGGTCGTGTCCGCAAAGTCCCGCCTGGGCCTTCGGACCCCGCCCGCCCTTCCCGGCCGGGAAGGGCGGGCTCCGGCGGTCCCGGTCAGCCGGCCAGCGCCGTCTTGCGCCGGACCGTCGTCGCGATCGTCGCCGAGCCGACCACGCGCGTGCCGTCGTACAGCACCACGGCCTGGCCCGGCGCCACGCCCCGTACCGGCTCGTCGAACGCGACCCGCAGGGTGCCGTCCACCAGCTCGGCCGTCACCGGCGTCTCGCCGCCGTGGGCCCGCAACTGGGCCGTGTACGCGGCGGATCCGGTCGGCGCCGTGCCGCACCAGCGGGGCTTGACCGCCGTCAGCTCCAGGACGTCGAGGGCGTCGACGGGGCCGACCGTCACGGTGTTGTCGACGGGCGAGATGTCCAGCACGTAGCGCGGCTTGCCGTCGGCGGCCGGGTGGCCGATGCGCAGCCCCTTGCGCTGGCCGATGGTGAAGCCGAAGGCGCCGTCGTGGCTGCCGAGCTTCGTCCCCGCCTCGTCCACGATGTCGCCCTCGGCCGCGCCGAGCCGCTTGGCGAGGAAGCCCTGGGTGTCGCCGTCGGCGATGAAGCAGATGTCGTGGCTGTCGGGCTTCTTCGCCACGGCGAGCCCGCGCCGCTGCGCCTCCTCGCGGATCTCGCCCTTGGTGGTGAGCGTGTCACCGAGCGGGAACATGGCGTGCGCGAGCTGCCGCTCGTCCAGGACGCCGAGCACGTACGACTGGTCCTTGGCCATGTCGCTCGCGCGGTGCAGCTCGCGCGCGCCGTCGGCGCCCGTGACGACCGTCGCGTAGTGGCCCGTGCAGACGGCGTCGAAGCCGAGCGCGAGCGCCTTGTCGAGCAGCGCCGCGAACTTGATCTTCTCGTTGCAGCGCAGACAGGGGTTGGGCGTGCGGCCCGCCTCGTACTCGGCGACGAAGTCGTCCACGACGTCCTCGCGGAAGCGCTCGGCGAGGTCCCAGACGTAGAAGGGGATACCGATGACGTCAGCCGCGCGGCGCGCGTCGCGGGAGTCCTCGATGGTGCAGCAGCCGCGCGCTCCGGTACGGAACGACTGCGGATTCGCCGAGAGGGCCAGGTGGACGCCGGTCACGTCGTGCCCCGCTTCGGCGGCGCGGGCGGCGGCGACGGCGGAGTCCACGCCGCCCGACATCGCGGCCAGGACACGGAGGGGGCGCTGGGGATTCTGAGTCATAGCCCCACCAGAGTACGGCCCGGCGGGAACCACAGTCGCGCGAGTATGCGTTGTCGACCATATGGGCGAGAAGAAGAGCGGCGAAGCCGCGGGTGGGCACCGGATCGGCAGGCGCGGCCTGCTGATCGGCGGCGGGCTCGCCGTGCTGGGCGGGGCCGGTCTGGCGCATGAGCAACTGACCCGCGCCTGGTGGCGGACCCCGCTCGCCGAGAAGCCGCGCACCCCGGGCGAGCTGGATTTCGCGGGCGCCCAGTGGGTCTCCGCCTCCCCGGCGAACTACCGGCGGGCCGACCGCCCGGCCGACTACACCGTCGACCGCGTGGTGATCCATGTGGTGCAGGGCAGCTACGCGGTCGCGCTGAAGGTCTTCAAGGACCCGGCGCACGCGGCGGCGGCGCACTACGTGGTGCGCAAGGACGGCCATGTGGCGCAGATGATCCGCGAGCTGGACGTCGCGTTCCACGCGGGCAACCGCTCGTACAACGAGCGCAGCATAGGGATCGAGCACGAGGGCTGGGTGGACCGGCCGCGGTCGTTCACGGACGCCATGTACCGCTCGTCGGCCCGGCTGACTGCGGACATCTGCAAGCGGTACGGGATACCCGTCGACCGGGAGCACATCATCGGCCATGTCGAGGTCCCCGGCACGGACCACACCGATCCGGGCCGGTACTGGAACTGGAACCGGTATCTGAAGCTGGTACGCGAGGCGTCGGCGCCGCCCCCGCCGCGGCGGATCTCCGCAGCGGGCTGAACCCGCGGGCCGAACCGAGGGAGTTCAGCTCAGGCCGGCGCTGCGGGCGCGCTCGACCGCCGGGCCGATCGCGGCGGCGACGGCTTCGACGTCCGACCGGGTCGAGGTGTGGCCGAGGGAGAAGCGCAGCGTGCCCCTGGCCAGGTCCGGGTCGCTACCGGTGGCCAGCAGGACATGGCTGGGCTGCGCGATCCCCGCCGTGCAGGCCGAGCCCGTCGAGCAGGCGATGCCCTGGGCGTCCAGCAGCAGCAGGAGCGAGTCGCCCTCGCAGCCGGGGAAGCTGAAGTGCGCGTTGGCGGGCAGCCGGTTGTCCGGGTCGCCGCCGAGCACCGCGTCGGGGACCGCCTTGTGCACGGCGTCGATCAGCTCGTCCCGCAGCGCGCCGATGTCCCGCGCGAAGTCCGCGCGGCCCGCCGTGGCCGCCCGCGCCGCGACGGCGAAGGACGCGATGGCGGGGACGTCCAGGGTTCCGGAGCGCACCTGGCGCTCCTGGCCGCCGCCGTGCAGGACGGGTACGGGGGTGTACTCGCGGCCGAGGAGCAGCGCGCCGATGCCGTAAGGGCCGCCGATCTTGTGGCCGGACACCGTCATCGCGGCGAGCCCCGAGCGGCCGAAGTCCAGCTCGGTCTGGCCGACGGCCTGGACCGCGTCCGAGTGCAGCGGGATGCTGAACTCCCTGGCCACCTCGGCCAGTTCCGGGACGGGGAGGAGCGTGCCGATCTCATTGTTGGCCCACATCACGGTTGCGAGGGCGACATCGTCCGGATTGCGCTCGACGGCCTCGCGCAGGGTCTGCGGATCGACCCTGCCGTACTTGTCGACGGCCAGGTACTCCACGGTCGCGCCCTCGTGCTCAGCGAGCCAGTCCACGGTGTCGAGGACCGCGTGGTGCTCCACGGGGCTGGCCAGCACCCGGGTCCTGGCCGGGTCGGCGTCCCTGCGCGCCCAGTACAGCCCCTTCACCGCCAGGTTGTCGGCCTCCGTGCCGCCCGAGGTGAAGACCACCTCGCTCGGCCGTGCGCCGAGGGCCTCGGCGAGCGCCTCGCGGGCCTCCTCGACGGTACGGCGGGCCCTGCGGCCGGCGGCGTGGAGCGATGACGCGTTGCCGGCGAGGCCGAACTGGGCGGTCATCGCCTCGATCGCCTCCGGCAGCATCGGAGTGGTCGCGGCGTGGTCGAGGTAAGCCATGGTGGGCTCGATTCTACGAGCCGTCCAAGGCCGTTCACGCATCCGGGCCTTCCGGCGGGGTGAACGGCTTGTCCGGACCAGACAGGAGTGATTAGCGTTACGGTCATGACGGAGTGGATTCTCGATCGTACGTTCCGCAGTTCGTCGGGTGACGTGCGCTGGGCCTCGCTCGGACCGGCGGGCCGGGCGCCGGTCGTCCTGCTGCACGGGACGCCCTTCTCGTCGTACGTCTGGCGCGCGGTCGCCCGCGCCCTCGCGCAGGAGCACCAGGTCTTCGTCTGGGACATGCCGGGCTTCGGCGCCTCGGAGCGGAGCGCGGGCCAGGACGTGTCCCTGCGGGCGCAGGCGCTGGTCTTCACCGAACTGCTCGGCCACTGGGGGCTGGAAGGGCGCCCGGGACCGCAGGTCGTCGCCCATGACGTCGGCGGCTGCGTGGCGCTGCGCGCCCGGCTGCTGCACGGCGCGCGCTACCGGAGCCTCGCCCTGGTCGACCCGGTGGCGCTGGCCCCCTGGGGCTCCGCCGCGTACCGGCTGCTCGGCCGGCACGGCGAGGTCTTCAACCAGCTCCCGGCCGCCCTGCACCGGGCGCTGGTACGCGAGTACGTGTCGTCCGCGAGCCACCAGGGGCTGCGGCCCGAGGTGCTCGACCGGCTGGTGGAGCCGTGGTGCGGGGAGGCCGGGCAGCCCGCGTTCTACCGGCAGATCGAGCAGAACGACCAGCGCTTCACCGACGAGATCCAGGGCCGCTACGGCGAACTCGACCTGCCGGTGCTGATCTGCTGGGGCGCGCGGGACACCTGGATCCCGGCGGCCAAGGGCCAGGAGCTGGCCGCGCTGGTCCCGGACGCGGAGCTACGGCTGATCCCGGACGCCGGACACCTCGTACAGGAAGACGCCCCGGCCGCACTCACGGCGGCCCTCGGCCGCCATCTGCGGACCGGCTAGGGCCGTACCGGGGCACACGCACAGGGGCGCGCGTACAGGGGCGCGCGTACGGGAGCGGGTGTACGGGCGCGGGTGTACGGGAGCGACCGGCTCAGCCGCGCGGTGCGCGGGCCAGTTGGCGGGACTGGGCCACCAGCCGGTCCGCGCTGTCCCAGACCTCCGCGTCCTCCTCCATGAAGCCGCCGGCCAGATTGCGGGTGGCGATGGCGACCCGCAGGGGGCCCGGCGCGGGGCGGCAGCGGATGTGGACGGTCAGCTCCACGGTCGGGGTCCAGCCGCTGAGCCCCAGGTCGAAGGCGGTCGGCGGCAGCGCGTCCACCGTCAGCAGCAGCGACAGCGGATCGGCGTCCCTGCCGTCGGCGAGCCCGAACCAGCCGCGCATCTCACCGGCGCCGGACGGCCGGCCCACGGCCCAGCCCGAGGTCGCGGGGTCGGCCCTGACGTCCAGCCGGTCCAGCAGCGAAGCGTCGCCCACGAACAGCGACCCGGCGTCCGAGCTGTTCAGGCACTGCTCGTACGGCGGGATCTGCGGCGGCTTCGCCGTGGTCCGCACGTCGTCGGGGAGCGCGGCCAGGTCGCCGTACGAGGCGAGCACCCGGATCCGTTCGACCTCGGTGCCGTCCTGCGCGTACTGCAGGACCGAGGCCTGCCCGGTGGAGAGCGTGCGCCCCGCCCGTACCGTCTCGCTGCGCACGACGGCCGGTCCCGGCTGGGACGCGGTCAGGTAGTGCGCGGTGACGGTGAACGGATCGGGGTGCGGCAGTACGCCGGCGAGCGCGCGGCAGGCGACGGACAGCAGATAGCCGCCGTTGATCGCGCGCACGATGGTCCAGCCCGCCGAGAGTTCCGTGTCGTGGACGCCCGGCTCCCCCGGGCGTGGGACGACGGCGGTGTCCCGGTCGAACTCGCTGTCGCCGATGGTCGCCTGTCCCGAGTGATCTGCCATGGGAGGAACGGTACAACAGCCGATTAGCGAGCGCTTGCTTACCCCTCTTCGGCGGCTGCCGAGCGGCGGTTCCAGGCGCGCGGCGCCCGCCAGTGGAAGCGCATCGCGAGCAGCCGGAGTACGAAGGCGGTGAGCGCGGCGAGGGTCCCGGTCAGTCCGTTCAGCGCGTCCTCGCGGATGCAGACAGCGGCCAGCACGGCTCCGACGACCGCCGGCACGGCGTACAGATCGCGGTCCCAGCGCAGCAGGGACGGCACCTCGTTGGCGAGTACGTCGCGCAGCACCCCGCCGCCGACCGCGGTGACCAGGCCGAGTACGGCGGAGGCGGTGAGGCCGAGGCCGTACTCGTACGCCTTGGTGGTGCCGGTGACGCAGAAGAGGCCGAGCCCGGCCGCGTCGAAGACATTGACCGCGCCCTGGATCCGTTCGACCTGGGGGTGCAGGAAGAAGACCAGGACGGTGGCGACCAGCGGCATCGAGAAGTAGCCGAGATCGGTGAAGGCGGCGGGCGGCACGGCGCCGATGATCAGGTCGCGGAAGAGTCCGCCGCCCAGCCCGGTGGTCTCGGCGAGCACCGCGATGCCGAAGACGTCGAAGTTCTTGCGGACGGCGAGCAGGGCACCGGAGATCGCGAAGACGAAGATGCCGACGAGATCGAGAGTGTGCTGGACGGAGGGGGCGAACAGTTCGGGGAGCACCGGGCAATTGTGCAGTCCTGCCCGGTGCTCCCCGCTCCTGCCCTGCTACTTCGCCTCGGGTGCCTCGGGCGTACCGTCCGCCGGGGCCGCCGGGGACTCCGGCTTCGTCAGGGACGGCTTCGGCTCGGCGGCCGGCGCCGGCGCCGACAGCGTCACCGACTCGACCGATTCCTGCGGCTGCTGGTCCGGCGCGTTCTCCGGGTGGTGGCAGGCCGCCTGGTGTCCCGGCGCGAGCTGGATCAGCGGCGGCTCGGTCGTCTTGCAGATGTCCGTCGCCTTCCAGCACCGCGTGTGGAAGCGGCAGCCGCTCGGCGGCGAGATCGGCGACGGCACGTCGCCGGTGATCAGGATCCGGTCGCTCTTGGCGTTGCGCCGCTTCGGGTCCGGCACCGGCACGGCGGAGAGCAGCGCCTTGGTGTACGGGTGCATCGGCGTCGAGTACAGCGAGGCGCGGTCGGCCAGCTCGACGATCTTGCCGAGGTACATCACGGCGATCCGGTCCGAGACATGGCGGATGACCGACAGGTCGTGCGCGATGATCACGTACGTGAGGCCGAGTTCGCTCTGCAGGTCGTCCAGCAGGTTCACCACCTGCGCCTGGATCGACACGTCGAGCGCGGAGACCGGCTCGTCGGCGACGACGAGCTTCGGGTTCAGGGCGAGCGCGCGGGCGATGCCGATGCGCTGGCGCTGGCCGCCGGAGAACTCGTGCGGGTAGCGGTTGTAGTGCTCGGGGTTGAGGCCGACCAGTTCGAGCAGCCGCTGGACCTCCTTCTTCACCCCGCCCTGCGGATCGACCTTCTGCAGCCGGAAGGGGGTGCCGATGATGCCGCCGACGGTGTGCCGCGGGTTCAGCGAGCCGTACGGGTCCTGGAAGATCATCTGGACGTCGCGCCGCATCGGCCGCATCTTGCCCGCGGACAGGTGCGTGATGTCCCTGCCCTCGAACTCGACCTTGCCGCCGGTCGGTTCCAGCAGCCGGGTGATCAGCCGGCCCATGGTCGACTTGCCGCAGCCGGACTCGCCGACGACGCCGAGGGTCTCCCCGGGGCGTACGTCGAAGGACAGCCCGTCCACGGCCTGGACCGCGCCCACCTTGCGCTTGAGCACGCCCTTGGTGATCGGGAAGTGCTTGACCAGGCCCGAGACCTTGAGGAGCGGCTCAGGCCCGGAACCGCCAGCCGACCGCTCCGCAGGCTGGTGCGGAACCTTCTTGGTCTGTTCGGTCTGATCAGTCACAGCTTCGGCGCAATCTCTTCGGTCCAGATCTTTTCCCGCTCCGCCTTCGTCATGTGGCAGGCGGAGAAGTGCCCGTCGGTGATCTCCCGCAGCTCCGGACGCTCGATGCGGGTGATGTTGTCCTTGGGTACGTCGGCGTACGGGCAGCGCGGATGGAAGGCGCAGCCACTCGGGACGTTGATCAGGCTGGGCGGGGTCCCCTTGACCGGGATGAGGCGGTCGGTCTGCTCCCGGTCGATACGGGGCATCGAACCCAGCAGGCCCCAGGTGTAGGGGTGCTGGGGCTGGTAGAAGACCTTCTCGGCCGAACCGCGCTCGATGCAGCGGCCCGCGTACATCACCAGCAGCTTGTCGGCGATCTCGGCGACGACGCCGAGGTCGTGGGTGATGATGACGACCGCGGAGCCGAACTCCTTCTGCAGATCGCGGATGAGGTCGAGGATCTGCGCCTGGACGGTGACGTCGAGGGCGGTCGTCGGCTCGTCGGCGATGAGCAGTTGGGGGTTGTTGACCAGGGACATCGCGATCATGGCGCGCTGGCGCATACCGCCGGAGAACTGGTGCGGGTAGTCGTCGTAGCGCCGGGCGGGCTCGGGGATGCCGACCCGGTCGAGCATCTCGACCGCCCGCTTCTTCGCGGTCTTCTTGTCCACCTTGTTGTGGACGCGGTACGCCTCGACGATCTGCGCGCCGATGCTGTAGTAGGGGTGCAGCGCGGACAGCGGATCCTGGAAGATCATCGCCATCTTCTGGCCGCGCAGGGCGCGCACCCGCTCGCGGCCCGCGCCGATCAGCTCCTCGCCGTCGAGCCAGATCTCACCGGAGATCCGGGCCCGGTCCGAGGTGTGCAGACCCATGATCCCGAGGGACGTCACGGACTTGCCCGAACCGGACTCGCCGACGATGCCGAGGGTCTCGCCGGCCTTCAGATCGAAGCTGACGCCGTCGACGGACTTGACCAGGCCGTCGTCGGTGTCGAAGTGGATCTTGAGGTCCCGTACCGAGAGGAACTCCTTGTGCGCGTCGCTCATGAGAGCCTCACCCGGGGGTCGATCGCGGCGTACACGAGGTCCACCAGCAGATTGCAGAGAACGATGAAGAAGGCGGCGACCAGGGTCACACCCATGACCTTGGGCAGGTCGGCGCTTCTGACGCCGTTGATGGCGTAGGCGCCGAGCCCCTGGAAGGAGAAGACGTTCTCGGTGATGACGGCGCCGCCGATGAGCAGCGCGAAGTCCATACCGAAGATGGTGATGAGCGGGGTCAGCGCGGCGCGCAGGCCGTGCTTGACGACCACACTGCGCTCCCGCAGGCCCTTGGCCCGCGCCGTCCTGATGTAGTCCTCGCCCATCGTCTCCAGCATCCCGGCCCGGGTGAGCCTCGCGTAGAGCGCGGAGTACAGGAAGGCGAGCGTGCACCAGGGCAGGACCAGGGACATGAACCACTGCCCCGGGTTGTCCGCGAACGGGACGTAGCCGTTGTTCGGGAAGATCGCCCAGTGGAAGGTGAACAGCGACAGCGAGACCAGGCCGGTGAAGAACATCGGCAGGGAGACGCCGGCGAGGGCGATGGTCATGGCGAGCCGGTCGAAGATCGAGCCCGGCTTGAGAGCCGAGAGCACACCGGTCGCGACACCCGAGATCACCCAGATGACAGCGGCACCGACGGCCAGCGACAGGGTGATCGGGATACGCGCGGTCAGCTCGGGCCAGACCGCCACATGGGACTTGAAGGAGTAGCCGAAGCAGGGGGCGTTGCAGCTCACCGGGTCGGGGCCGAAGTTGTAGTTGGCGCCGACGACGATGCCCTTGATGAAGTGCCAGTACTGCTCGTAGAGCGGGAGGTCGAGCCCCAGGTTCTTCTTGACCGCGCGGATGACGTCGGGGTCGGGGCTCTTGCCCACGTACTGGGCGGCCATCGAGTCGGTCGTCTGGCCACCGAGCCGGGGCACCAGGAAGAAGATCGCGAATGTGACTGCGCTGACCACCAGCAGCAGCAACACCGCGGCGAAGACGCGTCGGATGATGTACGCAGCCACAGCCGTGCGGCGCCGGGTCGGTCCAGCGGGTTACGCCAGACCGACCCGACGCCTTCACCTGCCTTTCAGGGGGGTGCTGTCGATTGACAGGTGTTGCTACTTGCTAGAGCTCATCAGCACGTAGTCGTACATGCCGAGGTACGCGTCGGTCACCGTGACGTTGGTCGCGGAGTCCGGGCGGTAGAGCAGGTTCTTGCGGTAGAACAGCGGAACGACCGAGGCGTTCTCCATGACCATCTGGTCGATGTCGCCCCACGCGGCGTTGCGCTCCGTGGTGTCGACCGTGCCGATGGCCTTGACCAGGGCGGCGTTGATCTTCGGGTCGTTCAGCTCCATCAGGTTCGTGCCACCCGACGGCTTGATCGCCGTACCGTCCACGATCTGGTCGAGGAAGCCGTAGCCGGTCGGCCAGTCGGCACCCCACGCCATCATCATCATGCCGGCGTTGTTCTTGTGCACCCAGGCCGGGACACCAGCGAAGTCCGTGAAGTACTTGTCAGCCGGGAACGTCTTGATGTTCGCGGTGATGTTGATCTTCTTCAGGCTCTGCTGGAGCTGCGTGGCGGCCGTGACCTCGTCGGGACGGTCGGACCGCGCGGTCAGCGTGGTGGAGAAGCCGTTGGGCTTGCCGCAGGCGGCCAGCGCGGCCTTCGCCTTGGCGATGTCGCCCTTGTTGCCGGCCGACGGGTACAGGTCGAACTTCTTGTAACCGGCGACGCTCGGCGGGATCACCGTGGTCGCGGGGTCGCCCTTGACCGAACCACCGATGGAGTCGACCATGCCGGCCTTGTCGGTGGCGTACTGGACGGCCTTGCGGCACTCGACGTTGTCGAACGGCTTCACGTTGACGTTCAGCGCCAGGTACTGCAGCGCGCCCGCGTACGGGTTGTCCGTCTTCGCCTTCTCGGCCGGCTTCACGAGGACCTTGGGCTGCGTCTTCGACTGCAGACCGGTACCGGCGATGTCAGCGGTGATCGAGTCGTTCAGCAGGTGATCGTCGATCGTCGTCGCGTTCACGTTGAGCTTGAGGACGATCTTGTCCGGCAGCGCCTTGCGGATCGGGTCCGTCTTCGGGTCCCACTCCGGGTTGCGGACCAGCGTCGCGCCGCTGCTCTCGCTGTAGTTCGTGACCTTGTACGGGCCCGACGAGACCATGTGCTGGACGTACGAGGCGCCCGTGTCCTTCGCCTGCGGCACCGGGGCCGTCTGCGAGAACGCCGCCAGGTAGTCCATGTCGGCGAACGGCTTGTTCAGGTGGAAGACGATCGTCGAGTCGTCCGGGGTCTCGATGGACTTGAGACCGTCGGGGCTCTTGTCCTTGTACGGACCCTTGTACTTGTCGCCGCCCTCAAGGTAGGCCTTGAAGTAGGTCGGGCCGTTGGACAGGGCCTCGGGCGCGAAGTTGCTGCGCTCGATGGCGTACTTGACGTCCTTCGACGTGATGACCGTGCCGTCGTCGAACTTCACGCCCTTGCGGAGCGTGTACGTCCAGGTCTTCGCGTCCGGGCTGGCCTTGCCGAGACCTGTCGCCAGGTCGGGGACTATCTTCAGGCTGTCCTTGCCCGGGGCCGGGTTGAAGGTGACCAGCGAACGACCGTACAGCCGGGAGAAGTTCTGCACCCAGCCGTAGTACGTGTTGCCGGGGTCCAGGGAGTCGGGACCACTGGAGTGCTCGTAGGTGACCGTCCCCCCCTTCTTGTCCGACTTGTTGACGATGCTGGTCAGACCGGCGTCGGTCTTGGCGGTGCCACCGCCACCGCCGCCGCTGTTGTTGTCGCCGGAGTCACTGCTGCTGCACGCAGAAGCGCCCAGCGCGAGCGCTACCGCCGCGGCGATAGCCGCCGCCGTCTTTCTGCTGTTCATCCTGAGGAAAGCCCCCTCGGTTGTCCGGTGCGGCACGGCCGCGATTACTTGCCACGGGGGTCGAGTGCGTCACGCAGCCCGTCCCCCAGCAGATTGAAGGCCAGCACGGTGATGAAGATCGCCAGCCCGGGAATGACCATGAACATCGGATCGACCTGGTAGAGGTCCACCGCCTGGGTGAGCATGCCGCCCCATGAAGCCTGCGGCGGTTCGATGCCGACGCTGAGGAAGCTCAGCGAGGCCTCGAAGAGGATGTTCGTGGGAATCAGCAGCGTCGAGTACACGAGGATCGGCGCGACAAGGTTCGGCAGCAGTTCCCGGAACAGGATGAAGGGTCCGCGGGCGCCCAGCGATCGGGACGCCTCGACGAACTCGCGCTCACGCAGCGAGAGCGTCTGGGCGCGGACGATGCGGCCGATGTACGGCCAGTTGAAGAAGCCGATCACGAAGATCAGCACCGCGATCCGCAGCGTGAGGCCGCTCAGTCCGAAGGCACTGCCCTGGAGTGAGGCCGAGATGGAGATCGCGAAGAGCAGCAGCGGGAAAGCGAGGAAGGTGTCCATCAGCCTGCTGATGGCGCTGTCGACCCAGCCGCCGTAGAAGCCGGCCACCACACCCATCACGACGCCGATGACGACGGACAGCAGGGTGGATCCCGCCGCGACCACCAGCGAGACCCAGGAGCCCTCGATGATCCGGGCCAGGATGTCCCGGCCGGTCTGCGGCTCGACGCCGAGCGGGTGGTCCCAGCTCATGCCGCCGAAACTGCCCTTCGGCGCCAGCAGGGTGGGATCGACCAGGCTCTGGTTGAAGACGTTCGGGTCGAGACCGAACACCGACTGGATCGGCTTGGACAGCACGGCGACAAGGATCAGCAGGATGACGACGACGCCGCCGGCCAGGGCGACCTTGTCCCGTTTGAAGCGCGTCCAGGCGATCCGGCCGAGCGAACGGCCCTCGATCTGCTTCCCGGCGCCCTCCAGGACCGCTTCCGGCTGCACTGTCGCCGCCGACCCGGTGGTCTCGATAGGTGCCGTCATTGCGCTGGAGACCCCTCTCGGCCGACGGTGGCCGGCCCATGACCGCCGCTGTAGCGGCTCTTACAGATCACTGGTTACGCGTGGCCCGCCTACGGCGTCGGAAGCTGCTCCTGTGAGCGTCTCGGACACAGGGCCGGACCACGTGCTGCACGGAGTCTTCTGCCACTTTGCGATCACCCGCCAGCCCTGACGGGGAATGGTGACTCAACCGTGATGCGCCGAGAGGGTTTCCGTTATCCGAACACGGGCATCGCCTCAGCGGACCAACTGGGTCACTAATCCCCCATATTGGACATGAGGCCGGTAAGCCTCAGGCCATGCCAAAGTGGGGGTGTTCGCGAACTCCGGAAATTAGTATGACTGCTCAGTACGGGCGCGGAGCGGGCGGGGGGTACCCGTACCCGGTGGCCGGTGCTCCGGCGTGTGCGTCCCGGTCGTAGAAGGGCCGGGAGTTGGCGCGCAGCCACATCGTGACCGGGTCGTACTCGTCCGACATCGCGACCGTCGAGACCGGCAGCCCGTCCGGGACGGCGGCGACGGACTGCTGCATCATCGTCCGGACGGCGCCGACCGACGCCGGGCTCGTGTCGTAGAGATCGAGCCCGATGGTCAGATACGGGGAGCCGAGGGCCGGCTGCACCCAGGCGCGGCGCAGCGAGCGGACCGCGGGCGTGCGGTGCGCGTTCTGCGTGAGCAGCGCGTAGAACTGCGGCAGTTCGAGGGCGGGCTCGGAGAGCCGGAGCGGCCCCGCCGGCATCCGGTCGAGGCCGGTGGCGATCCGGCGCAGATCCAGCCAGGGGATGCCGACGCCGCCGCCGGGGGCGTGCGGATTGAGCCAGATCCCCCAGCGGTCGGGGTAGAGGGCGCGGGCGATGTCGCGGCCCGAGACCAGTTCGTGCGCCCGGGTCCAGCCGCTGACGGACAGCTCCTGGGCGGAGGTCACGCAGGGCGCGTAGCCGAGGCCGTCCACTTCCATGTTCCCGTACTGGGCGTCGGGGGAGCCCGTCTGGCCGTGCCAGAGCAGCATCCACACCTGGCCCGTCGTGCCGTCGGCGAGAGCCTGGAGCAGCGCCTCGTACGCGTCGTACCGTCCGGGCGTCACCTGGCGCAGCATCTGCTCCACCTGCCCGGCCGCCGCGGTGCCTGACGCGCTCACTCCTGGTCCCGCCCCTCGTCGATCCGGCCCTGCTCCCCCGCCATCAAACCAGCTTAGGGGGCGGTACTGACACAGACTTGACGGCGGGTGTGTGCTGCGCATAAGCGGCGCGCCGGGCCCCGCAGGATGCGTATGCGCACCTGCCGCTCCGTCAGTTCGCTGCGAGGGCGGGGGAATCAGTGCGGAATCAGTGCGGCCGGGTCCGTTGGTAGAAGGGCCGCACCCGCTCCAGCAGCCAGTCGGCGACCGGGTCGCCCTGCGCCACGTCGAGCAGGATCAGACTGACCTGCCAGCCGATCTGGACCCGGCCGAGCGCCCGGCCGAGCGCGTCCATGGGCACCTCGCGGTCAACGGCCTCCCACGAGGAGAGCTGCACGCCGACGAAGAGCTGCGGTGCGCCGCCCTCGACGCTGGCGAGGGTGCGGCGGGCGGACAGGACGAGCCCGGACGCCTCGAACTCCCCCGCGGCGGCGGCGAGGAAGTCGACGGGCTCTTCCTGCCAGTCCGGCTCGAAGAGCTTGACCCGGCCGCCGCCCGCCGGTCCGTCGAGCGGGGTGCGGCCGGCCCTGCACAGCTCGGCGACGGCGACGGGCGGCAGCGGAGCGCCGACCGTGCCGCCGGGGTTGACCGCGAGCCCGAGCTGCGGCGGCAGCCCGCGGGCGAACTCGACGGCGGGCGCGACGGTGAACGGCATATGGGCGCCCGCGCAGCTCAGGAACTGCTGCTCCGAGCTGAACACCGGCACGTAAGCGGCGCCCTCCAGCTCGATGGTCGGCAGGTCGAGGTCGGGGCTGTCGGGTCCGCCGCCGTTCGGCAGCGGCACCCAGAGCGCGCTGCGTCCGAGCACTTCGACCAGCCGGCCGCCGGCCGCCGGATTGCCGAGCGAGGCGGCAAGCACCTCTTCCAGCTCGTTGGCCGGCCACGCTGTGTTCACTGCTTCTCCTCGCCCCTGTCCCGCCCCTGTGTGCGGGGCTGCCGCAGCACCCTAACTCCGCGACTGCCCTGGTGGGACGGGGGCGGTGAACGCGATGGTGCGGAGCGCGCCCGCCGCGTCCCTGTCCAGCAGGACCGCCGTGGCGCAGCCGCGCGGCAGTCGGCCCGCCTCGGCGGCCGCCAGCAGCCCGCGCACCGCGCGGCGGTGCCGGGCGAAGGCGTAGCCGGAGACGCCCCGGCCGCGCTCGCGCTGCCCGGCGCGGGCCACCTCGGGCGGCACGTCCAGCAGGACGAGATGGAGCCGCCGGCCGCGTCTGCGGGCCTCGCGGGCCAGCCAGCGCCGTACCCAGGTCTGGGTGCCGCAGTCGTGCACGACGACGCTCTCGCCCGAGCGCAGCGCGCGGCGCAGCCCCGCGTAGTGGGCGATCCTGACCAGCGGGCGGTAGAGCGCGTACGGCAGCCGGGCGGGCAGTCGGCGTGCCCAGCGGTCCCTGGCGTCCTGGGAGTCGATGGCGCCGCTCGCCGCCGTGCGCCGGATCAGGGTCGACTTGCCGCTGCCGGGCAGCCCGGACACCACGATCACGTCCCCCGGCGCGAAGACCAGGCCGCCCGGCAGCCGGCCGCCCCTGGCGCGTAAATCCCGGACACGACCGGCGGGCGCCGCGGGCGCGGCGGGCCCGGCGGGCGCCGCGGGCCCGGCGGGCGCCGCGGGCCCGGCGGGCGCCGCGGGGCCCGTGGGCGCCGGCACCACCGGGACGCGTGCCCGCGCGGGCAGGTACCCGTCCGTCACCTCTGAGCGCTGCACCGTCATCGCCGTCCCCCTGTCATGGTCATCCCTCGGCCCACGACGACTCTTGCTTCTTCTTGCCCAAGAAGTGTAAAGAAAAGGTAATGTCCCACAACCCTCTCCCGGGGTGTGCCCGACCGGGATGCGTGCGATGATGTCCGCGCCAACTGCATACCGGCCGTTTGAATCCGCGCGGGAGAGTCCCGGCCACCACATGCGCCGGGCGCCGAAGGAGCAAGTTCCTCCCTTGAATCTCTCAGGCCCCGTACCGCGCGGATGAGGCAGATCTGAAAAGCGGGCCGCAGCTCTGCGGTCCCACCCACGGTGCAAACCACGGCTGTGCGCACGTACGTAGTACGTGCGGTCGTGGTGAACCTCTCAGGTTCCGATGACAGATGGGGAGGAGAGTCCTCGCCTGTCATCAGCCATGCCCTGGGAGCCCATCGATGAGCCCTACCCCCCGCCGCACCGCCCTGGACGCCACGCACCGCGCGCTGGGCGCGACCATGACCGACTTCGCCGGCTGGGACATGCCGCTGCGGTACGGCAGCGAGCGCGACGAGCACACCGCGGTCCGCACGAAGGCCGGCCTCTTCGACCTCTCCCACATGGGTGAGATCACCGTCGCGGGCCCCGCCGCGGGAGACCTCCTGGACTACGCGCTGGTCGGCAACATCGGCGCCCTGGCCGTGGGCCGCGCCCGCTACACGATGATCTGCCAGGAGGACGGCGGCATCCTGGACGACCTGATCGTCTACCGGCTCGCCGACGAGACGTATCTGGTCGTCGCGAACGCGTCCAACGCGCAGACCGTCCTCGACGCGCTGGGCGAGCGCGCCGCCGGGTTCGACGCCGAGGTGCGCGACGACCGCGACGCGTACGCGCTGCTCGCGATCCAGGGCCCGGAGTCCGCCGGGATCCTCAAGCAGCTCACCGACGCCGACCTCGACGGGCTGAAGTACTACGCGGGGCTGCCCGGCACCGTCGCCGGGGTGGCCGCGCTGATCGCCCGTACCGGCTACACCGGCGAGGACGGCTTCGAGCTGTTCCTGGCCCCCGGCGACGCCGAGCGGGTGTGGCAGGCGCTGACCGAGGCGGGCGCGGGCGCCGGTCTCGTACCGTGCGGCCTCTCCTGCCGCGACACGCTGCGGCTCGAAGCGGGCATGCCGCTGTACGGCAACGAGCTGAGCGCGAGCCTCACCCCGTTCGACGCGGGCCTCGGCCGGGTCGTCAAGTTCGAGAAGACTTCCAACGGGGGCGAGTTCGTCGGCCGGATGGCGCTCGCGACCGCCGCCGAGCTGACCGCCGTCGCGCCGCCGCGCAAGCTGGTCGGGCTGATCGCCGAGGGCCGCAGGGTGCCGCGGGCCGGCTTCTCGGTCGTCGTCGGCGACGCGGTCGTGGGCGAGGTCACGTCCGGCGCGCCGTCCCCGACGCTGGGCAGGCCGATCGCCATGGCGTACGTCGACGCGGCCCACGCAGAGCCGGGCGCCAAGGGCGTCGCGGTCGACATCCGCGGCTCGCACGAGCCGTACGAGGTCGTGGCGCTGCCGTTCTACAAGCGTCAGAAGTGATAGCGAGAGCGTCAGAGCTGATACCGGCGTCTCAGTCCGCAAGACGACTGTTCCCCACCACTCCCCCGCGTACAGGAGAATTCAGACCATGAGCAACCCCCAGCAGCTTCGCTACAGCAAGGAGCACGAGTGGCTGACGAGCGTCGAGGACGGCGTGTCGACAGTCGGTATCACCGAGTTCGCGGCCAACGCGCTCGGCGATGTCGTGTACGTCCAGCTCCCTGACGTCGGTGACACGGTGACCGCGGGCGAGACCTGCGGCGAGCTGGAGTCCACCAAGTCGGTCAGCGATCTGTACGCGCCGGTGACCGGCGAGGTCACCGAGACGAACCAGAACGTCGTGGACGACCCCTCGCTGGTGAACACGGCCCCCTTCGAGGGCGGCTGGCTGTTCAAGGTGCGCGTCGCGCAAGAGCCGGGCGATCTGCTCAGCGCCGACGAGTACACGGAATTTTCCGGCAACTGACACCCCAGGGACTGTGATGTCTTCGAAGTCGCTCCTCAACTCCTCGCTCCACGAGCTCGACCCGGACGTCGCCGCCGCTGTCGACGCCGAGCTGGACCGCCAGCAGTCCACCCTCGAAATGATCGCGTCGGAGAACTTCGCTCCGGTCGCCGTCATGGAGGCGCAGGGCTCGGTCCTGACCAACAAGTACGCCGAGGGCTACCCGGGCCGCCGCTACTACGGCGGCTGCGAGCACGTCGACGTGATCGAGCAGATCGCGATCGACCGGGTCAAGGCGCTGTTCGGCGCCGAGCACGCCAATGTGCAGCCGCACTCGGGCGCGCAGGCGAACGCGGCGGCGATGTTCGCGCTGCTGAAGCCGGGCGACACGATCATGGGCCTGAACCTCGCCCACGGCGGGCATCTGACCCACGGCATGAAGATCAACTTCTCCGGCAAGCTCTACAACGTCGTGCCGTACCACGTGGACGCGACGAGCGGCCAGGTCGACATGGCCGAGGTCGAGCGGCTCGCCAAGGAGTCGCGTCCGCAGCTCATCGTGGCCGGCTGGTCCGCGTACCCGCGCCAGCTCGACTTCGCGGCGTTCCGGCGGATCGCCGACGAGGTCGGCGCGTACCTGATGGTCGACATGGCGCACTTCGCCGGTCTGGTCGCCGCCGGGCTGCACCCCAACCCGGTGCCGCACGCGCATGTCGTGACCACGACCACGCACAAGACCCTGGGCGGCCCGCGCGGCGGGGTGATCCTGTCGACGCAGGAGCTGGCCAAGAAGATCAACTCCGCGGTCTTCCCCGGCCAGCAGGGCGGTCCGCTGGAGCATGTCATCGCGGCGAAGGCCGTCTCGTTCAAGGTCGCGGCCTCGGACGAGTTCAAGGAGCGCCAGCAGCGCACCCTGGACGGCGCCCGGATCCTGGCCGATCGGCTGGTCCAGGACGACGTCACGGAGCACGGCGTGTCCGTCCTGTCCGGCGGCACCGACGTCCATCTGGTCCTCGTCGACCTGCGGAACTCGGAGCTGGACGGCCAGCAGGCCGAGGACCGGCTGCACGAGGTCGGCATCACGGTCAACCGCAACGCGGTCCCGAACGACCCGCGCCCCCCGATGGTCACGTCCGGTCTGCGGATCGGCACCCCGGCGCTCGCCACCCGCGGCTTCACCGCCGAGGACTTCACCGAGGTCGCGGACATCATCGCGGCGGCGCTGAAGCCGGAGTTCGACGGCGCCGCGCTGTCGGCCCGGGTCTCCGCGCTCGCGGCGAAGCACCCGCTGTACCCCACCCTCTGAGCCAGTCTGTAAGCAGTCACACAGGCGGTCATACCTGTACGGACACGGGGCACCGCGCACACTGGACCGTGCGCGCGGTGCCCCGCACCGTGTGGACCTCGCTCTCTCTGCACCACCCCGGCAGACAACGGCGTCTACCAACCAGCAAGGAGTTCCCCCGTGGCCATCTCGGTCTTCGACCTGTTCTCGATCGGTATCGGCCCTTCGAGTTCCCATACGGTCGGCCCGATGCGCGCGGCCGGCCTGTTCGCCCGCCGCCTCAAGAACGAGGGCCTCATCGCCCACACCGCCTCAGTACGGGCCGAACTCTTCGGCTCGCTCGGCGCGACCGGCCACGGCCACGGCACCCCCAAGGCGGTCCTGCTCGGCCTGGAGGGCAACTCGCCCCGCACGGTCGACGTGGAGAACGCGGACGCCGAGGCGGAACGTATCCGCACCAGCGGCAGGCTCCATCTGCTCGGCATGCACGACATCGCCTTCGACGCGGACACCGACCTCGTGCTGCACCGCCGCAAGGCGCTGCCGTACCACCCGAACGGGATGACGGTCTCCGCCTTCGACGCGGACGGCGGGACGCTGCTGGAGAAGACGTACTACTCGGTGGGCGGCGGCTTCGTCGTGGACGAGGACGCGGCGGCCGAGGACCGCATCAAGCTGGACGACACCGTGCTGAAGCACCCCTTCCGCACCGGCGACGAGCTGCTGCGGCTCTCCCGGGAGACCGGCCTGTCCATCTCGGCGCTGATGCTGGACAACGAGAAGGCCTGGCGCACGGAGGACGAGATCCGCGCGGGGCTGCTGGAGATCTGGCAGGTCATGCAGGCGTGCGTGGCGCGCGGGATGTCCCGCGAGGGGATACTCCCCGGCGGCCTGAAGGTCCGCCGCCGCGCCGCCCACTCCGCCCGCCAGTTGCGCGCCGAGGGCGACCGCCAGGCGCACGCCATGGAGTGGCTGACGCTGTACGCGATGGCGGTGAACGAGGAGAACGCGGCCGGCGGCCGGGTCGTCACCGCCCCCACCAACGGCGCCGCGGGCATCATCCCGGCGGTCCTGCACTACTACATGAACTTCGCGGCGGGCGGCGCGACGGACCGCGAGAAGGACGACAACGTGGTCCGCTTCCTCCTCGCCGCCGGCGCCATCGGCATGCTCTTCAAGGAGAACGCCTCCATCTCCGGCGCCGAGGTCGGCTGCCAGGGCGAGGTCGGCTCGGCCTGCTCCATGGCGGCGGGCGCCCTGGCCGAGGTCCTGGGCGGCACCCCCGAGCAGGTCGAGAACGCGGCGGAGATCGGCATGGAACACAACCTGGGCCTGACCTGCGACCCGGTCGGCGGCCTGGTCCAGATCCCCTGCATCGAACGCAACGGCATGGCGGCGGTGAAGGCGGTCACGGCGGCGAAGATGGCCCTGCGCGGCGACGGCAGCCACAAGGTCTCGCTGGACAAGGTCATCAAGACGATGAAGGAGACCGGCGCGGACATGTCGGTCAAATACAAGGAGACAGCCCGCGGCGGCCTGGCGGTCAACATCATCGAGTGCTGACGGATCGAGTGCCGAGGGAAGGCGCCGTCAGCTCTCGTAGTGGTAGCGGCACTGGGCGATCAGGACCGAGTCGTCCGTGACCTTGTAGATCAGCCGGTGCTCGTCGTTGATCCGGCGCGACCAGTACCCCTGGAAGCCGTGCTTCAGGGGTTCCGGTTTGCCGATCCCCTCGTTGCCGTTGCGGGCCACGTCCGCGACGAGTGTGTTGATCCGCTTCAGGATCTTGCGGTCCTGGACCTGCCACCAGAGGTAGTCCTCCCAAGCGCGGGTGGCGAAGGTGATCTTCACTCCGGCTCCGAAAGCTCTCGGACCGTCCCGCCGCCGCTCTCCAGCTCCTCGATGGACGCCAGGAGGCGGCGCGCGTTGGCGGGGCTGCGCAGCATGTAGGCGGTTTCCTTCAGGGACTCGTAGTCCTCAAGAGAGACGATGACGACCGGCTCGTGCCCGGCCCGCGTGATGACGACCTCTTCGCGGTCGTCGGTCACGGCGTTGAGCACCTCGGCGTAGTTCGCCCGCGACTCGGAGTACGTCATGGTCTTCACAGCCGCCCACCTCCTTCAGGTACAAGAAATTGTACGTCCGTCCGGACCGGGTCGGCAACGGGCCCGTTGACGCTTCAGGGTGCGGGCGTCCGTGTGACATGGCGAGAGGCAGCGCCTTTTCGGGGCGCTGCCTCTCGGTGGCCGGGCGTGGTGAAAGTGGTCAGACGGTGCTGCGGCGCCTGCGGTGCAGCAGCGTGCCTCCGCCGATCGCGGCTAGCAACGCCGCTCCGATCGCCGTCGGGAGCAGTACCGGTGACGAGGAGCTGGCCGACGCCAGGTCCGAGGTGTCCGGGGTGCCGCCGGCCGGGCCGGTGATCTTCTGCTGCACCGGCTTCGCCGGGTGCTTCGGGATCGACGTGATCTTCGAGACGGCGCCGTTCCTGCCCAGCAGCACCTCGACGTTGTTCGGGTGGCGGAAGTCGAACGCGTTGAGCAGCGTGCCGCCCCGGGTGTCGAACGAGCCGTCACCCACCCGGCCGGTCCGCCAGTTGGACTCGATGAACGACGTGATCGACGTCTGCTCGGTGAGCGTGTGGTCGACGTGGTTGGTCTTCGAGTACGGCGAGATCACCAGCAGCGGCTGGCGGGGGCCGGGACCGCAGCGGTCCTGGTAGCCGGACCGCGCCTGGGGGCCTGTCCGGCAGGCCTTGCTGTCGGTGGGCAGCCCGTTGGAGCCTTTGGTGGTGTCCTTCGACCCGTTCAGCACGGGCGGCGCTGCGTGGTCGTACCAGCCGTCCGAGTCGTCGTACGCGACGACGATCGCGGTCGACCTCCACTCCGGGGACTGCTGGACGGCGTTGATCTCCGAGACCAGGAAGTGCTGCTCGTCGATCGGGTCCGAGTTGCCCGGGTGGGCGTCCTGGTAGGCGGGCGCCTTGAGGAAGCTGACGGCCGGGAGCCGCCGCGCCGCCAGCGCGGCGTCGAAGTCCGTCAGGTCGTAGTTGTGGTTCGCCCGGCCGTCGTGGCCGATCTCCTCGACGCTCGCCGGCGCCAGGTGGTGCGGGTTCGAGGTCGACTTGTAGTACTCGAACGGCGAGTGGTGCGGGCTGTAGTCGGCGACCTGGGCCCCGCCGATGTTGGCGTGGGTGGTCGCGCACGTGGCGTAGCTGCCCTGCGTGCCGTCCCAGGCCGTGCTCGGCCGGAAGCCGCCCTGGAACCAGCCCCAGGTCACGTGCCGCGCGGTGAGCAGGTCGCCCACGTTCTTGCCCTGGAGCGCGGCGAGCGGCGTGGTCGCCGTGTGGTTGCTGTCCGAGCAGTCGTCGTACGCCGGGTCGGGGTCGGCGATGACCGTGCCCACGCCCTTCTTGTCCGGCGAGACCATGACCGACGAGCTGGGTGTCGCCGTCTGCTTCGGGTGCTCCGTGCCCGATGCGGGGTCCATGGAGATGACGCCGTGCGTCTGACCCGAGATCAGGTTGAGCGCGCCGGGCGTCGAGGGACCGTAGGTCGAGCTGTGCGAGTTGTCGTTGAGCGTGTAGTGCTGGGCGTAGTTCCACAGCCCCGTGACGGTGTTCCCGTCGTAGTAGTCCATGACCAGACCCGGCTCGCCGAACAGCCCGCCGGAACACGTGTCGGTCTCGGTGTTCTGCACGAACTTGTCGGACTTGCCGTTGTCGTAGGCGAGCTGCTCGGGGCTGTAGTTGTGATTCTGCGAGCAGGTCAGCGCCTGCGCCGGGGTCAGCCGCTTCGGCGCGTACTGGTTCGGGTTCTTCGTCAGCAGCTTCGCGTTTGCCAGGTTGTTCACCTCGGGCGTCTTCGGCGAGGCGGCGAAGGGCGTGCCGTCGGTGTTCGCCGCCTTCGGGTACGTCGCGAAGTAGTGGTCGAAGGACTCGTTCTCGTCGAAGAGGACCACCACGTGCTTGATCGGGGTGGCCGTCTTCGCGCTGTTGTCCTGGGGCTTGTGCTGACCGGCGTTGTGCTGGCCGGCGGCGGAGGCGGGGGCGGCCCCGGTGCCGAACGCGACGAGAGCCACCGCCGCGGTGAGCGCCGCGGCCCGTACCGCCCGCCCGCGGTCCTGCCGTGTCAGGGCGTCTGCACTGTGCATCTGTCACCTGTCCATATATGCGGATTCTTGACAGCCATATGGTCGGTCGGCCGCACACCCCGCAGCGTGGTCGCGGCATGGCCCCGCGATGAATGGTTGGTCAGGGAATCCACATGGTTGTGGCATGGCGGCACCAAGTCACGCCGCCATGTCGCCGCACCGGTCCTGCCGTACGGCGGGTGCGGGCCGCCGACAGGCCGGATTCGACCCGTCTCATTAGCATGGCCGGGAGTTGAGCGAATTCACCGCGGCCCCCAGAAGGTAGGAGCGATGAAACAGAACGGCCAGCACAACGGCCAGTCGAAGGCCACTCCGGGCAGTCAGCCCTGGCTCCATCAGCAAAGTGGTGTCATTCAGGAATTCGGCACCGTCAAGCAATTCCCCGTCGGGCTTTCCTACGACGCGCGGATGTATTCCTGTCAGCGCCTCGCCCAGGTGCTGGCCGACACGCAGATGCTGTACAGCCTTTACAAGAAGCACCACTGGCTCATGCGCGGCGCGACTTTCTACCAGCTCCATCTGCTGCTCGACAAGCACGCGAGTGAGCAGCTCGAACTGGTCGACACCATCGCCGAGCGCATGCAGACGCTGGGCGGTGTCTCGGTCGGCGACCCGCGGCACGCGGCGGAGATCACGTCGGTGCCGCGGCCGCCGGACGGGGTCGAGGAGGTGCCGGCCATGCTCTCGCGGCTGCTGGAGGCCCACGAGATCATCCTCACCGACGCGCACGACGCGGCGGCCCGCACCCAGGACCTGGGCGACGACGGCACCAACGACCTGCTGGTCTCGCAGGTGATCAGGACGGGCGAGCTGCAGTGCTGGTTCCTGGCCGAGCACCTGGTGGACACGCCGCTCGTCCGCGTCTGAGCGACGTCCCGAGGGACGAGGGTGGCCGGGCGGCGGGGTCAGTACTGCTCGGCCACCCAGGCGTACCAGCGGTCCATGCCCTCGCCGGTGGTCGCGGACACCGTCAGGACGCGTACGTCGGGGTTGACCGAGCGGGCGTACGCGACGCACCGGTCGACGTCGAAGTCGACGTACGGCAGCAGGTCGATCTTGTTGATGATGACGAGATCGGCCGCTGCGAACATGTAGGGGTACTTCAGCGGCTTGTCGGTGCCCTCGGTGACCGAGATGATCACGACCTTGCTGCGTTCGCCGAGGTCGAAGAGGGCCGGGCAGACGAGATTGCCGACGTTCTCGACGAGGATCAGCGAGCCCGGCGCGGGCGCCAGCGCGTCGAGCGCGCCGCGCATCATCCCGGCGTCCAGATGGCAGCCGGCGCCGGTGTTGACCTGGACGACGGCGCAGCCGGCCCGCTTGATGCGGTCGGCGTCGAGCATCGTCTCCTGGTCGCCCTCGACGACCGCGACCGGCCGGCTGCCGGCGAGATCGGCCACGGTCCGCTCCAGCAGGGTGGTCTTGCCCGCGCCCGGCGAGCTCATCATGTTGACGGCCACGCTGCCCCGCTCCGCCAGCCAGGCCCTGTTGCGCCCCGCCAGGTCGTCGTTCTTCGCGAGGACCCGCTGTTCGAGGGTGACGGTCTCGGGCCCGTGCGGATGCGGGTGGTCGTGGGGGTGGGGATGTTCGTGCGCGACGGCGATCCGCGTACCGACCCCGCCGCCGGCTCCGCCGCCCGTCTCGTCGCAACCACAGGTACCGCACATACGTCAGCCCACTTTCATCGAAATGATCTGCAGTTCACGCCCTGACGTGATATTCACGTCGGCGCTGCCGCACGGGCACAGCAGCACCAGATCGGTCAGGGTGAAATCCGCGGCGCACGCCCGGCAATGACCGGTGCCGGGCGGCTGGTCGATTTCCAGCTCCGCCCCCTCTGCGACCGTGCCCGCGGTGATGAGGTCGAAGCAGAACCGCATGGAGTCCGCCACGACAGCGGTGAGCGTGCCCACCCGGACCCTGACCGTGTGCACAGGCCGCCCGGCGGCACGTTCGCACACCGCGTCCACCACGCTTTGCGTGATTGCCAATTCGTGCACCGGATCACCCGTTCGGTCTATTTGTTGGTGCCGCATTTCCGTGTTGACAGGGCACTTGGGCGGAGTCTAGATGGTAGCAATGTGAGTGACACCACACGTGTGGGCCGATGCCCCCCGGAAGGCGGCAGCGCTATGCCGACAGAGGCAGCAGTAAAAGCGGAAGATACGCTGATCCATGTCCTGTGGATCAACGCGGGTCTCAGTTGTGACGGCGATTCTGTGGCGCTGACCGCCGCCACCCAGCCCAGCATCGAGGAAATCGCGCTCGGCGCGTTGCCCGGCCTTCCCCAGGTGGCCGTGCACTGGCCGCTGATTGATTTCGAATGCGGCCCCAACGGGGGCGCGGACGACTTCCTCGAATGGTTCTTCAAGGCGGACAGGGGCGAACTCGAACCGTTCGTCCTCGTCGTCGAGGGATCCATCCCCAACGAGAAACTGCACCAGGAGGGCTACTGGTCCGGGTTCGGCAACGACCCCGCGACCGGGCAGCCGATGACCACCAGCGAGTGGCTGGACCGGCTGGCGCCGAAGGCCACCGCGGTCGTCGCCGTCGGTACGTGCGCGACGTACGGCGGCATCCACGCCATGGCGGGCAACCCGACCGGCGCCATGGGCGTACCGGACTACCTGGGCTGGGACTGGAAGTCCAAGGCCGGCATCCCGATCGTGTGCGTGCCCGGCTGCCCGATCCAGCCGGACAACCTGTCGGAGACGCTGACCTACCTGCTCTACATGGCCACCGACCAGGCCCCGATGATCCCGCTCGACGACGCGCTGCGCCCCACCTGGCTGTTCGGCCAGACCGTGCACGAGGGCTGCGACCGGGCCGGCTACTACGAGCAGGGCGACTTCGCGACGGAGTACGGCTCGCCCAAGTGCATCGTGAAGCTGGGCTGCTGGGGTCCGACCGTCAAGTGCAACGTGCCCAAGCGCGGCTGGATGAACGGTATCGGCGGCTGCCCGAATGTCGGCGGTATCTGCATCGGCTGCACCATGCCGGGCTTCCCCGACAAGTTCATGCCGTTCATGGACGAGCCGCCCGGCGGCAAGCTCTCCACGAACTCGGTCGGCCTGTACGGGTCCACGATGCGGCGGCTGCGCCACATCACCACGCACACGCTGGACCGCGAACCGAAGTGGCGCAAACCCGGAAAGCAGCTCCTGTCCGGCGCCACCCGCACCTGGTAACTCACCGCAAAGAAAAGAAAGATGAGGGCGGCGCAATGACGGCGACGCGGCAAAAGGGCGGCCCGGGAAGCCAGGGCAAGGACGAACTGGTGGAGATGGCCTGGGACCCCATCACCCGTATCGTCGGCAGCCTCGGCATCTACACGAAGATCGACTTCAAGCAGAAGGTGGTGGCCGAGTGCCACAGCACCAGCTCCATCTTCCGCGGCTACTCGGTCTTCATGAAGGGCAAGGACCCGCGCGACGCGCACTTCATCACCAGCCGGATCTGCGGCATCTGCGGTGACAACCACGCCACGTGTTCGTGCTACGCGCAGAACATGGCGTACGGCGTGAAGCCGCCGCACATCGCGGAATGGATCGTCAACCTCGGTGAAGCCGCCGAGTACATGTTCGACCACAACATCTTCCAGGAGAACCTGGTCGGGGTCGACTACTGCGAGAAAATGGTCGCCGAGACCAACCCCGGGGTGCTGGAGCAGGCCAACCGCACACCGTCGCCGCACGCCGAGGCCCACGGGTACAAGACCATCGGCGACATCATGCGCTCGCTGAACCCGTTCACCGGCGAGTTCTACCGCGAGGCGCTCCAGGTCAGCCGGATGACCCGGGAGATGTTCTGCCTGATGGAGGGCAGGCATGTGCACCCCTCCACGCTCTACCCGGGCGGGGTCGGCACGGTCGCCACCATCCAGCTCATGACCGACTACATCACCCGGCTCCAGCGCTACGTGGAATTCATGAAGAAGGTCGTGCCCATGCACGACGACCTCTTCGACTTCTTCTACGAGGCGCTGCCCGGCTACGAGCAGGTCGGCAACCGGCGCATCCTGCTCGGCTGCTGGGGCTCCTTCCAGGACCCGGAGCACTGCAACTTCCAGTACAAGGACATGACCGACTGGGGTCGGAAGATGTACGTGACCCCCGGTGTCGTCGTGGACGGCAAACTGGTCACCACCGACCTGGTGAAGATCAACCTCGGTATCCGGATCCTGCTCGGCTCGTCGTACTACAACGACTGGGACGAGCAGGAGACGTTCGTGACGCACGACCCGCTGGGCAACGAGGTGGACCGGCGCCACCCGTGGAACCAGCACACCAACCCGCAGCCGCAGAAGCGGGATCTGGACGACAAATACAGTTGGGTCATGTCGCCGCGCTGGTTCGACGGCAAGGACTACCTCGCCCTCGACACCGGCGGCGGCCCGCTCGCCCGGCTGTGGACGACGGCGCTCGCCGGGCTCGTCGACATCGGCTACATCCAGTCCACCGGCCACAGCGTGAAGATCAACCTCCCCAAGACCGCGCTCAAGGGCCCGGTCGAGCTGGAGTGGCACGTCCCGAAGTGGAGCAACACCATCGAGCGCAACCGCGCCCGCACCTACTTCCAGGCGTACGCGGCGGCCTGCGCGCTGCACTTCGCCGAGAAGGCGCTGGTGGAGATCCGGGCGGGCCGCACCAAGACCTGGGAGAAGTTCGAGGTCCCGGAGGAGGCCGTCGGCTGCGGCTTCACCGAGGCGGTACGGGGCGTCCTCTCGCACCACATGGTGATCAGGGACGGCAAGATCGCCAACTACCACCCGTACCCGCCGACTCCGTGGAACGCGAGCCCGCGTGACACCTACGGCACCCCGGGACCCTACGAGGACGCGGTGCAGGGCCAGCCCATCTTCGAGGAGAACGACCGGGAGAACTTCAAGGGCATCGACATCATGCGCACGGTGCGCAGCTTCGACCCCTGTCTGCCGTGCGGGGTGCACATGTACCTCGGCGAGGGCAAGAAGCTCGAACTGCTGCACAGCCCCACCCAGTCAGCGGGCAGTGAGTGACGTGACCACAGAACAGAGTGAGCGCGCGGCCCCGTCCGAGGACTGGCGCGCGACCGGTGAGCGCATCGACACGCTGATCGCCGCCAGCGCCTCGGGCGGCGCCGTCGCCCGTGAGCGCAGTGAGGAACTGGTCAGGCTCGTCACGGACTTCTACGGTGCCGGGCTTGAGCGGCTGCTCGATCTCGTGTACGAGAACGGGCAGTTGGGCGACGATACGCTGGCCGCACTGGCGGCCGACGAGCTGGTGGCCAGCCTGCTGCTGGTGCACGGGCTGCACCCGTACAGCGTGGAGACCCGGGTCGAGCAGGCCCTGGCGAGCGTGCGGCCGTATCTGGGCTCGCACGGCGGTGACGTGGAACTGCTCGGGGTCACCGACGACGGGGTGGTCGGGCTGCGGCTGCTGGGCAGTTGCGACGGCTGCCCCTCGTCGTCGGCGACCCTCAAGCTGGCCGTGCAGGGCGCCGTCGAGGCGGCGGCCCCCGAGATCACCACGATCGAGGTGCGGTCGGCCGACGAGGACGCCTCAACCGGCGCCTCGGGGCCGGTGGTCCCGGTCGAGGCGCTGTTCTCCCGGCTGCACGAGAGCGCGCCGGCCGCCGACGGGGCCGGGGCTTCCTGGCAGCCGGTGCCGGAGCTGCTCGCGCTGGAGTCGGGCGCCGTCACGCATCTCACCGCTGCCGACGTGCCCGTCGTGGCCTGCCGGATCGGCGCCGACCTGTTCGCCTTCCGGGACAGGTGCGCACGGTGCGAGACGTCGCTGGCGGGCGCCGCGCTGGCCCGCCGGCTCGGCGGCGCCTCGGGCGACGCGGTGCTGCGCTGCCCCGCCTGCCGGGCGCACTACGACGTACGCCGGGCGGGCGCCTGCCTCGATGTCGAGGGGCTGCATCTGGACCCGCTGCCGCTGCTGGCGGACGGCGCGAGCGTGTCGGTGGCCGTCCCCGCGCCGGTGGCCGTGTCAGCGCCGGTGGCGACATGATCGCCGGCTCCCGGCCGTCCCCGGTCGCCTCGCTGCTGCGGGTCACCCGCAACCGCCCGCAGCCGGTGGCAGGCGAGCGCTGCGAGATGTGCGCCGAGCCGGTCGGCGCCGAGCACTCCCATGTGGTGAACCTCGACAGCCGCGCCCTGATGTGCAGTTGCCGGGCCTGCTACCTGCTCTTCAGCGACCCGGAGGCGCAGCTCCGCTACCGCGCGGTGCCCGAGCGGTATCTGCGCTTCGACGGACTGACGCTGGACGAGCGGACCTGGGACGAGCTGCAGATCCCGGTCGGGCTCGCGTTCCTGTTCCGCAACTCGCTCCAGGAGCGCACGATCGCCTTCTACCCCGGGCCCGCCGGGGCCACGGAGTCCGAACTGCCGCTGGACGCCTGGGACACCATCGTCGGGGCCAACCCGGAGCTGGCCGTGCTGCGCCCCGATGTGGAGGCCCTGCTGGTGCGCCGCTCGAAGGGGCCCGAGGGGTCCTCCTGCCATCTGGTGCCGATCGACGCCTGCTACGAACTGGTCGGCAGGCTGCGCACGTTGTGGCGCGGCTTCGACGGCGGCCGTGAGGCGCACGACGCGATGGACGCGTTCTTCGCGCAGGTCGCGGAGCGCAGCCGGCCCGTGGTCCTGGACGGCGGTCGCGGATGAGCGGGATGGAGTTCTCCGTGCTCGACGTCGTCGCCGAGCCGTACAGCGTCGCGCCGCAGTTGACGGCGCGGCTGCGGATCGAGGACGCGGCGGGCGAGCGGATCCACGCGATCGTGCTGCGCTGCCAGGTCCGTATCGAACCGCAGCGCCGGCACTACGACGCGGCCGAACAGGACGGGCTGCTCGGTCTGTTCGGGGAGCGTGAGCGCTGGTCCGACACGCTGCGGCCGTTCCTGTGGATGCAGTGCAACACCACGGTGCAGGGGTTCACCGGCGCCACCGAGGTCGATCTGCCGCTGCCGTGCACATACGACTTCGACGTGATCGGCTCGCGCTATCTGCACGCGCTGGGCGACGGCACCGTACCGCTGACGCTGCTGTTCTCCGGAACGGTCTTCACCAAGGGCGCCGCGGGGTTCGGGGTGCGGCAGGTGCCCTGGGACTGCGAGGCCCGCTACCAACTGCCGGTCGCGGTGTGGCGGCAGATGATCGCCGCGCACTTCCCGAACTCCGGCTGGATCAGGCTGGACCAGGACGTGCTGGACCGGATCGCGGACTTCCGCGCCCGGCGCGGCCTCATCAGTTGGGACGAGACCGTGCGGATGCTGCTGGCCGAGGCCGACGAGGTGGTCGCATGAGCGTCCTGGGTCTCGACCATGTGCGGACGGTCGCCGACGCGGTGCTGTACGAGGGGTACTTGCTCTACCCGTACCGCGCCAGCTCGCACAAGAACCAGTCGCGCTGGCAGTTCGGGGTGCTCGGCCCGCCGTCGGCGGCGCCCGCCAGCTTCGGCGAGGACCCGGGCATGGCGATGCAGTGCCTGCTGACTGACCCCGGCGACGCCGCTGCCCGGGTCACCGTCCATCTGCGCTTCCTGCAGCTCCAAGTACGCGAGGTGCAGCGGCTGGAGGCGGACGGCAGCCACTCCCCCGTACCGGAACTCACCGTGGCCGGAGTGTCGGTGCTGAGCTGGGACGAGGCGGTCGAGCGGGAAATCGCCCTCGGCACCGTCCCGTTGGACGCGCCGACCGATCACCTGGTCACCGTGCCCGGCGGCGAGGAGGTCGAACCGCTCACCGACGAGCGGGGCGCGCCGGTGGGCCGTATCGTCCGCCGCCGCGAGGAGCTGGCCGCCCGGGTCCGTACGGAGCCGGCCGCCGACGACGGG
This sequence comes from Streptomyces sp. NPDC087906, assembly GCF_055584925.1. Taxonomy (NCBI): domain Bacteria; kingdom Bacillati; phylum Actinomycetota; class Actinomycetes; order Kitasatosporales; family Streptomycetaceae; genus Streptomyces; species Streptomyces sp. NPDC087906. Next base: position 904,061 of record NZ_JBVJLC010000002.1, read on the forward strand.
TTCGTCCGGCTGACGGTCTCGGTCGGCAACGAGCACGCGGCGACGGCCGCCGACAAGGACGCGGCGATCCGCGCCTCGCTGATCGGCACGCATCTGCTGCTCCAGGCGGAGGGCGCGGAGTTCGTCTCCCTGCTGGAGCCGCCGGTGGCGGCGGAGGCGGCGGCGAAGCGCTGCCGGCAGCGGCGCTGCTGGCCGGTGCTGGCGGGGGCGAAGGGCAGCACCGACACCGTGCTCGGCGCGCCGATCATCCTGTACGACCACCCCGAGGTGGCCGAGCAGAGCGCGGGAGCCCTCTTCGACTCCACCGAGATCGACGAGATCCTGACCCTGCGGGTCATGACCATGACGGACGAGGAGAAGGCGGAGGCGCGGGCCACCGATCCGCGCGCGCGGGAGATCATCGACCGCTGCGACGGCATGTCACCGGCCGACCTCCAGCAGCTCCACGGCCTGCTCCGCGACCCGCACGCCGAGGCCCGCGCCCCGCACGACGCGCCCGCCGAACTGCCGGGCGCGTCCGCCGAACTGCCGGGCGCGCCCGCCGATCTGCGGGACGCCGAGCCCGCGTCCTTCGACACCGGCGGCGCGCCCTGGTGGGACCCTGCGGCCGACGCCGGTTTCCAGCCCGCGACCGACGCGGTCGTCATCAACGGCGTCAGCGTCGCGAAGGGCAGCCTCGTACGGGTGCATCCCGCCCGCCGCGCCGACGCGCAGGACCTGTTCTTCGCGGGGCAGGTGGCGCGGGTGACCGCCGTGCTCTCGGACGTCGACGGCGGGGTGCATGTCGCGCTCGTACTCGTCGACGATCCGGCGGCCGACATGCACGACTGGTACGGCCGGTATTTCTACTTCGCCCCCGACGAGCTGGAACCGCTGCCCGCCGGGAGCCACCCGGCACCGGAACCGGAGCCGGAACACCGAGAGGAGAGCCGATCGTGAAGACCCTGGGAATCATCACCACAGGCGTCGCGGCGACCGCCGCCGCCGTGGCCGTTGTCGTCGGCGTGATGTCGATCCCCGACGTCCGCCGCTACCTGCGCATGCGCGCGATGTGAGGACGTGGATCCGATGAACGGCACACCAGCGGAGGACCGGGCCGAGGAGCCCCAGGAGGAGCGCGGTCCGAAGGGCTCACGCGACACCGGCTCCGACAAGCCGGGCGGCGGACCCGCCGACCGGCCCGAGGGCGGCTCGGACGAGAAGTCCGACACGTCCGTCGACCCGCAGTCACCGAACGACCCGGACGCGCCCGACCTGCAGTCCGGCGGAGGCTGACGGTGGCCGACGGCGTACTCGTCGCCGGTATCGGCAACCTCTTCCTCGGTGACGACGGCTTCGGGCCCGAGGTCGTCCGGCGGCTGGCGGGCGAAGGCGGCCTGCCGCCGTCGGTCCAGGTCACCGACTACGGGATCCGCGGCATGCACCTCGCGTACGACCTGCTCGACGGGTACGGCGCGCTGGTGCTGGTCGACGCGTATCCGGGCGGCGGCGCCGCCGGTGAGGTGACCGTGCTCGAAGTCGGGCCCGACGACCTCGGTACGGGTGAATTCGATGCACACGGGATGAATCCGGTCGCTGTACTGGCAAATCTGGGCCAACTGGGCGGTACTCTTCCGGTCACCTACGTCGTGGGCTGCACCCCGGCCGGGGTGGAGGAGGGCATCGGACTGAGCGATGCCGTCTCCGCCGCCGTACCCGAAGCGCTCGACGCGGTACGCACCTTGGTCCGGCGGCTCGTGCCGGCCGAACCCGCCGAGCCCAGGAGCCCTTGAACATGTGCCTTGGCATTCCCGGTCAGGTCGTGGAGATCGTCGAGGGGTACGCGGGCCAGCTCGCGCTCGTCGACGTCGAAGGCGCCCGGCGGCGCGTCAACATCGGCATGCTCGACGCACCGCCCGCGCCGGGTGACTGGGTGCTGCTGCACATGGGCTTCGCCGTGGAGCTGATCGACCGGGCCAAGGCGCGCGAGGCGCTGGCGGGTCTGGCCATGATGGGCAGCGGCGCCGCTGCCCGCGTCCGGCGGCGGTACGAGGTGCACGGCGTCGTCCAGGGCGTGGGCTTCCGGCCGTTCGTCTATGTCCTCGCCTCGGAACTCATGCTGGCCGGCTGGGTGACCAACACCCCGGCCGGCGTGGTCGCCGAGGTCGAGGGCGACGAGAGCGCGGTCGCCGAGTTCGGCCGCCGGCTGATCGAGCGGCCGCCGCCGCTCGCCGTCGTCGAGGCCGTCGACACCTCCGAGCAGCCGACGCGCGGCGGCACCGGATTCACCATCGAGGACTCCACCGGGGGCGACCGCGCCCGCACCCTGGTCTCCCCCGACGTCGCGACCTGCCAGGACTGCCTGGCCGAGCTGGCGGACCCGGCGGACCGGCGCCACCGCCACCCCTTCGTCTCCTGCACCCACTGCGGCCCCCGGTTCACGATCGTCACCGGCACGCCCTACGACCGGGCCGCCACCACGATGGCCGCCTTCGAGATGTGCGAGGCGTGCCGGGCGGAGTACGAGGATCCGGGCGACCGGCGCTTCCACGCCCAGCCGATCGCCTGCCACGACTGCGGGCCGCGGCTCGAACTGATCCGCAAGGACGGCTCGCCCGCCGGTGGCGCCGAAGCGCTGCGGGTGGCCAGGCAGTTGCTCGCCGAAGGCCGGATCGTCGCGGTCAAGGGGCTCGGCGGCTACCACCTCGCCTGCGACGCGCGCAGCGACGCGGCGGTGGCGGAGCTGCGGCGCCGCAAGCAGCGCGGCGGCAAGCCGTTCGCCGTGATGGTCGCCGACCTGGAGACCGCCGCCCGGCTCGTGTCGCTGAGCGGGGACGAGGAGGCGCTGCTGACCGGCGTACGGCGGCCGATCGTCGTACTGCCGCGCAGGCCGGGACCCGGGCTCTCCGAGGAAGTGGCGCCCGGCAGTCCCGACCTCGGGCTGATGCTCCCGTACACACCGCTGCACACGCTGCTGTTCGGGATCGGCGACGACCCCGCGGGGCCCGACGCGCTGGTCATGACCTCGGCCAACCGGTCCGGCGAGCCGATCGTCACCGACGACGCGCGGGCGCTCACCGAGCTGGCGCCGCTGGTCGACGCCTGGCTGCGGCACGACCGGAAGATCCAGATGCCGTGCGACGACTCGGTGAGCCGGTTCGTCGCCGGGGCCGAGCTGCCGCTGCGCCGCTCACGCGGTTACGCGCCGCTGCCGCTCGCGCTGCCGTTCGGGGTGCCGCCGATGCTCGCCGTCGGGGCCGACCTGAAGAACACCTGCGCGCTGGCTGAGGGCCGGTACGCGTGGGTCAGCCAGCACATCGGCGACATGGACGACCTCGCCACGGTCGAGGCGCTGACCGCGACCGAAGGCCAGTTGGAACAGCTCACCGGGGTCGCCCCCGGCCAGTTGGTGGCGGACGGGCATCCCGACTACCGCTCGGCGGAGTGGGCCAGGACGAACGCGGCCGGCCGGCCGGTCCGTACGGTGCAGCACCACCACGCGCACATCGCCTCCGTGATGGGTGAGCACGGCGTCGGGGCCGGTGAGCGCGTCATCGGGATCGCCTTCGACGGCACCGGGCACGGCACGGACGGGGCCGCCTGGGGCGGCGAGGTGCTGGTCGCGGGGTACAAGTCGTTCCACCGGGCGGCGCGGCTGCGCTATGTGCCGCTCGCGGGCGGCGACGCGAGTGTGCTGCGGCCCTACCGGATGGCGCTCGCGCATCTGCACGCGGCCGAGGTCGACTGGGCCGAGGACATCCCGGCGGTCGCCGCCTGCCCGGCCAGGGAACGGGACGTGCTGGTCCACCAGTTCGGGACCGGCTTCGGCTGCGTGCCCACGTCGAGCATGGGCCGGCTCTTCGACGCCGTCGCCTCGCTGGCCGGGGTACGGCACGAGGTGGCGTACGAGGCGGAGGCGGCCGTCGCGCTGGAGGGTCTGGCGCGCGGCGTCGACGTCCCGGCGGGGACGGGGTACGCCTTCGGCCTCGACCGCACCGCCTGCACCGGCTCCGGCGCCGACTCCGGCTCAGGCTCCGGCTCCGGCTCCGGCTCAGGAGAGCCCGCCGATTCGGACGAGCCGGTGATCGCGGACCCGGGTCCGGTGATCCGCGCCGTCGTCGCCGACGTACGGGCCGGGACAGCGACGGAACTGGTCGCCGCGCGTTTCCACGCCGCCGTCGTCGCCCTCGTCGGCGACCTCGCCGAGCACTGCCGGAGCCGGACGGGCCTGGACGTGGTGGCGCTCGGCGGCGGTGTGTTCCAGAACGCCGTGCTGCTCGAAGGCGCCGAACGGACCCTGGCCGGACGGGGGTTCACGGTGCTGCGGCCCCGGCTGCTCCCCCCGAACGACGGCGGAATCGCGCTCGGGCAACTTCTGATCGCCGCTTCGGGCTGAGCGCACGGCGCCCGCCGAAGCACCGAGGGAACCACAGAGAAGAGAGACCATGTGTCTGGCAGTCCCGGGGCGTGTCCTCAGTACCGCCGAGGTCGACGGCACCTTGATGGCCGACGTCGACTTCGGCGGCGTACGCAAGGAGGTGTGCCTCCAGTACATCCCCGACGTGGCGGTCGGTGAATACGTCGTCGTCCACGTCGGCTTCGCCATCCAGCGGCTCGACGAACGCTCCGCGCAGGAGACGCTGGCCAACTTCGAGAAACTGGGCATCCTCGCCGAGGAGTTCGGTGACGGTTTCGAACTGGCCGCCGAACAGGCGGGATTGACGCAGACGGAGTTGTCGCAGGCAGGGCCGTCGCAGACCGAGGGGGCCGGCCGATGAGGTATCTCGACGAGTTCAGCGACCCTGATCTGGCGAAGCGGCTGCTCGACCAGATCCACGCGGCCACCACCAGGCCCTGGGCCATGATGGAGGTCTGCGGGGGCCAGACCCACTCGATCATCCGGCACGGCATCGACCAACTGCTGCCCGAGGGCGTGGAGATGATCCACGGCCCCGGCTGCCCCGTCTGTGTGACCCCGCTGGAGATCATCGACCGGGCGCTCGCCATCGCTGCGACCCCCGGGGTGATCTTCTGCTCCTTCGGCGACATGCTGCGGGTGCCGGGCAGCGGCCGGGACCTGTTCTCCGTCAAGAGCGCGGGCGGTGACGTACGGGTGGTGTACTCGCCGCTCGACGCGCTGAAGCTGGCCAGGGAGAACCCGGACCGGGAGGTCGTCTTCTTCGGCATCGGCTTCGAGACCACCGCGCCGGCCAACGCCATGACGGTGTATCAGGCCGCGCGGCTCGGCGTGCCGAACTTCTCGCTGCTGGTCTCGCACGTACTGGTGCCGCCCGCGATGGCGGCCGTCATGGAGTCGTCGACCTGCCGGGTGCAGGCGTTCCTCGCCGCCGGGCACGTGTGCAGTGTGATGGGCACCGCCGAGTACCCGCCGCTCGCAGCGAAGTACCGCGTCCCCGTCGTGGTCACCGGCTTCGAGCCGCTGGACATCCTCGAAGGCATCCGCAGGACCGTCGTGCAGCTCGAAGCGGGCCGGTACGAGGTGGAGAACGCCTACGAGCGCGCCGTGCGCGACGAGGGCAACGTCCCGGCGATGGAGATGCTGCGGGACGTCTTCGAGGTCACCGACCGCACCTGGCGCGGTATCGGCATGATCCCGCGCAGCGGCTGGCGACTGGCGGACAAATACCGGGAGTTCGACGCCGAGCTGCGGTTCGACGTGGCGGGCATCCGCACCGCCGAGTCGCCGCTGTGCCGGTCGGGCGAGGTCCTCCAGGGCCACATCAAGCCGCACGAGTGCGCCGCCTTCGGCAAGGAGTGCACACCGCGCAGCCCGCTCGGCGCCACGATGGTCTCCTCCGAGGGCGCCTGCGCCGCCTACCACGCCTACCGCCGACTGGAACTGGTCGAATCGAAGTGACTGAAGCCATGCAACACGCAGCCGATCTCGACTTCGAGAGCTGGGTCTGCCCGGTGCCGCTGCGGGACACCCCGACCGTCGTGATGGGCCACGGCGGCGGCGGCGCGATGTCGGGCGAGCTGATCGAGCATCTGTTCCTGCCGGGGTACGGGGCCGCCGCCACCGCCGAGTTGGGCGACTCGGCCGTCGTCTCCACAGGTGACGGCGCCCGACTGGCCTTCTCCACCGACTCGTTCGTGGTGAAGCCGATGTTCTTCCCCGGCGGTTCGATCGGCGACCTCGCCGTGAACGGCACGGTCAACGACCTGGCGATGTCGGGCGCGACCCCGCTGTTCCTGTCGACCGCCTTCATCCTCCAGGAGGGCACCCCGCTCGGTGAACTCGGCCGGATCGCCCGGGACATGGGCGAGGCGGCGCAGGCGGCCGGGGTCAGGCTCGTCACCGGCGACACCAAGGTCGTGGACAGCGCGAGCGGCGACGGGGTGTACATCAACACCTCGGGGATCGGAGTGATCGCCGACGGCGTCGACATCGGCCCGCGCCGCGCGCGGCCCGGGGACGCGGTGCTCGTCAGCGGCGACATCGGGGTGCACGGCGTCGCCGTCATGAGCTGCCGGGACGGCCTGGAGTTCGGTACGGCCGTGGAGAGCGACACGGCGCCGCTGCACGGCCTGGTGGCCCGCATGCTCGCCACGGGCGCCGACGTACGGGTGCTGCGCGACCCGACGCGCGGCGGGGTGTCGGCCTCGCTGAACGAGATCGCCCGCGCCTCGCAGGTCGGCGTCGAACTGGTCGAGAAGGAGCTGCCGGTCCCGGAGACCGTGCGGGACGCGTGCAGCCTGCTGGGCCTCGATCCGCTCCAGGTCGCGAACGAGGGCAAGCTGCTCGCCGTCGTGCCCGCCGAGGCCGCAGACGAGGTGCTGGCCGCCATGCGGGCGCATCCGCTGGGCGGCTCCGCGTGCCGGATCGGCACCTGCGTACCCGACCACCCGGGCATGGTCGTCGCGCGGACGGGCCTCGGCGGCACCCGCGTGGTCGGGCTGCCCATCGGTGAGCAGTTGCCGAGGATCTGCTGATGAGCGCGGAGGGCGCGGTGCTGTTCGCGCGGTACGCCTATCCGCCGAACGAACTGGGCTACTGCGGCCCGGCCGACGCGTCGGCGCTGCTGTCCCCGGGCGGGAGCGCCGGGATCGAGCGGCGGGCGCGGGAGTTCGACGGCGCGTGGTGCTATCTGGAGTTCCTGGCCGAGTCGGCGGGGCTCGCCGATCCGCTGGACCCGCGGGTCGTCGAGGCGTACTGGATCGGCAACGACCTGCTGGAGCTGGCCGATCCGGAGGCGCTGCTCGACCGGATGCGGGAGCGGTTCCGCGGCCAGCTCGGCGGCACGTGGCAGGAGGCGGGGCCGCGCGCCGTCGCCCATCACAGCTTCCAGGTGTTCGACGTGTACCCGTGGGCGCGGATGCTGCGCGCGGGCGGCAGTCCGACGGCGCTGGGCGTGCTCGACCAGTGCCGGATCCGTACCGGGGTGGTGTGCGAGGTCGACGGCGAGGCGGCGACGGCGCGGTCGCGTCCGCTCGTCTGGGACGGTACGCGGATGGTGGCCGGGGAGCCGGTGCGCCAGGTGGTGCGGTGGTCGACGGGCGGCAGGTCGCTGATCGACGGGCTCTCCCCCGGCGACCGGGTGGCGCTGCACTGGGACTGGGTGTGCGACGTCCTCACCGAGGAACAGGCGGCGCGTGTCGAGTCGCTGGAGGAGCGGCAGCGCAACGGGGGTGCGTGCCCGGTTCCGTGACCGGGAGTCCGGTCGCGGTCCCGGGCACGCACCCGTCGCTGTCACACGGCTCGCGCCGTCCGGCCGGCCGTCAGACGGTCAGCAGGCTCGGCTTGGCCGCCTTGTCGGTGGGCAGGAACGTGTCCGGCACCGGGTACTGGCCGAGGACGAAGTGCAGGATCGCCGCGTGCATCGCCTCGACGGGCGCGATGGTGGCGGCGGTCTCGATCCCGCCCGCGCTCTTCACGTTGTACGTGGCGAAGAGGTACGTCTGCGCCGCCTGGTCCTCCAGTTGGAGCGCCAGCTTCGCCACGTCGGCGACGCTGGTCGCCTTCGACAGCGCGCTGGTGACCTGCTGCTGGTTGGAGAGCGGCACGTTGGTGATGGCCGGCTTGCCCGCGCCGGTCAGCACCGCGTTCCACGCCTTCGCGTGGTCCTCGTGCTGCGCCATCGCCTTGGTGACGAAGCTCGCCACGGCCGGCGGTACGGTGCCGAGCTTGCCCGCCTTGGCCGCGGACAGCGTCGTCTTGTAGGCACCGACGGCCTGGTTCTCCAGCGCGACGGCCAGCGCGACGATCTTCAGGTCACCGGTGTAGGTGACCTTGTCGGAGACGGCGGCAGGCGACTGGGCGTCGCCGGCCGACGACTGCGTGGCCGACGAGTCCTTGTCGCTGGAGCAGGCGGCGAGCAGGAACGCGGCGCCGACCCCGCCGGCGCCCAGCAGGAACCGCCGCCGGTCGGTGTTGATCTGCTCCGTGAGATCAGCGGCGCTGGCGCGCATCGCGGGCAGCGTCTCGCGGTGCGCCTCCTCCATCTCCCGGGTGAGGCGGTCGAGCTGACCCTCGCTGATGGGCAGCTCCCAGCCGCCCTGCTTGGTACTCACTTCACGGCCCCTTCAGAGATCGGCGAGGCATCCTTGGTCGGGTAGAAGCTGTCGGGGATCCCGGCGGTGCCGGCGGCGGCGGGCAGCTTCGCGGCATCCGTGGGGATGGCGATCAGCCTGGCGTCACCGGCGGCGAGCAGCGCCTGCACGGACAGCAGCGTCGAGCGGTGCTGCGCCTCCACGGGGGCGACGGAGGCGAACAGCTTGCGCAACTGCGGGTCGCTGACCTGGCCGACGTTCTTGGTGTACGTCTGCGCCGCGACGTCCTCCAGCGTGATGGCCAGCTTGACCACGTCGGCGGGGGTCTTGATGGACGGCAGCGTCTGCTTGACGATGGCCGCGTACTTCGGGTCGGGCGCGGTCTGCGCCTTGCCGCCGCCCTGGGTCGCCGCGGCGTTGAACGCCTTGGCGTGCGCCTGGTGCTGCTGGGTGGTCTTGGCGATGAACGCCGCGACCGTCTTGTTGCCGTTCTTGATGAACGGCAGGCCCGCCGCTGTCTGGTAGACGCTGACGGCCAGGTTCTCGATGGACGCCGCGGTCTGCAGCGCCATGATGTCGTCGGCCGACGTCGCGGCCATCGCCCGGTTCGGGCCGAAGAGGGCCGCGGCGCCGATCGCGCCTGCCAGCACGCCTCCCCGCTGCCACCAGCGCTCCGGTCGCCCCGTGGACTCGGCGAAGTCCGCCAGCGCGCTGCCCGTGATGCGCAAGGCGTCGCTGTTCAGGTCCTGTGACTGCTCGGTCAGTTCTTCAAGCAGTCGGGTGTCGATGTGCTCTGCGCCCATCACGCCCCATCTCTCTCGGCGCCCGCGCCACCGCGGGCACTCCCACCGACACATTCGCGAGGTAGGGAGGCGGGGATTGCCCTTGTCACCGGCATGGCGCACTGATTCACCCCATCGGCCCAGCGAAGGGCCGGGGATACCGGGGGTAGTAGCAAGGGCCTTCGGACGCCTTCGCACAAGGGCCCGGGGCGCCGACAGGCCCTAGGGCCTGTCTGACACATCCCGCCTGGCTTGCGACGCCTGGCACGCACGCTCGCCGCGTTGTCGGGCTCGGCGGGCTCGTCGGCGTATCTCCAGTACGAGGACGACCCTCCGCCTTGCGATCGCACGCACCAGACGCCGCAAGCCCCGCCCTGTGGGCGGACGGCGCTATGTGTCAGACAGGCCCTAGGCGCCGGGACCCGGGTCCGGCCGTACCGCGTCGCGCAGGCCGGCGCGCGCGGCCTCCAACTGGGCGGCGAAGGCCACCCCGAGGAGAAGGGCGATGGCGGCCAGGTTGGCCCACAGCAGCAGGGCGACGAAGGCCGTCAGGGGCCCGTAGACCGTGCCGAAGGAGCCGCTGCGGTCGACGTACAGGCCGAGCAGCCAGGTCGCCGCCACCCACAGCACCAGATGGACGGCCGAGCCGAAGGCGAGCCAGGTGTAGCCCGGCTGGTCGCGGCGGGGCGCCCAGCGGAACAGGGCCGCCGAAGCGACCCAGGTCAGCAGCACCCCGACCGGGACCCGCAGCCAGTCCCAGGCGTTGCGCAGCCCCTGCCCCCAGCCGAACGTCTCGTCCAGCGCGCTGCCCACCGCCTCGCCGCCGACCAGCACCAGGAATCCGGCGATCAGCGGGAGCCCGGCGATGACGACGAGCAGCAGCGCCCTGCCGTACTTGAGCACGAAGGGCCGGTCGCGCTCGATGCCGTAGATGCGGTTGGCGCCGCGCTCGATCTGGGACATGGCGGCGGCGAGATTGACGGTGGCGAAGCCGAGGCCGAGCCAGACGGCGATGGCGGCGCCGATCCCGGCGCCCGCGCCGCGCCGGGACCGGTCGAGCGAGTCCCGTACGAGTTCGGCGCTGGGGCCCGGCGCGATCCGGCCGAGCGTCAGCTCCACGACCCGGCCCACGCTCTCGGTGTGCACGGTGGTGGCGACCCCGACCAGCGCGATGGTGAACGGCACGAGGGCCAGGACGATCTGGAAGGCCAGCGCGCGGGCGTTGCTGAAGCCGTCCGCGTAACGGAACCGCAGGAAGGCGTCGACGAGCAGCTTGCGGCCGCCGTAGCGGCGCAGCGCCGCCCACGCCTCGTCGCCGGACAGCTCGTCGCCGATCATGTCCCGCGTCTGCGGAACATGGACCGCTGTCCCCATCTCGTCCCCCGCCTCGCCGCCCGGTGATTCCGAGCGGCGTGTACCCCGTACGGGCGACGCTACCGGACGCCGAGCCAGTGCGGGTCGGGGACGACGGTGAGCACGGCCGACACGAGGACGACGCAGGCCAGGACGGCCAGTTCGGCGCGGGCGGGCCCGCCGGCTTCCCGGCCGCCGCGCAGCCGGCCCCTGGCGCGCAGGGCGAGGCCGCTCGCCACGGCGACGAGCGCGAGCTTGGCGATGAGGACCCGGCCGTACGCCGAGCCGAGCACGACGTCGAACGGCAGCCGGCGCAGCGCCGACACGGTGCCGGTCGCGGTGAGGGCGGCGAGCAGCCAGCCGGCGACGCGGGCGTAGCGGGCGAGGACGGCGCGCGCCCCGGTCCTGTCGGCTCTGCGCAGCCACATCGTGCGCAGGACGTGGCACAGGCCGCCGGTCCAGACGGAGGCCGCGGTGAGATGGACGGCGGTGAGGGCCGTGCCGAGCAGCGGGGTGTACGCCTCGGGGTGCGCGCGCAGGGCCTCGGCGCCGATGACGGCGGCCAGCGGCAGTACGGCCAGGAACGGCCGCTTCAGGGCGGCGCATCCGGCGGCGAGCAGGAAGCCGTTGGCCATGGCGAGCAGCAGCCGGCCGTCGACCGTGCCGTAGACGGCGGCGAGGTCGAGGCCGCTGACCTCGGAGAGCACCAGGAGCTGGCCCGCCGAAGCGGCGGCTCCGGTCAGTGCGGCGGGCACGGCCCAACTGCGCGGCGCGGGTCCGGTACGGGCGAACCGGTGACCGGCCAGCTCGCCGATGTGCAGGGCGAGCGCGCCGAAGACGGCGGTGCGCAGCAGGGTGGTGGGGCCCGCGGCGGGGATGGGCAGCTCGCCGGTGCCGCGGGTGGCGACGCCGACTCCGAGGAGCGCGATCAGCGCGGCGAGCAGGGCCGCGCCCGCGAGGAGCGCCGTGTTACGGGGGGTCAGGCGCGCGGCGGGCGGCGCGCTCCTGGGAACGGCGCCTGGAACGGCGCCGGGGCCCGCGCCGGTCTGCCGGCTGCCGGCCTCGGTGACATCGCCTGCGGTGGGTCCCGGGAAGATCACCGGATGATCGTCTCCGCCGTCGCCGGCACGCGCCAGCCCGGCTGCGGCGAATGCCGTACGGCGGTCGCGGTGGGCGGCCCTCCGGACCCGGGGGCCGCCGCGCGCCGGTGCCGGGTCAGCCCTTGCTGCGGGCGGCCAGGAACTCGTCGAAGTTGAGCAGCCCGTCGCCGTTGCCGTCGTGGGAGTTGATGACCGCCTGCGCCACGGGCTCCGTCACGTAGTGGTCGCCGAGCCGCGCCATGAGGCTCTTGTACTCGGCGGCCGTGATCAGGCCGTCCCCGTCCGCGTCGAACTGGTCGAACGCCTTGCGCACGTCGTCGATGTCCGCCACTGATTCCGCCCCTTCGTCATGCTGTATGGACGGGTTCAGATTATCGGCTCGTCGCGGCGCTCCTCTGCGGCGGTACGTCAGCGGCGGTACGTCAGGGGAGCTGGCGGTCGGCGACGCGCATCTCGAACCAGGTGGTCTTGCCCCTGGGTAAGAGGTCCACGCCCCACCGGTCGGCGAGCCGGTTGACCAGGAACAGGCCCCGGCCGCTGGTGTCCATCTCGCGGACCGGCATCAGGCACGGCAGTCCGCGCGACGGGTCACGCACCTCGATCCTGATCCAGCCGCGCCGCCGCAGCATCCGCAGCCCGAAGACCCGGGCGCCGGTGTGCCGGACGGCGTTGCCGACGAGTTCGGAGACGAGCAGGACGGCGTACTCGGCGGTCTGCGGGGAGAGCGCCCACTGGCGCAGGACGACACCGTGGGTGAGCCGCCGGGCGGCGGCCGCCGACTCGGGGCGGGACGGCAGCCGGACTTCCGCGTCCGTCGGATTACCGAACAATTCCAGCGCCTGAAGCGCCTGTTCGTCCTCGACGGCCGGTGTCCGCCGCACCGTGGACGCATGGCCGCTTCGCTGCGGCTGCTCCACATCCTCCAGGCCCGCCATGCCCACCATCATGGCCGCAGCGGGGGCGCTCCGGGGGCGTTCCGGGGGAATCAACCCCCCGGAACGAGTCATTCCGGGGGGCGTGTTTGGCATATGCCGCTGGCAGTACGCATTGCCGAACAGCCTGACTGACCTGCGGTGACACCGCGCGTTCGAACGGTCGCGAGCCGCGATCAAGGGTTTTTTCTTAAGGTTCTCTTAAGGTGGGGCTAAGCCGTCAGGCCACTTGACGCGACGGCCCGCCGTGTCCAACAGGCTTGGGATCAGAGGAACTTGGCCTTGCCCGGACCGTCCTCGACGAAGGAGCGCATCCCGCGCTCCCGGTCCTCGGTGGCGAACAGGCCTGCGAACCAGTTGCGTTCGATGGCGAGCCCGGTCTCCAGGTCGGTCTCCAGACCCGCGTCGACCGACTCCTTCGCCGCGCGCAGCGCGAGCGCCGGACCCTTGGCGAGCTTCGCCGCCCACGCGTGCGCCTGCTCGTAGACCTCGGCCGCCGGGACCACCCGGTCGACGAGACCGATCGCCAGGGCCTCGTCCGCCGCGATCTGACGGCCCGTGAAGATCAGGTCCTTGGCCCGGGAAGGACCGACGAGCCTGGCGAGCCGCTGGGTGCCGCCGGCGCCGGGGATCAGCCCCAGCAGGATCTCGGGCTGGCCGAGCTTGGCGTTGTCGGCGGCGATCCGGAAGTCGGCGCACAGCGTCAGCTCGCAGCCGCCGCCGAGCGCGTAACCGGTGATCGCGGCGACGACGGGCTTGGGGATGCGGGCCACGGCGGTGAACGACTCCTGGAGGGAGCGGGAGCGGACGATCATCGCCGCGTGGTCCATCCGCCGCATCTCCTTGATGTCGGCGCCGGCGGCGAAGACCTTCTCGCCGCCGTACAGGACGACGGAGCGCACGTCGTCCCGCCGGCCCACCTCTTCGGCGAGTTCGCGCAGCCGGTCCTGGATCGAGATGTCCAGCGCGTTCATCGGAGGGCGGTCGAGCCGGATCGTTCCGACGCCGCCGTCGACTTCGAGGGTCACAGTGTTAGCAGATGCCATGGGAGGCAGGTTAGGGCCTGTCCGGTGGATCAGGGTCGGACAGGCCGCGGTGTCTGGTGCGGTAGATCGCAAGGCGCCGGAGCGTCTCGATAGCGGAGCTATCGGGGCGTTTCGGTAACGCGGCGAGGTGCCGTGCCAGGCGCCGCGGGCCCGGCCATGATCCACCGGGCAGGCCCCAACGGCGGCTAACGCAAGAGGACCCGGTGCGCTTGGTCACAGCGCGCCGGGTCCCTGCTGGCGGATTCCTCGCAGCCGGGCCTACTTGGTCCAGTCCGCCCAGGACATGTTCCAGCCGTTCAGGCCGTTGTCCGGGGGGATCGTCTTGTCCTTGGAGTTCTTCACCACGACCACGTCACCGATGAGCGAGCGGTCGTAGAACCAGGCCGCCGGGGCGTCGCTGTCGCCGCCGCCGCGCGTGTCGCGCAGGCCGACGCAGCCGTGGCTGGTGTTGGTCGAGCCGAAGACCCCCGGCGCCGCCCAGTAGTTGCCGTGGATGAAGGTGCCGGACGACGAGAGGCGCATCGCGTGCGGCACGTCGGGGATGTCGTACTCCCCGCCGAACCCGACCGTGTCACCGTTCATCCGGGTCACCTCGTACTTCTCGCTGATGACCATCTGCCCGTTGTACGTGGTGTTCGCCGGCGCACCCGCGCTGATCGGGAACTGCTTGATCTGCTTGCCGTCCCTGACGACCTTCATGGTGTGCTTGCCCGCGTCGACCGTGGAGATCTGCGAGCGGCCGATCGTGAAGCTGAACGACTTGGCCTGCTTGCCGTAGACCCCGGGCCGCCCCTCGACGCCGTCGAGGTTGAGCCGCACGGTGACCTTCGTGCCCGGCGCCCAGTACTTCTCGGGCCGGAAGTCGAGGCGGTCGTTGCCGAACCAGTGGCCCTCGACCGGCACCGCCGGGTCGGCGGTGACCGTGATGGCCTTCTCCACCGCCTCCGGGTCCGTGATGCCCCGGGTGAAGTTGAGCGAGACCGGCATGCCCACGCCGACCGTCGCCTTGTCCTCGGGGGTGTAGTAGCCGATGAAGGTGTTCTGCGGGACGAGCGTGGTGAAGGTGATGTCCTTGGCGGACACCCGCCCGTCCGCGTCCTTCGCCGTCGCGTGCACCTTGTACTTGGTCGCGCCCGCCAGATGCTGGAGCGGCTGCCACGTGCTGCCGTCGGTCGCGAGCTTCCCGTCGACCGGGTCGCCCTTGTCGTCCTTGACGGTGACGGCGGTCAGCTTGCCCTTGGCCGCCGACACCTTCAGCGCGCCGGTGGTGGCCACCGACTTCGCGCCGTCCTCCGGTGCGATGGTCACGACCGCCTGCGACGCGGTGTTGGCCGCCTTCCCCGCTTCCTTGGCGTCGCCCGCCTTGTCGCTGCCGCCCTTCGCCGCGCCGCCCCCGCCGCCGCCCCCGCAGGCGGTGACCATGATCAGCAGGGCGCCGAGCAGCAGCGCCAGCAGTCCCGTTCGGCTTCTGCGCCGCACCGGCGCCTTGGATATCGGTAGCTGGTTCACCATGGTCGTCTCCCCTCGCACGGCCTGGCCCCGCCACGGCCCGCACTCTCGCGCGCCTGGTCCACGCGCCCGGCGATAGATAATCACACCGAGTGCCCCGGGACGTTCTCGCTAATGTCACCGTTCCGTTCCAACTGCGCCGGACTGTGCAGGTCATGGCGGTGTACGGGCGGGCGGCGCGGGGTCGGCGCCGGGTCGGCGCGGGCTCAGCGCAGGGCCGATCCGGCCAGCCAGCGCGGCCAGTCCAGGTTCCAGCCGCTGAGCCCGTTGTCCGGAGCGACCACGCTGTCACGGGAGTTGACGACCTCCACCACGTCGCCGACCAGGGTCCGGTCGAAGAACCAGCCGGCCGGGGTGTCGGCGCCGCCGCCCTTGACGTCCCGCAGCCCCACGCAGCCGTGACTGGTGTTCAGATTGCCGAACGTGTCGTCGGACGCCCAGTAGTTGCCGTGCAGGAACGTCCCCGACGTGGTCAGCCGCAGCGCGTGCGGGACGTCCTTGATGTCGTACTCCCCGCCGAACCCGACGGTCCTGCCGTCCATGCGCGTGACGTCGTACAGCTCGGAGACCACCATCTTGCCGTTGTACGTGGTGGTCTTCGCGGCGCCCGCCGTGATCGGCAGCGTGGACAGCAGCGCCCCGTCGCGCCGCACCTCCATGGTGTGCCGCTCCGCGTCGACCAGGGAGACCTGGGAGCGGCCGACCGTGAAGGCGACGGTCTTGCGCTGGATGCCGACGACCCCGGGCGCCGCCTGGACGTCCCGCAGCCGCACGTCGACCGTGACCTTCGTGCCCGGCCGCCAGTACGCCCGCGGCCGGAAGTCGAGCCGCTGGTCGCCGAACCAGTGCCCGGCGACCTCCACCGCGGGTACGGAAGTGATCGTGATGGCGCGCTCGACGGCGGCCCGGTCGCTGATCCGCCGGTTGAAGTCGAACGAGACGATCATGCCCGTACCGACCGTGGAACGGTTCTCCGGCTTGAAGTACCCGATGAAGCGGTGGGTGGGCACGGCCGTGGCGAAGGTGGTGTGCCGCGCCGAGCGCCTGCCGTCCCCGTCGACGGCGACCGCGTCCACGCCGTACTTGGCCGCCAGGACGACCCGCTCCCCGCTCAGCGGGGCCCAGGAGCGGCCGTCCGCCGAGATCCGGCCGGGCAGCGGGTCCCGTACCGCGTCCTCGACGCGCCGCACCTCGACCCGCTCCAGGCGGCCCTCGGTCACCTTCACCGCGATCCGGTCCGACCTGCCGACGCCCTTCGTGCCGTTCTCGGGTGTGACCTGGATCGAGTCCCCCGGCGCCCCCGACTTCCCGGCCAGGAACGAGCCGCCGCCGGAGCACCCCGCCAGCCCGCCCATCAGTCCTGTCCAGGCCAGTACGGTGGCCGCCGCTGCCCCTGCGCGCTTCAGTACATGTCTCACGCACGTCCAACGATCAGCCCCCCGCGCCGGAAACGTGAGGGCGGGGCCCGAGAAGGGAAGAACAGTCGCAAGGACCACGCGAGGAGAGCCACGGCCGGGACCCGTGCGCACCGAGCCGCGAGGCCGACGAGCCGCAGGAGGCCGGACAGGTGGCGAGCGCAGCCGAGCAGGAGACAGCGCACAGAACGGTACGGGAGACCAGGGAGGCGGCGGAGGCGGTCGGCGCCTTCGGCTTCCTCGGGGAGCCCGGCAGGGCCGTACCACCGGTGTGGCCGGGGGCGCCGACCCCGCTCGGGGCGCGCTACCGGGTGGGCCCCGACGGGATCGCGGGCACGAACTTCGCCCTGTGGGCGGGCGGCGCGCAGGCGGTGGAGGTCTGCCTGTTCGACGACGAGGAGACCGAGACCCGGCTGCCGCTGACCGAGCAGACCCACGGCATCTGGCACGGCTTCCTGCCGGGCATCGGGGTCGGGCAGCGGTACGGCTTCCGGGTGCACGGCCGCTGGGACCCGTGGACGGGGGCCCGCTGGAACCCGGCGAAGCTGCTGCTCGACCCGTACGCCCGCGCGGTCGACGGCGATTTCACGCTGCCGCCCGAGGTGTACGGGCATGTGCGGGACTGGCCGCAGCAGCAGGTCGCCGACACCGTACGGGACGAGCGGGACTCCGCGCCGTACGTCCCCAAGGGCGTGGTCGTCCATGACGACGACCCCGGCGACGAGTGGGCCGACGACCGGCGCCCCAAGACCCCCTGGGCCGACTCGGTCATCTACGAGCTGCATGTGCGCGGCTTCACCAAGCTCCACCCCGGCATCCCGGAGAAGCTGCGCGGCACGTACGCGGGGCTCGGCCACCCGGCGGCCGTCGACCATCTGCGCCGGCTCGGCGTGACGGCGGTCGAGCTGCTGCCGGTGCACCAGTTCGCGCACGAGGAACACCTGCTCAAGCGCGGGCTGCGCAACTACTGGGGCTACAACTCCATCGGCTACTTCGCGCCGCACGCCGGGTACGCGGCGGGCGGCACCCGCGGCCAGCAGGTCGAGGAGTTCAAGGAGATGGTCCGCTCGCTGCACGACGCGGGCATCGAGGTGATCCTCGACGTGGTCTACAACCACACGGCCGAGGCCGGTGAGCAGGGTCCGACGCTGTCGCTGCGCGGCATCGACAACCGCGGCTACTACCGGCTGCCGTCCGACGCCCGCCGCTACACGGACTACACGGGCTGCGGCAACACCCTGCACGTGGTCCAGCCGCATGTGCTCCGGCTGATCACCGACTCGCTGCGCTACTGGGTCACGGAGATGGGCGTCGACGGCTTCCGCTTCGACCTGGCGGCTGCGCTGGCCCGCTCCATGCACGACGTCGACATGCTCTCGCCGTTCCTCGCCGTCATCGCCCAGGACCCGGTGCTGCGCCGGGTGAAGCTGATCGCCGAGCCGTGGGACGTCGGCAGCGGCGGCTACCAGGTCGGCGCCTTCCCTCCGCTGTGGACGGAGTGGAACGACCGCTACCGCGACGCCGTACGGGACTTCTGGCGCGGCGCGACCCCCGACGTACGCGACCTCGGCTACCGGCTCTCCGGGTCCAGCGACCTGTACGCGTGGGGCGGCAGGCGGCCGTACGCCTCCGTCAACTTCATCACGGCGCACGACGGCTTCACCCTGCGCGACCTGGTCAGTTACGAGCACAAGCACAACGAGGCCAACGGCGAGGGCAACCGCGACGGCACGAACGACAACCGCGCGTGGAACTGCGGCGCCGAGGGCGAGACCGACGACCCGGCGATCAACACGCTGCGCCGCCGCCAGCTCCGCAACCTGCTGACGACGCTGCTCGTGTCGACGGGCGTGCCGATGCTCGTCGCGGGCGACGAGATGGGCCGTACGCAGGGCGGCAGCAACAACGCGTACTGCCAGGACAACGAGGTGAGCTGGCTCGACTGGTCCCTGCTGGAGCAGCCGGGCTCGTACGGGCTCTACCGGCTGACCGCCCGGCTGCTGGAGCTGCGCAGGGACCATCCGGTGCTGCGCCGCCGCGCCTTCTTCTCCGGCCGCCCGCAGACCGCCGACGGACTGCGGGACCTGGCGTGGTTCACCGAGCGCGGCGAGGAGATGACGGAGGAGGACTGGTGGGCGCCGGCCTCGACGCTCGGCCTGTTCCTGTCGGGCCGGGACATCCCGGGCCGTGACGCGCGCGGTGAGAAGATCACGGACGACAGCTTCCTGACCGTGCTGCACTCGGCGGCCGGCCCGGTGGACTTCGCGCTCCCGGGCCCGCCGTGGGCGCGCCAGTACGAGCTGGTGGTCGACACGTCGCTGGAGGAGCAGGGCGAGGAGCCGGGGACGGTCTACGAGGCGGGTACGACGGTGACGGTCCCGGGAAGGGCGGTGCTGCTGCTGCGCGTACGGGCGTGAGCGCGGGCGCCGCGCCGGCGACCGCTGTGCCCGGCATCGCGGCGCCGGCCGCCCCCCGGGGCCGGGCGAGGCCCGGTAGCCGGGCGAGGCCCGGTAGCCGGGCGAGGCCCGGTAGCCGGGCGAGGCCCGGTAGCCGGGCGAGGCCCGGTAGCCGGGCGAGGCCCGGTAGCCGG
>NZ_JBVJLC010000002.1:923377-962901 GCF_055584925.1 Streptomyces sp. NPDC087906
GCGAGGCCCGGTAGCCCGCCCGGCGGGCCGGGCGGGCAAGCCGTGCCTTCCGGCCTGAGCGCGGGCGCGAGACGCGGGGTGTCGCCGTGCGCCTCGGGGCGGAGACGTACGCCGCAGGGCTCGCGTCAGCCCAGGATGCGGCGGTCGTACGCCACGGCGACCGCCGCCGCCCTGTCCTTCACGCCGAGCTTGCCGTAGAGGTGGCTGAGGTGGGTCTTGACAGTCGCCTCGCTGATGAACAGCTCCTTGGCGATCTCCCGGTTCGAGGTGCCCTTGGCGACCAGCGCCAGCACCTCGCGCTCGCGCGCCGACAGCGGTTCGGCGCCGCCCGCCGCCGGGGTCCTGACCCGGGAGACCAGCCGGGAGGCGACCGCGGGCGACAGGACCGTACGGCCGTCGGCCGCCGCGCGTACGGCGGTGAACAGCTCCTCGCGCGGGGCGTCCTTCAGCAGATAGCCGGTGGCGCCCGCCTCGATCGCGGGGAGCGTGTCGGAGTCCGTGTCGTACGTGGTCAGGACGAGCACCTTGGCGCGTGCGCCGCGCCCGGCCAGCTCCGCTATGGCCGCGACCCCGCCGCCGCCCGGCATCCGCAGATCCATCAGGACCACGTCGGGGTCGAGCCGCAGGGCCAGCTCGACGCCTTCGACGCCGCCCGCCGCCTCGCCGAGCACCGCGAAGCCGGGCGCCGACTCGAACATGCCGCGCAGCCCGTCCCGTACCACGGGATGGTCGTCGACGAGGATCAGTGTGATGGTCCGTTCAGCCATGGCGGACCAACGGTACGCGAGCCGATACGGCGGTGCCGCCGCCCTCCTCCGACTCGACGGTGACGGTGCCCGCGATCCGCTCGGCGCGCGCCTTCATGCCGGCCAGGCCGAAGCCGTGGCTGGCGGAGCGCACGGGCAGGGCGAGCGGGTCGAAGCCGCTGCCGTCGTCCCGTACGTCCAGGGAGACCTCGTCGCCCATGAACGAGAGCGTCACGCCCACCCGGGTCGGCGCCGCGTGCTTGCCGGCGTTGGTGAGGGCTTCCTGGGCTATCCGCAGCAGCGTGGCGGCGACCTCGTCGTGCAGCGGCTCCTGCGTACCGGTGACGGTGAAGTCGGCCCGTACGCCGTCGCGTTCCGCCCAGCCGGCGACGGTCTTCTTGAGCGCCTCGGGGAGCGTGTCGTTCTCCAGCTCGGCCGGACCGAGGTTCTGCACCGACCTGCGGGCCTCGCCCAGACTGCTGCGGGCGAGGGCGGAGGCGCGCTCCAGATGGGCGCGGGCGACCTCCGGGTCGGCGCTGGCGGTGACCACCTGGAGCTGGGCGATGATGCCGGCCAGGCCCTGCGCGATGGTGTCGTGGATCTCGGCGGCGAGCCTGCGCCGCTCGTCGGCGACCCCGGCCTCCCTGGCCTGGACGACGAGCTGGGCGTGCAGGCTCGCGTTCTCCTCCAGGGCCTGCTCAAGACGGGCGTTGGCCTCCTCCAGCGACATGATCGTCGCGGCCCGTTCCTTGGCGACCTCCAGCTCCTTGATCCCGAGGTGCGCGAAGGCCGTCGTCAGGGTCGCGTTCAGGACGAACAGACCGCCGAACAGGATCCAGCCGGTGGCGCCGTCGGGCGGCAGGCCGCCCGCTTCGGAGCCGGCCATGGTGACCGCGGTGACCAGCATCCCCGCACGCATCACCCGTGTCGGCAGCAGCCGTGCGACGTCGAAGTAGCCGATGACGGCGAAGACGGCGAACAGCGGGTTGAGGAAGGTCAGCGCGAAGGCCAGGGCCGTCCGCAGGACGTAGTAGACCGTGCCCGGCGCCGCGTGCGCCGGCAGCCCCGGCCTGACCCGCCCCCACCACATCTGGAGGGCGACGGTGGCCAGGACCAGGCCGCCCGCCGCGTACATCTCGGAGCGGGTCATGCCGATCGCCCCGGCCACGGCCGCCGAGATCAGCGTGGCGAAGGCCAGCAGGGCGTTCGCGCCGTAGCGGTAGAACTGCTCCCAGCGGCGTTCCAGCGAGACCATGCCCATCCCTGCCATGCCCGCAGTCTCCCCCTGGATCCCCCGGCAGGTCACTCCCACCGGAACCAGCGGGCGGCGCAGGCCGTCAGCACGACCGTCCACACCGCCATCACGGCCAGGTGCGCCCAGCCGGGCCAGTCCCCGCGCATGGCCTGGTCCAGGGCCTGCGACCCGGCGCCGAACGGGGTGTACTCGACGATCGTGCGCAGCAGGTCGGGCATGGTCTGCACCGGCAGCCACACCCCCGCCGTGAACATCGCGGGGAAGAAGGCCGCCGAGCCGATCGCCTGGGCCGCCTTCTGGGTACGGGCGACGGCGCAGACCAGGGCGCCCAGGGACAGAGCGCTCGCCGCGGCGAGCACCAGCGCCAGCAGATAACCGCCGAGCTGGCCCGGCAGGCTGACGTCGAAGGCGAGCCTGCCGACGGCCATCACCAGGATCGCGGACCCGACGGAACCGGCGCCCAGCAGGAGCAGGTACGCGGTCAGCAGGGCCTGCGGCCGCACCGGCGTGGTCGACATGCGACGCAGGATGCCGCGCTCCCGGTAGCCGGTCAGCACCGGTGGCATGGCCTGCAGTCCGGCCATGATCAGGGCGAGCAGGACGGCCACGGGGACGTACAGGTCGATGACGCGCCGGCCGCCGAGCGAGGCGTCGGGGTCGCGGAAGGACGGGATCAGGCCGAGGATCACCATCAGGACGGTCGGGAAGGCCAGGATCCAGAACATGATGGCGGGCTCGCGGAAGAAGAGCTTGGTCTCCGTCTTGAAGACGGCGGCGGACGCGGAAGCCATGTCAGACCCTCTCTGCTGTCTCTTCTGCGGGGCCGGCGGTGGTGGTGCCGGCGGTGCCGGTGGTGCCGGTGGTGTCGGCGGCCGGTGTGGTGGGTTCTGCGCCCGTCGCGTCGGTGGTGAGGTCGAGGAACGCGTCGTCCAGCGACGCCTCGGTGACCCGTAGCTGGCGCGCGGTCACCCGGCGGACGGCGAGCAGCGAGATCACGGCGTTGACGGTCTCGTCCGTCCCGTTGATCGTGACCCGCTCGCCCTTGAACGCCACGGACGACGCCTTGGGCAGCGCGGCCAGTTCGCGCTCGCCGAGCGGCTCGGACGGGGTGAAGGAGATGACGGTGGACGCCGTCGACCTGCTGATCAGCCCGGACGGGGTGTCGAGCGCGGCCACCCGGCCCTTGTCGATCACCGCGATGCGGTCGCAGAGCCGCTGCGCCTCCTCCATGAAGTGCGTGACGAGCAGCACCGTCACCCCGCTGTCCCTGATCTCCTCGATCAGCGACCAGGTGTCGCGCCTGGCCCGCGGGTCGAGCCCGGTGGTCAGCTCGTCGAGGACGACCACGCGCGGGTTGCCGATCAGCGAGAGCGCGATGAACAGCCGCTGCTTCTGGCCCCCGGACAGCTTCGCGAACCGGGTCGTCAGCTTGGCCTCCAGGCCGAGGCGCGCCGCGAGCGGGCGCCAGTCGGCGGGGTCGGAGTAGAACGCGCTGTACAGCTCCAGCGCCTCCCGTACGGTCAATTTGGCCTGGAGTTCGCTCTCCTGGAGCTGTACGCCGAGGAGCCGGGTCACCTGCTCGTGGTCGGCGACCGGGTCGAGCCCGGCCACCCGGACCGTGCCGGCGTCGGGTATCCGCAGCCCCTCCACGCACTCGACCGTGGTCGTCTTGCCGGCGCCGTTGGGACCGAGGATTCCGAAGATCTCGCCTTCGGCCACGTCGAAGGTCACCCCGTCAACGGCGGGTCTGCCGTTGTAGGCCTTGTGCAGGCCCGTCACTTCGATGATTGCCATGGGCCAAGAATCCACCGCGCGGGTGGCCGGAACAATCGGCCGTCGCGCTCGATCCGGCATCATCCGATCGGTTGATGCCGGGGTCCGACCGGAGTCCGACCGGAGTCCGACCGAGGTCCGTCCGGGGTCCGGGCTGTCGCGAAAACCACATGAGCGATGTCAGTGGTGAACCGTAGGCTCACCCCTGATGTCCGAGAACCCCGCACCCAGCGCCCCTGACCAGCCCGCCGGTTCGTCGGCCACCCGCTCCTTGCTGCGGCTGTGGCCGTACGTGAAGCCGGTACGGGTGCGGCTGTCGCTGGCGGCGTTCGTCGCGATCGTCGCGTCCTGTCTCGGCCTGGTCATCCCGCTCGTACTGAAGTGGATGGTGGACGGTCCCGTCACCGACCGGGACACCGGCGGCATCTGGCTGGGCGCGCTGTACCTGCTGCTGCTCGGGATCGCCGAGGCGGTGCTGTTCGGCTTCCGCCGCTGGCTGGTGGCCCGGCCGCTGGCGGGGGTCGAGGCGTCGATGCGGGCGGACCTCTACCGGCATCTGCAGCGGCTGCCGGTGGCCTTCCACGACCGCTGGCCGTCGGGCCAGTTGCTGTCGCGCGGCACGACGGACCTGATGCTGGTGCGCATGTTCCTGGCCTTCCCGCTGACGTTCCTGCTGGTCAACGCGGCGACGATCATCGTCGGCTTCATCATCCTGCTCGGCCAGGACTGGACGCTCGGTCTGGTGCTGCTCGCACCGGCCGTGCCGCTGGTCGTGCTGTGCTCGCTCTTCGAGTCCCGGTACTCGCTCGTCGCGCGCAAGGCGCAGGACCAGGTCGGGGATCTGACCACGGTCGTCGAGGAGAGCGTGCTGGGCATCCGGATCATCAAGGGGTTCGGCAGGCACCGCAGCCAGGCGCTCGCCTTCCGCGCGCTCACCCAGCGGCTGCGCACCACGGAGCTGGTCAAGGCGCGGCTGCTCGCCGGGATCTGGGCGCTCATCACGACCATCCCCGAGCTGGCCGTCGGCGCGGCTGTCGTGCTCGGCACGATCCAGGTCGCCGACGGGGACCTCTCGGCCGGGACGCTGGTCGCCTTCCTGTCGACGGCGCTCGCGCTGCGCTGGCCGGTGGAGTCGATCGGCTTCCTGCTGGCGATGAGCCAGGAGTCGGCGACGGCGACGGCGCGGTTCTTCGAGGTGATGGACGTGGCGGAGGAGCTGGACCCGGAGACCGGCCCCGACGTGCCGGGCGGCAGGGACACGCGTGGCGGGGACACGGGCAGCAGGGACACGGGCGACGCGGCGGGGTTGCGCTTCGAGGGCGTCTCCTTCCGCTACCCGGACGCCGAACCGGACTCCGCTCCCGTGCTGGACCGGATCGATCTGCACATCAGACCCGGGGAGACGATGGCGCTCGTCGGGGCCACCGGTTCCGGCAAGACGACGCTGACCGCGCTCGTACCGCGGCTGCACGAGGTGACGGAGGGCCGGATCACCCTGGACGGCCAGGACGTGGCGCTGATGCCCCGGCCGCGGCTGCGTGAGCTGGTTTCGGTGGCGTTCGAGGAGCCGACGCTCTTCTCGGCGTCCGTCGGGGAGAACGTCCTGATGGGCGCGCCGGACGCCGGCGAGGACGCGCTGGCGCGTGCGCTCGACACGGCGCAGGCCGGGTTCGTCGAGGATCTGCCGCACGGCGCCAGGACCGAGGTGGGCGAGCAGGGGCTGAGTCTGTCGGGCGGTCAGCGGCAGCGGCTCGCGCTCGCCAGGGCGGTGGTCGGCCGGCCGCGCTTCCTGGTGCTCGACGACCCGCTGTCGGCGCTCGACGTGCACACGGAGGCGCTGGTGGAGGCGGCGCTGCGGCGGGTGCTCAGCGAGACCACGGCGCTGGTGGTGGCGCACCGTCCCTCCACGGTGATGCTCGCCGACCGGGTCGCGCTGATCTCCGACGGCCGGATCGCGGCCGTCGGCACCCACCAGGAACTGCTGCGTGACAACGCGGAGTACGGCTGGCTGATGTCCGGGGCGGACGCCAGGGCCGAGGCTGTCGAGGAGAGCATCCGATGACCACGTCCACGACGACGGACGAGACCCCCGACGGAACGGGGCCCGGATCCGGCGCGGGTACGGGCGCCGGGACGGACGCGGGGACGAGGCCCGCCGGGCGGACCGTACCGGGTCCCTCGGATGCCCCTGAAGGCAGGTCCGCCGACGATCCGTTCGACCAGGACGCGCTGCCGGCGGCGCCCGGCGCCACCCGCGCCCTGCTGGTCTCGCTGCTGCGCCCGCTGCGCGGCCGGGTGCTCCTCGCCGTGCTGGTGCTGCTGATCCAGCAGGCGGCGGCGCAGGCCGGGCCGCTGATCGTGGCGTACGCGATCGACAGCGGCGTGCCCACGTTCCGGGACGGCGACCACGGTCCGCTGATCGCGGTCGCCGTCGGGTACGGGGTGTGCGCGGTGGCCTCCGGCGCCTTCCAGTACGCCTTCATCCAGGCGTCGGCCCGGGTCAACCAGGGCGTCCTGCTCGATCTGCGCGGCCGGATCTTCCGCCATGCCCAGGCGCTGAGTGTGGACTTCCACGAGCGGTTCACCTCGGGGCGGCTGATCTCGCGTTCGACCACGGATGTCGAGTCGCTGCGCGAGCTGCTCAGCGAAGGGCTCCAGGAACTCATCGGGGTGGTGCTGGCGTTCGTCTACATCTCGGCGATGCTGCTCTACCTGGACCTCGGGATCGGCGCCGTCGCCGTCGTGTCGTTCGTGCCGCTGTATCTGCTGGTGCGGCTCTACCAGCGCAGGGCGGGCCAGATCTTCAGCGTCAGGTCCACGGCCGTCGCCGCCGTCATCGTGAAGTTCGCCGAGACGATGAACGGCATCCGCCCGGTGCAGGCGTTCCGCCGCGAGCGCGCCAACGACGCGGAGTTCCGGACCCTCAACCGCCGCCACGAGCGCAGCAACGGCGACGCGCTGATCGAGATGGCCCGCTATGTGACCGGCTCCCGGCTGGTCGCCAACACGGCGGTCGCCGCGATCGTCCTGTGGGGTGCCTACCGGGTGGCCGACGGGACCCTCGCGCTCGGTGTGCTGGCGGCTGCCGTGCTGTATCTGCGGCGGCTGTACGACCCGATCGACCGGCTCGGGATGTTCCTCAACTCCTACGAGTCGGCGGCCGCTTCACTGGACAAGATCGCCGGGCTGCTGGCGCAGGTGCCGACGGTCCCCGAGGCGGCGGACCCCCGGCCGCTGCCGGTGCTCGCGAGCGACTTCCCCGGCCGCGAGGTGGTCTTCGACGGCGTCAGCTTCGGGTACCGCACGGGCGGCGAGGTGCTGCCCCGCTTCGAGCTGACGATCCCGGCCGGGCAGACGGTCGCCGTCGTCGGCTCGACCGGCGCGGGCAAGTCCACGCTGGCCAAGCTGCTGGCCCGGTTCTACGACCCGACCGGCGGCCGGGTGCTGCTGGACGGCGTCGATCTGCGCGAGCTGGACACGCCCGAACTGCGGCGCGGTGTCGTGATGGTGACGCAGGAGGCGTTCCTGTTCTCCGGCACGGTCGCGGAGAACATCGCGATCGGCCGGCCCGAAGCGTCCGCCGAGGACATCGAGCGGGCCGCGAGGGCGATCGGCGCGCACGAGTTCATCAGCGGCCTGCCGGACGGCTACGCCACGGACGTCCGCAAACGCGGCGGCCGGATCTCGGCGGGCCAGCGCCAACTGGTCGCGTTCGCGCGTGCGTTGCTCGCCGACCCGGCGGTGCTGATCCTGGACGAGGCGACCAGCTCGCTGGACGTCCCGGGCGAGCGCGCCGTGCAGAACGCGATGGACACGGTGCTGCACGGCCGTACGGCCGTGGTGATCGCCCACCGGCTGTCGACGGTGGAGATCGCCGACCGCGTGCTGGTGATGGAGCACGGCAGGATCGTCGAGGACGGCACCCCGGCCGAGCTGATCGCCGGCACAGGCCGCTTCGCGGGCCTGCACCGCGCCTGGCGCGACAGCCTGGCCTGACGCGCGCGGGGGCCGCCGCTACGCCTCGCCCGCGCGCCGGGCGAGGCGCTACGCCTCGCGGCCCGGGTTGAGGTCTTCGGCGCGCAGCGCCAGGTCCTGGAGCACCTCCGTGGACGAGACGTCCTGCTGGCCCGTGTCGTGCACCCGGGCCAGCATCACGAAGGACAGGCTGAAGGCGCCGACGAGTTGCTGGATGGCGCCGCCGACCTCCCGGCCGACCAGGGTGGCGATCTCCTCCGCCGTCGCGTCGCCCGGGATCTCGATCTTCGGCATCGTCTCGTTGAGCAGCGCCGTCACGATCCCGGGTTCGCCCGCCAGGTCCTCGCGTTCCGACCCCTCCTCAAGCAGCCGCTGCCACTCGCTGGCTTCGGTGAGGATGCCGATCACTCGCTTCAGGACCTCGCTCTGTTCCATCCCGCGAGCATAGGTGGACGCGGTGGACCCGGCCGGGAGGACACCGGCCACGCGCGGCTCGCCGGGCGGGAAGCGGATGGAAAAGAATCAGCCACATTAGGTGACGATCTCAGCCACCGACTCCGAGCCACCGCTCAACAATCTGTTCACAAAGGACCGCGTGGGGCCGGATCTTGACGGCCTCTTCAGTCCGGCCCGAAGCGGATACCGGCCGGTCCGGGGCCGATGCCTGACGAAACGTCCGCTTAACGAACATGACACAACTCGCAGCGAACGAATCCGGCCAACTTGTTGACGCGCTCCTGACAGGGAGGTGCGTGTACTGCCACTCTTCCCCCGTTCTCCGCACCACCACTCTCCGTTTGCTTACACCGGGCCGCCCACCCTGCGGCCTGGACCCCCCTCGCATAAGGAGTTCGCGTGAGACCCACGCCCAGCCGTCGTGCCACCGCGATCGGCGCTCTGATAACCGCAGCAGCTCTCCTCTCCGTCGGTGTGCAGGCAGGCACCGCTTCCGCCACGGCCGACAGCGCCAACGCCCCCGCGTTGCCTGCCGCGTTGGCGGGGCAGGCGGCCCGCACCGCCGATCCCGGTGCGCTGCCGCGTGACCTCTCCCCCGCCCAGCGGACCGCGCTGATCAAGAAGGCCGACGCAGGCAAGGCGGCCAAGGCCAAGGAACTCGGCCTCGGCGCGCAGGAGAAGCTCGTCGTACGGGACGTCGTCCAGGACATCGACGGCACCACGCACACCCGCTACGAGCGGACCTACGCCGGCCTCCCCGTCCTCGGTGGCGACCTGGTCGTCGCCGAGTCGAAGGCCGGCGCCACCGAGTCCGTCGTCAAGGCGGCCAGGACGGCGCTGAAGAACGTCGACACCACCGCCGACATCGCGCCCGCCGTCGCCCAGAAGCAGGCGCTCGGTCTGGCCGCGGCCGACGGTTCGAAGAAGACCGCGCCCGACAGCGCCCCGCGCAAGGTGGTCTGGCTCACCGACGGTGCGCCGACCCTCGCGTACGAGACGGTCGTCGGCGGCTTCCAGGAGGACGGCACGCCCAACCAGCTCCACGTCGTCACCGACGCCACCACGGGCAAGAAGATCTTCCAGTGGCAGGGCATCGAGACCGGCGTCGGCAACACCCAGTACAGCGGCACGGTGACGGTCAACTCGGTCCACTCGGGCTCGACGTACAACCTGACCGACAGCGCGCGCGGCAACCACAAGACGTACAACCTGAACCGCGGCACCTCGGGCACCGGCACGCTGTTCTCCGGCCCCGACGACACCTGGGGCAACGGCACCACGTCCAACACCGAGACAGCCGGTGCGGACGCCGCCTACGGCGCCGGGCTGACGTGGGACTACTACAAGAACGTGCACGGCCGCACCGGCATCAACGGCGACGGCGTCGGCGCGTACTCCCGGGTCCACTACAGCAGCGGTTACGTCAACGCCTTCTGGGACGACTCCTGCTTCTGCATGACGTACGGCGACGGGGCCGGCAACGCCGACCCGCTGACGTCGATCGACGTCGCCGCCCACGAGATGTCCCACGGTGTGACCGCGGCGACCGCCGGCCTGGTCTACAGCGGTGAGTCCGGCGGCCTCAACGAGGCCACCTCGGACATCTTCGCCACCTCGGTCGAGTTCTACGCCAACAACGCGTCGGACCCGGGCGACTACCTCATCGGCGAAGAGATCGACATCAACGGCGACGGCTCCCCGCTGCGCTACCAGGACAAGCCGAGCAGGGACGGCGGCTCCCCGGACAACTGGTCGTCGAGCCTCGGCAACCTCGACGTCCACTACTCGTCGGGCCCCGCGAACCACTTCTTCTACCTGCTCTCCGAGGGCAGCGGCGCCAAGACCATCAACGGCGTCTCGTACAACTCCCCCACCTCTGACGGGCTTCCGGTCACCGGCATCGGCCGGGCGAAGGCCGAGCAGATCTGGTTCAAGGCGCTCTCCACGCAGTTCACCAGCAGGACCAACTACGCGTCGGCCCGCACCGGGACGCTCGCCGTGGCCGGTCAGCTCTACGGCACGACCAGCGCCGAGTACAAGTCCGTCGCCGACGCGTGGGCCGGCATCAACGTCGGCACCCGCCCGGGTGGCGGCGGCGACCCGGGCAACCCGCCCACCGGCACGGTCTTCCAGAACACCACGCCGGTCACCATCCCCGACCACGGCGCGGCCGTCACCTCGTCGGTCAACGTCACCGGGATCAGCGGCAACGCCCCCAGCACGCTCAAGGCGGACGTGAACATCACGCACACCTGGCGCGGTGACCTGGTCATCGACCTGGTGGCACCGGACGGAACGGCCTACCGGCTGAAGAACTCCAGCAGCAGCGACTCGGCGGACAACGTCATCGCCACCTACACCGTGAACGCCTCCTCCGAGGTCGCCAACGGAACGTGGAAGCTGAAGGTCCAGGATGTCGCCTCCAGCGACACCGGACGGATCAACAGCTTCAAGCTCACCTTCTGACCGGTCGGACCGGCTGAACAGCCGAACCGAACCGATCGTTTCAAGCCGCCCGGGGTGCACCCGCACCCCGGGCGGCTTCGGTGCGTCCCGGTTAGGCTGGGCCCTTCGCCGATGCGGGGAGAGTGCGCGTGCGTTCGTGGGGACGGTGTCTCGATCTGGCCGGGGTACGCGGCGGTGCGCTGCGCGCCGACTACACCCTCGCCGAGCGGTATCTGCGGCGCCGCGAGTCGGCGCTGCGCGGTGTGGTGCGGGTGCTGGCACCGCCGGAGTTCCAGCCGCACGCGGTCATCGGCGCCGCGCTGCTCTGCTTCACCGACGACATCTGCGACCGGGGTCCCGCCGAGGAGCGCGCCGCGCGGTTCGAGACCTGGGCCGGGAAGGTGGGGACGGCCCTGGACACCGGCACCTCGCACCACCCGCTGCTGCGCGCCTATCTGCACTCGGCCGAGGAGCGCGGTCTGCCCCGGCACTGGGCCGACACCTATCTGGCCGGGACCCGGATCGACCTGGACTTCCCCGGCTTCGCCGACGAGGCCGACTACCAGCGCTACATCGACACCCTGACCTGGCCGGGCATCATGCTCAGCACGGGACTGACGCCCCATCTCGTCCCCGACAAGCAGTTCGCGGAGTCCTGCCGGCTGGTCGCCGACGGCGCGCAGCGCGCCGATCTGCTGACCGACCTGTCGGAGGACCTGCGGGACGGCCGGCTGGCGCTGCCCCGCGCCGACCTCGCGCGGTACGGCGTCACGCGCGACGATCTGGAGCGCGGCCGGGACACCGCCGGCGTACGGAACCTGATCGCGGCGACGGCGGCCACCGCCCGCGAGGCGCTGCTGGAGGCGGACCGGATCGTCGGTGAAGTACCGCCGGAGTACCGGGCGTTGGTGCTCAGCCTGCTCGGTCTCTACCACCACAGGCTGGACAACGTCAGCGCGCTGGGCGCCGCTGTCGCCCGGCGCCCGGTGCGGGACAACCCGATGGAGTGTGTGCGGGTGCTGAACAGGGCCCGGCGCGACGCCCGCGACGAGTCGCTGTGGGAGAACGCGCAGGACCGGTAGCCGCCACCGCCGGCTACCGGCCCAGTCAGGAGTTCGCCCTTCCGGAGAAGGCGCGATCAGTTGGGGTTCTGCGCGTTGGTCAGCGTCTCCCAGGCGACGAACAGGTTGTTCGTCCCCGAGGGCCGCTGCTGCTGGGTGAGCGTCTGGGTGTTGGTCATCGCGACGCCGTGCAGCGTGTTCAGCGTGTTGAACCCGACCTCGGTGATCGGGCCGAGTCCGAGGGTGAGCTTGCCGCCGCACAGGTTGGACGGCGCCGAAGCGGCCCCGACCTGGAACTTCGACTGGAAGCCGAGCGCCTGCCGCAGCCGCTCGCCGACCTGCGGGTACAGGTCCTGGCCCTGGATGCGCGAGGTCTCCAGGACGTGCGAGATGGACGAGATGCCGTAGCCGGTGTGCACGAAGTCCCGGCAGGTCTCCTGGGTGAGGCCGGTCATGGCCGAGCCGAAGGTGGACTGGCCCTGCCAGTAACTGACGATCTTGTCGCGGGTGTTGAGGTTCTGGCTGGGCACGGTCTTCGGCAGGTCGCCGTCCGAGGCCAGATAGACGTAGGCGGGTACGCGCGTCAGATAGAGGCTGATCGCCTTGTCGTAACTGGTCTTGTCGTCCAGGTAGACGGCGATGCTGGTGGCCGCCTCCACCATCGTCAGCTCCCAGTTCCCGTTGGAGTTGGAGCCGTTGATGAGCTTGGGCAGATAGACGTTGCGCAGCATGGTGTCGAACCGCGCCTGGTTGGGCCAGTTGCCGTAGACGTGCTTGATGATCTCGGCGGCCTTGGGCCAGGAGGAGCCCGCCCAGCCGGTCTGCAGCGGCGCGTTGCTGTTGGTGTGGTCCTTGATCGTGGCCGACCAGGCGTCCATGAGCTTGATGGACTCCTGCGCGTACCGGTCGTCCCGGGTGATGTACCAGGCGAGCGCGTCCGTGTACGCGGCTATCGCGTCCTCGCGCTCGTCGGTGCAGCCGTTGTTGGGGTTGGAGTACGAGCCGCACTCGACGGTCGCGCGCGCCTTGGGCTGGCGTGACAGGGAGGCGTAGCTGCTCCCGATCATCTGGTCGTAGGCGGCCTTCCAGGGCTGGGCGTTCGCCTGGACCTTGGAGCGTACGAAGTCGAGTTGGGCGGTGTTCAGGTTGACGCCGGGGTGCGTGAAGGCGGCGGGGGCCAGTGCCACCGCCGGCGTGACGGCTGCCGTGGCCGCCTTCGCCGCCGGGGCGGGCTTGGCCGCCATGGCAGGTGACATGAAGGCCGCGGTCGAGAGCCCGGCGAGGGCCGCGGCGAGTCCGAGGATTCTGGGGATGGTTCCGGTGCGCATGTGGGGGATGCCTTCCGGTGGGCGGGTGTTCCGCAAACCCCACTCCATTCATGGACATGAACACTGAGTGGGTTTGTGAACTCTGGTGAGTGAGGAACTTAAGGGCATCCCCGCACCGCGTCAAGGTCTGGACCTATGCACGGCGCCCACGGAAAAGCCGGGCCCGGTCCCTCGTCAGGGACCGGGCCCGGCCGGAGTGGTGAGTGCCGGTCAGCGCATCAGCAGACCCGCGCCGTCCGTCACCGTCTCGGCCGGCAGCGCGACCAGACCGAGGTCGGCGCCGCTGGCGAGCAGCGGATGCGAGGGCAGCACCCGCACGGTGTAGCCGTACGGCCCGGTGCGGTCGAGCCCGAGCGGCCCCTCGTACGTCCAGCGGCCCTCGGCGTCCGGTCCGCTCACCGGCTTCAGCGGGAAGGTCTGCGCGTCCACGATCGTGTCGTCCGAGCCGACCCGTCCGGCGACGGCCTGCACCTCCACGTCGTCCGCGTGCAGTTCGCCGAGGCCGACCCCGACCCGCAGGGCGAGGGTGCTGCCCAGCGCGGCCGTCCGGTCGGCCGCGGGGGCCGTGACGGTCTCGACGTGGTCCACCGTCACATGGGGCCACAGGGTGCGGGTGTGGTATTTCCAGGTGGCGAGTTCGGCGGCCGTGGCCGGGTCGAGCGCCCGGTGGGCCGCCGCAGCCGGCGCGTACAGCCGCTCCACGTACTCCCGGACCATCCGGCCCGCGAGGACCTTCGGGCCGAGGGTGACCAGCGTGCGGCGGACCATCTCGATCCAGCGCTCCGGCAGTCCGCTCTCGCCGCCCCGGTCGTAGAAGCGCGGCGCGACCCGGTCCTCGATCAGCTCGTAGAGGGCGTTGGCCTCCAGCTCGTCCCTGCGGTTCTCGTCCGTGGCCGCCACCCCGTCGGCCGTCGGGATGGCCCAGCCGAAGTCGGGCTCGAACCACTCGTCCCACCAGCCGTCCAGGACCGACAGGTTGAGGCAGCCGTTGAGCGCGGCCTTCATCCCGCTGGTCCCGCACGCCTCAAGAGGCCGCAGCGGGTTGTTCAGCCACACGTCGCAGCCCGGGTAGAGCTTCTGCGCCATCGCCATGCCGTAGTCGGGCAGGAAGACGATGCGGTGCCGCACCCGCGGGTCGTCGGCGAACCGCACCAGCTCCTGCACCAGCCGCTTGCCGCCGTCGTCCGCCGGATGCGCCTTGCCGGCGACGACGATCTGCACCGGCCGCTCCGGGTCGAGCAGCAGCCGCGTCAGCCGCTCCCGGTCGCGCAGCATCAGGGTCAGCCGCTTGTACGAGGGGACGCGCCGGGCGAAGCCGATGGTCAACACGTCCGGGTCGAGCACCCCGTCGATCCAGCCCAGCTCGGCCGCGGCGGCGCCGCGCTGGCGCCAGGACGCGTGCAGCCGCTTGCGTACCTCCGTCACCAGTTGGGCGCGCAGCGTGCGGCGTACGTCCCAGACGTCCCCGTCGGGGATGTCGGCGACGGCGTCCCAGCGCTGCGAGCCGCCGACGGACAGGGCGTGCTCGGTCCGGCCGCCGCCGATCTGCCGGGCGCCGAGCGCGACGACCTCGGGGGCCACCCAGGTCGGTGCGTGCACCCCGTTGGTGACGGAGGTGATGGGCACCTCCTCGGCGTCGAAGCCCGGCCACAGCCCGGAGAACATCTCGCGGCTGACGGCGCCGTGCAGGGTGGAGACGCCGTTGGCGCGCTGGGCGAGCCGCAGCCCCATCACGGCCATGTTGAACAGGTTCGGCTCGCCGCCCGGGTAGGTCTCGATACCGAGGCCGAGGACCCGTTCGACATTCACGCCGGGCAGTTCGCCGTCGTCGCCGAAGTGCCGGGCGACGAGGTCGCGGTCGAAGCGGTCGATACCTGCGGGGACCGGGGTGTGGGTGGTGAAGACGGTGCCGGCCCTGACGGTCTCCAGCGCGGCCTCGAAGCCGAGTCCGGTGTCGGCCAGTTCCCTGATGCGCTCCAGGCCGAGGAACCCGGCGTGGCCCTCGTTGGTGTGGAAGACCTCGGGCGCCGGGTGCCCGGTGAGCCGGCAGTACGTGCGCAGGGCCCGTACGCCGCCGATGCCGAGCAGCATCTCCTGGAGCAGCCGGTGCTCGCTGCCGCCGCCGTAGAGCCGGTCGGTGACCTCGCGCTCGCCGGGGCCGTTCTCCTCGACGTCGGAGTCGAGCATCAGCAGCGGCACCCGGCCGACCTGCGCCTGCCAGACGCAGGCGTGCAACTGGCGGCCGCCGGGCAGCGCGAGGGTCACCCGGGCGGGGGTGCCGTCCTCCTCCTGCAGCAGCGTCAGCGGAAGTTCGTTGGGATCGAGCACCGGATACTGCTCCTGCTGCCAGCCGTCCCTGGACAGCGACTGGCGGAAGTAGCCGTGCCGGTAGAGCAGGCCCACACCGATGAGGGGTACGCCCAGGTCGCTGGCGGCCTTGAGATGGTCGCCCGCGAGGATGCCGAGCCCGCCCGAGTACTGCGGCAGGGCGGCTGTGACGCCGAATTCGGGCGAGAAGTAGCCGACCGCCGCCGGCAGCTCGCCGCCCTGGTCGTCCCGCTCCTGGTACCAGCGGGCGCCCCGCAGGTACTCGCCGAGGTCATCGGCTGCCGCGTGCAGCCTGTCCAGGAACTCCGCGTCCGCGGCCAGCTCGGTCAGCCGGGCGGCCGACACGGTCCCGAGGAGCCGTACGGGATCGCCGTCGGCGGCCCGCCACCCCCGGGGGTCGACGTCCCTGAACAGCTCACGGGTCTCGGTGTGCCAGGACCAGCGCAGGTTGCGGGCGAGGTCGCTGAGGGGTCGCAGGGGTTCGGGCAGGACTGGGCGGACGGTGAACCGACGGATTGCCTTCACGTGTTCCACCTTCGCAAGGGACATACGTAGCACGAGGGACGCACCGCTCTGTACGTCCCGACGCCACCCGACGTTAGCCGTACCCTGCCCTCCGAAACCACGGCGCATGAGCGCACGCCCCCGTGTCTTTCCGCGCCGCGCGGGAAGTCGGTTACCTGTGATGGCAAATATGACGGTAAGACTGGCGGCGAATGACCGAACAAGCTCGCGCATAATCCTCCTCCAGTGGAGGATTGGGTGACCACGTCGCCGCCACGGGCCGGTTCGCCCTGGTGGCACCGTGCGCCCTTTTTCGGTTCGGTTCTCCACACCCCCACAGTTGGCTCAGCAGTTGGCCCCGCCCTTGACCCCGTACTTGACCCAGTAGATGGCAGAGCGCCGGATTGGCCCCCCGAAACGGGTGGGAAGGCTCCTCCGGTACGCACGGCACACGAGCGCGTCCTCACCCGATCCCAGCGCTATTCGAGTGAACGCGGACAGGAGCGGCCATGCCCGCAGCCCGTCAGTCGTCGACCAAGCGGCTACAAAGAACAGCAAACCTTCATAAAAACCCCACCACGCTCCACCCTGCTCGTCCCGCTCCACCCGCCCTGCCTGTCACGCCCGCACGACCCTCAGGTGATGCAGTGAAACCGCTGATTGGTCGCATTCCCGTCCTGGACGTCGCTCCGTCCGTCCACTGCGGCAGACGCCCCGCGAAGGCGGTGCGCGGTGAGTCGTTCCAGGTCACCGCGACCGTGTTCCGCGAGGGCCATGACGCGGTGGCGGCCAATGTCGTCCTCACGGACCCCACAGGCCACCCAGGCCCCTATACCCCCATGAGGGAGCTGGCCCCCGGCACCGACCGCTGGGGCGCGGATGTCACCCCTACGGAGGAAGGCCGGTGGACCTACCACGTCGAGGCGTGGAGTGATCCCGTGGCGACCTGGCGCCATACCGCCGAGATCAAGATCCCGGCCGGTATCGACACCGCGCTCGTCCTCGCCGAAGGGGCCGAGCTGTACGAGCGGGCCGCCGACGGTGTGCCCAAACGCGACGGGCGCGAGGCGGTGCTGGCCGCCGTCGACCTGCTGCGCGACGAGCGGCGCCCCCCGGCGTCCCGGCTGGCCGCCGCGCTGGCCCCCGAGGTCGACGCGGCCCTGGCCCGGCACCCGCTGCGGGAGCTGGTGACAGCGACCAAGCCGGCCAAGCTCCAGGTCGAGCGCAAGCGCGCCCTGTTCGGTTCCTGGTACGAGCTGTTCCCGCGCTCCGAGGGCGCCGTCGTCAAGAAGGGCGAGCCGCCCGTCAGCGGCACGTTCAAGACGGCCGCCGAGCGGCTGCCCGCGGTCGCCGCGATGGGTTTCGACGTGGTCTACCTGCCACCCGTCCACCCCATCGGCAGCACCTTCCGCAAGGGCCCCAACAACACGCTCTCGCCGGGCCCCGAGGACGTCGGTGTGCCCTGGGCGATCGGCTCGGCCGACGGCGGCCACGACGCGATCCACCCCGATCTCGGCACCATCGAGGACTTCGACCGGTTCGTCGAGGCGGCCCGCAACCTGCGGATGGAGATCGCGCTGGACTTCGCGCTCCAGTGCTCGCCCGACCACCCCTGGGTGCAGAAGAAGCCCGAGTGGTTCAACCACCGCCCGGACGGCACCATCGCGTACGCCGAGAACCCGCCGAAGAAGTACCAGGACATCTACCCCATCGCCTTCGACGCCGACATGCGCGGCCTGGTCAGGGAGACGACGCGGGTCCTGCGCTACTGGATGACCCACGGGGTGCGGATCTTCCGCGTCGACAACCCGCACACCAAGCCCGTGGTGTTCTGGGAGAAGGTCATCGGCAGCATCAACCGCACCGACCCGGACGTGATCTTCCTGGCCGAGGCCTTCACCAGGCCCGCGATGATGCGCACTCTCGCCGCCGTCGGCTTCCAGCAGTCGTACACGTACTTCACCTGGCGCAACACCAAGCAGGAACTGACCGAGTACCTGACCGAGCTGTCCGGCGAGACCGCGGCGTACATGCGACCGAATTTCTTCGTCAATACGCCGGACATCTTGCACGCCTATCTTCAGGAGGGCGGCCGCCCTGCCTTCGAGGTCAGGGCCGTGCTCGCGGCGACCATGGTGCCCTCCTGGGGCGTGTACGCAGGCTTCGAGCTGTACGAGAACACGGCGGCGAAGCCCGGGAGCGAGGAGTATCTCGACTCGGAGAAATACCAGCTCCGCCCCCGTGACTGGGAGGCGGCCGAGCGCGAGGGCCGCACCATCGCCCCGCTGATCACCACCCTGAACCGGATCCGCCGCAGACATCCGGCGCTCCAGCAGCTACGCGACATCCACTTCCACCACGCGGACAACGACTCGATCATCGCGTACAGCAAGCGGTCCGGTTCGAACATCATTCTGGTGGTCGCGAACCTTGACCCGCACCACACCCAGGAGGCGACGGTCTCGTTGGACATGCCGCGGCTCGGCCTCGAATGGCACGAGACCGTCCCGGTGCGCGATGAGCTCACCGGCGAGACCTATCACTGGGGCAGGGCCAACTATGTGCGCCTAGAGCCGGGCGTCACGCCCGCGCACATCGTTTCCCTGCGACCGTCCCCGCCGATCGGAGGGTCACCCACATCATGATCGTCAACGAGCCCGTCCACGACACCTTCGAGGACACCCCGGCCAAGGACCGTGATCCCGACTGGTTCAAGCGTGCCGTCTTCTACGAGGTCCTGGTGCGTTCGTTCCAGGACAGCAACGGCGACGGCATCGGTGACCTCAAGGGCATCACCGCCAAGCTGGACTATCTGCAATGGCTGGGGGTCGACTGCCTCTGGCTGCCGCCGTTCTTCAAGTCGCCGCTGCGCGACGGCGGCTACGACGTGTCCGACTACACGGCGGTGCTCCCCGAGTTCGGCGACCTCGCCGACTTCGTGGAGTTCGTCGACGCCGCACACCAGCGCGGCATGCGCGTGATCATCGACTTCGTCATGAATCACACCAGCGACCAGCACGACTGGTTCCAGGAGTCGCGCAAGGACCCGGACGGCCCCTACGGCGACTACTACGTCTGGGCCGACGACGACAAGCAGTTCCAGGACGCCCGGATCATCTTCGTCGACACGGAGACGTCCAACTGGACCTTCGACCCCGTCCGCAAGCAGTACTACTGGCACCGCTTCTTCTCGCACCAGCCGGATCTCAACTACGAGAACCCCAAGGTGCAGGAAGAGATCATCTCGGCGCTGCGCTTCTGGCTCGACCTGGGCATCGACGGGTTCCGGCTCGACGCCGTGCCGTACCTGTACCAGCAGGAAGGAACCAACTGCGAAAACCTTCCTGCTACCCACCAGTTCCTCAAGCGGGTCCGCAAGGAGATCGACGCCGGCTACCCCGACACCGTGATCCTCGCCGAGGCCAACCAGTGGCCGGAGGACGTCGTCGACTACTTCGGCGACTACACCTCGGGCGGCGACGAATGCCACATGGCGTTCCACTTCCCCGTCATGCCGCGGATCTTCATGGCCGTACGGCGCGAGTCGCGCTACCCGGTCTCCGAGGTCCTGACCAAGACACCGGCCATCCCGACCGGCTGCCAGTGGGGCATCTTCCTGCGCAACCACGACGAGCTGACCCTCGAAATGGTGACGGACGAAGAGCGCGACTACATGTACGCGGAGTACGCCAAGGACCCGCGGATGCGCGCCAACATCGGCATCCGGCGCAGGCTCGCCCCGCTGCTCGACAACGACCGCAACCAGATCGAGCTGTTCACCGCTCTGCTGCTGTCACTGCCGGGCTCCCCGATCCTCTACTACGGGGACGAGATCGGGATGGGCGACAACATCTGGCTCGGCGACCGGGACGCCGTACGCACCCCGATGCAGTGGACCCCCGACCGGAACGCCGGATTCTCCTCCAGCGACCCCGGCCGACTCTACCTCCCGACGATCATGGACCCGGTCTACGGGTACCAGGTCACCAATGTGGAGGCGGCGATGGCGTCACCGTCCTCGCTGCTGCACTGGACCCGCCGGATGATCGAGATCCGCAAGCAGAACCCCGCCTTCGGTCTCGGCTCGTACACCGAGCTGCCGTCGTCGAACCCGGCCGTGCTCGCGTTCCTGCGCGAGGCACCGTCCGAGGAGGGCAACGGCGACGACCTCGTGCTGTGCGTGCACAACTTCTCGCGGTTCGCCCAGCCCACCGAGCTGGACCTCAAGGAGTTCAACGGGCGCCACCCGGTGGAGCTGATCGGCGGTGTGCGGTTCCCCGCCATCGGCGAGCTGCCCTATCTGCTGACGCTCGCGGGTCACGGCTTCTACTGGTTCCGGCTCAGGAAGGACTCGGCGGCCGCCGTTCCGGCCGCGTAACGCGATGTTGACCTACGTGCCCTGTGCGAGCCGGTTTCCACGGCCTCGCACGGGGCACGTTCCCCAACGTCCCGTACGTACGGAAGCAACCCCGTACGGATCATCCTCTCCCGACACGTCCCGCACAGCCGGACAGCCATTGCCGCAATCCGGGACACTCTGCGCATCTTGTGGTGTGCCCGGGGAAAGGACGCGCTGCCATGTCGAAGGCTGCATCCACCCGGAGTAACCCGCACCCGGCCGCCGTTCCGCGCAGTGTGCCGCCTGCCGAGGCGGAAGCACTGGTGGGCTCGCTCGCGCCGCTGCTCCACGACTGGCTCCCCCGCCAGCGCTGGTTCGCCGGCAAGGGCCGCCAGGTCACCGGCTTCGTCCCCGTGACGGTGACAGAACTGCTGCCGCAGGACGCCACCGGCACCTCACTGCTGCATCTGCTCGTCCGGGTCGAGCAGCAGTCGGCAGGCCAAGGCGCCCCGCAGGGCTCGAACAGACCGCCCGCCGACGCGGGCGACTGCTACCAGCTCCTGCTCGGCGCGCGTACGGCGCTGCCGCCCCGGCTCGCCCCCGCACTCGTCGGCCACGCCACCCAGGGCCCGCTGGCCGGACGCACCGTCTACGAGGGCCTGCACGACCCGCTCCTCGCCGACGTGCTGATCGAGCGGCTGCGCACCTCGGGCGCCGTCGGCCCGCTGCGGTTCGGCCGGGCCGGCGCCATCCCCGCCGGGCTCACCTCCCGGCTGCTCGACGCCGAGCAGTCGAACTCCTCGCTCGTCTACGGCGACGCCTACATCCTCAAGATCCTGCGCCGGGTCTTCCCCGGACCCCATCCGGACCTGGAGCTGCCGCTGGCGCTCGCCGCCGAGGGCTGCGAGCGGGTACCGGCGCCGGTCGCCTGGTTCGACGCGATCGACCCGTCCGGCAGCGACGAGCCGCTGACCCTGGGGGTCCTGCAGACCTTTCTGCGCGGCTCGCAGGACGGCTGGCAGCTCGCCCTCGCCGCGCTCGCCGACGGCCGCGAGTTCACCGACGAGGCGCGCGTCCTCGGCCGGGCCACCGCCGAGGTGCACACGGCGCTCGCCGCCGCCCTGCCGACGGTGACCCTGGGCCGCAGCCAGACGGCCCAGGTCGCCGCCGCGATGCGGGAGCGGCTCGACGCGGCGGCGCAGGCGGTGCCCGCGCTGCTGCCGTACGTCCCCGGGCTGCGCACCGCCTTCGACGCGCTCGCCGGACTCGACGCGGCGGGACGCGGCAGACCCGCCCAGCGGGTCCACGGCGATCTGCATCTGGGGCAGACCCTGCGCTCCCCCGACGGGAGCTGGTCCGTCATCGACTTCGAGGGCGAGCCCGCCCGGCCGCTCGCCGAGCGCCGCCGCCCGCAGCCGCCGGTGCGCGACGTGGCCGGCATGCTCCGCTCCTTCGACTACGCGGCCCGCTCGCACGAGCCGTGGCGCGCGGACTGGGCGGGGCGCTGCCGGGACGCGTTCTGCGAGGGGTACGCCGAGGCGGCGGGCACCGACCCGCGCGCCGAGCCTGAGCTACTGCGCGCCTACGAGACGGACAAGGCGGTCTACGAGGTGCTGTACGAGGCCCGGCACCGGCCGGACTGGCTGCCGGTCCCGATGGCGGCGATCACCCGGCTGGCCGACGGGTCCTGACCCGGCTGCCCGGCATGCGCGGGGCCACCCGCCGCCCTACCGTCGAGGGACGAGGTGTTGACTCCGGTCGACCGCGGTTCGCCGCGGACCGCTCGTCGTACTCGCCGCATTTGAGTACTCGCCGCATCTGAAGTACCCGGTGCACCTGATGTGCCTGATGTACCCGCTGTACCCGCTGGTTGTTCCGCCGTCCGTCGATCCCTGTCCGTCGCTCATGTCCGCCGAGGAGGCAGCCCCCGTGACCGCCCGCCCGCCGTCCGACCACCA
Source organism: Streptomyces sp. NPDC087906 (assembly GCF_055584925.1). Classification (NCBI taxonomy): domain Bacteria; kingdom Bacillati; phylum Actinomycetota; class Actinomycetes; order Kitasatosporales; family Streptomycetaceae; genus Streptomyces; species Streptomyces sp. NPDC087906. The sequence continues at coordinate 945,546 of NZ_JBVJLC010000002.1, forward strand.
CTCCGAATCCGAGCTTTCCCCCACCTTCCGACCGGCCAGGGCCTCGGGCTCCGTACCGGTGGAGCCCGGAAAGCCGGTGCCAGGACGCCGCACCCCGCCCGCACCCGCCCCTTCTCCCGCCGCTGCGGCCCCTTCCGCGGCGCGGAGCGGGGAACCCGCACCGGCCGCCGCAGCCGCACCGGCCTCCGCAGCCGCGCTGGCCGCGCGACCGCTCGACGGCGGGGACAGGGAGCGGCTGCTGAGCGGCACGCACCACGACCCGCACGGGCTGCTGGGCGCGCACCCCGTCGAGGACGGCGTGCTGTTCCGTACGCTGCGGCCGTTCGCACACGGCGTCGCGGTCGTGGCGAAGGATCTCAGGGGCGAGCTGAACGACGACGGCGACGGCTTCTTCTCCGGTGTGCTGCCGCTGCGCGCCGTGCCCGAGTACACGCTCCAGGTGCGGTACGGCGACGCGCCTGACGGTGACGTGACCGAGGTGCACGACCCGTACCGGTTCCTGCCCGCCATAGGGGAACTCGACCTGCATCTGATCGGCGAGGGCCGCCACGAGCAGTTGTGGAAGGCGCTGGGCGCGCAGCCGATGACCCACCAGGGCGTCACCGGCACCCGGTTCACCGTCTGGGCGCCCAACGCCCGCGGTGTGCGGGTCACCGGCGACTTCAATTTCTGGGACGGCACGTCGATGCCGATGCGCTCGCTCGGCTCCACCGGTGTGTGGGAGCTGTTCGTGCCGGGGATCGGCGAGGGCGCGCTCTACAAGTTCGACATCGCGCGGCCCGACGGCTCGCACACCGTACGCGCCGACCCGATGGCCCGGCGCACCGAAGTGCCGCCCGCCACCGCGTCGATCGTGACCGAGGCGCACCACGAGTGGCAGGACGAGGAGTGGCTGGCGCACCGCGCCGACCGGCCGGTGCACGAGGCGCCGTTCTCCGTCTACGAGATGCATCTGGCGTCCTGGCGGCCAGGACTGACGTACCGCCAGCTCGCCGCCCAACTGCCGGGCTACGTCAAGGATCTCGGCTTCACCCATGTCGAGCTGATGCCGGTCGCCGAGCATCCCTTCGGCGGGTCCTGGGGGTACCAGGTCACCGGGTTCTACGCGCCGACCTCCCGGATGGGCACCCCCGACGACTTCCGCTTCCTGGTGGACGCCCTGCACAAGGAGGGCATCGGGGTCATCGTCGACTGGGTGCCCGCGCACTTCCCGAAGGACGAGTGGGCGCTGGCCAGGTTCGACGGGCATCCGCTGTACGAGCCGGCGGACCCGCTGCGCGCCGAGCACCCGGACTGGGGCACGCTGGAGTTCGACTACGGCCGCACCGAGGTGCGCAACTTCCTGGTCGCCAACGCCGTGTACTGGTGCGAGGAGTTCCACATCGACGGGCTGCGGGTGGACGCCGTCGCCTCGATGCTCTACCTCGACTACTCGCGCGAGGACGGCCAGTGGTCGCCGAACCAGTACGGCGGCCGGGAGAATCTGGACGCCGTCTCCTTCCTCCAGGAGATGAACGCCACCGTCTACCGCCGCTGTCCCGGTGTGGTGACCATCGCCGAGGAGTCCACCGCGTGGAACGGGGTGACCCGCGCGACCGACATCGTGGGGCCCGACGGTTTCGGCGGTCTCGGCTTCGGGCTGAAGTGGAACATGGGTTGGATGCACGACTCGCTGGACTACATCTCCAAGGAGCCGGTCCACCGCAAGTACCACCACGGCGAGATGACGTTCTCCATGGTGTACGCGTACAGCGAGAACTACGTCCTGCCGATCTCGCACGACGAAGTCGTGCACGGCAAGGGCGCGTTGGTCTCCAAGATGCCCGGCGACTGGTGGCAGCAGCGCGCCAACCAGCGCGCGTACCTCGGCTTCATGTGGGCCCATCCGGGCAAGCAACTGCTCTTCATGGGGCAGGAGTTCGCGCAGGGCGCCGAGTGGTCGGAGAGCCACGGCCCGGACTGGTGGCTGCTGGACCCGTCGTACTCGGCGGCGGCCGACCACCGGGGCGTACGGGACCTCGTGCGGGACCTGAACGCGGTCTACCGCGACACCCCGGCCCTGTGGGAGCGCGACACGGCGCCGGACGGCTTCGAGTGGGTCGACGGCGACGCGGGTGAGGACAACGTCTTCGCCTTCCTGCGGTTCGACGCCGACGGCGCACCGCTGCTCGCCGTCTCGCACTTCGCCCCCGTGGTGCGGCACAACTACCGGCTGGGCGTGCCCGACCGGTACGCGGCGTGGACCGAGGTGCTGAACACGGACGGGCTGCGCTACGGCGGCAGTGACGTGCTCAACCCGGAGCCGCTGAAGCCGGAGTCGGTCGGTGCGCACGGCAGGCCGGCCAGCATCCAGCTCACGCTGCCGCCGCTGGCGACGGTGTGGCTGCGGCCCGCCTGACGGCCCTGATTCAGACGCGTCCGGTGGGCGCCGCCCGGGGGTCCGCCCCGGGCGGCGCCCACTCGCCTCTTCGCCGGGCGCCCGTACGGCGGGCGCCTGTCCAGCGGGCGCCCGTTGCCCACTCGCCCGTTCGCCGGGCGCCTGTTCACCGGCCGACGGTGAGCCGGGACGGCACATCCGCGTCGCGCACGATGCCCAGATGCTGGGTCGCCCGGGTCAGCGCCACGTACAGGTCGTTCGTACCGCGCGGCGAGCCGTCCATGACGGCCTCCGGGTCGACGACGACCACCGTGTCGAACTCCAGCCCCTTGGCCTGCCGGGCGCTGAGGAGCACCACGTCGCGAGTGAGATCGGGGGTCGTTCCCCATGAGGCGTCGGGCAGTTCGGCGGCGAGCGCGGGCAGCAGCCCGGCGGGCGCGATGACCGCGAGCCGCCCGTCGCGCGGTCCCTCCGTCGCCAACTCGGCGGCAGCGCGCGCCAGTCCGGCCTGCGGGACCGACCGTACGACCGGTACGGCGCCGGTGGAGCGCACCGAGCGCGGCGGCTGGAAACCCGGGTCGGACAGCCGCCGCACATCGGCGGCGACCTCCATGATCTCGGCGGGCGTACGGTAGTTGACGCCCAGCGTCGTCAGCTCCCAGCGCTTGCCGACGTACGGCTCCAGGATGTCCTGCCAGGAGTCGCAGCCCGCCGCGTCGCCGGTCTGCGCCGGGTCGCCGACGAGGGTCATGGAGCGGCTGGGGCAGCGGCGCATCAGCAACCGCCAGGCCATCGCGGACAGTTCCTGCGCCTCGTCCACGACGATATGGCCGAAGGCCCAGGTACGGTCGGCCGCCGCGCGCTCGGCGGCGCTGCGCGAGTCCGTCTCCTCCTGCCGCTCGGCGAACCGCTCGGCGTCGATGATGTCGTGCGCGGCGAGGACCTCCGACTCGTCCTCGTCCTTGTCCTCGAACTCCTGGGTACGTGAGCCGTAGGACAGCTCCAACACGCCCTGCGCGTAGGCGATCTGCTCCTGCTTCTCGCGCGCGGCGGCTGCGCGGGCCATCGTGTCGTCCTCGCCCAGCAGCTCCGCCGCCTCGTCCAGCAGCGGTACGTCGGCGGGCGTCCAGTCGATCCGGGCGTCGGCGCCGGTCCGCGGCTCCGGCCTGCGTACGGCCGCGGCGTCCCGCGCTTCGAGCCGCCACGGCACGGCGAGGAAGTCGGCGACCAACTGCTCGGGGGTGAGGCTCGGCCACAGCGAGTCGATCGCGGCCTGCACGTCGGAGCTGGTGGCGATCTCCTTGCCGAGCTGGGCGATGTCGGTGGGGTCGAGCAGGTTCGGACCGCCGAGCGGGTCGGCGCCGAGCCGCTCGGCGAGCTGTTCCGTGAGCACGTCGATGATCCGGAAGGCGAAGGCGGGCCGGGCCAGGTTGTGCGGCAGACCGGTGTCGCGGGCGCGCTGCCTGGCCTCGCGTACCGCATCGCGTTCGAGGAGCAGTGTGCCGTGGTCCTCGTGCGGGATCTCCAGCACCGACTCGGGCAGCGACTGCCGGTCGCGCAGTTCGTCGGCGAGCACCTGCGCCATCTCGGCGCGGCCCTTCACCTCGGCCGCCTCCGGGGTGTCCGTACCGGTGGCGACGACGCCGGGGAACAGCTCCCCCGTCGTGGACAGCAGCACACCGGTCTCGCCGAGCGAGGGCAGCACCTCGCCGATGTAGCCGAGGAAGGCCGGGTTCGGGCCGACGATCAGCACGGCGCGGCGGGCCAACTGCTCGCGGTAGGCGTAGAGGAGGTAGGCGGCGCGGTGCAGCGCGACGGCGGTCTTGCCGGTGCCGGGCCCGCCCTCGACCACGAGCACACCGCGGTGCGGGGCGCGGATGATGCGGTCCTGCTCGGCCTGGATGGTCTGGACGATGTCGCTCATCCGGCCGGTGCGCACCGAGTTGAGCGCGGCGAGCAGGACGGCGTCGCCGTCGGGGTCCTCGTACCCGGTGCGGGTGGTGTCCGTGAGGTCCATGATCTCGTCGTGCAGGGCGGTGACGGTGCGGCCCTGGGTGGTGATGTGGCGGCGGCGCCGCAGCCCCATCGGGGTGTAGCCGGTGGCGAGGTAGAAGGGGCGGGCGACGGGGGCCCGCCAGTCGATGAGCAGGGGCGTGCGCTCCTCGTCGTCCCGGCGCATGCCGATACGGCCGATGTGGTGGGTCGTACCGCCGTCCTCGGTCCCGCCCCCGGTGCTGTCGGCGAGATCGATGCGGCCGAAGCAGAGCCCCGACTCGACGGCGTTGAGCGCCGCCATGCGGTCGGACTGCTCGGCGACGCTGATGTCCCGCTCGACCCGGGCCTGCCGGCCCGTGCTGACCTCGCCGAAGGACCGGCTCATCGCCGTCTCGGCCTGCTCCCGCAGAGCGTCGAGCCGCTCATAGAGGAGGGAGATGAATTGCTGTTCGTTCTGCAATTCCTCGGTTGACAATTGAGCCCCTGTCCGATATTCTGTGCCGAGTGAGCTTTTCTATGCCCGCAAATACGCGAGTACGGAAACGTTAATCGTCACAGAAAAACACCCCGGCCGTCAATTCGGCGCGGGGTATTTTTGCGTTCGGAGCCGGTTCGGCGCCCTTAGAGGACGTCCGCCAGATCCTGCAGCAGCCGGCGCTTCGGACGGGCGCCGACGATGGTCTTCACCGGCTCACCGTCCCGGAAGACCAGCAGGGTGGGCATCGACAGCACGCCGTACCTGGTCATGGTCTCCGGGTTGGTGTCCGCGTCGATCTGCACGATTCTCAGCCGGTCGGCCTCCTCCTCGGCAATGGCGCTCAGGACGGGCGCGAGCTGCCGGCACGGCGGGCACCAGTCGGCGGTGAATTCCACCAGGACCGGCAGACCCGGCCGCATCACCACATCGTCGAAGGTCTCGTCCGTAACGGTGTCGATGCCCTCAGCCTTGATCATGTGTCTTTTCCCCTCCGTCGGATGATTCCCGCAATTCGCCGGCGCCGGCTATTCCGCGGTTGAGCGCGTGCGTCAGGTCGCAGGCCGGCTCCGGTGCCCGCGCGGCCTCGGCCCGCGCCAGCTCGGCGCCGACCTGGCCCCGTACCGTACGGAGCTGGTCGATCAGCCCGTCCAGCTCGGCGAGCTTGCGCCGGTAGACGGCGATCGAGTCGGCGCACGAGTCGCCGGCCGGATGCCCGGCGCGCAGGCACTCCACGAAGGGCCGGGTCTCCTCCAGCTCGAACCCGAAGTCCTGCAAGGTCCTGATCTGCCGGAGGAGCCGAAGGTCGTCCTCGTCGTACGTGCGGTAGCCGTTCACCGCGCGACGGGCCGACAGCAGCCCGCGTGACTCGTAGTACCGCAGCGTCCGGGTGGTCGTCCCGGCCCGTTCCGCGAGCTCGCCGATTCGCATGTCTCCGACGGTAAGCGTTGACGCCGACGTCAAGGCAAGCGTCGGGCGGGTCGCCGTCGTCCGCAGGCGGAACCCTTACCGGGGGAACGTGAGCCGCTCAACAGACTTCGACGCGTAGCCTCCCGCCCCCCGCCGGAGGCCGCCTGCCAATGGCGAGAACCCGCCTCGGCCTTCCGTTGCTCTGTGTAATCGACCACATCTAGAATGGGTAACGCGGCAGGGGCGACCGAACGAGCTGGAGGCAGGCATGGCACGGGCGTGGGAGGCGGATCCGTCCGCGTTATTCGAGAGACGACTGGGCAAGTCACCCGCAGAGCTGGGGAACTCCGACGGGAAGGACGAATGCCCGGACATCTGGCAGCTCGACAACGGCGACATCGCGGTGATCGGCAGGGATCTGACCCACGCTTACGCGGCGCACATGCCGGACGGGGTGACGCTCGGGGCCGATGAGCGGCTGGTCGTCATTCCGGGGAATGTGCTCAGCGCGGCGAAGGCGGACATCCGCGATGCTTAGCCTCCACGCACCCGATCTCGACACCGCGCAGGGCGAATTACTCGCGCGCGCGGACTACAAGCGCGATTTCCGGCGCCGCGAGGCCGAGATCCACGATGAATCCTCCTGGAAGCTGGAGCGGCGGCAGCATTTCGAGGAGCAGGGCAGCGCCAGCCGAGAGGCCATGCGCCGCGGCGAGTGGGACGAGGCACTGCGTCTCATGGAGGAACGGCACGACGCACTGGTCGCCGAGGCCCGCGAGGACGCGCGCCGCGGCCATGTGTTCCATCGGGTGCGGGTGGTCGAGCAGCCGCTGACCCCCTATATGCAGTGGGAGTTGCACTCGCTGCGCCAGCAGGCGGAGTACGGCCAGCGGATCCGCGTCGTACCTGCCCGAGCGCTGAGTTCGGTGGAAGAGCGGGGGATGCTGCCGGAAGTGGTCGCGCTGGGCAGCAGCACCCTCTACAACGTCCTCTACACCGAGGCGGGCCTCCCGACCGGCGCCGTGAGATACACCGACCCCGAGGTGGTCGGGCGGTGGGGAAGCTATATCAAGGCCCTCTACGAAACGGGCGAGGACATGGCCGTCTATTTCGACCGCGAGGTCGGACAGCTCCCCGCCCCGAACACACCACCGGAGTAAGCACATCAGCAAGGACGACGGAGCAGACGCGACCCCGGACAGATCGCACAACGACCTGTCCGGGTCGTCGCGCGACATTGTGCAGGCCGGCAGCGTCGAGGGGGGAATTCACTTCCACGAGCATGTCGCGTCCGGCGCCGAAAAAGGGGCGGCCACCGGCCCGACACCCCGTCAACTGCCCGGCAGCGTGCACGGATTCGTCAATCGAACCAAGGAACTGGCCGAGCTGAACGCGGTGCTGGCCGATGAGGACGGCCGGTCCCTGATCATCTCGGTCTGCGTGATCGCCGGCACGGCGGGGTCGGGCAAGACCTCGCTCGCGTTGCGCTGGGCGCACCAGGTCAGACAGCGATTTCCGGACGGGCAGCTCTACGTCAATCTGCGGGGGTACGACCCCGGTGAACCCGTGACCGCCCACGAAGCGCTGCGCCGGTTTCTGGGCGCTCTCGGGGTGGCCACGTCGTCCGTGCCCCAGGACCCCGACGCCGCAGCGGCCCAATACCGGTCCCTGGTCGCGGAGCGGCGACTCCTGATCGTTCTCGACAATGCCGCCGGCGTCGCGCAGGTCCGCCCGCTGCTGCCGGGCAGCGCCGGGTCCCTGGTCGTCGTGACCAGCCGCAGCCGGCTCTCCGGACTCGCGATCCGCGACGGTGCCCGCCGGCTGACCCTCGGCATCCTCCCGCAGACCGAGGCGGTGGCTCTGCTGCGCACCGTCACCGCCGGCTACCGGCCCGACGACGACCCTGACAAACTCGCCGAACTGGCCGATCTCTGCGCCAGGCTGCCGCTCGCCCTGCGCATCGCCGCCGAGCGAGCGGCCAGCCGTCCGCATATGAGGCTCGACGACCTGATCGCCGAACTCCGTGACGAATCCGCTCTGTGGGACGCGCTCAGCACCGGCGACGACGACGAAGCAGAAGCGGTGCGCACCGTCTTCACCTGGTCCTACCGGGCCCTGCCGGACCAGGCGGCCCGGCTCTTCCGGCTCCTCGGCCTGCACCCCGGACCCGAGTTCGCCCTTCAGACCGCCACCGCCCTCGCCGGACTGACGGTCAACAGGACCCGCCAGTTGCTGGACACCCTGGTCGGCGCCCACCTCATCGAACAGACCGCCCCTGACCGCTACCAGTTCCACGACCTGCTGCGCGCCTACGCCACCGACCAGGCACACCGCGAGGAGCCTCCCGAGGAGCAGGCAGCGGCACTGGGGCGGGTGCTGGACTGGTATCTGCACAGCGCCGACGCCGCCCAGAGCCTGCTCAGCCCCGCCGAACCGCATCTGGCTCTCGCCGCGCCCGCCGATGCCGTACGGCCGCTGACGTTCCCGGACTACGACTCGGCCGTGGACTGGTCCGAGCAGGAGAACACCAATGTCCTCCACGCCGTTCGCGCCGCCGCCGGCGAGCACGACAGGCGTGCCTGGCAGTTGGCGGTGGTCTTCTGGAACGCGCGGTCCTCGTCCGCCCCTGTCGCCGACTGGCTCGCGGCGGGCGAACTGGCTCTCGCCGCCGCCCGGCGCGACGGCGACCGGGCGGCGGAGGGCCTGCTCCTCACCAATCTCGGCATGGACCACAGCCGGATCGACGACGTGTCGTCGAGTCTCGCCAGCCACCGGCGTGCCCTGGGGATCTGGCGCGCCATGGGCGACCGGCTCGGCGAGGCCAACTCGCTCAACCTGATCGGCCTCGGCCATCTCCGGGTCCGCCAACTCGACCTGGCGGCGGCCCACTTCGAGGAGACCATCCCGCTCTTCCAGCAGGCAGGATCGCCGCACTGGGCGGCCACAGCGCTGTCGAATCTGGCAACCGCCCACTACAACGCGGGACGGCTGCCGGAGGCCGCCGCCGCTGTCGAGGACGCCTTGGCACGCCATCGCGCGCTGGACAATCCGCGCGGGGAGGGAAACGTGCTGCGCCTGCTGAGCGGCCTCCAGCTCGACCGGTGTGAGCCCGAGAAGGCGCTGAAGTCCGCCCACCGGGCTGTGGAGATCGCCCTCGTCCTGCGTGATCACCGGCTGGAGGGCTACTGGTTGCTGACCTTGGGCGATGCCCATCGGGCAACCGAGCAGTACGCCGACGCCCTGACTGCCTACCAGCGCTCGGCCACCCTCCACCGGCGTCTCGGCAACCGTGGCCGTGAAGCCCTGGCCTGGCACGGCGCCGGTCAGACCTATCACCAGTTGGGCCGCGACCTCGAAGCGGCGAACTTCCACCGGCGGGCCGTCGCCGTCCAGCAAGAGCTCGGAGACGGCTGGCACGAGGCGCTCGCCCTCGAAGGACTCGCCGTCGCCTTGGCGGGCAGCGACCCGGACGCGGCCGGCCGGCAGCGTACGCGAGCCCTGGAACTCATCGTCGGCCACGGCGACCCCCGGGCCGGCGCTTTGCGGGCTCGGCTCGAAGGCGGGTCCGGCTCGTCGCGTTGACCGGTCAGGAGCGTTCGAAGAGTTTGTCGGCGGAGATGCCGAACATTTCGTGGGCCAGGCCGAAACCGAAGTCTTCGACCAGGCGGCGCTTCCAGGGGCGGGAGACCACGGCGTGGGTGAGTCTGCGGGCTGCTGTCGGGCGGGAGCGGATGGTTGTCGCCAGTTCGCGGGCGCGTGGGAGGAGTTGGGCCGCCGGGAGTACTTCGTTGACCAGGCCCAGTTCCAGGGCGGCTGCCGCGTCGATCGGTTTGCCGGTGTAGAGGTGGTAGGCGGCGCGCTTGGTGCCGAGCAGTTCCTGGAGGACCAGGTGCATGCCGTCGCCGGGGGCGGCGCCCGCGAGCAGGTGGGCGTCGGCGAAGGTGGCTTCCTCGGCGCACAGGGTGATGTCGCACAGCAGCGCTATCTCGGTGTGGCCCGATCCGCTCGGGCCGTTCACGGCGGCGATGGTGGGGATGTCGATGCCGGAGAGCAGGTTCTCCAGGAGCTTCAGGCCGTCGTGGTAGGTGCGGTACGCGTAGTCGTCGGGGTGCGGTTCGCGCATCATCTCCGCGAACCGGGCCCGGTCGACGGGGGCGAGCCAGTGGTCGCCGGTGCCGGTGAGGATGAGCACCTCGTTCTCGGGGTCCCTGCCGACATCGAGCCAGGCCTGGCCCCAGGCGTTGTGCATCCCCATGCCGTAGGCGGCGGGGCCGCCTTCGGTGTGCATGGCCAGTTCGATGACGCCGTTGTCGCGGCTCATCGTGAAGTAGTCGGCGTACTTCTCGGCGTAGTCGTCGAAGCGCGGAGTGGGCACGTATCGGCCGTTTCGCGCCTGCCAGTCGTCAGGGATTGCCGCCATGGTGACGTCACACCTCGTGTCAAGGGATCGAAAACGGTTAGGCTGCCATTCGGAGCACTGCTCCGACTATATCCGGAGCACCGCTCCGTCTGGCAATCCCGGAGGCGAACCCCATGGCCGAAACCAGGCGCGCCGACGGCCGCCGCAACTACGAGCTGCTGCTCGACGCGGCGCGTACGGCCTTCGCCGAGCACGGCACCGAGGTCTCGCTCCGCGATGTCGCCCGCCGCGCGGGCGTCGGCATCGGCACGCTCTACCGGCACTTCCCGACCCGCGAGGCGCTCGTCGAGGCGATCATGCGGCGCGGGCTCGACGGCCTGTGCGTACGGGCGGACGAGCTGATGGAGTCGGAGCCGCCGGGCGAGGCGCTGAACACCTGGCTGGTCGCGTTCTCCGCCAACTCCAGCCGCTACGCGGGCCTGCCCGGCTCGATCCTCGCCGCGATCGACGACGAGACGTCCGAACTCCACCACTCCTGCCACGCCATGCGCACCAAGGCGGCCCAACTCCTCGCCCGCGCCCAGCAGGCGGGCGAGGCACGCGGCGACATCACCGCGGGCGAACTGCTCCTCCTCGCCACCGGCGTCGCCTGGGCCGGCCAACAGACCCCGAACGGGGCCGATATGACGCTCCGCCTGCTCGGCCTGGTCAGAACGGGCATCAACCACACCTGACGGCTCAGGCGTACACGAGCAGGTGGTCACACGTGTTCGTGCCGTCGTGGAGCGACGGGTCGCTGTTGAGGACGTAGAACGCCCCGGCGAAGCCCGTCGCCGTCATCTTCGGGACCACGATCAGCGTCTGGTTCGCCATGCTCAGCCCGTTCGGCTTCACCACGTACTGCCGCAGCAGCGCGAAGAGATTCATCCCGAGGCTGGGCAGTCTGAGGGCTCGGTACGTGCGGTCCCCCGAACCGTCCGAGCCCGTGACCGGTACCCGGTACTGCGCGGCGTTCCATTGCGCGGGACTGGTGGCCATGCGGCCCATGGTCTCCAGTTCCTGCAACCGCCGCTGCGTGCTCGCCCGGACGCCGGCCAGGTGAATGTGCAACTGGTCGAGGAACCGGGCGCTCTGCGAATTGATCCCCAGACCGATATTGGGGTACTGCACGGGGACGCTCCCGCCGCTGCGGGCGTTCTGCCATGCGTCGTTCCAGTAATTCGGCGCGCCGGAGGTCTCGATGAAGGGGCATTCGATACCGGTGACCCGGCAACTGGGCGTCAGCAGAAAGTTGTGCCGGCTCGACGGCCTGCCGTTCAGGACGACGTAGTCCGCGGTCACCTTCAGGCAGTCGGGCGGGAACTGCCCGGGGGGCAGGGGCTTTCCCTGTGTGCAGTACTGGACGTCCCGCCACAGCGGATCGTTGTCGGACGGGCTGCCGCACAGGGGCTGGAGCTGGGCAGGGGGGCAGGTCGGAGCGCCTCCGGGAGGCGGCGTGGGGCACATGTCGGGGGCCGGGTCCGCGGGCGTCGGGGCGGCTGCCGAGGCGGTGCGTCCGGTCGCCGCTTCCGCGGCTGTCAGGAGCGTCGCCGCGCCGATGGCGCCGGAGAGCGCCACAAACCGGCGCCGAGGCAGCTCGGTGGAATTCCTGTCGTCCTTCACGCGTGCTCCCCGATGGTGATGTCCACGGTACGGAATTCCCGGCCGCGAGTCGGAAAGGGCGGGCCGCTCGATTCCGGCCTCGCCGATTTCGCTCACAGGGTAGGGAGCGACGAGCGGAATTCCGGTCGACCGACCCGGTCGGTGCCACGTGTTCCGCCATTCAGCGGCGATCCCGTTCCGCCTTCATCTGTTGAACACCACATGACTTGAGCGGGACGCCGGCCAGGGCCGTACAACACCGTGCGCACCGTCGCCATGCGGGCGCGCCGTCGATGCCGCGAGGTGACCGACAGCGAAGGAGCCGGCCCGGTGAACCGACTGAGCGAAGCGGGGAACGACGTGCCAGGAGACGCCGACCAGGAAGGCGGGGGCACGGGCTCCGACGACCCCCCGCATCCGCCGCCCGCGATCGACCTCGTGACGATCTCGCACACCGTCGGCCAGGCGCTCGCCCGGCGCCTCGCGCTGCCCGACCGGGCGTGGGTCGACAGCACGACCGTCAAACTCCGGGGCCATCTGGAGCTGTTGCTGCGCGAGGACCTGGGCGACATCGACACCCCCGAGTCCCGGGCGCTGTACCGCGAGGCGTACGCGGTACTCGACCTCACCGCCCGCCCGAACCCCGACACCCCGCCCGGCTACGCCTACGAGCACATGCGGGCCCTGGCGGCGGCCGTACGCCCGGTCGTCGCCGCCTACCGGCGCCGCCTGGCCGGCGGATGAGCCGCAGGGCAGCGGAACGGCCCGCGCGGAGTGTGGTGCTCCGGGCGGGCCGTTTCCTCGGAAGGCCGGGTGGGGAGGCTGATCAGGCCCCGGCCTGGCTCTTGGGCTGCGAGGCGCGCGCGTGCTCGATCACGTCGCCGTCGGCGTCCCTCTCGCGCTGCTCGGGGACCTCGTCCAGCTCCTTCTGCGGCGTACCGCCGTGCCCCTCGTCCAGCAGGGTCCGTTCGTCGAACGGGATGCGGCCCGCCAGCACTTCGTCCACCCGGGCCCGGTCGATCTCCTTCGTCCACGTACCGACCAGGATCGTGGCGACGGCGTTGCCCGCGAAGTTCGTCAGGGCGCGGGCCTCGCTCATGAAGCGGTCGATGCCGACGATCAGGCCGACGCCGTCGAGCAGTTCGGGGCGGTGGGCCTGGAGGCCGCCCGCGAGGGTGGCGAGGCCGGCGCCGCTGACGCCAGCCGCGCCCTTCGAGGCGATGATCATGAAGACGAGGAGCGAGATCTGGTGGCCGAGCGACAGCGGCTTGTCGAGCGCCTCGGCGATGAAGATCGAGGCCATCGTCAGATAGATCGCCGTGCCGTCGAGGTTGAAGGAGTAGCCCGTCGGCACGGTGATGCCGACAACGGGCCTGCTGACACCCAGGTGCTCCATCTTCGCGATCAGCCTCGGCAGCGCCGACTCCGACGACGACGTGGACAGGATCAGCAGGAACTCCCGCGCCAGGTACTTGAACAGCAGCAGGATGTTGACGCCCGCGATGGCCCGCAGCAGCGCGCCCAGCACCACGAAGACGAACAGCGCGCAGGTGATGTAGAAGCCGATCATGATGATCGCGAGGGACTTCAGCGCGTCGACGCCCGTCTCCCCCACCACCGCGGCGATCGCGCCGAAGGCGCCGATGGGCGCCGCCCACATGACCATCGCCAGCACCCGGAACACCAGGCGCTGGATGTGCTCGACACCGCGCAGGATCGGCTCGCCCGTCCGGCCCATCGCCTGGAGCGCGAAGCCCGACAGCAGCGCGATCAGCAGCGTCTGGAGCACCGAGCCCTCGGTGAAGGCGGAGAGCATCGAGGTCGGGATGATGCCGAGCAGGAAGTCCGTGGTGGAGGTCGAGGCGCCCTCCGCCTGCGCCGTGCCCACATGGCGCGCCGCCTCGGTGAGATGCAGCCCCGAGCCCGGCTCCAGGATGTTCCCGACGACGAGCCCGATGGCGAGCGCCACCGTCGACATCACCATGAAGTAGGCGAGCGAGAGCCCGCCGACGGCGCCGACCTTGGCCGCCTTGCGCACCGATCCGACGCCCAGCACGATCGTGCAGAAGATGATCGGCGAGATCATCATCGTGATGAGGCTGACGAAGCCCGTGCCGATCGGTTTGAGTTCGACCGCGACCCCCGGGGCCACGAAGCCCACCAGGATGCCGAGGCCGACGGCCACGACCACCGCTATGTACAGAAAGTGCGTACGGTCCCGCCCTCTTGCGGCCACGGGTCCTCCTCGACTCGTCCCTGCTGCACCCCCTGTCCCGAGGGGGCCGCCCCCCGTCCCGAGGGGTCCCGGCGACTATCCACCACGGTGTGACGCCGGTCACCCTTACGTTCATTTCGTTCATACGATTCCGGCCAGGCACACTGAGCCCCATGCATCTGCCACGTCCGCGCAGCCTCGCCGGCCAGCTCTTCGCGATGCAGGCCGTGCTGGTCGCGGCCATCGTGGCGGGGTGCGCCGTCTTCGCGTACCTCACCGACCGGGACCAGGCCGACGAGACGGCGCGCAGGCAGGTGACGTCCGCCGCGCGCGCGGTGGCTGATTCGCCCTCTGTACGGGACGCCGTCCGCACCCCCGACCCGACGGGGCCGCTCCAGCCGTACGCGGAGCGGGTACGGCGCGACACAGGCGTCGACTTCATCACCATCATGAGCCCGCGGGGCATCCGCTGGACGCACCCCGATCCGGCGCAGATAGGCCGGCCCTTCCTCGGCAGCACGGCAGCCGCGCTGCAGGGCCGCACCTTCACCGAGACCTACACCGGCACGCTCGGCCCCTCCATCCGCGTCGTCACCCCCATCAGGGACGGCAGCCGGATCACCGGCCTGGTCAGCGTCGGCATCACCGTCGACCGGATCTCCAGCCAGGTCACCCACCAGGTCAAGATCCTGATCCTGTCGGCAGCGGGCGCCCTCGCGCTCGGCGCGCTCGGTACGTACGTCATCAACGCCCGGCTGCGCCGCCACACCCACGGCATGAACGCCACCGAACTCAGCAGGATGCACGACTACCACCAGGCCGCTCTGCACGCCGTACGCGAAGGGCTGCTGATGCTCGACGGCGCGCGCCGCATCGCGCTGATCAACGACGGCGGACGGGCACTACTCGGCCTCGACGAGTCGGCCGTCGGCCGCCCCGTCGCCGAACTCGGCCTGCCCACACCGCTCACCGGCGCGCTCCTCGCCTCCGAACCGCGCGTGGACGAGGTGCACTTGAGCGACGAGCGGATCGTCGTCGTGAACACCCGTCCGGTGGTCGGCGGCGAACGGCACGGCACGGTCGTCACCCTCCGCGACCACACCGAACTCCAGGCGCTCTCCGGCGAGTTGGACTCGGAGCGCGGCTTCACCCAGGCCCTGCGCTCGCAGGCGCACGAGGCGGCGAACCGGCTGCACACCGTGGTCTCCCTCATCGAACTCGGCCGGGTGGAACAGGCGGTGGAGTTCGCCACCGCCGAACTGGAGCTGGCCCAGGCCCTCACCGACCAGGTCGTCGGCTCCGTCGGCGAACCCGTGCTCGCCGCGCTGCTCCTCGGCAAGGCGGCCCAAGCCAACGAGCGCGGCGTCGAGTTGGTGCTGGCCGACGACAGCCGCATCGACGACGGCGTACTGCCGGCGACCCTGCCGGCCCGCGATCTGGTGACCATCCTCGGCAATCTCATCGACAACGCCGTGGACGCGGCGCAGGGCGGCGACAGCCCGGCCGGCGCCCGGGTCACCGTCACGGCGCTGGTCGACGGCGGCGAACTGCGCCTGGCCGTACGGGACACCGGCGCGGGCATCGACCCGGACTCCGTCGAGGAGGTGTTCCGGCGCGGCTGGTCGACCAACGGGCCCGGCCGCGGCCTCGGCCTCGCGCTCGTCCGGCAAGCCGTGCACCGCGCGCACGGCACCGTCGTCCTCACCACGGGACCGGACGGCGGTGCGGAGTTCACCGTACGGCTGCCGCTCCTCGCGTCCGGCGCCGTGCGGGTGACGACATGAGCGCGCCCGCCATCCGCGTCCTCATCGTGGAGGACGACCCGGTCGCCGCCGACGCGCACCAGCTCTACGTCGGCCGGGTGCCCGGCTTCGCCGTCGCGGGCGTCGCCCACTCCCGCGCGGAGGCGGCCCGGCTGCTGGAACGCGCCGACATCGACCTCATCCTGCTCGACCTCTACCTCCCCGACGGCCACGGGCTGTCCCTGCTACGGGCGTTGCGCGCCGGCGGCCACCACGCCGACGTCATCGCCGTCACCTCGGCGCGCGACCTCGCCGTGGTCAGAGAGGGGGTGTCGCTCGGCGTCGTCCAGTACGTACTGAAACCCTTCGCCTTCGCCACCCTGCGCGACCGGCTCACCCGCTACGCCGAGTTCCGCGCGGCGGCCGGCGAGGCGAGCGGCCAGGACGAGGTGGACCGCGCGCTCGGCGCGCTGCGCTCCCCCGAACCGGCCGCGCTGCCCAAGGGACTCAGCGCCCCCACGCTCTCGGCGGTGACCCGCGCCCTGCGCGCAGCGCCCACCGGCCTGACAGCCGCCGAGGCCGGCGCCGCGCTGGGCATCTCCCGCATCACGGCCCGCCGCTACCTGGAACACCTCGTCACCGAGGGACGCGCGGGCCGCAGCCCCCAGTACGGCCAGGTCGGCCGCCCCGAGCTGCAGTACCGCTGGCTGTAGGACGTTCCTACGACATGTGCCGTTGTTCGGACACACCGTAGTCGCGGCGGGTGATCCACCTCTACGGTGTGCCCGTGCAGTCACCCACTTCCTCGCCGCCCTTCGACGCCCACGCCGCCCGCCGCTTGCGCGAGGCGCTGGGCTGGGCGACCGGCCATGTCGCGTACGGCCTCCAGGCGCAGTACGGCCTACGCGACGCCTCCGCCGAGACCGTGGCCGCGTGGGAACGCGGCCTAGCCGTCCCCACGTCGCGCGAACTCACCGCGCTCGCGGGGGTGTTGTGGTGCTCGGTCGGCGAACTGCTGGCGTCGGCGGCCACCCTCAAGGAACACCGCCTTGCCCGCGGGCTGCCCGCGGAGGACCTGGCGCGGCAGGTCGGCCTGGACACGACGTCGTACGTACGCATGGAGGAGTCCGGCCGCTGGCGCGGCAACGAACGCCAGACGGTCGCCCTGGCGGCGGCGCTGTCCCTGACCCCGCGCGAGCTGCTGACGGCGACGGGCCGGGACGAGGAACTGGCGACGGCGCTGCGGTCGGCGGCGACGACGCGGTGGCAGGGGTACGTACGCCCGGTGACGAAGCTGCTGCCGATGCCCCGCGAGGCGGTGGAGGCGGCGCTGGCCCAAGTGCACGCGGACTATCAGGCGGTGCGGGGGTGGGGCGCGGAGGGGGAGGCGTTCTTGACGTCGATCCTGGCGCGCTTCTGGGAACGGGTGTAACCGTGCGGGGTGCGGGTCTTGGTTGCGGTGGTCGCCGGGGGCGGTGTCGCCGTCCGGCGCGGTCGGGGCGGCCGGTCTCGGTTGCGGTTGTCGCCGGGGGCCGTTCCGGGGTCGTGTCCTGCGCTGCACGATTTACGGCGCGTACTCGTCCCACACAGGCTGCACCCGGACATGCGCCGCAAATCACGCTTTACGCTCCGGACACCACCC